>JBJTAS010000067.1:0-40964 GCA_046090895.1 Oxalobacteraceae bacterium | reverse complement strand
TGTAATAACCGTGTAATTGATAAGTTAAATTAAAAGCAAGCTCTAAGTGCTTGCTTTTAAAAGGGAATTCTGGCTCCCCGACCTGGACTCGAACCAGGGACCTGCGGATTAACAGAAAGCCAGGCTCGTCAAAAACCCTTTAAAATCAATGGGGTACTATAAAAATTGACCTTCGTGTAATAATTCGTGTAATAGACCTAAAAGTTGCGTTTTACAACTTTTTCGACGAAAGAGCCAAATTTGCGTTAAACACACGGCATTTTACTCTGGGCAAGCGTAGATTTGGCTTCATTTGCGAGCAGTTTCTTTTTCACGCATCTTGGCCAAAACAGTAGCTGTTAATTCAACCAGCTTTCTATCACCGGTAATAACTATTCCTGTGTTGGTTTTGACGGCATCTCCGACGTCGGCAAGTACAGCAACCTGTACACCGCATCGGTTGTTGCTCTGAACGCCAACACCGGTCAGATCCAGTGGCACTATCAGTACACACCACATGACGCATGGGACTATGACGGCGTCAACGAGTTGGTGTTTGCTGACCTGCCATTCGACGGCAAGACTGTTCCAGTCATTATGACGGCGAACCGTAACGGCTTCTTCTACGTCATTGATCGTGCGAACGGCAAGGTGCTGTCGGCCAAACAGTTCGTTGATGGCGTGAACTGGGCCACTGGCGTCGATCTGAAGACCTGCATGCCGATCGAAGCACCGGACAACACGTTCCGTCCTAGCTTCAAGCGCAAGGCCGTCAATGTCTGCCCGAACCTGATCGGTGGCAAGAACTGGATGCCGATGAGCTACAACAAGGACACCGGCCTGGTCTACATCCCGACCATGAACCTGTGCATGGACATGGAAGCGGTTCAGGAAGACTACAAGCGCGGCCAGTTCTATCTGTCCGTGAACTTCGACCTCGGCAAGCTCGGCCCTGGTGGCCATGGCGGCGGTCTGAAGGCCTGGGATCCTGTGAAGCAGCAGCAAGTCTGGTTCAACAAGGATCAACTGCCTTTCAACGGCGGCACCATGACGACCGCAGGTGGCCTGGTGTTCTCGGGTGACATCAAAGGTATGTTCCGCGCACTCGATGCCAAGTCCGGCAAAGAGCTGTGGAAGTTCAACACCGGCTCCGGTATCACTGCGGGCGCGATGAGCTACGTCATCGATGGCAAGCAGTATGTGGCGGTGGTGTCTGGCCGTACTCAGTCGATCCCTGCCTTCCTGGGCGAGCTCGGCGAGAAGATGGTCAATGCCAGCCCCGAAGGCGGCACGCTGTACGTATTTGGTCTTAACTAATCACCGGAGTTGATGCAATGCCCAAGTTTCTTGTGACACCTGACAGGTCCGCGTTAAAGACGGCATTCGTTTTTGCTGGCCTCTTGACGATGTCGGCGGCCTCTGCAGACACACTGAAAGTCTGCTCTGACCCTGACAACCTGCCATTCAGCAAGGCCGAAGGCTCCGACAAGGGGCTCTATATCGAACTGGCTGAAATGGTTGGCAAGCGCTTGGGCACCTCCGTTGAGTATGTGTGGTGGTTGACTCACAACCAGCGTCGCGCTGTCCGCAACACCATGGACAGCTGCGACGCTTATTTCGCTCTTCCCGCGAGCGCTGACTACAAGGTCAGGGGCGCGGAAAAGAGCCACTCATTCCTCGATGTCGGCTATGCAGTGGTGGGGCCGGCATCTCTGAAGTTCGGCGCGCTCGAAGACCTCAAAGGCAAGCGCGTTGGTGTGCAGCATGGTTCTACCCCGCATATCCTGCTGTCCTCTGAAGAGGGCTATGAACCGCGCAACTATCGCGACCAGGATGAGATCTTTGCCGCGCTCGCCAAGGGCGAGATCGACGCGGCTATTCTCTGGGGTCCGAGCGCAGGCTTCGACAACCAGAGCAAATTCCAGAGCCGCTGGAAGATCACGCCGGTAGCTGGCCATGGCCTCAACGGCCAGGTGGCTGTGGCGGTGGCCAAGGGTAAGCCTGAGCTGAAAGAAAAAATCGATCAGGCGCTGACCGAGCTGCAGCCCGAGATCAAGAAGCTGCAAAAGAAATATGGCTTCCCGCAGACTGCACCCGTGGTGCTGGATGCGAAGGGCTCGTGGAACAGCATCACGGAGCAAGTAGCCGTTGGCACGGCGCAGGCAGGTATCAAGAAATTCAGCGACAAGGGTGTCAGCAAGATGACGCTGACCGGCGGCCAGGCTGATCTCAAGGCAAACATGATCAAGGTGGCCGATGTCGACATGGAAGAAGTCAAGGCCATGTTCAACAGCCGCTGCTCGCACTGTCACGGTCAGAATGGTGCCAGTCCTCAGCAGGAGCGTGATCTGCGCAAGCTGTCCAAGCGCTATACCGACAAGTGGCAGGAAGTCGCGCACACCACGATCACCAACGGTCGCCCCGAGCTGGGCATGCCGACCTGGGGTGGCACGATCTCCGATGCCGACATTCGCAATATCGTTAAATTCCTGGCGTCGATTCAGCGCCAGTAAATTGTTACTTCGTGGGGAAGCTGCCCGCCGCGCCATCTGGCCCGGCGGGTTTTTTGTGTGGGCAGCGCAGCGAATCGGTTTGCATCACATCAATGGACAAGTCATGACACTGACGGAGGTGACATCATGAAGCACGGCTGCCGGATTCTTGCCCTGATAGGCGTCGTGATGCTGGCGTCCTGCGGCAGCCAGTTTGATCGCTGCGTCGAGGATCGCCAGAGCCAATACAAGAAAGATCATCCTGAAGCGAATTACGCAGAACTGCTCGATAGCCGTGAACTGTTCCAGAAACAGTGCAAAGAGGAGGTGGGCCAGTGAGACCGTATCTCAGTCTGAGGCGATCAGCAAATTGCAGTGCACGCGCTCAGCGAGCCTGATATCGATCATCTTGCCGCCCAGTCCGGCCACGCGCGGGACTTTCTTCGAGTGGCCGACGATGATCAGATCCGGATGCAGTTCACGGATCATTTTTTCTATTTCTTCCAGCGGATCACCAAATTTCAGATGCTTGCTCACGTGCTGGTGGAAGGACGTCAGATCATCGACAGCGGTATCGAGCTTGCCGTTGAGCCGTTGTAATTCGGGATGCGCTTCCCGACGCGGCTCGCTCAGCCGGAAATAATCGGCGAGGTGCTCGAAGAGCGTGCGTTCAACCACGCACACCAGATGAATGCGTGTCTCGCTGTTACTGGGCAGCTGCATGCCCCGGCGCACCGCACAGTACGTGTCGCGGGTGCCATCGTAGGCGATCAGAATGGTTCGGAACATAGGCGTGCCGTCGCTCGGTCAATGCATCGGTGCGACGCATTGTACGGCACGCCTGAGCCATGCTGCGCCGTCGGGAGATCAGTAGGTGATGCTGCCGACCTGGTTGGCGTGGAAGTTAGGCAGGTTCGGGAATTTCTGGAAATTCATGGCAACGATCACGCGATTATCAAAGTTCTCCGGTACATGATGCAGCAATATGCCCGGGAAAATCACCAGCGAGCCGGGCACTGGCTTGACCACCAGCGAGTTGGCGAACACGATGGGTGCGCAATGCTCATTGGCTTCCAGATAAGCGACCGCCACCAGATCCGAGGGGAAGTGGTGATGCAGCAGGGTCTGGTCCGACGCCTCATAGATCACGCCCCAGCAATCGGTGGGCCGCAGCACCATATTCAGGGCGGCCAGATCAGCCTGCAGGAATTCGCGTGACACTCGGGTCGCCAGTGCTGCGGTCACATCCAGCAGCGGATTGAATTTCGGGCTGATCAGGTGACTTTTCCACGGACTCATGTAGATCGCGCGCACATTCGACGGCGTACTGTCGGGATGTATCTGGCGCACATCGTCTATCCCTTCGCGCGCAAGACGCAGCACGTCAGGATACGGATTCAGGCTGCAGTGAAAAATCGGTAGCTTGGTGTCGACCTCGAGCTTGTGCAGCTCAATGGTCTGTATGGCATCGGCAACGGTGTTCATGTCTTCTCTGAGGCGGCAATTGGTTAGCGGAAAAGGTAAAACTCTGGTTGAGGAAGTGTTTTTACCATTTGCCTCATGGAAATTTATTGACTTAGGTCAAGCGCGCCCGCGTTGGCGGACGGTGCTCGCGTAAAGACGGGCGCGGAGAAGGGAAGCAGGGTCAGGCGCCGGCCAGATCGATCACACCCACGATGGCGCCACATGACAGCGTAGCCAGGGTGCCCGACAGCAGGGTGCGAGGTGAGAGCGCCAGGATGTCGGCGCGCCGGGCGGGAACCATGGCGCTCAGGCCACCGATCATGATGCCCAGACTGCCGATATTGGCGAAACCGCAGAGCGCGTAGGTCATGATCAGCCGGCTGCGTGGCGACAACGCCTCGTCCGGCAGGTGAGCCAGATCGAGGTAGGCGACCAGTTCGTTGAGGATGGTTTTCGTGCCCAGCAGTGAGCCTGCCGTGCTCGCTTCTGACCATGGGATGCCAGCCAGCCAGGCCAGCGGCCTCAGCAGCCAGCCCAGCAGCCGTTGCAGCGACCAGGCATCGCCTTCGTGCGGCAGAGCGCCGAGCAGCTGATTGATGATGGCCAGCAGCGCGACGGCGACGATCAGCGATGCGATGATGTTCAACAGCAGCGACAGCCCCTCCGAGGTGCCCCGATAAATCGCCGAGATCGCGCCAGGGTCGCTTTCTGCCGCCACCAGCTCACTTCCCGTGACCGGGCCGGTGTGCGGCACCATCAGACTGGCAAATACGATCGCCGCAGGTGCACTGATGAAGGAAGCGGCAAGGATGTGCCCCAGCGCGTTGGGTACCAGCGGGCCGAGGATGGCCGCATACAATCCCATCACGGAACCGGCTACACCCGCCATGCCCGCGGAGAGGATGATGAACAATTCACCGCGCGATACTTTTTGCAAATACGGCTTGATGAACAGCGGTGCCTCGACCATGCCGAGAAAGACATTCGCCGCTGTCGATACACTGACCGCGCCCCCCACGCCTGCCGTTTTTTCAAGCAGCCAGCTCAACTGCCGCACCAGCCACGGCAGCAAGCGCCAGTAAAACAGCAGCGCTGAGAGTGCGCTCATCACCAGCACCATTGGCAAAGCCTGAAACGCGAGTATGAAGGTGGACGCGCCAGCGTTCACCGGAAACGGTACGGGCGCGCCGCCGAGGTAGCCAAACACCAGTGAGGTGCCTTCACGCGTGGCCTGCTCCAGCGAGAGCATCACGCCGTTGAACGAGGTAAAGACCGCTTGCGCCGCCGGCAGCTTGAGTATCAGCAGAGCGAGCAGCCATTGCAATACGGCTGCGCTGATCACTGTTCGCCAGGCCACCGCCCGTTTGTTTTCGGAGGCCAGCCAGCCAATGGCCAGCAGGCCGGCGTAACCAAGCAGGGAATGCAGCAGCGCGTTCAATCCTTGTCCGGTACGACTGTGATCTCGATTTTTTTACGATAGGCCTCACCGTAAGAACGATGCGCACCATCGCCGAACTGCAGTGTCAGTGTGTATTTACCCGGCGGTAGGAACACCAGACTCTCTGACTGACCGCGATCGAAGTGCTTGTACTGATCATTGCGCGGAATCGTGTAGCGCTCAGGGACATCCGCAGCATTCACCAGCAGGTGATGATGCCCGGTGCCTGGGGTCTCGTCGCCTGACTTGGACAGTTTTTTTCCATCGACCGAAAGTTTTACGGTGAAGGTCGATGTGACCGTGTCGCCGTCTTTCGGTTGGATGAAATCCACGCCTTGCGCATGGGCCACGCTGCTCAGCATGAGTGCGGTGAGGACCAACCAGTGCTTTGTTTTTTTCATTTTGCTATTGTCTGCAGAAGGGTTTATCAGCCAGCATCATCGAAAAGATTCTAAGCCTAAAGGCCATCGGCAGAACGCTTGGCGCGTTCATCGGAGGGTAAAAATTTTCCCGTGGAGGCCGAAGGCCTGTGATACGCTCTCCCGGAAGAAATACTTGTGCAATCAACAAAATTAACGAATTTGTATTTCTCTCGCCGGCCAGCGTGCCGCGCGCAGGCATGCGAGGCTTCCATGAACAATGACTTTTCGTTCACGCTGGACCGCGAAGAATTATTCGCGCTCGAAAAGCTGGTGGCTGCGCTGCCCTCGGGCAGCCCTGGCGTGGCCACGACTGACTGCCTGCGCAGCCCGCTGCATCAGGCCTGCTCGTCGATGCGTGCGGAGACGGTGAGTAGCGCTTGCGACATCTCGCTGAACCTTGAACCTCCAGAGGCAGATTCTCTGGCCCGCTGGCTGGGCGGACTCACTGTGGATCAGATCGAGCACATGGTCGGTGATGCCGACATCGCCGACGCGGCGTCGCTGGCGCTGTGGAATATGCTGGAAGTGCTCCGGCCATTCAGCCTGAGTTTTTGAATTTTTAAGCCGCTGCGCTGAGTGTGACTCGCAGGCGGGCGCTACTGGCCGACGATCTGACTTTTGAGCTTGTTGACGGTATGGACGATGGTCTCGACGTCCATGGGTTCGACCTCCGCCGCCACAAGGGAATCCTTGAGCAAATCCACCGCCAGGTCGAAGGACGCTGCGGTGATCCTGAGCCCGGCATGCGCGTCGCTCATGCTGCGGCCGTCGTAGTTCGCCGGCGTCTTCCCCATGGCCATGGAGACAAAGGCGATCTGGTGAAATATCAGATCTTCCATTTTGACGTCAATGAAATAACGCCTCAAATTGGGGCGTTTCATTACGCGCTTGTAGAAGTCCCTGACGATGGTCGTCACCGCCGGCACGCCGCCGTATTTGTCAAAGAGAGTTTGTCCCATAGGGGTCAAGCTTACCGAATAATGCCGCCGGCTGCATCAGCCCTTTTATCTGAGCCAGCGATCCCATGCCCTGGCTGCAAGTGCTTCATACGCCTGTCGCACCGAGGGCGGTATCAGTTTGGGTATGACGGGCACATGTGTGACATGGTCGCCCTGGGCCAGATAAGCGTCCGCCCAGGCGCCGCACAAGATGACTTCTTCGTTCATCGCACCCTGGCGCGAGGCATAGGTCTCGCGGAATTCTCTCAGCAGAAAAGCGCGTCGCGACTCGCCATCTTCTGCCTCGGCTAGACCGGTTCGCTGCTTTTTCTCCTGCAGATAAAGCGCGTTGAACACGCCAATGAAACGCTGGAATACTGGCGCAAGCGAATCTTCTGGTAGTGCCTCAGCAAGCATCGTGAAAATCGCCGAGCAGCGTGCCGACTTGATTTCTTCCCTGGATTCCTGAGCGAGGCACAGTGGGCTGATCATGAGACAGCCAGCCAGCAGCAGCGCCGGTGTTAGCAGCTCAGTCATGCGATCGATGCGGCTCGGTGTAGTCATGGGATCGATTGTAGCCAGCACATCAGTCCTAAAAAATTGACTTGAGTCAACGCAGCATAAAAAAGTCGTTTTAGTCTCTCGTCGGGATGAGAATATCCGATAAGCGAGATGCTGAATACCTCGGCGGTGTCAGGCGAGCCAGCATCGCCATGTGGCGCACAGCCCAGTAAAATCGGGGGCATCACATGAGGCCTGCCAGAGTAGGTCGATTGCACTCCATCAGGAACTCATAAAAATAATTATTTGATAATTTTCTTCCCGCTGCCTATTGTTGCTTTACGAGGTCACGTCAATGCGAACCCTCGCCGTCTTGCTCTTTTCAGCGTTCAGCGCATGGTGCGCCCCGGTGCATGCTGAATGGGTGCCCATCGTCCGCGAGAGCGATGTCGTCGCAAAGCGCTTTGCGTTGTACATTGATTCTTCTTCTCTGGTGCGTCATGGCGAGCGCGTGACGGTGCGTGTCTTGCTGAACATGCGTGACAAGACAGAGGATGGCATCAGCTCGGTCTTGGCGGTCGATGAGTATGATTGCCTCAATGATCTGATGCGCAGTCGCTCAGTGGTCAGCTACGCCGAGCGAGATGGCAAGGGCAGGGTGGTGCGTGAGTTTCGGGCGCTGGGCGCCTGGGTACCGGTGGAGCCGGGCAAGATCAATGAGGCGGTACTCGAAAATGTCTGTGATTTTTATCCGAACCGGTGGTCGGAGTAGCGCAAGCTCGTGGCAGGCGCCGTGTCCATCCGGTTATTTTTCATCCTCGTCAGCACCGGCACTGCTCTGATACGCTCAGCGACATCACGCACACAGGTAAAGGCCAAACCCTATGGATGATTCAGCACACACCCGAACCGCGGCCGATCCGCAGCCCTCGCACCCCGCCGCAGAGCCTGAGGAACCAGCACTGCAAGACCGTTTTCCGTTTTCTACGAAAGAGATGATCCAGCAGATTTACGTGGTCAGCGGCGCGGTCATCATTCTGCTCAGTCTGGCGATCTGGCTGATGATCAGTCTCTCGTGAGTGTCCGTGCCGCGTCGTCGAGTCGTGGGCTCGAGGGTGATAGGGGCCGCGCGGAATAGCTGATAAACTGGTGGCATCGGGTGGATAAACAGATCAGCCATGACGCATGATCGTGTTTCCAACAGCGCCTCGCCAATAAATAAATAACAATAAAGAGGAGGGCCAGCATGGCATTTTTCAAGGGCTTCACGCAGCGCCGCATCAAGACCTCTGGCGCCACCATCAACACCGTGACAGCGGGCAGCGGCGAGCCTGTGCTCCTGTTGCACGGCTACCCGCAGACCATGGTGTGTTGGCATGAGGTCGCGCCCGCGCTGGCGACAGATTACACCGTGGTCTGCGCTGACCTGCGTGGTTACGGTGACTCCTCCAAGCCCAAAGGTCTGCCCGATCACAGCAATTATTCCAAACGTGCGATGGCACAGGATATGGTCGAGGTGATGTCCGCGCTAGGTCACGACAAATTCCATCTGGTCGGCCACGATCGCGGCGGTCGCGTCGCGCACCGCCTCGCGCGCGACCATGGCAAGCGCGTGCAGACGCTGACCGTGCTCGACATCTCACCGACCCTGAAGATGTTCGAGAACACCAATCTCGCCTTCGCCACCGCTTACTATCACTGGTTCCAGATGCTGCAGCCCGCGCCGCTGCCCGAGAAGATGTTGCAGGGTATTGTGCCTTTCAACATTCTTGGCCGCGTCGGTCGCGACGAACTCGATCTGTCAGCGTTCTCCGCAGCTGCCGTGCGCGAGTATGTGAAGGCATTCAAGGATCCCAAAGCGATTCATGCCAGCTGTGAAGACTATCGTGCTGCCGGCACCATCGATCTCGTGCATGACCGGCGCGATCTGCACAAAAAACTGAAGATGCCCGTCCATGCCTTGTGGGGCAAGAAGGGTGTGGTGCATCGTTTGTTCAACTGTCTTGAAGACTGGCGCGAGGTGGCCGAGGACGTCAGCGGCGGCCCGGTCAACTGCGGTCATTTCATTCCCGAAGAAGCGCCAGCAAAAACGCTGGCCGAGATTCGTCGCTTCTTGCGTCAGCATCCAATCGGAGGCACAACCCCACATTAGGAGAACACCATGAGAAAACCAAACGCCATCAAACGACTAGGTATGGTCCGTCGCAAGCAGAGCATGACGCATGAGCAATTCGTCGATCACTGGCTGAATGTGCACGCAGAGCTGTGCAAGAAGCTGCCCGGCATGCGCCGCTATTCCGTGAACCTGCTCGCGCCGGAGTCCGTGCCAGTGCTCGGCTACGATGGTTTCTCGGAACTGTGGTTCGATTCGGCTGAGGCGCTGCAAGCGGCACTGACCAGCCCCGAAGGCAAGACCCTGCTGGCGGATCTGCCGAACTTCACAGAACATATTCAGCCTATCCTCGTTGAAGACTACCTGATGTTGGGTTGACGCCTCAGCGTCTGGTGACGTTTCCATCGTCATCCCGGCACAGGCCGGGATCCATCGGTGCGCTGGCGGTGACCCCAGTTCTGGCAGCGTGACGACAATGCCGCACCCAAGCCTGCGCTTTCGCGCAGGCTTTTTCATTCCCGCTGTCAGCCAACTTTCAGGTTGTATTGCGACCGGACTACCGCTATTCAAATTGATAATCTCCTTCGCTCGCAGCGCAGTTTTTGCTGTCAGGTGCCACAAACTTCATGGTAGATTGACCCTGCCTGACCAGAAAACGAACAAACAAGGTGGCCGGTCGCGCCGTGCAGCACTCAGCAGCGCACCGGCTTGGGGGAGAGAGATCTTTCTGCCGATGATCTACACGGTCTGCAATCTGCAGACAAGCAGAATGATCACGCCGGACACGTCGTGCCGGCGTTCAGCCTGAAAGAGCATTTACATGAACCGATGCGTCGTGCGCGCAGTCGCGGTGTTGTGCTTCATCACGCTCGGTGTTTTGGGCGTGTCGTCCGAGGCGCTGGCCGGACTGCTCAAACGCGAGGACGTCGACAAGCTGCTCGATGCTCAGTTCATCGTCGGCGAGGTGCAGCCCGACATGCCGGTGTATCCGCTGTTCGCTAAGAACTCTGCCGGAGGCAAGCCGGAACTGAAGGGCTACGCATTCGAGTCGCTGGATTTCGAACCCGTGCGTGGCTACAGCGGCAAGCCTATTGATGTGCTGGTGGCGATGGATCTCACTGGCAGCTTCATCGACCTGCGGCTGGTCGATCACAAGGAACCCTTCTTCAATAATCCGACCGGTACCGCAAGACTGGGCGCTTTCACCGCGCAATATACGGATCTGTCGCTGCATCACACCGTGCGTATTCACGACTGGCGAAGTCCGACCAAGCGAGATGATCAGTCGGCTGATTTGCAGGGTGTGAATCACGGCACGGTCACCACCAAGGCCATTGATCGCTCGATATTTGCGTCAGCAGCCAAAGTCGCGCTGGCCAAGCTCGATCCGAGCATCGCTGCGGCTGCCGCAGCGCGACGGCGTAGCACGCGCGAGAGTTTTCGGTCATTGGTGTGGGAAGATTTGCTCGCACGCGGCATGGTGCGCGCGACCACCATCACCTTCGCCGACATCGAACGCGCCTACGCCAATGTCAACGAACCCGGCAGCGGCAAGCTCGAAGGCGTAGTGCGTGAGGCGCCTGCACTGACTTTTCAGGTAGCGCTTCTGGGCATTCCGTCGATTGGTCGCAATCTGCTCGATGGTGAGGGCTGGCGCTACCTGAACACCAGCCGGCGCAAATCGCAGGCGTTGCTGGTGACCGAGAGCGGGCCACTGGCGAATGTGATCGACAGCATGCAGCGGCAGGCCGTACCCGCTGCACGCAGCACAGGCGATCCCCGGCTGGCGGGGCAGGTAACTGACGTGTCGGTCGTGCCGCCTTCCGACGACGCGATCAGCGCGTTGCGTGTGCCGGATGATGTCCCCTTCGTGCTCACCCAGCATGGCAAGCCGCTGAAGTTCAGCAGTATCGGCTACGACAAATCGCTGAAAGTGCCCGGCTATCCCAAGGCGACGAAAGCCTATTTTCTGGTGATCGACAAAGCCACGCCGCTCGATCCGGCATTGCCTTTTGACCTGTCCTTTCGTTTGGGACGGCGCTTCGGTACCAACCAGATCATGAGCCACATCGAAAAGCGCGAATTCCCGCTCGCTTATGATTTTCATGGCTGGCGTGCGACGATGTATGACTGGTGGGACACCGACTGGACATCGATCGACTGGATCAAGGTCTGGATGTCGCGCTGGATGGAGATCGCTGTCTTGGTGCTGGGTTTGGGTGTACTGACGGTGGCACTAGTCGCGCAGCAACGCACCAGCGCCAGCACGCGCACGCTGATGATCTTTCGCACCGCTTACCTGATCTTTACGCTGGGCTTCATCGGCTGGACCGCGCAAGGCCAGCTAACCATCATCAATGTGACGGCAGCACTGGAATCATTAACGGGGGGTGGCGATCTCGGTTTCCTGATGAATGATCCGATGACGGTCATTCTCTGGTTATTCACCGGCGTCACGCTGCTGGTCTGGGGCCGTAGCACCTTCTGTGGCTGGTTATGTCCGTTCGGCGCGCTGCAGGAACTGGTGAGCCTGATCGCCAATCGCGTGGGCCTGCATCAACGACGCTTGCGTGCTGCGCTGGATGCCAGATTGAAATGGATCAAATACATCGTGCTGGCCGTCATTCTCGGCTCCATGTTCGTGGCGCCGTCATTCTCCGAACTGGCCGTCAAGGTCGAACCCTTTGAGACGGCCATCAGTTTTTATTTCATGCGCGACTGGCCCTACATCGCCTGGGCGGTGGTGTGTCTGGCATTCGGGTTGTTCCTGTATCGTGGCTATTGCAGGTATATCTGCCCGTTGGGCGCGGCGCTGGCGTCTGTCAATCTGCTTCAGCGATGGAACTGGATACCGCGTCGCAATGAGTGCGGCACGCCATGCCAGTCCTGCCGACACCGCTGCGAGTATCAGGCGATTGCACCGGATGGCAAGATCGCCTACAGCGAATGCTTCCAGTGCCTTGATTGCGTGGCGATCTATCAGGATGATCAGCGCTGTCTGCCGTTGATTCAGGAGCGTAAGCGGACGGTGATACCGGTTCGTGTCGCATAACTTTTGTTCGGAGACACCATGGACAAGCATGAAAGCGATTCCGTAGCCCCCCATAGCCGCCGACGTGCACTGCTGCTGGGCGGCTTGGGAGCCATGGCCAGCTCAGCACTGGCTCCCTTTAGCAGCATCGCGCGAACCACTGACACCGAGCTACCCTTCGAGAATGGACGCCGCCGGCTGGTGGCTTACCCGGAAAAACGCCCCCTGATTGTGCTGACTTCGCGCCCGCCGCAACTGGAAACTCCGTTTGAGGTCTTTAACGAAGGCCTCATTACGCCGAATGATGCGTTCTTTGTCCGTTACCACTTATCGGGTATTCCGACGTCGGTAGATGGTGATCGTCACCAGATCAACGTCAGCGGCAATGCCTGTGGGCGGCCTTTCAGCATCACTATGACCGAGCTGCGACGCTTATTCCGGCCGAGCGAAATCATTGCGGTCAACCAGTGCTCGGGCAATAGCCGCGGCCATTTCAGCCCGCGCGTCACGGGCGGGCAGCTGTCCAACGGCGCGATGGGCAATGCGCGCTGGGTCGGCGTGCCATTGAGAGAGCTGCTGGGTCGCGCGGAGATCAAGGACAGTGCACGGCAAATCGTGTTCAACGGACTCGATACTGCGCCCTTCGGTGATGGCGATTTTGTCAAATCGCTCGATATCCATCATGCGATGGATGGCGAGGTGATGCTCGCCTATCAGATGAATGGCAGCGATCTACCCATGCTCAACGGTTATCCGGTGAAGCTGGTTGTTCCCGGAAACTACGGCACCTACTGGATCAAGCATGTCTCTGACATCGAGATTGTCGATAGCACCTACGAGGGTTTCTGGATGAAACCTGCATACCGCATACCTGACAATGACTGCGCCTGTGTTGCTCCCGGCAAGACGCCACAATCCACACGTCCCATCGGACGTTTCGTTGTTCGCTCGTTTATCACCTCGTTGCGCGATGGTGCGCGTATCACGGCCGGAAGAACCATCAATGTCCGGGGCATTGCATTCGACGGTGGCAAGGGCATACGCGACGTCGCGTACTCGGTCGATGGTGGCCGTACCTGGCGCGAGGCCATTCTCGGTAAAGAACTGAGCCGCTACTCGTTCAGAGAATTCAACTTCGGTTTCACGCCCTCGCGCGGTGATCATGATGTGCGCGTTCGTGCCACCACACGCGCTGGCGAGACTCAGCCCTATGAGGCGACCTGGCAGCCCGCAGGCTATATGCGCAATGTGGTCGAATCCGTTCGCGTGACAGCTGCCTGATGCGGAACCGCTGATGCGTACTCACTACTTCATTACAAAAAAACGCATGAAAAAATATTTGATATCGGGATGGCTGTCCACTTGCCTGTTGATGATGGCCGCTGTAGCCAGTGCCGGCGTGAAAACCATCAACCTGCCACCCGACGGCGTGCAGCTGAAAGCAAGCGCGCTGCCCGGCTATGAAAAGGCGAGGTTGAATTGCGTCGCCTGTCATTCGGCAGAATACATGCAATACCAACCACCGACTGCTGCTCGACCCTATTGGGAAAATATGGTCAAGCGAATGAAAGCCGTGTTCAATGCACCGCTGAATGAGACAGATATCCCGGACATCGTCGATTATCTGGTCAAGACCTACGGTAATGAGCAAGGCAAGTAGCGAGGCACGTAGCGCGCCTACGGAGTCCGACGCGACCTTGCCGTACTCTATTCGTCCATCACCGTGATGGCGATACGGTAGCTGAAATCCACTTCGCAGGACTCGACGCTGCCTTCGATGGGGGCAGCGGCCGCAGGATCCGGCGCGCATGCCAGCGGCACATGTCCCTCGTCGGTCAGCAGGCCCGAGGTCGGGTCGAGTCCTACCCACCCCGCGTCGGGCAAATAGACTTCGCACCAAGCGTGCAGCTCGGTCGAGCTGAGGTCCGGATTCGTTCGTTCCGAGGTATCGGATGGCAGTTGTATCAGGTAGCCCGACACAAAGCGCGCCGCGAATCCGCAGTGCCTGAGCAAGTGCACCAGCAGCCAGCCACTATCGCGGCAGGAACCGCTGCCGTCCCTCAGCGTATGTTCCGGCGTTTGCACACCATGCTCCTGACGTATCCGGTAGCGAATGTCCTGGTGCAGCTTCTGGTTCATCATCATGACGAACGTTGCTGCAGGCAGGTGGCGAACATCGATCGTGCTCAGATACGCCTGAAACAGACGGCCAGCCGGTGCGGTATGGCGATAAGGTGCCAGTGCACGTATCAGCGGCGGTGCATAGTGTGGTGGACCATGTCCGGCGTCGGCGGTTGGCGATACCGCAAGGGGAGAGATAGTCCCCTTGTCGATCATCAGCTCGACACTCACGCGGAACACATCAGTGTGGTCAGGGAAGCGAACCTCGGCAGTCTGGTTCGCGAAAGCGTCAGGTATCCATTGGATATCCGCTCCTGATGGTTCGAGCGTCATCGAATAGCGCAACAGATGGCCCCGGTAATGCGGTGCCGGATGCAGCCGGATGATCTGCGGTCCGAGCCTGACCTGACGGTCATACCGATATTGCGTAATGTGGTGTAGGGAGACGCGCATGGACGATGCCGGGCAATGCGTGATGTCGATAGTGAGCGGAACAGCTTGACCAGTCCGGGAGTGTAAGGCATCCGGGGATGACCGTGACGAACCAGTGATGGGTGAGTGTGGCTTCTGCGGTAAGCTCTGCCAGTGTTCACCCTCATCAAAGAAGGAGACGACGATGCCAAAGGCAAGTTTGTGCAAGTGGCTGTGCGGCGCACTGATCGCGCTTGTGGCAGGCATGGGTAATGCCGCACTCGCGATGACACCTGAGCAGATCATGGAGGCGCTCAAGCGTCCCGAAAACAGCACCGGCAACATTGCCGATGCGGTGGAAGAGGCGACCGGCGCACGCGGCTGGATGTCCTCTGACATGAAGCCGATCTATGATGCGCGCATCGTGGGTCGTGCGGCCACGGCGCTGATGCGTCCGGTGCTCAAGAACGACCCTCGCAAATATCCCAATCATATTCTCGACATCCTTGATGAGGCGCCCGCCGGGTCCGTGCTGGTGTATGTGATGCAGGACGGTCTGGAGATCGCCGCCATGGGTAACCTGATGGGAACCACAGCCAAAGTGCGCGGCCTCGCGGGTGCCGTCATCGATGGCGCAGTAAGAGACATCACGGAGTTGCGCCGGCTGGAATTCCCGGTCTGGTCGCGCCGTGTCAGCCCGGCGACGTCGGTGGGCCGCATGATCAGCGTGGACAAACAGATACCCGTGAAGTGCGGCGAGATCATGGTGCATCCCGGCGATTATATTGTCGCTGACGCGGATGGCGTCGTCGTCGTACCGACGGCTGCCGCAGAGAAGGTCGTTGCGCTGCTCAAGCAGTATGACGATAAGGAGTCGAAGATGATTCCCATCATTGAGCGCGAGAAGTCGATGCGCAAGGCGCTGGAGCAGTACAACCGGTATTGACAGACAGAGGCGGTTGGCGGCACCCCACCGTCCGAAGAACATACAATACGGTCCATTGATTGTTTTTCGCCAGGGTCGCGACCATGGAGCAGGTTTTCGAGCACGACGATTCTCCGCCGGAAGCACGACAGCAGGCGGCCACGAAGACAACACTCGTTAGTGCGGTTGTCAATGTGCTGCTGTCCGTCGTGCAGGTACTGGTCGGTCTGTTGACCAGTTCAGCCGGCCTGATTGCCGATGGCATTCACTCGCTGACTGATCTCGCGGCAGATTTCATCGTGCTCCTCGCTAACCGCCATAGCAGCAAAGGTGCGGACGAAGACCATCAATACGGCCACCAGCGCTATGAAACCGCCGCGTCGCTGTTCCTTGGGCTGAGTCTGGTGGCGGTGGGGACCGGCATCGCGTGGTCGGCCGCGATCAAGATCATGCACCCACAGACAACGCCGGTACAGTTTGCGGCGTTTTATATCGCGTTGTTCGCACTGGTCACCAAAGAGCTGCTCTTCCGGTACATGCTGATGGTAGCCGAGCGTGTGCGCTCATCAATGCTGATCGCGAATGCCTGGCATGCACGCGCCGACGCGGCTTCATCGCTGGTGGTGGCGCTGGGTATTCTGGGGTCGGCATTGGGGCATCCGACGCTGGATGCGGTCAGTGCATTGATCGTCGGCCTGATGATCTGCAAGACGGGTGCCGGGTTTGCATGGGATGCGCTACACGACTTGATGGATCGTGCCGCCTCGGCGGAAGAGTATCAGCGCATCACCAAGATTGTCGCTGGTACACCTGGCGTGCTCGGCGTGCACGACCTCAGGACGCGCAAGATGGGTGATCTGATCATTGTCGATGTGCACATTGAGGTGGATGCGAACGCGACGGTCAGGCAGGGACATGACATTGGACTGCTCGCCGCCAATCGCGTAAAAGCCGAGCTACCGGTACTGGATGTCATGACGCATATCGATCCCGTCTGAGCCCGGGGCGCGCAGGCCTGTCACGCGCTGCGACCCGCTATGTATGAGAGAGTCCGGTAAATCCCTTGAGCATCACGCCATACAGATCAGGCGTGCCGACCTGTCCGCCTTTGAGCAGTACCTCCTTGCCATGAATCTCGGTATCCTGTGATGACAGCGTGCAGACATGCGCGTTCTGTGTGAAATGACTGGCCTTGATCTCCAGCGCGATGGCGCCGAGCTGGCGCATCGTGAAGCTGGATGAATCGCCGCCGGCGACCACGATGCGGGTGAGCCCGGCCTCGACGAAAGCGGCGCGTGCGAGCTGCGCGTACAACTGGCCAATACGATGGGCGATAAAAGCCGGTGCTGAGACACCTGCCGGCAGGTGGCCCTGCATCGCGGCGACATGATCATCATCCGGGCCTTTGGCGGTATACAGGACCACGCTCTGACCCTGGCTGAGGGCTTCCAGCATCTGCCGCTGCAGCGACTGCCGGGTCGCTTCCTGTGCGCTGACCAATTGCTCAGGGGTGATGCGCAGGCCGGTGAAACCGGCATCGGTAGCCCAGTCAATTTGCGCGGCGGACAGCGCAGAGCAACTGCCCGATAGCACCAGCAGACGATCAACCGGGGCCAGTGTATGCGAGGGCTCGGGTGCGGCGATCTGGCCTTGCTCGCGCAGGTGTGCGCCGAGCGCGTGGGCAAGACCTTGTGCTGCCATCGCGCAGATGGTTCGTGAAGCGGAAAGCTGCCACAGGCTGGCCGCAGCGGTCTTCACCTGACGCTGAGTGTAGCCATCGAACACGGCGCTATCACTCTCTGCCAGTTGATTGAGCAGTGCGTTGGGGCGACCTTCACAAGAATCCAGCTGACGAAGATCAATGCGTTGTTGGGGTTGGAAGCCTTGCTCGGTCAGTAGCTTGCCAAGATCCGATTCATGCATGGGCGTGACCGGATGACGAGACATCACGGGGTGACGATCCAGACGGTACACCTGATCGCCGGCGCGCGCGTAGTGATGCCCGAACAGCGTATAGCGACCGAATTCCGGGGTGGCTGCCACGACTGGCACGAAGCTCTGTGGCCAGCGTGCGCGCATCAGACGAATGGCTTCTCCCAGACTACCTACCGATGGCGACGAATCGAAAGTCGAGCAGCATTTGTACTGGATGAAGTTCACCCCAAGCTGACGAAAGTTGTCTAGTACTGGCATCAGTTCATCGGCCAGGTCGATGGGAGGTAGCGATCTCGCGGTACCCGCGACACCGATCACGTCATAGGATTGTGCCGCTTTTTTCAATGCCTTTGCATCGGGATTAGAAAAGAACAGCAAGGTGCGCAGGCCATGCCGCGCATATTGCGCAGCATTGTCGGAGGCGCCCGTGAAATCATCACCGTAAAAGACAAGACGAACCATGGAGCGTGACCAATGCAGCTGATTTATGTCAGAAAACCGGTAGAGATCCACGGTACCAGCGCGACCACGACGATACCAATGAACAGGGCTACCATATAGCCGATGATGGGGCGTATGCCTTCGTCTGGATGAGTCTGGCTGACTGCGCAGGCGCCGTAGTAGCCGACACCGAAAGGCGGCGAGAAGAGCCCGAGACCCATCGACAAGATCACCACCATCGCATACTGGACTTCATGAATACCCAGGTCGCGTGCGATGGGAAACAGCAGTGGCCCGAACAGCACGATCGCGGGTATGCCTTCCAGCACGCTGCCCAGAACGACAAACGCGACAATCGACACGGCCATGAACATGCCGGGGCCGCCGGGCAGACCGGCCATCAGGTCAGCGAGCGCCTGCGAAAAACCGGACTGCACCAGCGCCCAAGCCATTGCCGTGGCAGTGCCGATGATGATCAGGATCGCACCGGACAGCGACACGGTCTCGACCAGTATGGCGCCCAAACGGCGACCGTCAAACTGACGATAGATCAGCAAACCCACCAGCAGCGAATACACGACGCCGACGGTGGAGACTTCGGTGGCGGTAGCGACGCCTTCGATCACGGCAGCGCGGATCACCAAGGGCAGCAGCAGGGCAGGCAGCGCAATGATGAGGCAGCGAAGCATCTCTTGCGCGGTGGCACGCGACGGTAGTTCAACCGCGTCGCGGCGTGCGCGCCAGCCAATCAGCAGACACAGCATCAGCGCCAGTACCAATCCTGGCATCAGACCGCCGGCGAACAGCGCGGCGATCGATACGCCTGTTACCGAACCTATCGTGATCAGCACGATGCTCGGCGGGATGGTCTCGGTCTGTGCGCCCGTGGCCGCGAGCAGTGCGACCAGTTCGCCGCGTTGTTGTCCGCGGCGGGTCATCTCCGGAAAGAGCACCGGTGCGACGGCGGCCATATCGGCTGCTTTCGATCCCGAGATGCCGGACACCAGATACATGGAACCCACCAGCACATACGACAGACCGCCGCGTACATGACCCAGCAGCGAGGCCAGACACGCGACCATGGCACGCGCCATACCCGTCATCTCCACCACCAATCCGAGAAACACGAACATCGGTACCGCCAGCAGGATCAGGTGCGATACACCTTCGTCCACACGACCCACGACGACATCCAGCGGCATGGAGGTCGACAGCGACAGATAAGAGAAGGTCGCCAGTCCGAAAGCAAAAGCGATCGGCATGCCCAGCATCACGGTGATGCCGACAATACCGATGAAAAAAATCAACAGATTCACATTACCCAGCCCGGCCATGACGGGACCGATGACCTGCAACGTGCCGGCAAGCACGGCAGCGATCAGTATCGCGGAGAGCATGTCGCGCAGTCCGCGCATGAACAGCTTTAACAGAGTGATCAGGATCATCAGCAGGGTAGCGACAGGCATCGCCGCGGCACGCCAGCCATCGGAGATCGACAACCCCGGCAGTTCGATTGCTCGCTGTTGCAGCAGATAGCCAAGGCTGGGTTCGGCGAGCAGCGCCAGAAAGCAAAGACAAGCGGTCCATGCGGCCCAGTCCCAGCGCGCGCGCCATACGTCGCTGCTGCCATTGACCAGCGCAGTCATGCGCATGTGTGCATTGCGATGCAGGGCCACGGCGGCGCCCATCATCGCCAGCCACAGGAACAGCACGCTCGAGAGTTCGTCCGCAACAATCAGCGGTTTGTGAAACACGTAGCGGGCGACGACGCCCACGACAAGCAGCACGACCTCGACTGCCACCAGCACTGCTGCCGGCAGCACGACCAGCCAGCCCAGCAGGGTGTCGATGTGTGCCAGCAGACGGCCCGCGGGTGCCGGCGGTGCTTGGTCGGTGAACTCGCTCATGCGAGCTTGCCTGCAGCTTTTTCGAGTAAGCCCCAGGCGTCCTCACCGAACTCCTTGCGCCAGTTGGTGTAATAGCCGCTGCTGCGCAGCTTGTCACGGAAAGAGACGGGATCGGCGGTGTTGAATACCATGCCTTTTTCTTCCAGCGATTTACGCAGCTGCGAATTCATGTCGGCAATGTCCTTGCGCTGCAAGAGCGCAAACTCATTGAAATGCTTTGCGGCGATCTCTTGCACCCGTACCGGCATTCTGTCCCATGCGCGTTTGTTGGCCAGCACCCAGAAGCCATCCCACATATGGTTGGTCAGCGAGCAGTATTTTTGTACTTCGTACAGACGCGCGACCGAGGCAATCGCGAGCGGGTTTTCCTGTCCGTCGACCACTCGCGTCTGCAGTGCGGAATACACCTCATTGAAGCTGATGCCCGAGGGTGCGGCGCCCAGCGATTCGAACAGCGATATCCACAGTTTTCCGATGGGCACGCGGATCTTCATGCCCGCCAGATCGCTGACGTTCACGATGGGCTTGACGTGATTGGTGATCTGACGGAAACCGTTATCCCAGATGCGATCCATCACCACCAGACCGGCGCCGGTAATTTGTGCACGGATATGTTTGCCCAGATCGCCATCCATGGCCTGCCAGACCTGATCATAGGTCTTGAACGCGAAGCCGACGCCGGACAGCGCCGCCCTGGGTACCAGTGACGACAGCGCATTCGCGCCCGAGACGGTAAAAAATTCCAGCGCACCACTGCGCAACTGAGTGAACATCGCCGGGTCACCACCGAGCTGATTATTGGGGAACACGCGAATATTCAGCTTGCCATCGGTCTGTTCTTTGATCGCTTTCGCGGCGTCGATCAATCGTGCTGACAATGGATGTGTGGCGGGCAGGTTGGTACCGAACTTGAACTCGAATTCGGCGGCATGCGCGGTGTGGACCCAGGGGCCAGTGATCGCGGCAGCGCCACTGGCGATCAGGAAGTCGCGGCGGGTAAACGCAGTCATGATGCTCTCCTTTTTTTCTTATTTGCCACCGACCTGGCGGTCGACAGGATCAGCCGGGGAATGTGTCCAGTGCTTCTCTGAGTTCGCGGTGAGTTTTTGCAGCGGTGTCGAGTGGAATCCCTCGCATCGCGGCTTCCCATGATTGCTTAAGCGCAGCGACGCCCGCGGCAATGCCGCCGGGATGCGCAAACAGGCCGCCACCCGCTAAGAAGATCAGGTCCGTCGATTGCAGCGCCGCCCAGGTACCCGGTGCCTGTCGTATGGTTTGTCCTGACGAGAACACCGGCATCACGGTACATGGCTTGTGCGCAAACATGGGTGTCTGACAGGCGCGTGCAGAGGCGATCACGCTCTCGTCACTTTCCTGAAATTTGTTCGCCAGTCCGTTCACATGCATCTGATCCGCGCCGGCGAGGCGCCATAGTTTTTGCCAGGCGATGTAAGACCAGCCGCCTTGCAGATAGCCCCACCCGTTGCGGTGGGCATGGATAGGCAGCTGTGCGTGCTTGCGAAATGCAGTAAAGCCTGTCATGCCGACGGAATTCAGGCTGAGCATCGTCAGTGTGCCGCCGAGCGAGAGCACCAGATCGTGACGGCGCTTCATCTCGTCGAGCTCACCGGTGAGGTTGAAGGCATACATGACCTTCTTGCCCGTTCGATCGGCGTGGCGATTGATCACGGCCATCACCTTGTGGACACGTTCGTCGAAAGGGCAGGCGGGCCCATCCGCCTGCAGCTCGTCATCTTTGATGAAATCGACGCCGGCGGCGCACAGCTGGTCTACGAATTCTGCGGTGCCATCGGCGGACAAACCCACCGAAGGCTTGATGATGGTGCCCACCAGCGGGCCATCAGGAACCCCTGCAAGTTGCCGCGTACCGGCAATGCCGAAGGCTGGGCCGGGGTACGCTGCGGCGAATTCATCCGGCAGGTCGACATCCATCAGACGCAGGCTGGCAACAGGCTTGAGTTCATACAGATTGCCAGCGACGGTAGCCATCAGGTTCGGCAGTGATGCACCGAAATTATCCAGCGGCCACGAGAGTCTCAGCTGGTAGCGTTGGTTCGCGCCGCGTGCTGGCTCATCGAGTGGCGTGATCTCCCAGCGAGCCGCTGCGCGTGCCTTGAGCGCTTCGTCCTCGCCGGGAATCGGCACGAAAGTCCCTGACGATTGCTCGCCCGCGATGATGTCGGCGGCTCGCTCTGGCGCGACGGCCGTGTCGAGGTGATACGTGGCGTGAACGTGAGCGGTCATGATCCGTGAATCTGGAAACAGAAATCGCTGGCGCGATCAGATGCCGCGCGCGCCCGAGGCGAGGAAGCCACCATCGACCGGCATGGAAATGCCGGTGATATAGGATGCCGCGTCTGACGCCAGGAAGGCAACCACTGCGGCGATCTCGGAAACGGTGCCGTAGCGGTTCATCGGTATGGCGCTCGAATATTCCTTCTTGAATTTTTCAGTGTGCAGCACGCGCGTAAAAGGTGTATCGACCGGCCCCGGCGATACCGCATTGGCCGTGATGCCATGCTCGGCTAGTTCGACGGCCATCTGGCGCGTCAGCGCAATCACCGCGCCTTTCGAGGTGCCATACGCTGTGCGACCGGTGCCAACTGCGCGCAGTCCCGCGACGGAGGCGATATTGATGATTCTTCCCCATTGTTCCTTGACCATCATGCGCGCGGCATGCTGGCTACACAGCAGCGTACCAGTGACGTTGACGTTCATGGTGTGCTCGAAATGATCCAGCGGGTAGTCAAGGAAGGGATACACTTTGGCCAGACCGGCGCTGTTGACCAGCACATCGCAGCGTCCGATCTCTTTCTGAATGCGCTCAAAAGCGGCAGCGACCGATGTCGCGTTGCCGACGTCGATGTCGACGGTGCTGACGGAGAGTCCTTCCTGAACGAGCTGCTCTGCCGTCTGTGTGGCGGCCGCCGTGTCGCGATCTGCGATGACCACGTGATGACCGGTTCTTGCGAGTTGTGCGGCGGATTCTCCGCCTATGCCCATGGCACCGCCGGTGACGACGGCAACGCGACGTTTCTGCATCATGTCTCCTTTACGGACTGAGTCCGCTTATTCTTCTTCGAGTGCAGACCTTATCACAACGCGAGCACTTCCAGCCGCAGTGATTACTCCTCGCGCACGACGCGCAATCCGCCGCCACGGCTGCTGTACCGAATCTCGGAAGAGAATTTCGCCCTCAGGGAAGAGCCGAGGGACGCTGGCTTGCTGTACCAGGTGCCACCGCGTACGACGCGCTGGCCACAGTCGCCAGTGGTCCACGCGCTGCCATCTTCCGGTGCGCCGGCATAGCTCTCGTTCCAGCAATCCTCGGTCCATTCCCAGACATTGCCGTAGAGGTCGTGCAGGCCATGCGGATTAGATTTTTTCTGGCCAACGGCATGCGTGGTCTCGTCAGAATTGTCGTCAAACCAGGCATGATCTGCGATGACGCCCTGACCTAAATACCACTCGCTGTCTGTTCCGCCGCGCGCGGCATATTCCCATTCGGCTTCGGTGGGCAGTCGGTATTTTTTTCCGGTTTTTTCAGAGAGCTTGCGCGTAAATTCGCGCGCCAGCTTCCAGGTAACTTGTTCGACCGGGTGACGGCCACCCTTGAATTGCGCAGGGCGCGTGCCCATGATGGCGAACCATTCATCCTGAGTGATTTCGAATTTACCGATCGCGAAAGCTTTGACGTTTACCACATGGGCTGGCTGCGCAGCACTCTCAGCGTTCTTGCCCGGAGCGCCCATGGTGAACCGGCCGGCCGGTAGGGCGACCATCTCGGGGCAATCGGCACAGTCTTTGGACACCGCGGGATCAGCAAGGACCGCTGCGGAGCAAAGCGAGACCAAGCACAGGCAGAGCCGTATTATTGTTTCAATAGAGGCATTCATGATGCGCAAATCCGGGGAAGGTGCGCGACGTGGGTAGCAGTCGCACGACAACAGTCAAACCCAAGCACATGATAACGTCTCCCGCTTGCAGGGCTCAACTACCGAATTCATCCTGGAGGAAAAAATGAACAAAACCTGTGCATCACTGCTACTAGCCACCGCATGTGCGCAAGTGATGGCGGCTCCGTACCCGCTCGGTACAATGACCTGTGCCGACATGGGGCGGTTTGCTTCCGAGGCGCAGGGGTGGCGTGACGGCGGCATGAAACGCGATGAGGCGCAGGAGAAGCTGGAGAGCCGCAGCTACAACGACCCGGTCGAGAAAAAGAATATGGAAAGAGTGCTCGCGATGGTGTTCGGCAGCTATGGCAGATCCTGGACGGTCGAGAGCGCTGGCAATGCAATCCGCTCGGATTGTGAGTCAGGGCGCTGAGGGATAACCCTTCATTGTTTGGGGCCATGCGCAGCGGCACTGGGTGCATTCCCGTTGGTTTGTTCAGGCGCTTATTTTAATTATAACAAGATCCTTGCGCGCAGCAGCAAAACGCTGCGCCGCAAAATGGTAGCGTCGGTCGCTCAATGTAAGTGCGCGGCAACTGCAATCCTTCCTCAGCATTGTCGAGCAAAGTCTGCGTGGTGCGTTGCGATTTTTGCTACCGGCGACACTTCTGGCAGCGCAAGATATTACCAAGCGGTGGAGTGCTTTTTGATGGTTCATGCTGCGGCCACTCATGGCGCTGAATGTCTCGGACCATGCAGTGCTGCGCCACCCACCCTAAAAATTGACGCTTTGGCTGAAATAACGTCTTGTTTGAATGCAGATTGAATCGTATATTTCTTCGGTCACCGTGGTTTCACCGGGAGTACAGGTTTTTTGCGGGGCATTCTGATCGCACGGGGCCGGGTGAGCGGGACTCACTATAATTAGAAAGCGTAGGACTTTTTGGAGGAAATACAATGAAGAATGCTGTTAATACCAAGCTCAAGGTAGTCGCGGGTTCTCTGATGCTCGCGGGCGCCGCAGCGGCCGTCGCTGGTGATGTCTCTTGGGATCGTCTGCTGAGTGCCCACAAAGATCCGAACAACTGGCTGATGTACCACCAGGACTTCAATGGTTACCACCACAGCGGCCTGGATCAAATCAATACCTCGAACGTGAAGAATCTGGGCGTCGCCTGGATCCACACACCGAACGCTACCAAGCGCGGCATTCAGTCGTTCCCGCTGGCAGTCGATGGCGTCCTGTACTACACCTCCGCTTCGGGCAAGGTGTGGGCACTGGACGGCACCAACGGCAAGTCCATCTGGAGCTACCAGGCCAAGCTCGACAATGAGCGCGGCGAAGGCACGTTCTACAATCCGTACAACCGCGGTATCGCGATTGCCCACGGCAAGGTCTACCTCGGTACCGTTGACGGCCGCGTGATCGCGCTCGATCAGAAGACCGGCAAGCCTGTCTGGGACAAAATGGTCATGACCGTTGAGAAGGGCAACAAGGGCTTCACCGGCGCACCGCTGGTCGTGAAGGACAAGGTCATCATCGGTTCGAATGGTGGCGAGCTCTCCGGCTGCTGCGGCCCGATCTTCGGCATCAATGCCGAGACCGGCGAAACGGTCTGGCAGTTCGATACCATCGGTGGCGACGAGCGTTCACGTGCCTCGTGGGGGAATGACACCTGGAAGACGGGTGGCGGCGGTGGCTGGATGACTGGTCAGTACGATCCCAAGACCAACTCGGTCTGGTGGGGTACGGCTAACCCAGCGCCTGACTATGACTACTCTGGCGACAAGTGGAAGACAGAAGGTGCACGTCCTGGCGACAACCTGTACAGCTCCTCCGTCGTCGTTCTTGATCCGGACACCGGCAAGCTGAAGTCCTACTTCCAGGAAATGCCGCACGACGCCTGGGACTTCGACAGCGCAGTCGGTGAGTTCATGCGTATTTCGAAGAACGGCAAAGACTACGTCGTTCACCCTAACAAGGGTGGCATCATTTTCGTTTACAACGGCTCCAAGCTGGGTGGCGGCAACAAGCTCGACGTCGAGAATGCCTATATGATCGACGACGGCACCTTCAACTACATTAAGGGCGTGTCGCCCAAGGGTGAGCTGATTGGTCGCGTTGACTTCACCGAGGGCAAGTTCCCGAACATGTGCCCGGCGATCGATGGTTCGATCTCCTGGAACGCGGGTTCCTACAGCCCCAAGACTGGCCTGATGTACAAGGCCACGCAACAGTGGTGCTTCGACCTCGAAGTGGTGAAGGCAGAGCGTCCGAAAGACTTCTCTGGTCAGAACTACTTCGGCGCATCGTGGACTGCGACACATCCGAAGGGCAAGCAAGCCTACGGCACCATCCAGGCACGTGATCCGATCAGTGGCAAGATGGCATGGCGCGTAGAGTACAAGTACCCTGTGCTCGCTTCGCTGCTGTCGACCAAGGGCGACCTCGTGTTCGTTCCGGGTGCCGATGGCGTATTCCAGGCACTCGATGCCAAGACCGGCAAAGAACTCTGGAGCCATAACAACGGTCTCGGTCACCATGGCGGCGTGATCAGCTACTCCGCGAAGGGCAAGCAGTACGTTGCCGTCGTGACGGGCTGGGGCAGCCACGTTGCAGGTAACTACGGTCCTCTGTTCGGCTCGCCGTTCAGCGAAATGCCGACCGATAACGGTCAGCTGATCGTCTACTCGCTCAAGTAATCCGAGCGATCAAAAGCGGGAAGTGAAAGCTTCCCGCTTTTTTTGTTGGTGCATCGCCGGGAGATGCTCCCGGTGATGTGCTGGCATCAAAGCGAATACCAATGCATCAGAAAAATGCAGTGCTTGTGCAACCCAAACGCCGTTCCCTGAGTTGCAGGCAACACCATAATAAAAAACGTCATCAGAACGAACCGCTGGAGTAGAGATGAGCAACACGTATCGCGGCATCAAGGCGTTGGGCCTGATAGGCATCGCAGGACTACTGAACGCATCCGCCATGGCGCAGGATGCACAACAAATTTCTCCCGAGGATGCCAAGAAGCTTTTCGCTGCCAGCTGCAGCTGGTGCCATGGTAGCTTCGGTATGAAAGCTGGCAAGGGCGGTCCCAAGCTGGCCGGCACGACCAAAGATGAAGAAGGTGTTTACAACACCATCTTGAAAGGGCAAGGTGCGATGCCCACCTTTAAGAATACGCTGACCGAGGTGCAGGCGCGCGCGCTGGCGAAGTACATCAAATCGCTGCCCAGCGAGTGATGCCGGCCTCTGCGCAAAGCGACGACGCTGCGCGCTGCCGGCGCGGCCGTCTGCGGGCGTAGGCCTTAGTCGTCTTTGTCGAACACCAGCTTGGCGACGGCGCCATCGAACTTGCCGCCGCCATCCAGCAGCTTGCCTTCGCGCTTGTTTTTCAGCGATACCGCGAACAGCGGGCTGCCTTTGCTGGGTACCGAGAACGTCAGTGTCTCGCCGTCGAAGTTCAGCCGGGTGACGTCAATGTCATCGTCGCCGAACTCGTCGCTCAGATTGGTGAAGCGGATGCGGGCGCGATTGTCGCCCTCTACCGAGAGCTTGGCTTTGCCGCTGCTCATGCCGATGTACCAGACGCCAGACCACTGCCCGCGCAAGGCGGCAAGGTCGGCGGCCAGGGCGGCGGTGGACGCCGCCAGCAGCACCAGTGCCAGCGCACCAGTTCGCCAGATTGTGATCGGTTGCATGATGTCCCCCTCTTATCCACTTGTCTTGCAGAGCAGGCCATGGAAAAAAATTCACAGCATTCCCTGATCCGACTGGGCCTGTCATTGTTGTTGTGTCTGGCAGCGCAGATGGTGCCTTCGCAGGCTGCCGAGATCAAGATTCAGCGCCAGGGTGAGTATACCTTCGTCACGGGCGGCCTGAGTGAGGACGAGCTCGCTTTCCTTGAAGCGCAGGCGCCCAAGTATCCGATACAGCTGACCTTTCGCAACGGTGGCCAGACCGACGGCATGAAAGAGGTCATCGTCAGTGTGCGCGATATTCGTGGCGAGGTGGTCGTCGAGACGGTGACGCGCGGGCCCTATCTGTACCTGAACCCGCCTGCCAGCGGACGTTTCGTGATTGAGGCAGAATGGGGACAGGAAAAGCTTTCCATGACCAAGGATCTGGTGGGCAGGCGCTACCTCCATCTGATGTTTGAATTCGGCCGCGGGACGAAGTAATCACCATTAACGCGTGCCGAGCATGTCGCCTACCTTCTGTGTTGAGAGATGATCGAGATGTCCGGCAGATTGCTTCCGCTGACCAGCGCTGTGTTTGTCGCCGCACTTGTGGCATGCGGGGTAGGTGATTGTGTCGCGGCGGGGCCCAACCCGACCAATGCCAACCAGCGCATGTACGAGAAGTACAAGAGCGAACAGCAGAAATTCCTTGATGACTTCGACGGCGCGAGTACCCAACTCGAAACGCATGAATTATTGCCGGTGATATTCAGCACGATTCGCAAACTCTCGCGCTATGCGCCACCGCCGGAATATCCCGAGCTGATTTACCTCTCCACGCAGGAGTTGAATCGTCTGGCGTGCAAGGGCACATGCAGCGTGCTGGGGCATTACGCGGGCGGGCGCCAGATTTACCTCGATGACAGGCTCAAGCCGCTCAAGAACCTGTTTGACCGCTCTGTGCTGCTGCACGAAGTAGTGCACTATCTGCAAGGTCTGGAGGGGAGTCATTATGTTGACCCGGCGGATACCGGCGATGACGCGCAAAAATGCCGGCTCTGGTATCAGCGCGAGCGCGAGGCCTACGCGATACAGGAAGCCTATCTGATCATGGTGTCGAGCCCGGTGCGGGCCGGTTATTTTCCAGCCCGTTCACCTTGCTGAGCGCTTGCTCAGGTGCGATTCGAGGGCGCGCGCTCGTCTTCGTATTCGCCGTGATACCAGGTGCCGCTGAATAGTCGGCCGTCCGGCGTGCGCATCTGGCCGTGGCCGTGAGGCTTGCCCTCTGACCAGGCACCTTCGTACCAGCTGCCGTCCTCATGCTCATAGCGGCCCTGGCCCTCTTGCAGGCTGTTCTTCCACTGGCCGGCATATACACCGTCCTTGCGCGTCAGCTTGCCCTTACCCTCAGCCCAGCCACGTACCATGCTGCCTTCGTAGACTTCCTTTTGCTCGCCCTTCAGGTACCAGATCAGTTTGCCCTGACCATGCGCATAGTTATCCTTACAGGGCCCGTTCCAGCTCACGCTCTCGCCTTCCTGCGGGAAGATATTCGCAATCTTGCATCCCCGCTTGTCGGTGATCCACTCGACATCGGCGGCCAGTGTCAGCAGCGGCAGGCTGAGCAACATTGCAAGGCCTAGTGATTTCAGTCTCTTGTTCATGTTGTAAATATTTTATTAAATTGGTGGGAGAGTCGTCGATAGCCAGGCATGAAGTGCGCCCGACTCGCTTTACGTTACCACCAATGCGCCTCTTGCGTCAGAGGTGGTCTTTCGCCGCCGAATCATCGCGGCCGACCCTCGCTGAGTGATCTATACTTTGCGCGCTGGTTCGTCCAGATCAGCCTTCTTTCGAGACCGCCCATTGATGACGCCACTGAAGTTTTCGACCCGCTATCTGGATGAGCTGATCGCTGAAGCAGAACGTTCTCCGCGACGGCGACAATTCAGGAATGTGCATCGCTCCATGGCAGAGCCCGCCCAGCGATTGTTCAACGCGATCGAGCCAGATAGTTACATTCGTCCGCACCGGCATCTGATGGATCCGCGAGACGAGACCCTGATCGCTGTGCGTGGCCTCTTTGCGCTGACCATTTTTAATGATGAGGGCGTGATCGCTGACATCGTTCGCCTCGCTTCGGAGAAATACCTCGATACCGCCGACGGCAGTGTGGGCGTCGAGCTGCCATCCGGCACATGGCACAGCCTGGTCGCGCTGGTACCGGGCTCGGTGCTCATGGAAGTCAAGGCCGGGCCGTTCAACCCACAGGCACCCAAAGAATTTGCACCCTGGTCGCCCGAGGAGGGCAGTGCGGCGGTGCAGGACTATCTGGCCGCTTTGGTGCGCGCGGCGCAGGCAGCGGTATAAGCTACGCTGCCGCTGAGGACTTTGGTCTGACGTTCAGGTAGTCTGCGCGCTGCTCGCTTGCGCTGCGAAAAGCTGCTTGAGTGAGCGATGCACGATCTTCCCGGTCGCGGTTCTTGGCATGTCCTGATCGGCGATGAAGCTCACACGGCTCGGGCATTTGAAGCCGGCCAGACGATCACGGCACCACTGGCGTATCTCGGCTTGAGTCGATTGTTCTCCCTCATGCAGCACCACGACCGCGTGCACACTTTCGCCCCATTTTTCATGTGGCATGCCGATCACGGCGACATCTTTGACCGCCGGATGCGAACCGATGACGCCTTCCACTTCGGAGGGATACACGTTCTCGCCGCCACTGATGATCATGTTGCTCTTGCGGTCTACCAGCCAGATGTAGCCGTCTTCGTCGCGACGCGCCATATCACCTACCGAGCACCAGCCGCCATCAAAAGCTTCGGCGGTTTTTTCGGGGTTCTTCCAGTAGCCATCGAATACATAAGGCGTGCGCGAGAACAGTTCGCCGACATCGCCATCGGCGACTTCTTCGCGTTGGTCATTCAGTAGGCGAATGTTGCCGCTGCCCGCCCATTCGCGACCGACCGAGCCCAGCTTGGTCAGCTGCTCATCGGGGCGCAGCAGCGTCACCCAGCCCGCCTCAGTGGATCCGTACAACTCATACAGCCGACCATTTTTAAAATAATCGAGAATGGCGAGCTTGGTATCTCTGCGTGCAGGCGCCGAGGACACCAGCAGTCGGCCGACCGAACTGACATCGTATTTGCTCTTGATCTCTTCAGGTAGCGACAGCAACATGATGTAGTGCGTCGGCACCAGGGACGTGAAGGTGACTTTTTCTTGCGACAGTGTCGCCAGCAAAGCTTCTGCATCGAAGCTGCGACGATCATCAACGATGCAAGCTGCGCCGAGGTGAATGAAGGTCGTGGCGAAGTACAAAGAATTCGCATGACACATCGGCATGACCAGCAAGCCCGTATCTGTTTTACTGAACTCCATCTCCAGCGCTGTCGCCAGTGCGATCAGGTAGCTGCCCTGGTGATTACGGATGGCGCCTTTCGGTTTGCCCGTCGTGCCCGAGGTGTACATCAGCGCGCACAGACTCTCCGGATCAACCGTATTAAATGATCTGCTTGGATTGCCCCCCCGGATGAGTGTCTCGTAACTGATCCACGCATCGTGCGGTGCATCGCCCAGTACAAAGTGTCGGCCTCTCGGAAGCTTCAGTTCGGTTCCTTGCGCATCGAGCGTGTCGCAGAACTCCGACCCGGCAATCACCGCGCTGACCTCTGCGTTGTTCAGGATGTAGGCGATCTCGGAACCGCTCAGACGGAAATTGACCGGTACTGCCACCAGCCCCGCTCTGGCCAGCGCGACATAGATTTCCATCCACTCCAGCCGATTGTAGGCGAGCAGGCCGACCCGGTCGCCGGTGGCTAGGCCCGCATTGAGCAAGCCATCGGCAAGGCAGGTTGCTCGATCATTCCACTGGGCATAGCTGAGCGACCTGCGAGAATCCCTTGCGCCGAGTTTTTGCGGCATTAGACGGGCGTGGGTGGCGATAGCATCAGAGAGCGTGGGGAATTGGCTCATGGGTTTAGATAGAAACTCATCGTCAGCGGGTGAAATCTCTGCTTTGAATACTGAATTCAGAGTTCAATTCTAGTATACTTTACCCTTACGCAGATCAAACTTTTTCAGCATGGGTCGTCAAAGGTCAGGCAAACCGGGCTTTGCAACGGTCCCGGCGACCGTATCACCCGAGGCCGCCAGCGAAGCACACAGGAGCAGCGCCATGTCCGCACCCGAAATCCATGAACAATCTGTCGCCGCGCTGATCGCCCGCTATCTGAAAAGTCAGGGGGTGCAGCGGGTTTACGGCCTGTGCGGCGGCCACATTATGCCGCTGTGGATGCGGCTCGATGCCGAAGGCATTCGTATTGTCGACGTGCGTGATGAGCGCGCGGCGGTGTACATGGCCCATGCGGAAGCCGATCTCACGGGGCAGCTGGGTGTGGCGCTGGTCACCGCCGGGCCAGGTGTGACCAATGCGATGACCGGTATCGCCAATGCGCATGTGTCGCGCGCACCGGTGCTGGTGTTATCAGGCCTGCCGCCCATGCCGCAAGAGAATCGCGGCGCGCTGCAAGATATTGTGCATACCGATCTGGTGCGCAGCATCACGCGCTATGCGCGCACGGTGCATCACGCCGATCTGGCATTACAGGAGATTGATGAGGCCGTGTCGCGCGCCCTGGGGCAGGGTGGCGAGCCCGGCCCGGTCTATGTGGATTTTCCAGTGGATGTTGTGCGCGCACGCGTGAGCGTGGCCATGCAGATGCCGGAGCGGTTCGCGCGACGCACGGCAATCGACATGATGCCCGATGAGGCCTCGGTTCGTGCTGCTGTGGACCTACTGTGGTCCGCCAGACGTCCGCTGGTGATCTCCGGTCGTGGTGCCAAGGGCGCGAGCAAAGAATTGTGCGAGCTGCTCTCTCGCGTTGGTGCTGCGTATCTTGACACGGGCGAGAGCAAAGGTCTGGTGCCCGAGAGTCATCCCGGTGTGGTTGCCGCGATGCGCGGCACGGTGATGCAGCAGGCCGATGTGGTCGTCACCGTGGGTCGTCGTCTTGATTTTCAGTTGGCGTACGGCTCACCATCGGTATTTGGCGAAGCGAAATTCATCCGCATTGCCGATTGCGCCGGCGAGCTGAGAGACAATCGTCGAGGCAGCGTTGAAATATTAGCCAGTGGCAGGCGAGCGCTGCAGGCATTGCTCGACCTCGCGGGTGATCGTCGTTCTGCAGCCGATGCCTCATGGGTCGAGGGACTACGTGCAAAACATCTTGAGCGCTCGAAAAAACTCATTCACAGCATGCGGGATGCGGCGCCGGGCAGCGATGGCCTGATGCATCCGAATCGTGTGCTGGCTGCCTTGCGCGATGCCTTGCCCGAAGACGCTGTGATCGTCGCCGATGGTGGCGATTTCCTCAGCTTTGCGCGAGTTGGTTTACCCGCGTCCACGTATCTGGATCCCGGCTCGCTCGGTTGCATCGGGGTGGGCACGCCATTCGGTGTGGCGGCCAGTCTGGTGTGCCCGGAGAAGACGGTGATCGTCGCCACCGGTGATGGTTCATTTGGATTCAATGCGATGGAGCTTGACACGGCAGCGCGGCATCAAGCGCCAGTCCTCGTAGTGGTGGCGAACAATGGCTCATGGGCGATCGAAGTGCGCGACCAGCAGGAAACACATGGCAAGGTGGTCGGCACACGGCTGCAGTTTTCGGATCACGCGGCGATGGCCAGAGCTTTTGGTTTGTATGCCGAGCGCGTCGAGCGCGCAGAAGATCTCGAGGGGGCAATCGAACGCGCAATGGCCAACCGACCGGCGCTGCTCGATGTGTTGGTCACGCCGGAAGCCGTGTCATCTGACGCAAAATCAGGTCTTGCGTGGGTGCCCGATTGGCAGCCTTTGTCAGCATGGGATGAGGCAGAGCAGCGCTGGCGTTCGGGTGAGTGAGTCGCGCCGCCTGAAGCGCTTGGGACTGTCTGTCATCGATTCACTACAATACCGAGAGTACCTGTACTGATGAAAATTCTCGAATCCCAGCCAAAACTGGTGGAGCAAGTCCACAAAGCCATTCTTGCAGAGATCGCCGAGGGCAAGCTACGTCCCGGCGAGCGCATCATTCAAGAGCAGATCGCGCGAGAGCTCGGCGTGTCACGGCAACCGGTGCAGCAAGCACTGGTCTTGCTGAAAAATCAAGGAGTGTTGCGCGATGCGCCCGGCCGCGGACTGCTGGTAGCGCCGCTAAATCTGCATTTTGTGCGCCAGATGTATGAGATGCGATCTGTCATTGAAGGGCTAGCGTTTCGCAAGGCGGCCGAGCATTTCAACGCCGAGGCAAACACTCGTGGCGAGCGATTACTGGCAGCGGGCCGCGAGGCCGTTCGCAAAGGCTCGGTCGCCGATATGATCGCGGCTGACATGGCCTTTCATACCTTTATCTACGAACTCGCAGGCAACCCCCTGATCGGTCCGGTGATGGAGACGCAGTGGGTCAACGCTCAGCGCGTGATGGGCTCGGTGCTGCTGTCCGCGGACAAGCCGCGCGATATCTGGGATGAGCATGAGGCGCTGTTCAAGCTCGTCGCCAGTGGCGATGGGCCTCGCGCAGAGCAGGCAGCGCGAAAACATCTCGAAGACGCCGCTGATTTCATGATCGCGCGTATGGGCGAATCGTCCAGCGCTGAGTACGCTGCCTGATGGCTCAGGCGGGTGAGTGAAGCTTCAAGGTCCCAAGCTACAGCAAAAGATGCACGGGTCTGTCACGGTTCGCGTCAGAGGATGGATGAGCGTGGGTCTTGGCGCTCATCACGCGCTCTTGACTTGTTTGACGACCTGGAGATGCTGGGCGTAAGAATTATCCTCGTAGTGTTGTACAAGAATGTCGTTGCGCCAAATGCCGCATTCCTTGCGGCCGTCTGCGTGGACCATGGTACCGAGGCCGTGAAATAGTCCGGCCTCCCACTCGCCCTGATAGCGTGATCCGTCCGCCCATTCGTAGGTGCCCATACCTTCGAAATGGTCATCAGCCCATTGGCCCTCATAGCGATCGCCGTCGGCATAGACTTCGACTCCCTCGCCATGCCGGAGACCGTTTCTGTAGTCGCCCGAGTAGACATCTCCGTTGGCCGTCGTGTACGTGCCCACGCCATGCTGTCGGCCATGTCGGTGGTCGCCAAGATATTTGCTGCCAGACCGCGAGATCGACACGCCATGGCCATCGGGAAGCCCGTTTCTGAATTCGCCCGAGTAGGTCGCGCCATCAGACCAGATGTAGACGCCTTTGCCGTGAGGGACGCCCAGCTTGAAATACCCGAAGTACTTGTTCCCGTTTCTGAACGCCTCGGTTCCGAGCCCGTTGGGAAAACCATTCTCGAATTCGCCGGCGAAGATCGAGCCATCGTTGGTCACGTAAATGCCATGGCCGTGGCGGCTTCCGGATTTGTAGTCGCCAATATAGTTGTCGCCGTTGCCGAAGACGTAATTGCCCCGGCCATGCCGCACGCCATTCAAGAATTCACCGATATATTTTTCACCGTCCGCATACGACATGATGCCCTTGCCATGTTGCTGGCCGTAGTGGGACTCACCGATGTATTTGTCTCTTCGGCGCGTAAGAAGCTTTACCGGATACGAAGCCGCCTGAATACAGGAATAGTAGATTTTCTTGGAAAAATTCATCGACGGGTCTCCTCACGAATTTTTCAGGTACGTAAAGGTAGGGTGGCCATCTACGCTGTGCCGGGCCCGATCGCGCTCATGGGGTGGCCAGATGGGGTCAGTCTCAGGGAGAAGCTATACGACATTGCCACTTTATTCAATAGGATTTACCGTCATTCCCGGCAAATGTCGATGCGCATCCCCTAGTTGTGGATGCCGGGCGGCGGCCTGACGCTCAAGGCCTCGGGGCAGCGCAGGGGGCCGGATACGAGATTTGTTTTCAATTATGAAAAACTGATTCACAAAATTCCCACCATCGTCTGGCGGGACTATAAAATCCACGTCTCGGATGTATGGCGACACGCCAGCACTTTCTAAAAGACTAACTTCAGAAAACGCCACATTGATTTACACTCAAAGTGGATGGCCCTCGGGGCATCTGTGTCAATCTATACCCTAGAATTGATGGTGATCCGGTAGCAGAGGATGCCTCTACTTTTTATCAGCACCCAAGAATGAAAAACACGAGCTCCGTGCAAGCAGTCATCCGATACACCTTCACAGAAACGGTGGTCGGTGGAAGAAGGACGACCGCCTTGATCAAGGCGGGCATACCGAAGGCATCAGAAGATCTGGCGCTGGTTTATCTCATGCAGAAATATCCTGAACGCCACAACATCGAAATATCCGAAGTGACGTTTTATGATCATTAAGGCGGGTCGTCAGCACAACTATCGATAAAGAGTGCGCGAAGGCGATGGATGCCATTCGCAAGTCCGGAAAGACCGAGATTGATCAGCCCTTAGTGGCTGCACTCACATTATGGAAAGACACTCGGCTTCCGGGTCATAAAAAAATGGAAGCACGAATCGGTACAAAGCTTCTCGAGCAAGTCTGTAAAGATCTTCTGCGGTGACCTGAGCTCGTTGCCGCAGGCCCCCAGCCATGATGCGGTCTTCGGATCAGACCAGCCCAGCCGTCGGTGCTCCACCCAAGAGAAGATGCCTCAGACCTTATCCCAGCTTTCTTTTTTCCAGACCAGCACCGGGATGGCTGTGTGAGAGAGAACGCGTTGGGTCTCGCTGCCTAGCAGGAATTTTTGCAGGCCGTTGCGGGCGCGGGATGCCATCCAGATCAGGTCGCAGCGCTTCCGTTTCGCTGTCAGCAGGATTTCTTCGTAGGCGTTTTCGGCGCGGGTGATCAGCACGTCGCACTGAACACCTTCTTTTTCGGCCATCGCCTTGATCTTGTTGACATGCTTGCGTGAGACCTCGTCTTGCGCATCTTCATAATCGTCCATGGCCGAACCGCCGGGATTATCGGGCACGGATAACGCAGGGATTTGGTGAGCGACCGCCACGGTCACGATCGCAGCCTCAGTGGCTGCAGCAAATTGTATGGCCGCTTTGGCAGCTTTTTCCGAGAGCGCGGAACCGTCCGTAGGGATGAGAATTTTTCTGAACATGGTGAGATTCCAAAGAGGGATTGACGTGCCGCCAGACCACTGTTTTAGTATAACAAAAGCTACCACGGGTATTCCAGATGCGGCGAGCCGCTAGCCTGTGTAATATGGGACATACGCAGACAAGGAGATGGTTGATGAATGCGTGGGTCAGCGCGATAAAGCGCTTTGGCAGATTGTCTCTGTCGTGCGCAGAGCGTATCGCTAAGCGCTTTCAACAACGCCTAGCGGCGAGTCCTCGACATGCAGGACTATTTTTTTCTGCGGTATTTTTAGTACTTGCTCCTGCCATGGCTATTGAAGAACCTGCTTACCGCGTGCTGAACAGTGAGCCGCCCTTCGAACATCGGCTGTACTCGGGATTCGTGATTGCAGAAACACAGTTGACGGGTGATTTCGACTCAGCCAGCCGCACCGGATTTCGGCGGATCGCCGGATACATTTTTGGTGATAATCAATCGTCTGACGGCGCCAGCAGAAAAATCAGCATGACCGCGCCAGTGACTGTCGAACCCAGCTCAACGGGCTGGCGCATGCATTTTGTAATGCCCAGCGCAGAGCGTTTGGAGAGCCTGCCCAAGCCTAAGCATCCCGACGTCAGCCTTCGTCGTATTCCCGAGCATATGGTCGCGGCCGTACGCTTTAGTGGTTGGACCACGGAGTCAGCCATACAGGAGCAGACAGCCCGCCTCAAGGTGTGGATCAGCGAGCAGCGGCTGGAGATCGCCGGCACGCCCCAGGTCGCTCGCTACAACGACCCCTTCACGCTCCCGTGGCGCAGACGAAATGAAATACTCATACCGGTCAGGTCAGCGGCTGATCGCGAGCCTCGGTGATTTGGCAGCTTGCTCGGAATAAAAGGCTAATCGCGGTATGGGAACAGCCGCCCGTTTCTTGGGAATAGGCGCAAGTGTCAAGCGATGATGCCCGTGATTCCCATGGTGATGGTACCTACCACCACAGGCACCCGCGAAGGTCGCGAGTAAGTCAGATTGCGTTGGCGTTTTCTTGCGACCCTTACCCTCTGTTATCGTAAATCGCGTGCTACTCTAAAACCAACAGCGTAATTCACGTAGTTTGCGGGTTGGGGGTGACGATGACTGGAGCGTAACCATGTCGGGCCATCTATCCAGCCACCCCCGCGAGCGATCCGATGTTCGCATCGGCCAGATTCAAACGCGGATCCATCGGTAGGCGCCTCCGCATAATGACCTTTGCAATCCGCAACCCATTCACGCACATTTCCAAGCATGTCGTGCAGCCCGAATGCATTTGGCTTGAAGGAGCCGACGGGCGCGGTATAGGTAAATTGATCTTCACAGGGATGGGCTATCCAGGTGAAGTCGGGTCGATTTTTCATGCTCGTTTGATCATGGGAATTAGCGTACAAGCAGGCAGCGGGTATGCCGCCGCGCCCGCGATGGTCTCCCCAAAACCAGGCGGTGCGGGTTCCAGCACGTGCAGCATATTCCCACTCAGCCTCGGAGAGTAAGCGGTAGGATTTACCTGTTTTATTTGACAGCCACTCCGTGTAGCCACGAGCAGCAGCATAATCAACATTGATGACCGGGCGGGTGCCGCGACCCCAGCCCTCATCGTCTACGGTCTTGCAGCCACCCGCAGCGACGCAGGCATCCCATTGGTCAAACGTCACCTCAAATTTACCGACGCCCAATGCTCTGGCGATGGTGACGGAATGAGATGGCTTCTCGTCGGGATGGCCACTTTCGTCACCACTGGAGCCCATGGTGAATTCTCCTGCGGGGATGCTGACGATTACCGGACAAACATCGCAGTCAACGATTTCTTCACCTGCTTTTACGGCAGGGGCACTAAACATACATGCCAGGGCAATGCAGCGTATGAATTGGTTTTTATTGCAACGCATATTTTTCCCCGTCGAGGACTTGTTTTTTTCAGACTGATGACGAGCAAAAATCACATCGCTACGGCGTGCCAGCGACTGCCCGCAGGTATTTCAACTGGAGGTGAAAGGGTCCTGCTTGCTGATCGGCGATGAGCACTCCCATTTCTTTCACATCAGAGAAGCTCAGTTCAGGTGCAGATACTGCACGTCCCCGAAAGCTGGCTTTGAAATAATCTGGCCGGAAGCGGATACGTGTCCAGTCGCCTGTCGCAACAAACTCTGCTTGGTACATGGGCGTACGCGGTAGTGCATCCGTACGAAGGATAAATTTATACCGCTTGCCGTCACCTTTGACCATGAGTTCCAGCACTGAGATGTTCGTGTCAAATGCTGCAGGACCTCTTGCTGAGGCAAATCCACCGTTGTTTTCGAGGGAGACTACGCCCTCGATAATCACACCCTCGGTGTCATGGCGAATCTTTGATTGCGAGATGCCGCCCATCACGCCGTCATTCACGACCCACATCTGTTCGGTGATGTGACGATCAGTAAAATCAATCGACTGGGCATAGGTCATGCGCGATACACACAAAAGAATCAGTAAAAAGATGAGATAGCGCGTGCGTGTCATGTGGCAGTGAAATAAGGAAAAACCTTTTTGCGTCCTGCTGCAGTAAAGACCATGGTACGACATTTCCCTGTGGTCAGACCTTTCCTTGGCTTGGTTTGATGGCTTGCCAAAATCAAGCTGATCTAGGGTTTTTTTGGGGGGGCGATCCGTCCGCCGGCGATGTGGTCAGATGTCTGGCGGCCCGAAAAACAAAAACGCCGCGGTGCGACCACGGCGACGTTTATCGGCGGCAGGCAGATTGATTGACGAACAGAGATGAGTTGCTTATCGGGTGTTTATATATTGTTTATATAATTTCGGCGGGGCTTGTTAAGTTCGTCGGATGGAAACTCACCCGTGGCAGGCAAAAAATATACATAAATTGTTGAAAAAATGAATAAAAATATATTTCTTTCGGAAAAAGATGCTGTTTTAGTACGGTTCTGAGACTGTTTGGATATCTAATTATTTTATATTTAGACCAAGTTAAACGTTGACATATGGTGGACGATCGATACACTCGAGGGCCATGAAAGTAAATGGAGCTGCACCATGTTGCGGGTTTCGAAAAGCAATGCTTACGTTAAAAACCTGAGCAAAGCCATAGCCGATGACAAAACGCTGTTTCCGCTGGCAGGCCCACTCGGCTTGTCGACGGCAACGGCGATGGCGGGGCTGGAGTCTTTCCACGCCTTTATGGTGGCCTCTGGTGGCGAGCGAGTGGGTAGAAAGCTCATTCACACTCAGCCAGTGAGCACCGAAGCAAGGCAAGAGGCGCCGTGTTTCGGTTACCTGTATGAGCACCGGGTAGTCCACGGCGAGGGCGACACGGTGGACGTGGAGGTGCCTCAAACCAACCGAATGCGCGTCGCCCCGACCCTGGTGGTGCAAATGTCTGGCAGCGTTACAGAGAACACCCCCTATGAGCAGTTCGCCGATCAGTGTGCTGCTGTGGCCATGGGGCTCGAGATTCAAGCCGTGCCTTTTGCCAGCGACCACTGGGGGCAGGAGGATCTGATCTGCGCAAATGGCTTTCATTACCAGTTGGTGCTGGGTGAGATGAAAGGGCTTTCCCGGGCCAGCCGCCGAAATTTTGATGACGTCGTTGCGCATTCCTCTTTCGGGTTTAGCTGTATCGAAGCGTCTGGCGCACAGCTGAAAGGCTTTTGTGCAGGCAGCAGGAGCGAGTCGACATCGCTGCAACAACTTCATCGGGCATGTCAGCAGTATCACCGTGACACTGGCGAATTTCCGCTGAGCGAGGGTGACTTGGTCGCTTTCAAGCCCCTGTCCGAGCCGATGACGAGTGCCGCTGGTCAAGAGTGGGTTTGCGCTTCCAGTGGGGTTCTTCTCGAAGCGCTTCGTGTTCGGTTAGTCGCAAAACCCAACAGCCGCCTGAAGCGGAGTTCTCATAGGGTGGGGGTCGTGCAGGGTTCAAACGGGGGACCAGCGGGTTAAATTCAGTTGACCGTTCTGGCTACCTTTGCTATCTTAAAGATATCTTTTTACGGGGGGTAGTATGAAATCTACAGCTGCTCAAATTGCCTTTCGGTACCGTCCCCGAGACAGCGCGACGGGCGTGACTCGAACAACAGCAAAGCGCTTGGCCGTGCTGCTGGGCGTTGATGAGACGCAGGTAATTCACCTCGCGCTCCATGACCTGGCTACAAAATTTCTTCCCCAGTACGAAGCGGATTCTGGGG
>JBJTAS010000066.1:0-58114 GCA_046090895.1 Oxalobacteraceae bacterium | reverse complement strand
GAAAAGACTTTTCTCCAAAAAGAACAAAGCCCGCCCCAAGGGGCAGGCTTTGACTTGATTTAACTGGAGGCGGGGGTCGGAATCGAACCGGCGTAGACGGCTTTGCAGGCCGCTGCATAACCACTTTGCTACCCCGCCGGGGGAGCGTATTGTAACCGCGAAGATCGCAGTCTGCTCGGAGCGCTGCACGGCAAGCCACAGTGTTTGACCGCGCATCATCCCGAATAAAAAAGGGAAGCTGGTTTAGCTTCCCTTTCGTATTCTGGAGCGGGAGAAGAGTCTCGAACTCTCGACCTCAACCTTGGCAAGGTTGCGCTCTACCAACTGAGCTACTCCCGCAAAAACAAGATCGCGATTATAGAGTACTGACAGAATTTGTCAAGCGGCCCTCAGGAGCACGGCCTAGTCGGATCCACGCTTTTCCGAGATCAGCGGCCAGGCCTTGCGAAGGTAATAGAACATCGACCACAGGGTGAGCACGGCAGCGATATCGAGCAAGCGCTGGCCGATATACAAGGTGTCGATCAGGCCAAACAGCGGGTAGGCATAGAGCAGCATCGGTATGGCGACCATCTGTGCCCCGGTCTTCACCTTACCCAGGGAACTGACAGCCACGGATTTTGTTGCGCCGATCTGCGCCATCCATTCGCGCAGCGCCGAGATCGCGATCTCGCGCCCGATGATGATGAAAGTCACCACGGCATTGGTGCGTCCCAGCTGCAGCAATAACAGCAAAGCACCGGCGACAATCAGTTTATCCGCGACCGGGTCAAGGAAAGCGCCGAAGGATGTCGTCTCATTCCATTTGCGGGCAAGGTAACCATCGAACCAGTCGGTCACGGCGGCGAGAATGAAAATCGCTGTCGCAGCCACGCCTTGCTGATAGACCGTCATCCAGTGCGGCGGCAAAAAGAAGACGCCGACCATCAGCGGTATGACCGCCACGCGCAACCAGGTCAGCAGGATGGGAATATTGAAGGGCATGCTGTCGTGATAGGTTGTTCCGGCGCCCGGCCGGAGTGCCGCCACTGTAGCGTGATTCGACCCACTGGAAAAGTGCTGCGGCCGACTGAAATGCGTAACTAGTGCAACTGCCGGTAGATATCTTCGGCCAGCGCCAGGGAAATGCCCTCGACAGACGCCAGCTCCTCGACGCTGGCATCGGCCACGCCGCGCAGCCCGCCAAAGCGCGCCAACAGCTTCTGGCGGCGCTTGGCGCCTATGCCCTCGATCTCCTCCAGGCGCGACGCCTGACGGGCCTTGGCGCGCTTGGCGCGCATGCCGGTGATCGCGAAGCGGTGTGCCTCATCGCGGATCTGCGCGACCAGCATCAGCGCTGCAGATTCCTTACCCAGCTCCAGCGGCGCGCGAGCATCGGCAAAAATCAGGGTCTCCAGGCCGACCTTGCGCCCCTCGCCCTTGGCCACGCCCACGATCAGGCTGATATCGAGCCCGACCTCGGACAACACCTGCCGGGCGATCTCGACCTGCCCTTTGCCGCCATCGATCAGGATCAGCTCGGGCAAGATACCCTCACCCTGGGCGACTTTCTCGTAACGGCGCGTGAGTACCTGACGCATCGCCGCGTAATCGTCACCGGGGGTGATATCGGTGATGTTGTAGCGGCGGTATTCACCGTGCTGCATCTGATGATGATGAAACACCACGCACGAGGCTTGCGTGGCCTCGCCTTGGGTGTGACTGATATCGAAGCACTCGATACGCAGCGCATCAATATCGGCCAGGTCCAGCATCAGCGTGTCCACCAGCGCGCGGGTGCGCGCCTGTTGCGAGCCTTGTTCGGACAGTCGGCGCGCGAGCGCAATCTCGGCGCCTTTGCTGGCCATCTCGAGCCAGTGCCTGCGCTGCTCCTGCGGCTGAAAAACCAGATGAATCCGATGCCCGCACTGCTCCATCAGCGCAATCATCAGTTCGGGCTCGTCCAGCTCGAGATTGAGAATCAGCGTCGATGGAATGAATTTATCGACGTAATGCTGCGCAAGGAAGGCCTTGAGCACCTCGGTCGCCACCGAGCCATCCGCGGCGATGGCATCAAAATGCGCAGGAAAATACGCGCGGTCACCCAGATGACGGCCACCTCGTACCATCGCCAGATTTACGCAGGCATGGCCACCCTGTACAACTACCGCGATGATGTCAATATCGACATCACCCATAGTCTCCATGCTCTGCTGATGCAGCACGCGCGACAATGCAGTGATCTGGTTGCGCACTATCGCTGCCTGTTCGAATTTCAGATCGCTGGCAAAGGCTTGCATTTTTTTCTCGAGCGTCTCCATGAGCTCGGTCTGACGGCCGCGCAAGAACTGCGCGGCATTCTCCACATCGATGGCGTAATCTTCTTTGGTGATCAGGTTCACACACGGACCGCTGCAGCGATTGATCTGATGCAGCAGACAAGGCCGGGTACGGTTCTGAAAAACCGAGTCTTCGCAGGTGCGCAGCAAAAAGATCTTTTGCAGAATCTGTATGGATTCCTTCACCGCCCAGGCGCTGGGAAAAGGGCCGAAGTACTGGCTCTTTTTATCGACGGCGCCCCGGTAGTAAGACATGCGCGGAACAGGACCGCCCGAGAGCTTCAGATAAGGGTAGGATTTATCGTCCCGAAAAAGAATGTTAAAGCGTGGCTGCTGGGTCTTGATCAGATTATTTTCCAGCAGCAGTGCCTCAGCCTCACTGCGCGTGACCGTCGTCTCGAGCCGAACGATGCGCTCGACCATCATCGCAGTGCGGGGACTGGTCAGGGTTTTCTGGAAATAACTCGACACGCGCTTTTTGAGGTCGCGTGCCTTGCCCACATACAGCAGCTTGTCCTGTGCGTCGAAATAGCGGTAAACACCAGGGAGATTCGGCAGCCGCACGACCTCTTCCAGCAGCGCTGCACGTTGGCTATCTTTCTCCTTGTCTGCAGCCACGGCAGAAGGCTTCTGCGTTTGCTTGTCTGTGGAGGTCATCGTTGGTGCGTCGTGCTGCTACCCTAGGTGATCGATGCTACCAAGCGTCGTGCCGCCTGGTAGGGCACATCGTTTTGCAGGCTGTCCCAGTCCATCGCGGCAGCGGCCGGCACCAGTGCGGCGATGCGTTGCGCCGAACGAGAGGCATCATTCGCGTGCGAGGGATCCAGTCCTTCCAGCAGCTGGTCTGCCTTGTCGGGCGAATTACAGATCAGCACCATGTCACAGCCCGCCGACAGGGCCGCATGCGCACCTTCCACCACACTGCCCGCGACACTGGCGCCCTCCATTGATAAATCATCACTGAAGATCACGCCGTCGAAACCCAACTTGTCTCTCAGCACCGAGAGCCATTTTTTAGAAAAGCCTGCCGGATGCCGGTCGAACTCGGGGTAGATCACATGCGCCGGCATGACGCCGGACAAGCTCATGCCGAGCCAGCCGTACGGCGCCGCATCGTCGGCAAGGATATCCTTGCTCTTGCGATCATCCACCGGTATCGCCACGTGCGAATCGGCCTCGGCAAAACCATGCCCAGGAAAATGCTTGCCGCAATTGGCCATGCCCGCCAGTGCCAGCCCGTGATTGAGGCTCTTGGCCAGCAGCGTGACCACGCGTGGGTCACGGTGGAAAGCCCGGTCACCGATCACGTCGGACTGACCATAATCGAGATCAAGCACGGGCGTGAAAGACAGATCAACGCCGCAGGCGCGCAGCTCGGCAGCGAGCACGTAGCCCACGGCGGTCGCCGCCTTGCAGGCTTCGAGCACCTCTTTGTCCCATAGCTCGCCGAGCTTGCGCATGGCAGGCAAGCGAGTAAAACCGTCGCTGCGAAAGCGCTGTACCCGGCCTCCCTCATGATCGACAGCGATCAGCACGCCGGGCCGGGCCGCATGAATGGCATCGCACAATGCGAGCAGCTGCGCCCGGTCGGTGAAATTGCGCGCAAACAGAATCACGCCACCCGTCAGCGGATGCTGTATCCGGCGCACATCGTCGTCGTTCAGGGTCGTTCCGACGACATCGAGCATCACAGGGCCAAGCGGGCTTGCCTTGACAGGCTGGTTCATATTTTCTCCACTATCACGAAAGCGACTGCGTATTCTGCCTCATCGGTGAGCGACACCTGCGCGCTGAACCCATGCGTTTGCATGAATTCGCTCAGCGCGCCGCTGGTGACGACGGTCGGTTTGCCGCTGGGCGCATTCAGAAACTGTACCGCGCGCCAGGTCATCGGCATGCGCATGCCCAACCCAATCGCCTTGGAAAATGCCTCCTTGGCCGCAAAACGGGTGGCCAGAAAGCGTACACCGCGCGCTTCGACCTTCTGCTTGCGACGCAGGTATTTTTCCATTTCCTGCGGGCCGAGAATCTTTTGGGCAAAGCGCTCACCGTGCCGAGCCAGCGCCGCTTCAATGCGGTCGATACGAATGATATCGGTACCGATGCCGGATACCATGACCGCGCCTTAGCCTCTGAGTGCTTGTGCGCGCGAGCGGACCATGATGGCCTTCATCTCACGTATTGCATTGGTCCAGCCAGCAAATACTGCATGCGCCACGATAGCATGTCCAATGTTGAGCTCAGTGATGTCGGGTATCACCGCGATTGCCTGTACGTTCGTGTAATGTAGCCCGTGACCCGCGTTGACTTTCAGGCCCTGCTGCACCCCGGTAGAGACTGCGCGCCGAATACGCTCGAGCTCTTTTTGCTGGTCGTCGCCTTCCGTGTCGGCATAGCGGCCCGTGTGCAGTTCGATCACTGGTGCACCCGACTCGGCAGCTGCCTTGATCTGCTCGTGATCGGCATCGATAAATAAAGACACACGAATATCATGGCGCGCCAGCTTCTCGACCGCAGCACGTACTTGATCGAAATAACTGATCACATCGAGACCGCCCTCGGTAGTCACTTCTTCGCGACGCTCCGGTACCAGACAGACATCGTGCGGACGGATACGACAAGCGATCTCAATCATCTCTTCGGTAACTGCCGATTCCAGATTCATCCGGGTCGTGATCTTCGGGCGGATTGCCTCGAGATCGGCGTCGCGAATATGACGACGGTCTTCGCGCAGATGCAGCGTGATTGCGTCGGCGCCGGCCTGTTCTGCCAGCACGGCAGCCTCGACCGGGTCCGGGTAGGTGGTACCGCGTGCGTTGCGCAGCGTAGCCACATGATCAATGTTGACGCCCAGATCAATGGCCTGGCTCTGAGGATGGAGAAAGCTCATGTGAGTTCTTATTCGGAGTATCGTTGAAGAGGAATTACAAATGCAGCAGATCTATCAGGATCTGCCGGGTATTGAGTGGCGTGCCATTCAAATGATGCGACAGCAGGTAGCGCATCAGGAACTTACTCTGCTGCTGAGTGGTGACATCCGAGTAATCGCCCGCCTCCATGTCGATCAGGGTTTTACCGCTAACGACGGGAACGGTATCGCTAGCCAATGCCTCGCGAGGGCCGCGCTCCGGATCCATCACGTAAAGCAGATCAGGTTCGACCGACTCTGCTGACGAAGCGACCGTAGCCAGTGAGGCGGCGACACCGGTTTCTTTGAGTAGCGCGAGTTCAAACTGGCGCAGCACGATGGCGGCGGGTTCGTCGTGCGCGAGCTGGTTCAGCGCCGAGACGTAATGATCGAACAGCGCGGTATGCGGGTCCTCTCGCGCGAGTAGCTTGACCATCAGTTCGTTAAGATAAAAACCGCACAGCAGCGCCGAACGTTCCAGCGGTAATAACCCGCCTACCCAATCGGCGGTGGTCAGCGTACGGACTTCGGATTTGCCTGTCCACCCGAGCTGCAAGGGCTGGAAGGTCTGCAGCACGCCACGCAACTGCGAATGCGGACGCTTGGCACCTTTGGCAATCAGCGGCACGCGGCCAAAATCGCGCGAAAAGACCTCAACGATCAGACTGGTTTCTTTGTACGGATAACTGTGCAGTACGAATGCGGGCTGGTGCACGACGCGATGCTCGCGCTCGGCGGGACGCGCACGAATCGGCTTGCCACCAGAGCGACGGCCATCGGTAGCAGCTTCGGTCATCGTATCGAGTGTGGCAGTGGCGTTCATGGCAGCGACCCGGGCAGATTATTCGTAACCGTAGGCGCGCAAACCGGCTTCGTTGTCTGCCCAGCCAGATTTGACCTTGACCCAGATTTCGAGATAGACCGGGCCATCGAAGAGTTTTTCCATGTCCAGTCGTGACTGGGTGGAGATTTCTTTCAGCCGCTCGCCCTTGTGACCGATCAGCATCGCTTTGTGTGCATCGCGGCCGACGAGTATCGCCGCAAACACACGGCGCAGCCGGCCTTCTTGCTCGAATTTTTCGATGACGACGGTGCTGGTGTAGGGTAATTCATCTCCGACGAAACGAAAGACCTTCTCTCGCACGATCTCGGCGGCCAGAAAGCGTTCGCTGCGGTCAGTGATGTCGTCTTCGCCGAAGATGGCTTCACCCTCAGGAAGATGATTGCGGAGTTCATCTTCCAAGCGGTCAAGCTGAAAACCCTGGCGCGCCGACACCGGAACAATCGCTGCAAAATCTCGCCGCGCAGCGATCTGCTGCGCATAATCCATCAGTGACGCTTTGTCTTTTACTTTGTCGGATTTATTGATCACCAAAATGATGGGCAGCTCTGCGGGCATCAGCGCCATCACTTTCGCATCGGCATCACCCCAGATACCGGCCTCGACCACGAACAACACGACATTTGCGGCAGTAAGCGTGGTACTCACTGTCCGATTTAATGTCTTGTTGAGCGCATTGTTGTGTCTCGTCTGAAAACCGGGCGTGTCCACATAGATGAACTGCACGTTCTCACGCGTTTGTATACCCGTGATCCGGTGACGGGTCGTCTGTGCCTTGCGCGATGTGATGCTGACCTTGGCACCAATGAGCTTGTTCATCAGTGTCGACTTGCCCACATTCGGGCGGCCGATGATGGCGATATAGCCACAACGAAAACCAGCGACTGTGGTGACCTCGGTCATGCGGCGGGACCATCGTTCGGCCGCCCATCCTCCGAATCGAGCCGCAGATCTTCCTGATCATGCGGGAGAGACAATCGCGCGTTCTTGGCTCTCTCGGGCTTAGTCTGTCTGTCGGTGCGCGGTGGCGATTTCGGCTCGGGCGCATCGGGCTGAAACGTCGCGATCCCGGCAAGCTTGAGCTGCGTGGTGCGCTGTCGGTTTTTCTTGGGTAGTGCTGGTGACTTGACCATCAGGTCCTGCACTGCTTCGAGCGCCAACTTGGCTGCAGCCTGTTCTCCTGCACGTCGGCTGCCGCCCGCACCGTACACCTGAATGTCGAGCTTGGGAATCAGGCATTCGATTTCGAATTCCTGGTTGTGTGCAGCGCCATGTGTTGCCACCACGTTGTACTGGGGCAGCGGTATTTTTTTGCCCTGCAGGTATTCCTGCAGCAGCGTCTTGGCATCCTTACCCAGGGTTCGTGGATCAACGATCTCGATAATGGGTTCGTACAGCGTGCTGATCACCTGATAGGCTGTATCGAATCCCGCATCAAGATAGATGGCCCCAAAGAGAGCTTCAAGGGTGTCCGCCAGTATCGAGGGCCGTCGAAAGCCGCCGGACTTGAGTTCACCTTCACCCAGCCGCAGGCATTGCGACAACTCCAGGCGTTGCGCGACTTCGTACAAGGACTGTTGCTTGACAAGGTTGGCGCGCAGACGGGAGAGATCTCCCTCGTCGATGTTGGTGTAACGATGAAACAGCAGAGAGGCAATCACGCAGTTCAGCACCGAGTCACCCAGAAACTCCAGACGCTCATTGTGAAGGCTGCTGTGGCTGCGGTGGGTAAGCGCCTGCTGGAGCAACCCCGGGTTGCGGAAGGTATGGCCGAGCCGGCTTTGCAATACGTCAGTATCCATTGGCATCACCGTGGTCATTTAGGGGGGTGGTCAGCGGCATCGCTGTCACTGGGCCCACGATAGGCAATGACCAGACTCGCCGGACCGCTCAGCGGTATTCGCTTCTCATAGGCAAAGCGGACTTTCATCGCATCACCTGACCCCTCGATCAACAGATCCTTGCCCTGTACGGCATCGATATACGCTACCGACGCCAGTTTGTCGTAGGCAGCGCGCATTTCCGGCGGCGTGGCAGACACCGACGCGGCCGCTTTGATAGCCTTCTCTATCGACCAGTATTCGATCACGCTGGGACCCACCCTGATGATCAACAAGCCGGCAGCAACAAACAGGGTAAGCGTGGACAACAAACCGATCAGCGAAAAACCCTGAATGCTGAGATCAGACTGCCGGTCCGGTAAATCGCTCCAGACCGCGGCTCTCATTGGAAGCTTCCAATACGTTTGAGGTTGCCAAGGTTCATCCAGACAAAAAATGCTTTTCCGACAATATTTTGATCCGGCACGAAGCCCCAGTAGCGGGAATCCAGACTGTTGTCTCGATTATCGCCCATCATCAGGTAATGTCCGGTCGGTACGGTGCACTCAAAACCTTCGAGGCTATAGCGGCACAGCTCATGCTGGGGAAAGGCATCCGGACTGGCCACATAGCCGGGCACCCGATCGTCGTTGAGGATTTCATGTGCGACACCCGTCAGGTTTTCGCGGTAATGGCTAAAGTAGCTCAGACGCTCTTCATCCAGATAATCAGGCAACTTGTCGTAGGACACTTCTTGTCCATTGACGACCAAACGTTTGTTTCTGTACACGATGTTATCTCCCGGGATACCAACCACTCGCTTGATGTAGTCGAGTGAAGGATCTTTCGGGAATTTAAACACCATGACATCACCGCGTTTAGGATTGTTAATGGAAACGACTTTTTTATTAACAATTGGCAGCCGTATGCCATAGGTGTACTTATTGACCAATATCAGATCACCGATCTGCAGGGTCGGGACCATGGAACTGGAGGGAATTTTGAACGGCTCGAACAGAAACGATCTGAAAAGAAACACGGCAGCGATGACCGGAAAAAAGCTTCCCGTGTAGGCGACCCATGCCGGCTGGCGCTCAAGCTCGGCCACGAGCTGCTCCCGTGCCACCGGATCAGGCTTGACGCCGGTCTCCAACAGGCGCGCGCTGCGCGCATCAAACGCCTCGAGCGCGCTGGTCGCGTTACGACGGCGGATAGGCGCAAGGTAGAAACGATCCAGCGCCCACACCAACCCTGTACCCAGTGTTAGCAGGAACAGGATCAGCGCGAAATTACCGAGTATGGATTGCAAAGTCATGATGGCGTCTGTTGTATTTGTTGGGACTAGGGACGTTTATTTTTCGTCGACTTGCAGAATGGCGAGGAAAGCCTCCTGCGGTATCTCTACCGAGCCGACCTGCTTCATACGCTTCTTGCCGGCCTTTTGCTTCTCCAGCAGCTTGCGTTTACGCGTGATATCACCGCCATAGCACTTGGCGAGCACGTTCTTGCGTAAGGCTTTCACGTTTTCGCGCGAGATAATGTTTGAGCCAATTGCCGCCTGAATGGCAACATCGAACATCTGACGCGGTATGAGTTCGCGCATCTTTGCTGCGACGGCGCGTCCACGGAAAGGTGCATTCGAACGATGCACGATAATGGCCAGTGCATCCACCTTGTCGCCATTGATCAGCATGTCGACCTTGACCACATCGGAAGAACGATATTCCTTAAATTCGTAATCCATCGATGCGTAGCCACGCGAGATGGATTTAAGGCGATCAAAGAAATCAAGTACGACTTCACCCATCGGTATTTCATACGTCAGTTGCACTTGCTTGCCGTGGTAAGACATGTTGATTTGTACGCCGCGCTTTTGTGTGCACAGCGTAATCACCGACCCCACGTATTCCTGAGGCATGTAAAGATTGACGGTAACGATGGGCTCGCGAATATCATCAATCTTGGAGGGCTCGGGCATCTTGGACGGATTGTCGACCATGATGGTGGTGCCATCCCGCATCTGCACCTCGTAAATAACCGTCGGCGCGGTGGTGATCAGATCCATGCCGAATTCGCGCTCCAGTCGCTCCTGCACGATCTCCATATGCAAGAGGCCGAGGAAGCCACAACGAAAACCAAATCCCAGCGCCTGTGAAACTTCGGGCTCGTACATCAGCGCCGCGTCATTGAGTTTGAGCTTTTCGAGCGAATCGCGCAGCGCATCGTACTGATTGGCCTCTACCGGGAACAGCCCGGCAAACACCTGCGGCTGGACCTCTTTGAAGCCCGGCAGTGGCTCGACAGCCGGTTTGGCTGCCAGCGTGATGGTGTCACCCACCTTGGCCGCCTTGAGTTCCTTGATGCCAGCAATGATAAAGCCCACCTGCCCTGCCGAAAGCGATTCACGAGCCACGGACTTGGGCGTGAATACGCCAACGCTCTCGACCAGGTGCTGCGCACCCGTGGCCATGAGCAGAATCTTTTCTTTGGGATGCAGGGTGCCGTTCATGACGCGCACCAGCATCACCACACCGACGTAATTGTCGAACCAGGAATCAACGATCAGTGCCTGCAAAGGCGCATCAGGATCACCTTTGGGCGGCGGCACCTTGGCAATCAGTGATTCAAGCACCTCCTCCACGCCCAGACCCGTCTTGGCCGAGCAATGCACCGCGTCGCTGGCTTCGATGCCGATGACATCCTCGATCTCGGCGATCGCATTCTCAGGATCGGCCGACGGCAGATCGATTTTATTCAGCACCGGCACTACCTCCACACCGAGGTCGAGTGCGGTGTAACAGTTGGCCACCGTTTGCGCTTCGACACCCTGTGAGGCATCGACCACCAGCAAGGCACCCTCGCACGCAGAGAGTGAGCGGCTGACTTCATAGCTGAAGTCCACATGGCCGGGGGTATCGATCAGGTTGAGGTGATAGACCTGACCATCGCGCGCTTTGTACTGCAGCGCGGCCGTCTGCGCCTTGATGGTAATGCCACGCTCACGCTCAAGATCCATGGAATCGAGCACCTGCGCTTCCATCTCGCGATCGGACAGACCGCCGCACAACTGAATGATGCGATCGGCCAGCGTGGACTTGCCGTGATCGATGTGGGCGATGATTGAAAAATTTCTGATATTTTGCATTCTTGCGGCGGGTACAAAAAAAGCGCTCTGAGCGGGGCGAGTCCCCAAGCGAGCGCCTTGTTTCGAGAGCTGTTCAAACCCCACATTTTACCGGATTTAGGTGGGCTTCAGCCGCCACCGTCAGGCAGCATGCGAGTTCCGAATGCCCTCAGGCCTTCGCCAGGAAATCGCGGACCATGTTTTCATTCAGGAAATAATGACACAGGGGCTGATCGGGCTGGCCGCCGCGCTGCCCCACCAATACAGGCACCAGCTCGTCGTAGCGAGCCAGCAGCGCCTCGTTGCCCTCGGCATCGATATCGATCACCTCGACAGCCACCGTATCCCCAGCCAGCTGCTTCAGCGCGGACAGCATGTCGTCGCACAGATGGCAGTAACTGCGAGAGTAAAGGATGAAATGAATCATGGGCTCATACGTGACAACGCCGCAATCTCGATCTGGTCGAGATTGCGGCGGCTCTGTTGCAAGCTAAGCGCTGGCGCTACGGCTGCGTCGGCCTCACCGGCACAAATTGTGAAGACTCGCCGCGGCGCACCAGCAGGAGTGCGTTCTTCTTGGGGTCGAGTTTGGCGACCAGCGAGTTCAGTTGCTTGGCATCCTTGATATCGGTGTTGTTCAAACGAACGATGACATCACCTTGCTGCAAGCCAGCGCGACCTGCGGGCCCATCGGCTTGCTCGACCATGGCACCGCCGTCGAGCTTCAGTTCGCGCTTCTGTGCCTCCGTCAAATCGGATACGGCAAGACCCAAGGCATTGAGGGCCTGCTCTTGCTTGGGCTTCTTCTCTTCTTTCTTGGCGGTCTGCTCAGCTTCCATTTCGGCGATGGCCACCTGCAGATCGCGCTTTGCACCCTTGCGCAGAATGGTCAGCGTGGATTTCGAGCCGGGCTTGGTATTGCCAACCAGTCGCGGCAGATCGCCGGATTTTTCGATGGTGGTCCCGTTGAAATGGGTGATGATGTCGCCCGCCTCAACGCCGGCCTTCTCGGCTGGGCTGCCTGGCTCGACACGCGCTACCAACGCACCTTGCGCACGCGGCAGACCGAGTGACTCGGCCACTTCCTTGGTGACTTCACCAATCTGCACACCGATGCGACCACGCACGACACGGCCTATGGTCTTGAGCTGCTCAGAAACGCGCATCGCTTCAGCAATCGGTACTGCGAAAGAAATGCCCATGTAGCCGCCGGAGCGGCTGTAGATTTGTGAGTTGATACCGACGACTTCGCCTCGCATGTTGATCAGCGGGCCACCCGAGTTGCCAGGATTAACGGCCACGTCAGTCTGTATCAGCGGCAGATAGTCACCGGTGTCACGCGAATTGGCCGACACGATGCCGGCGGTCACGGTGTTCTCCAGACCGAATGGCGAGCCGATCGCGATCACCCACTCACCGACGCGGAGTTTGCTAGAGTCACCCATGGTCAGTCGTGGCAGATTGCTGCCGTCGATTTTCACCAGCGCCACATCAGTGCGACGATCCGAGCCGATGATCTTGGCCTTGAACTCGCGTTTATCGGTCAGGGTAACGAAGACCTCATCCGCGCCCTCGACGACATGCGCATTGGTCAGTACATAGCCATCGGCCGAGATGATGAAACCCGATCCTACTCCGCGTGGCACTTGTTGCTGTTCGTCTGCGCCACCGTTCGGTGCACGACGACCGCGCGGCGCTGGCTGCGGACGCTGCCCCGGCGGCTGACCAAAGAAACGACGGAAAAATTCCTGCATCTCTTCATCTTCACCGCCCTGTCCCTGCTGCATCGCTTTCGAACGCTCGGTGGTGCGAATGTTCACCACCGCCGGGCCCACCTTGTCGACGAGATCAGTGAAATCAGGCAGGACCGCGGCATTCGCCGTCGGTGTCGTCAGGCCCAGGCCAAGTCCCAGTCCGGCGGGTATGAACAGGAAGGCAGTCGCCGAGAAAAAAGCGGCAGACAGACGGCGGGAAAATGCGGGCAGGTTCTTCATGGGCTGTTATTTGAATGGGGAGCAGTAAATACAAGGCTGTCGGCCACCTGGCGTAACGCCGCCATTGGGGTCTCGCCGACAATGGTAAGCCAAAAACCTCCCAGCCGCTTGCCGAGCATATTGACCGCACCGCGCTGCACAGGCTGGGTACTGCGCGCCTCTGACCAGGGCTCAATGAAGATGGACAGACCGGCCAGACCATCGGAGCAAACAATCTGCACCAGCTCGCGCGATCCGTCGTGAGCGCCTTGCAGAGCGCCCATGCTTCGGCGCCACGCGGCGACTTGCGAAAACCCCTCAGGTAGCCGGAATGACCAGCCCGACAGATCCGCTTTGCCCTTCACTGCGTACTCGGTCTTCCAAGCTCGCACATCGGGCTCGCGCCAGCGAGATTTTCCGCCACCTGCGGCCCACACCGACAGCTGACTGAAGCTTGTCTGCGCCACCACCTGCCCGGTCTCACTGATGCTCTGCGCCCTGAGCAGCAGACCAGTGATGGTGTCAAACCACAGCCGATAGCCGTAGCGAAGACCATCGACAGGCTGCAACTGTAACAACTCGGCCTGACGTCCCGCGACTCTGTCGGTAGCCAGGCTGCGCGGCCGGTAGTGCACTAGCAGCTCGCGCGCGCTGCTCAAAGACAGTGCCGGAAAACTCCGCACACCCGTCGGCTCATCATGAACCACGACACGCTCTTGCGTTAAGTACCAGGTCAGCTGCCTGCCCCGCTGCAGCATGTGCCGTGGCGGCCCGTCGAGCGGCTCAATGCGAACCACGCCCTCGTTGGCATCGGCCTGATGGGCGATGCGGTAGTTGTCTGATTGCGGACCTTGCTGGTGCATCACCACGCCCGAGTAATCCAGCCGACGCGCAGCATCGCGCGCACGCTCAAGCTGGCGCTGCGCCTGCAGCGCCAGCGTGGGGTGGTTGGCGGCTTGAACGCTGGTACCAAGGAATGCTGCGACGACGACGATCCATCGCCCTTGCTGCAGCCAACTCTGCACGTTCGACGACCAGACCGACATACCTTATTTTTCGGGCGCGCTGCTGAATGCTGCCTGCCTTGCCAGCACCGGGGCACCGTACAGCGACGAGTTGGCGTTCAGGTGCAGCAGTATGTAATCAACCCCCTTGTCACGCGCGATGGCGCCACCCGCATCGGCGCGCATGGCCGACGTCACTGCAGGCGGCCCGGCATGGCGCCCGGCGGCGAGCGAAGGCACTGAAGAGGCTGGCGATGGATGAAACAGAGAAGGCGACAAGGCCACACTAGCGGCCGCCGCTGCCACTGCCGTCAGGGCCACGCCCCACTCGCGTAGCCGCTCGGAGAAATCTCGGCGTCGAGGAGCGAGCACCACAGGCTCCGCGTCCAGTCGCTCTTGCAGACGACGGGCAAAACCGTCGCTCAGATCAGCGGCCGTCCGTTCATTGCGCAAGCAATCGCCAATACGGTGGTAGAGGTCCCAGTCTTCTTTGAGCGTGCCCGGCCCGGATCCCCGCAACGCCTCAAGTAAGCCTTGCACATGCTGAGTCTGAAGCTCTCCGTCTGCCAGCTCGGATACACGCTGGCGGATCTGCTGTCTTTTGTTCATGATGCTCCCTGACCTTCACTTCTTTATTCAGTTCGGTTCTCGCTTGCTCACAACACCCTGCGTAGTGTGCATCACCAGCGCTTGTCGGTAGCCGTATCAAGCAAAGGTCTGAGTTTTTCTGCGATGGCTTCGCGCGCGCGAAAAATCCGGCTGCGCACCGTGCCTATCGGACAACCCATGACCTCAGCAATGTCGTCATAACTCAAGCCTTCGATCTCCCTCAAGGTGATAGCCATTCTCAGCTCATCCGGCAAGGCTTCCATCGCCACATTCACGGTCTCGGCAATTTGCTTGGTCGCCAGCATGGACTCGGGGGTATTGATATCTCTGAGATGCTCTCCGTCATCAAAAGTTTCTGCCTCCTCAGCATCTGCCTCGGTCGAGGTGGGCGCGCGCCGTCCTTGCGTGACCAGATAATTCTTGGCCGTGTTGATACCTATACGGTAAAGCCAGGTGTAGAAAGCAGAATCGCCACGGAATTGCGGCAGCGCGCGATAAGCCTTGATGAAAGCCTCCTGAACGACGTCTTCTGCTTCAGCCTGATCTCTCACCAGTCGAGACACCAGCCGCATGAGTTTGCGCTGATACTTCGTTACCAGCAACTCGAACGCCTTTTTGTCACCCTGCTGGACGCGATCAACCAGGAGTTGATCTATATCGCGTTCTGTTGTCAATCCCCTGTTCCTCGCACATGCACAAGCCTGGGATAGTCACTGAGGAAACGGTAGTCCGATACTGGTGTGCCGGCGACTACGCCCGCAGCATCTTCGGCAACAGAGTTGCCGAAGATGCGCATAGGGTGCATGGTCATCAATAACGGCAACACGCCTGAAGTCGGACTACAGATTCAGTGCCCCCTTTGTCGTTGACTTGATAAAAGTTAAAAAGTTCAACTAACAAAAGAAAGCTGTGCGGGCTTGCCATGGAACGAGAATTTATTAAGCTTATTTACTTGACGTCGTGCGACGTATCCTGTCGGATGATCCAGCGACAGGCGATGGAGAGATGGCGAAATGCGTCCGCGCTCATGGCATCGGACAGCACGGGTATCACGACCAGCTGACCATTCGCCAAACGCAATCGGAGCAACATCATTGATGACCACAGCGTCGAATCCTTCAGTAGTTGAACTACCTCGCCGCCTTGTTGGTCATTCGAGACGAAATGGCCTGTACCAGCAGCGACCCGCCCAGTGTGGTGTAAACGGATCACGCCAGTACCATATATATCAATGACAAAGGAGGTTGTCAGGGTCAGCACGCTGTAAAACAGGCGCAGCGCTGCTGCAGCACAAACCATCGCCAGCAGCTGATGCAGGACAAGGCCTGCCTCTGTGGCTGGCATCTGCCAGAGCAGGACGGCGACACTGATCAGCAGCGCTGACATTGCCAGCATCAGGCATCGCAGCAGACGCGAGGGATGGGCCACCACCGAGGTGGCGATGCTACTCATGGGGTGACGAAGCGAGCGGCGTTATCCGGTCATTGTCGACGGATGACGCAGGGGTCATCAGACGTTGGCGAAGACCAGCGTGCCGTTGGTACCGCCAAAACCGAAGGAATTCTTGATCGCGATATCGATCTTCATATCGCGCGCGGTGTTGGCGCAGTAATCGAGATCACAGGCCGGATCCTGGTTAAAAATGTTAATGGTAGGCGGTGATTTTTGATGATGCACGGCGAGCACGGTGAATACCGATTCCAACCCACCCGCACCACCCAGCAAGTGGCCCGTCATGGACTTGGTCGAGTTCACGACAATCTTTTTCGCGTGATCACCCAGCGCACGCTTGATCGCGACGGTCTCGGCGACATCGCCCAGCGGGGTCGAGGTGCCATGCGCATTCACATAGTCGACCTGATCGGCATGGATACCCGCGTTGCGCATCGCAGCGACCATGCAGCGCCGTGCGCCATCGCCGTCTTCCAGCGGCGCGGTCATGTGGTGGGCATCGGCGCTCATACCAAAGCCCAAGAGTTCTGCATAGATCTTCGCGCCCCGTGCCTTGGCATGCTCGTACTCTTCGAGCACCATCACGCCGGCGCCTTCGCCGAGCACAAAACCGTCCCGGTCCTTGTCCCAGGGGCGAGACGCGGTGGCAGGATCATCATTGCGGGACGATAGCGCACGCGCTGCTGCAAAACCGCCCAGACCTAACGGGGAGATGGTGGATTCGGCACCGCCGGCGATGATGACGTCGGCGTCGCCATACTCGATCATGCGGCCAGCCTCGCCGATGCAGTGCAATCCCGTGGTGCAGGCAGTCACGATCGCGATGTTGGGGCCTTTGAAGCCGTATTTGATCGACAGGTGACCGGAGATCATGTTGATGATCGACGCCGGCACAAAGAAGGGACTGATGCGGCGCGGGCCACGATTGGTGTACTCAGCGTGAGTATCTTCGATCATCGGCAGTCCACCGATTCCTGAGCCAACAATGACGCCGATGCGCTCAGCATTTTCCTCGGTCACTACCAGGCCGCTGTCCTGAATGGCTTGCATGCCGGCCGCCATGCCATAGTGGATGAAGGTATCCATATGACGCGCCTCCTTGCCGGGGATGTAGTCCTCGACATTGAAGCCCTTGACCTCGCCCGCAAAGTGCGTTGAGAAGGCACTGGCATCAAAGCGACTGATCGTCGCGATGCCCGAACGACCGGCCAGCAGGGTTTCCCAAGCTGCTGCGACGCTGTTGCCGACAGGTGAAACGCAACCCAATCCAGTGACGACGACACGACGTTGCTTTGACCGGCTCAAACCTTACTCCTGAATAAAGTCAGACGTGAACTGCTTTAGCGTTCTCAGGCCTTGACGTTGGCCTTTGCGTAGTCGATCGCTTGCTGAACGGTAGTAATCTTCTCTGCCTGTTCGTCGGGGATTTCCATTTCGAACTCGTCTTCGAGTGCCATCACAAGCTCGACCGTGTCCAGCGAATCGGCACCGAGATCATCAACGAACGAAGACTCGTTCTTGATATCAGCTTCGGCGACGCCGAGCTGCTCAGCGACGATCTTCTTCACGCGGGCTTCGATGTCAGACATCTTTTTCCTCCAATGGATGGGTTACCTAAAGTGCGCGCATTTTATCAGGTTTGCGCGGTGAAACTCGGTTTTCAGCTTTTGCTTTTATTAACAATGTCGCGCAGGCAAAATCCCAAAAAACCTTTGATTTACTGGGTTCAACCACCGCTCATGTACATACCGCCATTGACATGTAATGTGGTGCCCGTGATGTAACCCGCTTCTGCCGATGCCAGGAACGCAACAGCAGCAGCAACATCTTCAGGCATTCCGAAACGTCCTGCCGGGATCTGCTGCAGCAAGGCCGCCACTTGTTGCTCATTGAGCGCCTTGGTCATGTCGGTATCGATGAAGCCCGGTGCGACACAATTGACCGTGATATGACGACTGCCAATCTCGCGCGCCAGTGCACGGCTCATGCCAGCCACGCCGGCTTTGGCTGCCGCATAGTTCATTTGCCCCGGATTGCCAGCCGAACCCACCACGGAGGTGATGCTGATGATGCGCCCGTACTTGGCTTTCATCATGCCGCGCAGCACGGCACGGGACAACCTGGCAACAGCGGTCAGATTCGTCGCGATCACTGCGTCCCATTCCTCATCTTTCATGCGCATGGCTAGCTGGTCTTGGGTAATGCCAGCATTGTTCACAAGAACCGACACCCCCCCGTGTTCCTTGCTGATGCGATCAATCAGCTGGTTCGATGCGTCCGCATCATTCACGTTCAGCGCGGCGCCATGCCCGGCATCGGCGCGAACCGCTTTCAGGTAATCCGTGATCGCTGCGGCGCCCGAGTCAGACGTCGCAGTGCCAATGACCTTGGCACCGCGTTTTGCGAGTTCAATGGCAATCGCACGACCAATACCCCGCGAGGCGCCGGTAACAAGCGCTACCTGATTGTCCAGGCCTGATGGTTTGTTCATGAGTTCAATGTCTCCAGAATCGAATCCAGCGATGCCTGATCGCTGATGCAGTCGGCGCTCAGTTCGCCATGAATGCGCTTGACCAATCCGGTCAGTACCTTGCCGGGACCACACTCGATCACGCGAGTGACACCCTCTGCGTGCATCTTCTGTACCGTCTCGACCCAGCGCACCGGGCTAGCCGCTTGTCTGACTAATGCGTCCTTGATCGCCGCGGGATCCTGCACCACAGCGACATCGACGTTGTTGATTAGCGGAATCAGCGGCGCGTTGAAGGTGATGCCAGATAGATAATCGCGTAGCCGATCAGAGGCTGGCTTGAGCAACGATGAATGGAAAGGCGCAGAGACAGGTAAGGCCAGCGCACGCTTGGCTCCCTTTGCTTTTGCCACCTCGCAGGCACGCTCGACAGCGGACTTGTGGCCAGCGATGACGACTTGCGCTGGCGCATTAAAGTTGACAGGCTCGACGACTTCGCCGTGCGCAGCGTCTGCACAGGCCGCGCGTACCTCAGCGTCCGACAAACCCAAGATCGCCGCCATGCCGCCCTGACCCACCGGTACCGCTTCCTGCATCGCTTGTGCGCGGAAACGTACCAGCGGTACCGCCTCCTTGAAATCGATCACGCCTGCAGCCACCAGTGCTGAGTACTCACCCAAACTGTGTCCGGCAACCACTGCGGGTACCGGGCCGCCCGCCGCCCTCCAGGCGCGATAAAACGCAACCGCCGAGGCGAGCATGACGGGTTGGGTATGGGTGGTCAGGTCAAGGTCTTCTTTGGGACCCTCGGCAATCATTTTGCCCAGGTCAATCTGCAGGACGTGCGATGCCTCAGCCAAGGTGTCGGCAACGACTGGGTTGCCGGCGAAGCCGTTGAGCATGCCGACCGCCTGCGATCCTTGTCCGGGGAAGACAAATGCAATCTGGTTCATGGTGAGAGATAGTGGATGAGAAATCGTGGTTGAGAGAGGATAAATCGCGACATGAGGTGATGCAATCGACGGTATGACATCGAACGCAAGTGCGGAAAAAGGGAACGCTCAAAAGCGCACGAGCGCAGCGCCCCAGGTAAAGCCACCGCCCACGCCTTCCATCATCAGATGCTGTCCGCGCTGTATGCGGCCATCGCGCACTGCGGTGTCAAGCGCCAGCGGAATGGAGGCCGCGGAGGTGTTGCCGTGCTGATCCACCGTCACCACCATTTTTTCGAGCGGAAGTCCGAGTTTTTTCGCCGTACCCTGCATGATGCGGATGTTGGCCTGATGCGGTATCAGCCAGTCGATCTGAGAGGCTTGCATACCGGCCGCAGCGAGCGTCTCGTGCGCCACTTCCTCCAGCACGGACACCGCCAGTTTGAACACGGCCTGCCCATCCATGTGCAGGAAAGGGCTACCCGCCACCACACCCGCGCTCACGACACCAGGCACGCAGAGTATGTCGGTGTAACGACCGTCGGCACGCATGCGCGTGGACAGTATGCCGGGGGCATCCGATGCTTCCAGTACCACCGCGCCGGCACCATCACCAAACAAGACACAGGTCGTTCGATCGTTGAAATCCAGTATGCGCGAGAAGACCTCTGCGCCGATCACCAGCACACGCTGGTGCATGCCAGTCCGGATGAAGCTGTCAGCCACCGACACGGCGTACACGAAACCACTGCATACGGCCTGCACATCAAGCGCTGCGCAGTGATTGGTGATGCCCAGCTTGCGCTGCACAACACAAGCGGTGCTGGGAAATCCCCCCAAAAAATCCGGTGTGGAGGTGGCAAGAATAATCAGGTCGATATCGTCCGGCTGCAGCCCGGCCATCTCGAGCGCGCGTTGCGCCGCTGCACAAGCGAGGTCGCTGGCCATGACACCGTCGTCAGCGAAATGGCGCGCGGAGATACCGCTGCGGGACACTATCCATTCATCGGAAGTCTCCAGTCCTTTTTCGGCCAGTGTTTTTGCCAGCTGCTCATTACTCACCCGACGCGAAGGCAAACAGCTGCCAGTGCCGGCGATTCTTGTGTAGATGCTCATGCGTTTATTTTTCAGTGACGCCTGTCTGAGCTTCAACCGGCATCAGTTCCGCGATCGAGGTCTCGATCCGCGCCAGCACATCATGACGTGCTGCTTCGAATGCGCGCCGTATCGCCCACTCAAAACCATAGGCACTCTCGCCGCCATGGCTCTTGAATACCAGACCGCGCAAACCCAACAGGCTGGCGCCATTGTAGCGGGAGGGATTCAGCCTTTGTGAAATACGTTTCAACGCCCGTCGGGCCAGTAACGCGCCCAACATATCCAGCCAACCATTTTTCAACTCGCTGACCAGCACACCCTTGATCAGCCGACCCAGCCCTTCCGCTGCCTTGAGCGTGACATTGCCGACAAAACCATCACACACCACGATATCGGTCGTGCCCTCGAAAATATCATTCCCTTCGACATTACCGTAAAAATTGATCAGACCTTTGTGATGGTCGGCGCGTAGCAGCTCGGCAGTCTGCTTGACCAGCTCGTTACCCTTGATGTCTTCCTCGCCCACATTGAGTAAGCCCACCGTCGGACGCGCGCGCCCCTCTACGGCCGACACCAGCGCCGAACCCATCAGCGCGAACTGGTGCAGATGATGCGGCTCGCAATCAACATTGGCCCCCAGATCTAGCACGTAGGTCGGACCGTCTTTCTGGTTGGGGAGGATAGTGCAGATTGCCGGGCGATCGACACCGGCGATAGTCTTGAGCAAGTAGCGAGACAAGGCCATCAGTGCGCCGGTATTACCTGCAGACACGCACGCTTGTGCGTGCCCTTCCTTGACCTGCGTGATCGCCACCCGCATAGATGAATCTTTTTTGCGGCGCAAAGCGGTCTCGAGCGGATCATCCATCTCGACGACCTCAGTCGTATTAACTACGGTGATGCGCGGATGATTTGATGCGCCCAGCTTAGCCAGCTCGGCTTGCACGACAGACTCTCGCCCAACCAGGATCAGCTCGACGGAGGCTTCGCTGTGAACAAAGGCAACCGATGCCGGAACGGTCACGGAGGGACCGTGGTCGCCGCCCATGCAGTCAATGGAGAGTTTTATTGCCATGTTCGTGGCAGCGTGTGCCGCGCCGTTGCGCGCATCGCGATCAGCGGCATGGCTCGTTCATGCGGGGCGTGACGACAGGGCGGACATGGATACAAAAACGGCGCCAAGCAGTCGGGGACTGTTCACGCCGTGATGTGAGCCAACAGATTAGTCGTCGTTCTTGGTCTGCATGACCTTGCGGCCGCGATAAAAACCGTTCGGGCTGATGTGGTGGCGCAGGTGAACCTCACCCGTAGTCGGCTCGACCGCAGTGGCCGGGTTCTTCAATGCGTCGTGCGAACGGTGCATACCGCGCTTGGACGGGGTTTTCTTGTTCTGTTGGACAGCCATGACTTGCTCCTAAACCAGTGTTTCCGGTGAATTCAAAATTTTAACATAGGGTGCTTCGCCGCCACACCCTGATTACATTGGCAACTTTCAGAACCGTGCGGCTCATGAAAACCGCCGAGCAGACTCAGGATCTGAGCGTTTTGAGCACCGCGAACGGAGACTCGACCTTGTCTTTCTCCACGTCCGTCACCGGACCGGGACACACCTCATGCCGGGGCGAGAGGGGCAGCGACAGCAGCGCCTCGTCTTCCACCAGCATCAACAGATCCATCGTTTTGGTACCGACGATGACGTCAATACGCTCATCATCAAGTCGCGCTTCGGCCTCATCTGCCGCGTTCTCGTCAGCCGCCAGCACCAGCGTCGCCTGCGCTTGTAGCGAGTGATCGAATGGCGCCATGCACCGCTGGCAGATCAGCTTCACGGTTCCCGCCACTTCCATGAGCAGCTGAGAATCTCCCTCGGGGTGGAATCCAGCCTGAAAAGACCAGCGCAGCTCACCGCCAAGGTCCGCGAGATCCGCGCACAGCCGTTTGAATTCGGCAACCGGTGTTACCCCGGAAACCTGCTTGCCGGACCGGCAAAATTCAATGCTATCGACAACGTAAGCGCTCATGCGAACCGAGTGCCCTGAAAAACCGGCTATGATAGCAGGGTTCATGTGATATCCCAAACAAATCAGACATTTGGCGAAGGGGCCGGCGGTTTTTCATGCCGCATCCACCCGCTGCGATAGCCAGTCATTTCAATTCATGCAACGAGCTCATTCGCCGCGCCTGATTCTCGCTTCCAGCTCGACCTATCGGAAGGCCCTGCTAGCTCGCCTGCCATTGCCCTTCGAGATAGCTCTTCCTCACGTCGACGAGTCGGTATTACCGGGCGAAGCCCCCGAGCATACCGCGCTCAGGCTGGCCGAGGCCAAGGCAGAAGCGGTCGCCGCCCGTCATCCCGATGCGCTGGTGATTGGGTCCGATCAGGTGGCCACGCTGGATGGCGAACACATCGGTAAGCCGGGAGATCATCCACGGGCCCTCGCCCAACTCAAAAAAATGCGTGGTCAGGAGGTCGTGTTCCACACCGCAGTGTGTTTACTGGATACGCGCAGTGGCAGCTCGCTTCGAACACAAACGCAGAACGTGTCAACGCTGGTGCGTTTCCGCCATTTGCCGGATGCTGAGCTGGATGCCTATCTGCGCATCGACCAACCGTACGACTGCGCGGGTAGCGCCAAGAACGAAACGCTGGGCATTGCCTTACTCGAGTATCTACGCAGCGACGACCCGACAGCCCTGACCGGCCTGCCGCTGATTGCACTGACCACCATGCTGCGCCGGGCCGGTGTGGCACTGTTCGAGTCAAGTGGTCAGCAATGACGGGCACGCTCTACCTGATTCCCAATTCTCTGGGTCCCGGCGCACTGGAGCTCGTGATTCCCGCGCCGGTGCGCAAGGTCACGGCTGGCATCGATTATTTCATTGTCGAGAATGCGAAGACTGCAAGAGCATTCCTCAAGCTCGTTGCAGAAACGCATACGCTATGCAAAACCCTGCAAGAGATCGAATTACGCGAGCTGAATGTGAAGACGGCACCAGCAGACATCCCCGCCCTGCTGACGCCACTGCTCGCCGGGCGACACGCTGGCTTGCTCTCTGCGGCTGGCGTACCAGCGGTCGCTGATCCCGGAGCCGAGCTCGTGCGACTTGCCCATGATAAGCAAATCGTTGTCAAACCGCTGGTGGGACCTTCATCGCTACTGCTGGCGCTGATGGCCAGCGGATTGAACGGACAGAGCTTTGCTTTTCATGGCTACTTGCCAACCGATGCCGCAAGCCGCGCCCAGCGTTTAAAACAGCTTGAGCAGCGCTCGCGCCAAGAAAGGCAGACTCAGATTTTCATCGAGACACCTTACCGAAACGAGGCATTGCTCGAGGCCATGGTGACGCACTGCGCTGCTGGCACACTGGTGTGCACCGCAACGGATCTGACGCTGGACACCGAATCCGTGCGCACGCAGGCGGTGTCGCAGTGGAAACGGGAGCTTGCCGCAGGAAAGACACCCGACTTCCGGAAGAAGCCGACGGTGTTCCTGATGCTTGCCTGAACAGGTTTATTGCCTGCTTTAGTCAGCGCGGCTTCATCCACTCACTAGTCACCGCGCGTGCAGCACCCTCACCCATCGCCGCGCCGAATTTTTTCAGTACCCGATCAGACAAGCCCTCGCGCACGGTATAGTCAATCACATCTTCAGCTTTCAGTACATCACGCGCGACGCTATCGACGGTTCCCAGCGCATCAGCCAATCCCAGTTTTATCGCAGCATTACCGGTCCAAAAAAGGCCGGAAAATATCTCGGGGGATTCGTTAAGCCGCTTGCCGCGCCCCTTGCGCACGGCGGTGATGAACTGCTCGTGTATCTCTTTCAGCATCGCCTGAGTGAATTCCTTGTGCCGAGCACTCGTCGGAGAAAAAGGATCCATCAGCGCCTTGTTCTCGCCGGCGGTCATCAGGCGCCGCTCGATACCCAACTTATCCATCAGGCCCGTAAAACCAAAGCTGCTCATCAACACACCAATCGACCCCACGACACTGGCCTGACTGACATAAATCTTGTCTGCGGCGGCGGCAATGTAATAGCACCCGGAAGCGCACATATCCTCGACCACGACATATACCGGCTTGTTCGGGTGCAGACCGCGCAGCCGAGTGATTTCATCATTGACGATGGCTGACTGCACTGGGCTGCCGCCGGGGCTGTTCATTTTCAGAATGACGCCGACAGAGCCCACATCGCTGAACGCATCATTAAGCGCGGGCAGGATAGAACTGACGGACGCCGTGCTGCTGTCGCTATCGATCTCGCCATCGATTTCCACTAGCGCCGTATGGCGAGCGCTGACGGGTTTTGAGGGCCCCTTCAGATCAAATGCCACCCACATCGCGAACAGCGCGACAAACAGTGTCGCAAAACGGAAAAACACGCGCCAGCGCCGGTTTGCTCGCTGCTCCTCGAGCATGGCTTTTGCGAGCTGCTCGATGACTGCGTAGGGCGATGCCGCGGGGTTTGCGGGCGACGTATCAGACATCACCTCGGGCGGTGGTGCGGGTGGCGCCTCAGAATGCAGATCAGCCGACGGTTCAGAGGCCGGGGCAGCTGCTGCATCGATGGGGGTGTCTGGTTTGTTCGCCCCAGAGCCGGTGGTGTCGTCATTCATCAGAGATCCTCAAGAATCAGAGAGTTTTGCGCATGCGTTGGTGAGGCCCGTTCAGGCCAGCCTCATGCCCTTGCCGGACGAATGAATTCGTCCGCTTCCCAAAAAATTTTGTTGTCGCGCTCGAACACAGTCACTGGGTGCAGCCTGCCGCCGCGGCAAGGACCGCCGGCGCAGTGGCCAGTGTCTGGCTCGTACAGGGCGCCATGGGTTGCGCACATCAGATACAGCCCGCTGGATTCAAAGAATTCTCCCTCGTTCCAGTCAAGCTCCATGGGCACATGGGCACAACGATTCAGATAGGCATGTGGCTGGTCGCCGAAACGCACGACAAATGCAGAACAATCTTCGCCGCCCGCCGTGACTGGAAAACGGATACCCTTGCCCCCTTCAGCGAGAGCATCGGAATCACAGACGTAAATGGGCTCAGACATAAAAAATTTAATCGAGACGGGTTGTTCGCAGATCACGCATGTTCATTTAGCCATGCATGCAAATCGCCGATAGAATCGGCACCGAACATCGGTAACATAGCTTGCAATTCCTCGCGTGGATGCGCACCAAAATGCACACCGATCGCCGCTGCCCCTGCATTGCCAGCCATCTGCAAATCATGTGTGGTATCTCCGATCATGACCGTGCGACGCAAGTCTTGTCCCAGCTCGCGGGTGATTTCTTGCAGCATGGCCGGATGGGGCTTGGAAAACGTCTCATCCGCACAGCGCGTGGCATCGAATACCGACATCAGACCTGCCGTGTTGAGCGCGCGGTTCAGACCGACGCGGCTCTTGCCGGTGGCCACGGCCAAAAAGTAGCCCTGTGCCGCCAGATCCGTCAGCATCTCGCGCACACCATCGAAAAGCGTCAGGCTGTGGTCTTGCGACAGATAATGATGTCGATACCGCTCCACCATGCGCGGATAGGACTTGGCATCCAGATCGGGCATGGCACGCTGCATGGCCTCCTGCAGACCCAGACCAATCACATGGGATGCTGCGCGTGTATCAGGTACGGGCATGCCCAGGTCGCGCGCGGCGGCCTGCATGCTGGCCACGATGGTGGCAGTGCTGTCCATCAGCGTGCCGTCCCAGTCGAAGACGATCAGGTCAAATTGTTTTCTGGGCATGAACCTGTCTCTTCCTAGGTGGCACTGAGCGGCTGGCTTGTGGTGGTTATGATGAGCTTCACGATGTCTGCAGGCTGCCGAGAAAGCGCTCGCAGATGTCCGGCAGGGTCGATTCAATGCTGACGTCCTCGCCGCTTGCCGGATGCTCGAAACGCAGTCGCCAGGCATGCAAGAACATGCGCTTGAGCGCGCCGCGTCCGGGTTCGGTTTTCTGCAACTGGCGGTTAAATGCAAAGTCGCCATACTTGTCATCGCCGACAATCGGAAAACCCGAAGCAGCAAGATGTACCCGAATCTGGTGCGTCCTGCCCGTCTTCAGCTCGGCCTCCAGTAATACAAAATCGCCGTATTTTCGCAATAAATTGAAGATCGTGTGAGAAGGCTGGCCATCTGACTGAACACGGACGCGTCGCTCGCCTTCCGGCGTGGTGTACTTAAACAGCGGCAGCTTCACATGCTGGCGGCGATGCTGCCACGGGCCGTGCACCAGAGCCAGATAACGCTTGTCCGTTCGGCCGAGACGGATTTGCTCATGCAAGGCAACGAGCGCGCTGCGTTTTTTTGCCAGCATCAGGATGCCTGAGGTCTCCCGGTCTAGCCGGTGTACCAGTTCGAGAAATTTTGCCTGCGGCCGCGACGCCCGCAGCTGCTCGATGACACCGTGACTGACACCCGAGCCACCATGCACTGCGACACCTGCCGGCTTATCGACGATCAGCAGATGCTCATCTTCCAGCAAGATCTCGAATTCCACGGGCGGCACGTGAGTTGCGACGCGTTCGGCCATCCGGATCGGCGGCACACGCACCGTGTCGCCCTCGGCCAGCCGGTAGGTCTGCGCGATGCGTCCTTTGTTGACCCGCACTTGACCGGAGCGAAGTACCTGATAAATATGGCTTTTCGGTACGCCCTTGCAGAGTTTTATCAAAAAATTATCGATGCGCTGTCCGGCCTCCTCGGGTCCGATCACCAGCCATCTGACTGCAGGCAGCCCTGCCTCTGCCGCACGATCGCCGCGAGATCTCTCACCAGCCTCAGAAAGTCTCGCTAAGTCCTTCATTTTGAATATATAATCAAGCCGGCGGAGAACTTCCGCAGAATGTGTCAGAAGAAAAAACAGATTCTACACAGGGGCGTCTCCATTGGCCCCGCCGAGTCGAAAACCTGCGCGAGATGGGCATTGCCATCGGAGCCCGCTGCGACCCACGTGGTACGCACACAAGGCGAACGATTTCCCGCAACGGTGTTCAGGCAGATTCAATGGTAAAGCTGTGCATGCAGGCAGTCCTGCGCGGTCGGGGTCGCACCTAAGTTGCGACCGGACAGGCGCCGGAAAGCCGGAAGCGAAAGCCATGAAAAGTAAGGATTAGTCTGGCCAGCCGTTCACCACTGAAGGCTTTCTGGCAGATGCAACTGAGATTGCTTGCAACATTTGCGAACCACAGGACCCCAAACGACCATGGTCGATCCACGCCACCGCCCAGATCACGAGCAGCCAAACACGGCAGGCTCGGTGTCCGCGCTCGCGTGACCCTGCTGCGCAAATAGCAAAGCCCTCAGTTTCATCCGCGCCCTGTGCGGCGAGCGTGATGCGCTCTGCCCCACGTTACGGCAATACTCTCCTCCCGGCCCCGTCCTCCCGCGTGCATCCCATGACGTTGTCGTGCCGAAGGCTTGCGCCCGCACGACAGATACAGGCCCTTTCGAGGGCCCGGAGCCACACAATATGAAACGCATGCTGTTCAATGCCACGCAACAAGAAGAATTGCGCGTGGCGATCGTCGACGGGCAAAAGCTCATCGACATCGATATCGAGACCGCCGGTCGCGAGCAACGCAAATCCAACATTTACAAAGGGGTGATCACCCGCATCGAGCCCTCGCTTGAGGCGTGCTTCGTCAATTACGGCGAGGAGCGCCACGGCTTCCTGCCCTTCAAAGAAGTCGCTCGCGGCTATTTCCGCGATGGCGTCGATGTGCGCAATGCCAGCATCCGCGAAGCGCTGTGCGAAGGCCAGGAAATCATGGTGCAGGTCGAGAAAGAAGAACGCGGCAACAAGGGCGCAGCCCTGACCTCGTTCGTTTCACTAGCCGGCCGTTATCTCGTGCTAATGCCGAACAACCCACGCGGTGGCGGCGTCTCGCGCCGCGTCGAGGGCGAAGATCGTCAGGAGCTGCGCGAGACCATGGACAAGCTCGACCTGCCGCAGGGCATGTCCGTGATCGCCCGTACCGCAGGCATAGGCCGCAACGTCGACGAGCTGCAGTGGGACCTGAACTATCTGATGCAGTTGTGGAACGCGATCGATGGCGCCAGCAAAGCCGCACCCGGCGCCTTCCTGATTTACCAGGAATCCTCGCTGGTGATCCGCGCGATCCGCGACTACTTCCAGCCCGATATCGGCGAGATCCTGATCGACACCGACGACATCTTCGAACAGGCCCAGCAGTTCATGAGCCACGTGATGCCGGACATGGTGCACCGGGTCAAGCGCTACCGCGACGATGTACCGCTGTTCTCGCGCTTCCAGATCGAGCATCAGATCGAGAGCGCCTACTCGCGCACCGTGCCCCTGCCCTCCGGCGGCGCCATCGTGATCGACCATACCGAGGCACTGGTCTCGGTAGACGTCAACTCGGCACGCGCAACCCGAGGCAGCGACATCGAGACGACCGCATTCAATACTAATCTTGAAGCGGCCGAAGAAGTCGCCCGTCAATTGCGCCTGCGCGATCTGGGTGGCCTGATCGTGATCGACTTCATCGACATGGAGAACGCAAAGAACCAGCGCGAAATTGAAAACCGCTTGAAAGATGCGCTGCACTATGACCGCGCGCGCGTTCAGATGGGTAAGATCTCGCGCTTCGGTCTGATGGAACTCTCCCGTCAGCGCCTGCGTCCGTCGCTCTCCGAAGGCAGTCATGTGACCTGCCCGCGCTGCAATGGCACCGGCCATATTCGCGATACCGATTCGTCTGCCCTGCAAGTGCTGCGCATCATTCAAGAAGAGGCGATGAAAGAAAACTCGGCAGCTATTCATGTGCAGGTACCGGTCGACGTGGCTGCCTTCCTCCTGAATGAAAAGCGTGGCGAGATTCTGAAGATCGAGACCCGCCATCGCGTGTCCGTGGTTCTCATTCCGAACAAGCATCTCGAGACGCCGCACTACAAGCTCGAGCGCATCAAGCACGACGATCCGCGTCTGGATGATCTGCAGGCTAGCTACACCATGGCCGAAGATGTCGATACCGACGTGGGTTACAGCAAGCGCAAAGAAGAAGAGCGCAAGCCACGCCAGGAAGCCGTCGTCAAGTCGATCACCCCAGATCAGCCGGCGCCCGTCGTCGAGCGTCGCCCGGCCGAATCGCGAACGGCGACTGAGCAGGCCGCCGAGGGCTTTCTTTCACGTCTTTTGGGTTTGTTCCGCAAAAAGCCGGCGGCAGAAGTCCCTGCAACAAGGACTGCGCCCAAACCGAAAGAACGTGACCGCAATGATCGTGGCGGGCGCCGTACCCGCGGCGGACGCAACCGTGGCCGCGACAAGGAAGAACGCGCCGAGTCACGTGAGTCCAGAGATACCAAAGAAACGAGAGAAGCCCGCGACACCAAAGAAGCACGCCTACCCAAGCCTCAGCGCGAGGCGCGTGAAGGTCGGGAGCCGCGCGAGAGCGGTGAGCCGCGTGAACCACGCCGCGATCGCCACCGCCAGAGTCGTGACGACAAGCGCCATCAGCAGACCGACGAGAAGCTACAGCCCGAACTGCCCGTTGCTTCAGCAGCACCGATCGTCGCCACTGCAGCCCTCACTGCAGAGGCGCCGGTGCAGCCGGATCTGCTGAGCGCCACCGGCGAGGAAACCTCCAACGAAGCCAATGGCGATCAACCACGCCGTCGCCGCCGTCGCGGTGGCCGCAATCGTAACCGCCGCGACCGCGACCCGTCAGATACGTCGGGCGCAGAGTCGGACGTCATGGATGATGATCATGATGACGCACAGGCCCACAGCGCAGACACTGTGCACCAGTTAGCCGAACAGGGTCATGCGAGCGACACTGCTCATCAGCCAGCGGTTGAGCGGACAGGTGAGCACGCATCAACAGTCGCAGTGCCTGAAGCCTTTGCTGGGCACCGCGCTGCTGATGCCGAGTCGACGGTGGTTGCAGAACCCATGGCACCTGTTGCACTCGAGGCGGTGGAGACAGCCGTTAACCCCGTAGCGGAAACTGCACCAGAAACAGCAGCGGCAGCAGCAGACATTCCTGCGGAAACCGTCACGCCGACATCGACTCTTGCGACAACGCCGCAACCAGCACACACCGCGCTCGCGCAAGTCGCAGCAGGCCAGCCTTCTGTTTCAGAGGCAGCATCTACAGGGGCCAGCCACGGCTCATCGCACACGTCTGGCGCTTCCGAGTCACTGGAGCAAGCCCTTGCAACAGCCGGCCTGATGATGGCCACCACCGATCCAGAAAAACTCCGCAAGGTCCAGCAAGCCACTGCCAGCGTCGAGGCCGCGCCACGTGCGCCGCGTGAACGCAAGCCCATGCCTTCAGCGCCCAGCGAGCCTCTGGTGCAAGTGGAAACACGCGGGTGATCACGCGATAGCCACCCATAAAAAATCCCGCCGCAGGAAACTGCTGGCGGGATTTTTTTATGTTTTGAAAGAGGTACTCACGAAGATGAATCAATGACTGGGCGGCAGTGTTTGGAAATCGTATTTATTTAACTTGACCTCCTGTGCAGGTCGCCACACCCGATTCTGGATCAATTTCATAGGTCCACCATGCGGTCGCTGCACCTAACAAACGACCCGGTGAATACGTATCAAAAATAACTCGTTCGAAATTTGCATTAAATGGCTCTTTATTTAGCAACCTTCGGCGCTCAAAGAACTTCTCTCCTATGCTAATGAATGGATCTAAATAGCCCTCGCAAGTCGGATCAACCTCTTTGGCTCGTCGATTTCTTACGTTCCAGTCAACATATTCAGTTTCCACCCGCTTTATCTGCCACATGACCCTATATTGCGAATCAAATCTGAATATATTGTGATTCGCCAGATGTAAATTAGCCCACCTATCGCCCAGAGGATCGGCTAAAACAATCGACCCTCCATCTGGCATGAGAATTTGTCTATAAACTGAAATTTCTAAATTAGATATATTATCAATAATTATTTAATTTCCTTCGGATTTCGAAACCATTTTTTAAAATCAGACTTTTTTACAGGAATGCGGGTATTCCAGAGTGCAGGCGGATATCAGGCTCACGGTGTTGCTCTTGCAGCGAACGATCTCTCGCCTGCTGATGCAAAAGCTGCTGTTCTCCGATCTCCCGTACTTGTGCAGTCGAGTGTCTCGGGTGCCAGGCTGACAGGCCGAGTATGAAGCAAAGATAAATTCTTTTGAAACCGCGCATACGCATCGACTGAGTATAGATTCGGCATACATGGCTGCACACCGATATCGATAGTTATCGGCGCACAAAGCAAAGCCAGAATTTTTCAGCAGAGAGGCGGTAGAGGGGGAAATTTTGTGCTGATACCACGACGATCCTTGCACAAAAAGGATCATGGACTTATTCAGTTGTTCTTTTGTAGCTATGTAGATGCAGGCTACCGAACTGATGTGCGGTATTAGGATATTCGAGAAAACCCATCGGAATAATCAACGCGTCGGCGCTACCCATTCCCCCCGGTTCATCTTGTCGAGCCAAAAAGCACCGATGATGGTTTTCACGTCGCTTACTCTACCCTGCCGTATCCAATCGAGCATCTCGTCAAATGGCAGAGTAAAGACATCCAGAAATTCACCAGCATCGAGAGCGCGCTCACCTTCGGTAAGGCCGCGCGCCAGATAAATATCGAGGTGCTCGTCCGAGTAGGCAATCGCATTGTGTATCGTGCACAGGAACTGCCATTCGCGGGCTGTATAGCCAGTTTCTTCGCGCAGCTCGCGCTGTGCGCAGAGCAAGGGATCTTCATCGAGCTCGAGTTTCCCAGCGGGGAATTCGATAAATACCTGATTGTTTGGGTAGCGAAACTGCCGCTCCAGCAGCACGCGACCATCCTCGAAGACGGGCACGATCACGACGGCACCGGGATGACGAAAATATTCTCGCGTCGCCTCGCTGCCATCGGGCAGCATGACCTGATCCTTACGCAGCTTGATGAATTTACCGTCGTAGATCAGATCGGAGCTGATCTTGGTTTCAGTCAGGTGCTTGTCCATGCACGCAACTTACCATTAGTCGCCGGTGGGACGACGGCGCAAGTGGCGCCAGACAAACCCCGGAAAGGCCAGCACCAACATCAGACACAGCGTCACCGTGTAGAACTGCCAGCCCTGCGGGAATGCATTACCCGCGAGGGTTTCCATGCCGCGAGCAATGCCGACTACCAGCAGGTATAGCAGCAACATCTCGAACAGACGGACCACAAAAGGTTTGTGCGCAGATTTGAGTCGGACGACGCCAAACAGTGATTCAGTAAAGAAGGGGAAATTCGCGGCCAGACCCATCAGAAAAATAATCAGCCAGGCGGCTGTTGAGGTATTCATCGGATGCGCGCCCTCAGGAGGCGAGTGCCTGCGAAATCGAGTAGACGCAAGCAGTCATGAGCGGCCCCGGTAATAATCCCAGCAAGAGGACTGCAACGCCGTTGATCGAGAGCGTCAGACGCATACCCGGCGTTGCAACGATAGGCGAGGCATCGGCAGGCTCATCGAAATACATCAGCTTGATTACGCGCAGATAGTAAAACGCACCGATTAACGAGGCCATAACCGCGAATATCACCAGCCATAAATAACCTGCAGCCAACGCTGACTGCAGTACCACAAATTTGGCGTTGAACCCCACCAGCGGCGGCACGCCGGCGAGCGAGAGCATCAGCATCATCATCACGGCCGCAAACCAGGGGCTACGCTGGTTCAACCCTTTGAAATCGTCTAGTTCCTCAGACTCAAAACCGCTGCGCGCTAGCAGCAAAATCACCGCGAAGCTGCCCAGCGTCGTCAATACGTACACGATGCCGCAGAACATGGCGGCGCTGTAGGCATTGACTGCAGCTTCTTGGGTGCTTCCGTCAAATACGCCTGACTGCAGCCCCACCAGCATGAAGCCCATGTGAGAGATGGTCGAATACGCCAGCATGCGCTTGAGATTGGTCTGGGCGATTGCCACGAGGTTGCCAATGGCAAGCGACAGCACCGCCATCACCAACATCATTTGCTGCCAGTCTGCTGCCATGGCACCTAGCCCCTCGACCATCAGGCGTATCGCAATCGCGAACGCGGCTAGCTTGGGGGCCGCACCGATCAGCAAGGTGACCGAGGTCGGGGAGCCGTGGTAGACATCAGGCACCCACATGTGGAAAGGCGCTGCCGAGAATTTGAACGCGAGACCAGACACCATGAATACCAGGCCCAGTACCAGCACCATCTTGTGCGAGGGATCGGCGGTGATCACTTGTGAGATCTTTCCTAGTTCCAGCGAACCCGTAGCGCCATAGATCATCGACATCCCGTAGAGCATGAAACCCGAGGAGAGCGCACCCAGGACGAAATACTTCATCGCAGCTTCCGTGGAAATCGCATGGTCGCGACGCATCGCCACCAGAGCATACAACGACAGCGACATCAGCTCCAGCCCCAGATAGATGACGAGGAAGCTGTTCCCGGAGATCATGATCATCTGACCTAACAGCGACAGCAAGGCCAGCACGTAAAATTCTCCCGACAAATTACCGCCCAGCATGCCGCGCTCATTCGAGTACTGGCGCGAATAAATCAGCGTCGCTAGCGTGGTGCCTGCTGCAAGACATTTCAATAAGCTCGCCATGGGGTCGAGCACATAGCTGTTATTGAACGCGTACACGGTGCCAGGTATCGCGTAGTCACCGATCGCGATGATGCCGGTGATGGTCACAACGAGCAATGACAGTCGATGGCTGAGCGGATTTTTTTCTTCATCAGCGAACAAGCCGGCGACCATCACCACCATGGTCGCGATCGCCAGAAAAATTTCGGCACTCGCTGCTGCGTAGTTCAGTTCTGTCATGGTCAGTTTCCTGCGTTATTGCGGGATCTTGCTGATAGCCACATGGCGTAGCAGATCGGTCACCGAGGTCTGGGTCAGGTCAGTGAACGGGGCGGGATAGACCCCCATCCACAGCGTGGCAAGCGCCAGCACGCCCAGGAGCATGAACTCGCGCGGCGTGAGATCAGAGAGCGTGGCCACCTGGGCGTTACCGACCTCGCCAAACACCACTCGCTTGACCAGCCACAGCGAATAGGCTGCTCCTAGGATTAGTGCTGTCGCCGCCAGCACACCGATCCAGAAATTGAATTTCACCGCGCCGAGAATCACCATGAATTCGCCGATGAAACCCGATGTGCCCGGCAGGCCCGCATTGGCCAGCGAGAACAACACGAAGAGCGCAGCAAAGCGCGGCATGGTGTTGATCACCCCGCCATAATCGGCAATCTCACGCGAGTGCAGGCGATCGTAAAGCACCCCAATGCAGAGGAACATTGCGCCCGACACAAAACCGTGCGAGATCATCTGCATCAGGCCGCCCTGCACCGCCATGTCGCCAAAGACGAAAAAGCCCAGCGTGACGAATCCCATATGCGCAATCGACGAATACGCGACCAGCTTTTTCATGTCGGCCTGCACCAGCGCAACCAGACCAATGTAGATCACCGCGATCAGCGACAGCGTGATCATCAGCCCGGCCAGTGCATGACTGGCGTCGGGAGTGATCGGCAACGAGAAGCGCAGGAAGCCATAGCCACCCAGCTTGAGCATGATGGCTGCTAGTACCACGGAGCCACCCGTCGGCGCTTCCACGTGGGCGTCGGGCAACCAGGTATGTACTGGCCACATCGGTACTTTGACGGCAAATGCCATCAGGAAAGCAAAGAAGATCGGAATCTGCGCTGACATCGGCAGTGGCAGCTTATGCCACTCGAGCACATTAAAGCTGCCTGACTCAATGTGCAGCCAGATCAATGCCACCAGCATCAGTAGCGAGCCAAGGAAGGTATACAGAAAGAATTTGATTGCGGCATAGACGCGGCGCGGGCCGCCCCAGACACCGACAATAATAAACATGGGTATCAGCGTCGCCTCGAAGAATACATAGAACAACAAACCGTCGATGGCACAGAACACACCGATCATGATCCCCGAGAGGATCAGAAAGGCACCCATGTATTGGGCAACGCGCGTCTGTATTACTTCCCAGCCGGCGATGATCACGATCACCGTGATGAAAGCAGTCAGTGGCACAAACCACAGGGACAGACCATCAATACCGAGGTAATAGTAGACATTGAAGCGCGCTATCCAAAGTACTTTTTCGACGAACTGCAAACCGTGAGCTGTGGCATCAAAGCCGGAGATCAAGGGCAGCGTGACCAGAAAGCTGATGACCGCGCCGACCAGCGACAAAATACGAACCTGATTCGGCCTGGTATCGCTGCCCACCGCCAGCACCAAGGCGCCGAAAGCGATCGGTAAGCCAATCGCAAGGCTGAGAAGAGGAATAGTTGACTGCATAGTGTGAGTTGTTCTCTGGCTGCGGGGCTGTCGTCAGTATCGTGGTCGTCGGGGTGGGGTTGTGTCAGCTATGGGGGTATCCGGTATTTTTATATCAAGGCCGAATCAGCAGATAGCCGAGATATATCGCAATGGCCAGGATCATCGTAAACGCGTAGTGATAGATGTAGCCAGTCTGGACACCGCGCGAGAGCAGCGCGAACCAGCCAATCACGCGTGCGCTGCCATTGACCACCAGTCCGTCAATCAATGCGTGATCGCCAACGGCAGACAAACTGCTACCCACAGTGCGAGCACCGCCTGCGAAGACCACGTCATTGATTTTGTCCATGTAGTACTTGTTGTCCAACAAGGTGTTAAGACTGTGGAATTTTTCATGAAACCAGGCTGGCACCCGCCGATTGACCAGGTAGCAGTAATAGGCACTCCCCACGCCAGCGACTGCCAGCCAGAAAGGCAGTGTGCCGAGTGCATGCAGGCCCATCGCCGCCGCACCGTGGAATTCCTCCGCCAACTCGGCCATCGCAGGATGCGCTTGGCTGACGAAAATCACACCCTTGAAAACATCACCGAACAGCATCGGTTCGATGGTGAGATAACCAATGACGACCGAGGGAATGGCGAGCAGCACCAGCGGCAGCGTCACCACCCAGGGCGCTTCGTGGGGCTTCTCTCCGGGTGCGAGTCCGTGATGCTCGTTACCGTGGTGATCATCCTGGCCTTCGTGTGCCTTGCCGAAGCGTTCCTCGCCATGAAAGACCAGGAAGTACATGCGGAATGAATAGAACGCGGTAACGAACACGCCAGCCAGGACCGCGAACTGCGCAAACCCAGCGCCGGCGATATGGGTCGCACTCACCGCTTCAATGATCGAATCTTTTGAATAGAAACCCGAGAAGAAGGGCGTGCCGATCAACGCCAGCGATCCGAGCAAACTAGTGATCCAGGTAATGGGCATGTATTTGCACAGACCACCCATGCGGCGGATATCCTGATCGTGATGCATGCCGATGATGACCGCGCCCGCCCCCAGGAACAGCAGCGCCTTGAAGAAAGCATGCGTCATCAGGTGAAACACGGCGACCGAGTACGCGGAAGCGCCTAGTGCCACAGTCATGTAGCCCAGCTGAGATAAGGTCGAGTAAGCAACCACCCGTTTGATGTCAGTCTGGATGATGCCCAAAAAGCCCATGAACAGCGCCGTGATCGCGCCAATCACCATCACAAAGGAGAGCGCCGTATCTGACAATTCAAACAGGGGCGACATCCGGCTGACCATGAAAATACCTGCGGTGACCATCGTCGCGGCATGAATCAGCGCTGAAATAGGCGTAGGGCCCTCCATGGAATCCGGCAGCCAGACATGCAACGGAAACTGCGCTGACTTACCCATCGCGCCGATAAACAGGCAAATGCAGGCCACCGTCATCAGCATCCAGTCCGTGCCCGGCAGCGTCAGTGCGGCAAGCTGCTCGCGCTTGGCAAACACCTCGGCATAGTTCATTGATCCGGCATAGGCCAACAGCAGGCCAATACCGAGGATGAAACCAAAGTCACCGACCCGGTTGACCAGAAAAGCCTTCATGTTCGCGAAAATAGCGGTGGGACGCTTGAACCAGAAGCCGATCAGCAGATACGACACCAGACCGACCGCTTCCCAGCCGAAGAACAACTGCAGGAAATTATTGCTCATGACGAGCATCAGCATCGAAAACGTGAACAGCGAGATGTAAGAGAAGAATCGGTTATAGCCCTCATCATCGTGCATGTAACCGATGGTATAGATATGCACCATCAGTGAGACAAAAGTCACCACGCACATCATGATGGCCGTCAGGCCGTCAACCAGAAAACCGATCTCCAGTTTCAGCTCGCCCAGCGTCATCCAGGTATACACAGAGCCGTGATAAGTCGCCCCATCCATCACTTGCATCAGTGTCTGCGCAGAGATCAGGAAGGCGATTAGCACGCCGAGGATGGTCGCGCTGTGTGATGCGGCGCGGCCGATCAGATTGCCAAAGAAGCGGGTGCCGAACAGGCCAGCGATCGCGGAGCCGGCCAGCGGCGCCAGCGGCACGGCTAGCAGAAGGTCAGGATTCAGTTGCGCTGCCATGGGAACCTTGCATTATTATTTCGGATCAGCCCTTGAGACGATCAAGATCTTCCACATTGATCGTGTTCAGGTTACGGAACAGTACTACCAGAATCGCCAGACCAATAGCCGACTCTGCGGCAGCCACAGTCAGAATGAAGAAAACAAAGACCTGCCCGGCTGCATCGCCCAGATAATGAGAAAACGCGACAAAATTCATGTTCACGGCGAGCAGCATCAGCTCGATCGACATCAGGATGATGATCACGTTCTTGCGGTTCAAGAAAATGCCGACCACCGCAATTGCGAACAGGAGGGCGCCGAGCGTCAGGTAATGGGCGAGTGTGATGTCCATGGCTGGCCTCAGGAGTTGTCAGCAGCGGACTGGCCGGGAGCACGCGAGCTCTCCGGTGCCATGCTGACGATACGAATGCGATCCTCGCGGCGAGTCTTGACCGCAAGACCCGGATCAAAATATTTGGTGTCCTTGCGACGACGCAGCGTGAGCGCTACTGCGGCGACCAGCGCTGCCAGCAAGATCAGTGCCGCCACCTCGAATGCATACAGATAATTCGTGTAGATCAGCTTGCCCAGCGCTTTGGTATCGCCGATGTTCCCGGCAGCAATCTCGGGCTGATTGATGAAACCACTGACGAGTACCGTCACCATCTCGGCCGCAATCACCCCGCCTATCGTCACTGCGAAAGGCAGATGCCCCCAGATACCGGCGCGCAGCTTGGCCATGTCAATATCCAGCATCATCACCACAAACAGAAAAAGCACCATCACCGCGCCGACGTAGACCAGTACCAGCACAATGGCCAGAAACTCCGCCTTGAGCAGCATCCAGATAGCCGCCGCAGAGAAAAACGAGAGGATCAGGTACAAGGCAGCGTGTACCGGATTGGGGTCGGTGACCACGCGCAGCGCGGCAAACACCAGCAAGGCGGCAAACACGTAGAACAAAACGGCGGTAAATTCCATGTCATGCCTTAGCGGTAGCGCGCATCAGCAGCGCGGTGGGCGGCGATCTCGGCCTCGTATTTGTCACCGATGGCTAATAGCATGTCCTTGGTGTAGTACAGGTCACCTCGCTTCTCGCCGTGATATTCCAGAATGTGTGTCTCAACAATGGAATCCACCGGGCAGGACTCTTCGCAGAAACCACAAAAAATACATTTGGTCAGGTCGATGTCATAGCGCGTCGTGCGGCGGGAGCCATCCTCGCGCTGGTCAGATTCGATGCTGATGGCCATAGCCGGACACACTGCTTCGCACAGCTTGCAAGCGATGCAGCGCTCTTCGCCATTTGGGTAGCGGCGCAAGGCATGCAAGCCGCGGAAGCGCGGCGACTGCGGCGTCTTCTCCTCCGGGAATTGCACGGTGATCTTGCGAGCGAACATATAGCGACCGGTCAGTGCCAGTCCCTTGAAGAGCTCGCGCAGCATCAGGCTGCCGAAGAAATCTTTGATGGCTTCCATAATGTCTCAGCCTCGTTTCATTTCCAGATGTTCCAAGAGGTCTGCATCCAGACCGCGACGATCACGAGGTAAATCACCGTCAGCGGTATGAACACTTTCCAGCCCAGGCGCATGATCTGATCGTAGCGGTAGCGCGGGAATGATGCTCGCACCCAGATGAAGATGGAGACCACCAGAAAAGTCTTGATGCCCAGCCAGATCCAGCCTGGTATGAAGGTCAGCACGGCCAGTGGCGCACTCCAGCCGCCGAGGAACATCAGCGTGGCCATGACCGAGATGAGGATCATGTTCGCGTATTCGGCGAGGAAGAACATTGCGAATGACATGCCGGAGTACTCGACCATGTGACCTGCGACGATCTCGGACTCGCCCTCGACCACATCGAACGGATGTCGCGCAGTCTCGGCGATACCGGAGATGATGTAGACACCAAACATAGGTAGCAGCGGCAGCCAGTTCCACGACAGAAAATTCAGCCCCATGTCGGCAAACATCCCTCTGGTCTGTCCGGTCACGATAGCCGACAGGTTCAGGCTACCCGACACCATCAGCACAATCACCAACACGAAACCCATCGCGATCTCATAGGAGACCATCTGCGCCGAGGCGCGCATCGCACCGAGGAAAGCGTATTTGGAATTCGACGCCCAGCCCGCGATAATCACGCCGTACACCTCCAGCGAGGTGATCGCCATCACGAACAGCAGGCCGGCATTCACATTCGCCAGCGCCTTCTCCGGACCGAACGGCACCACTGACCAGGCAGCGAGCGCTGGCATGATGGTCATTACCGGCGCAATCACGAACAAGGCCTTGTTGGCCTTGGCGGGAACGACGATTTCTTTCATCAGCAGTTTCAGCGCATCGGCAATGGGCTGCAGCAATCCTGCGGGGCCGACTCGGTTGGGGCCCATACGCACGTGCATCCAGCCGATCATCTTGCGCTCCCACAGCGTCAGGTAGGCCACGCAGCCCATCAGCGGCAGCGTCACGGCGACAATTTTGATCAGTATCCAGGCGATTGGCCATGCTGGCCCCAGCGCTTCACCGCCAGTGCTGTTGAGCAGATTGATGAGCCGGTCCATCAAGCTTTCTCCACCGCGATAGCACCGAACATCTCACCCAGTGCCAGCGTGGCTGAGTGCGCCGCTGCGACGCGCACGACATGGGCCGGCAAGCTGCCATCGATCGCGCAGGCGAGCATGACGGTCGCCTTGCCCTGCGTGACGCGCACCGTTGCGCCCTCGCTGACACCGAGCTTCTCGGCCAGTGCGGCAGACAGGATCGCTTTCGGAGTGCGAGCATCCGTCGTTTGTTGCAGCGCCTGAGCGCGGCGAACGATAGCATCGCTGAAGTAGACCGGCACATCCGCCACACGCTGCAAGCCGCGCAACTCATCCGTCACCTGCGGCGGCGTCAGCCTGAGGTCGGCACGGTTATTGAGCCGCGCCGACAAATCCAAGTTGTCGAGCGTCTTGGCACCCAGGACTTCATTGCGTATCTCTTCTGAGCTGTCGTAGTCGAAGCCCTCAAGCGAGAGCAGATTGCCCAGGACACGAAGTATTTTCCATCCCGGACGCGTGTCACCCAGTGGCTTGACCGTGCCGTTGAAACCTTGCGCACGGCCCTCGGCATTGACAAAGGTACCGGAGGTCTCGGAGAACGGCGCTGTCGGCAGCAGCACATCCGCGAATTCCATGCCCTGTTTGAACGGCGACATGACGACCACCATGTCTGCCTGATCCAGCGCCGCACGCGCCATCTGCGGATTGGCGCAATCATGCTCAGGTTCGACATTGAGTAGCAGATACGCTTTGCGCGGCTGCTCAAGCAAGCGCTTTACATTCGCCCCATTCGCCGGCACCGCATTCGCCAGATAAGCGCCGACCGTGTTCGCTGCTTCGGTGAGGTAACCCAAGGACGCGGATGTGTTTTCTGCGATCCACTGCGCGATCGCATGCAACTGCGATGTCTGAGGATGCTGTACAGCCGCGTTACCGAGCATGATCGCACGCGGCTCGCCAGAGAGCAGCCCCGCGGCGATCTGCTTTGCCGTGGATGAAGGCTGCAACCCGGCCAGCTCGGCTGGCGCCACGATGTTCTTGCTCTGCGCGACCGCCACCGCGACCTCACCCAGCAATGACGTCCATTCCACTGGTGAAGCGATCAGCTTGTTCGCCAGCGGCATCAGCAGATCATCATCGGTCGCATGCAGCACCGATACCTGCGCACCACGATGCACTGCCTGACGCAGTTTCGCGGCGAGCAAGGGGTGATCTTTACGCAGGAAAGAACCGACGATAAACACACGTTTCAACTGGCTGAATGCCTCGATGCTCATGCCCATCCAGGGGAGCATTTTTGGGTCAGCAATGAAATCCGACTGACGCAGACGGAAATCGACATTTTCTGAACCCATACCGCGAATAATTTTCTGCAGCAGCGACAATTCTTCCAGCGTCGAGTAGGGTGTCGCAAGCGCGGCCAGCGCATCAGCGCCATGCTCATGACGAATATTGCGCAGCCCGTGCGCAACATAATCGAGCGCCGTCTGCCAGTCTGTCGCCTGCCACTGCCCGCCCTGCTTGATCATCGGTGTAGTCAGGCGGTCTTCGCTGTTCAGGCCCTCGTAACCAAAACGGTCACGATCGGATAGCCAGCACTCATTGATGGTCTCGTTTTCCATCGGCAGCGTACGCATCACTTTGCCGCCCTTGACCTGCACGATCAGGTTGGAGCCCAGGCTATCGTGCGGGCTGACCGACTTGCGACGCGACAGCTCCCAAGTGCGCGCACTGTAACGGAAGGGCTTGGACGTGAGTGCACCGACCGGACACAGATCGATCATGTTGCCCGATAATTCAGAATCCACTGTCTTGTTCACGAAGGTGGTGATCTCGGAATGCTCGCCACGATTGAGCATGCCGAATTCCATCTGGCCAGCAATCTCTTGTCCGAAACGGACACAGCGAGTGCAATGGATGCAGCGACTCATCTCTTTCATCGAGATCAGCGGACCAGCATCTTTGGGGTGCACGACGCGCTTGTCTTCGTGGTAGCGCGACGCAGAGGGGCCGTAGCCGACCGCAAGATCCTGCAACTGGCACTCTCCACCCTGATCGCAAATTGGGCAATCGAGAGGATGATTAATCAGCAGGAATTGCATCACGTCTTTTTGCGCTTTAATCGCCTTGTCGCTGTGAGTACGCACGACCATGCCCGGGGTGACCGGCGTGGCGCAGGCAGGCAGTGGCTTCGGCGCCTTCTCGATCTCGACCAGACACATGCGGCAGTTCGCCGCGATCGACAATTTCTTGTGATAGCAGAAGTGCGGAATATACGTGCCAAGGCGGTTCGCCGCCTCCATCACCATGGAGCCTTCTTGCACCTCGACTTTTTTACCGTCTATCTCGATCTCAACCATGATTGTTCCGGTCAGATATACGTTGGCACCAGGCAGCGCTTGTGCTCGATGTGATACGCAAATTCATCGGTGAAGTTCTTGATCATTGCGCGCACCGGCATCGCGGCGGCATCGCCCAGCGCACAGATGGTTCTTCCCTGAATACCGTCACAGACGGAATTGAGCACATCCAGGTCGTCTGCCCTTCCCTCTCCATGCTCGATGCGATGAACCATTCGGTACAGCCAGCCGGTGCCTTCGCGGCAAGGGGTGCACTGGCCGCAAGATTCTTCGTAATAGAAATACGATAGGCGGAGCAACGACTTCACCATGCAGCGACTTTCATTCATTACGATCACCGCTCCAGAACCCAGCATGGAGCCTGCCTTGGCGATGGCGTCGTAATCCATGTCGGTCTCCATCATCACATCACCGCGCAGCACGGGCATGGATGAACCACCGGGGATCACGGCCTTGATTTTCTTCCCGTCGCGCATGCCACCGGCTAGCTCCAGCAGGGTCGCAAACGGCGTGCCCAGTGGCACCTCGTAATTGCCAGGGCGCGCGACATCGCCCGAGACCGAGAAAATCTTGGTGCCACCGTTGTTTGGCTTGCCCAGTGCGGCATAGGCTTCGCCGCCCAGATTCATCGCAAACGGCACAGCAGCGAAGGTTTCGGTGTTGTTGATCGTGGTTGGCTTGCCATACAGGCCAAAGCTCGCAGGGAAAGGGGGTTTGAAACGCGGCTGGCCTTTCTTGCCTTCGAGCGACTCGAGCAGCGCGGTCTCTTCACCACAAATGTAGGCGCCGTAGCCATGGAAGGCATGCAGCTGGAACGAAAAATCCGAGCCCATGATGCGCTCGCCCAGACAACCCGCAGCGCGCGCCTCTTCGAGCGCTTCTTCGAAACGCTCGTAAACATCCCAGATTTCGCCGTGAATGTAGTTATAGCCTGCACTGATCCCCATCGCATAGGCGCCAATCGCCATGCCCTCAATCACGGTGTGCGGGTTGTAGCGCAAGATGTCACGATCTTTAAAGGTGCCCGGCTCGCCTTCGTCGGAATTGCAGACCAGGTATTTTTGACCGGGAAACTGGCGCGGCATGAAGCTCCATTTCAGGCCCGTCGGAAAACCTGCACCACCGCGACCACGAAGCGATGAGGCCTTCAGATCAGCGATCACCTGCTCAGGGGCTATTTTTTCAGTGAGGATACGGCGTAGCGCTGAATAACCACCGCGCTTGACGTAATCCGCCAGACGCCAGTTGCTACCGTCCAGCCCTGCGAGAATCAGCGGCTTGATGTGACGATCGTGAAGGCTGCTCATTTCCTCAGCTCCGCCAGCAAGGCATCAATTTTTTCGTTGTTCATGTGGCTGCACATGCGCTTGTTATTCACCAGAAGGACAGGGGCATCGCCACAGGCGCCCATGCACTCGCCTTCAACCAGCGTGAAATCGCCGTCAGGCGTGGTCTCGCGGTAGTCGATATCGAGCTTGGATTTCAGGTAGTGGGCCGCTCGCTCGCCACCCGACAACGCACAGGGCAAATTGGTGCAGACGGTGATCTTGTGCTTACCCACGGGTTTGAGGTCAAACATGTTGTAAAAGGTCGCAACTTCTTGCACCGCGATGGCCGGCATGCCAATGTAGTTAGCGACGTCCTGCATCACGTCCGGAGATACCCAACCTTTTTCATCTTGCGCGATCGCGAGCGCGGCCATGACCGCCGATTGTCGCTGGTCGGTCGGAAACTTTGCCAGTTCACGATCAATTTTTTTATACGCTTGCTCTGATAACAGCATCATTCTGCCTTTGTGGAGATCCTTGCGATCAGCGATCAATCTCGCCAAACACGATGTCCTGCGTGCCAATAATCGTTACCGCATCAGCGATCATGTGACCCTGGGCCATTTCATTCAAACCTTCGAGATGCGCAAAGCCCGGCGCACGAATCTTGAGACGATAAGGCTTGTTCGCGCCATCCGACACGAGGTAGATACCAAACTCACCTTTGGGATGCTCAACCGCGGCATACGTCTCTCCCTCGGGCACGTGGAAACCTTCGGTGAACAGTTTGAAGTGATGGATCAGCTCTTCCATATTGGACTTCATGTCCACACGCGACGGGGGGGCCACCTTGTGGTTATCACTGATGACCGGGCCGGGATGGTTGCGTAACCATTCAATGCACTGCTTGATAATGCGGTTGGACTGACGCATTTCTTCGATGCGTACCAGGTAACGGTCGTAGCAGTCACCGTTCACGCCAATGGGTATATCGAAATCCATCAGATCGTAAACTTCATAGGGCTGCTTCTTACGTAAGTCCCAGGCGATACCGGAACCGCGCAGCATCGCGCCAGTGAAACCCATCTGTAACGCCCGCTCGGGGGAGACCACGCCAATACCCACTAGTCGCTGCTTCCAGATACGGTTATCTGTCAGCAGCGTTTCGTATTCATCCACACAGGAAGGGAAGCGGTTGGTGAAATCTTCGATGAAATCGAGCAGCGATCCCTGACGGGTTTCATTAAGCCGGGCAATCGCTTTGTCGTTGCGAACCAAGGAGGCCTTGTACTTCGGCATGCTGTCGGGAAGGTCGCGATACACGCCCCCCGGTCGGTAATACGCTGCGTGCAAGCGCGCGCCAGACACGGCCTCGTAGCAATCCATCAAATCTTCGCGCTCACGGAATGCGTACAAGAACACGCCCATCGCACCGACATCCAGCGCATGCGCGCCCAGCCATAGCAGGTGATTCAGTACACGCGTGATTTCGTCGAACATCACACGGATATATTGCGCTCGCAGCGGTACTTCGATACCGAGCAGCTTTTCGATCGCCATCACGTACGCATGCTCATTGCACATCATCGACACATAGTCGAGACGGTCCATGTAAGGCACAGACTGCAGATAGGTACGCGTTTCAGCCAGCTTCTCGGTTGCGCGATGCAGAAGACCGATATGCGGATCCGCACGCTGAATGACTTCGCCATCGAGTTCCAGCACTAGTCGCAGCACGCCGTGTGCTGCCGGGTGTTGGGGACCGAAGTTCAGTGTGTAGTTTTTAATTTCAGCCATGATTACTTCACCCCGTAATTCTCTTCACGGATCACGCGCGGCACGTTTTCACGCGGCTCGATGGTGACTGGCTGGTAAATCACGCGCTTCTGCTCGGGGTCGTAACGCATCTCGACATAACCGCTGATCGGAAAATCCTTGCGGAACGGATGGCCTATGAAACCGTAGTCGGTGAGAATGCGGCGCAGATCGCCATGGCCTTCGAACAAAATACCGAACAAGTCAAAAGCCTCACGCTCATACCAGTTGGCCGATGACCACAGACCGCATAGGGAAGAAACGATGGGCATATCGTCATCTGGTGCAAAGGTGCGAACTCGCACCCGCCAGTTATGGCTGATAGATAACAAATGCGCGACGACGGCAAAACGCGGTCCCTCCCACAGGCCGTCACCATAGTGCGAATAATCGAGACCACACAGATCGATCAGCTGCTCGAAACCTGTTGTCGCATGATCGCGCAGCACCTGCATCACTGGCAGATAATCCGATGCGTTGACGACGATGGTGACTTCGCCAAGGTCTGTATTGAGGCTCTTGATACGTTCGCCCAACACCTGCTGCAAGGCGTTCACAAGGTTTTCGAGTTTGGTGCTCATCTCAGACTTTGCTCACTTCAGCGGGCGATGGTATTGGTTCGCCGTATCTTGTTCTGCAACTGCATGATGCCGTACAAGAGCGCTTCGGCTGTCGGCGGGCATCCCGGCACATAGATATCGACCGGCACGATGCGATCGCAACCCCGCACGACCGAGTAGGAATAGTGGTAGTAGCCACCGCCGTTAGCACAGGAACCCATGGAAATTACCCAGCGCGGCTCTGCCATCTGATCGTAGACCTTGCGCAATGCGGGTGCCATCTTGTTGCAGAGCGTGCCGGCCACGATCATGACATCGGACTGGCGTGGCGAAGGACGGAACACGACGCCGAAGCGGTCGAGGTCGTAGCGTGAGGCACCCGCGTGCATCATCTCGACAGCGCAGCAGGCGAGGCCAAAAGTCATTGGCCACATCGATCCGGTGCGGGTCCAGTTAATCAGTTTGTCGGCCGTCGTCGTGACAAAGCCTTCGTTCATCAGTCCATCAATAGCCATGGCTTATTCCCAGTCCAGAGCGCCTTTTTTCCATTCGAAAATGAGCCCAACGACAAGTACACCCAGAAAGATCATCATTGCCCAGAAACCAAGCCGACCGACGTCACCCATCGCAACAGCCCAAGGCACGAGAAAGGCAACCTCAAGATCAAAAAGAATGAACAGAATGGCGACCAGGTAGTAGCGCACATCGAATTTCATGCGCGCATCTTCAAAGGCTTCAAAGCCGCATTCATAGGCGGAATTTTTTTCCTTATCCGGCCGGTGCGGTCCCAGCAGGCGGCCAAGAATCTGAGGCGCGATACCAACAGCGATACCAACGCAGATGAAGAGCAGTATCGGTAGGTAGTTTTCGAGGTTCACGATATTCGCAGTTCAATACGCTGGTGATGAAAGCCAGGAAACCAGACATGAAGCCAAAAAGACAACTCTGTCAGATCGGCAAAAAGCCAGCAAAAGGCAACCTCTCGCTGGCTCGCTCGAATTACGTTTTGACTGGTGCCGACGGCGAGACTCGAACTCGCACAGCTTGCGCCACTACCCCCTCAAGATAGCGTGTCTACCAATTTCACCACGTCGGCAAAAGCGCGCCATTTTAACCCGCTTTGAGACCCCAATTCAATGAAGGTTTTGGGGGGGAAAGGGGAAAACCTTATTTCGGAATGTCTCCCGACTGCCCCTGCGCAGCAGTGCCGGATTGCGACTGGCTGGTCGGGTTTTGCGGTTGCGCTGGCGCAGCGGGCGTGGCGGGCAGCTGATCCATGACGCCGGCGCCTCCCGTCGACACTGGACGACTACTGATGAAGCTCAGTGCCAAGGTCGCGACAAAAAATACCGCTGCGGCAATTCCCGTAGAGCGCGAAAGGAAATTCGATGAGCCGCTGGCACCAAACAGACTGCCCGACGCACCCGAGCCGAAAGCTGCACCCATATCGGCACCTTTGCCGTGCTGAAGCAGTACAAGACCAATAATGATCAGGGCACTGAGCACCTGAACCACGATGACGATGGCTAACAAAGTATTCATAAGTTATTCCGAATTTCCGTAAAAACGTGACAAGAATGATGTGTATGTGCCGTGTGAGATTCGAGGTGTGTCATGCGGATGCAGGCAACGGATCAAGCGGCAGCGGCAATCGCCAGAAAGTCCGACGCTTTCAGTGAAGCGCCACCGATCAGGCCGCCATCAATGTCCGGCATCGCCAGCAACTCTTTTGCGTTATCCGGTTTCATGCTGCCTCCATACAAAATCTGCAGGTGGTCCGCCGCAACCGCGTCGGCCTTCGCCAACGTCGCACGAATGACTTGATGAACTTGCTGAGCCATCGCTGGCGTAGCGGTTTTTCCCGTGCCGATGGCCCAGACCGGCTCATAAGCAATCACGATATCGACCAACTGCGCGCCCACGGCGGTGATCACCGGCGCAAGCTGCCTGACGACGACAGCGTTCGTCCGGTCTTCTTCGCGTTCTTGCAAGGTCTCCCCAACACAAACAATGGGTATCAACCCTGCCTTGAGCGCACGCACTGCCTTGCGCGCCACTAGTTCATCGCTTTCGCCGTGGTAGCTGCGCCGCTCGGAGTGTCCGACGATGACGTAGGTACAGCCGAAGTCTTTCAGCATCTGCGCTGAGACTTCGCCTGTGAAGGCGCCGCTCTCATGCTCGGACATATCTTGCGCACCCCATCGCACGGCAGAGGCACTTAGCGCCGTCTGCACTTGCGCCAGATACGGTGCAGGAACGCATACGGCCAGATCGGCATCGGTGGTCGCACCGGCGAGCATGTGCTCAAGCAGCCTCGCATTCGCGTCGAGGCTGCCATTCATTTTCCAGTTACCGGCGATCAGTGTGCGTCGCATGGTCTTGCCCGTAAAAAGCTCGCGATTTTATCTCACAGCACCTGCAGCATGATCTTGCCGACATGGGTGCTACTTTCCATCAGTGTATGCGCCTCGGCAGCCTGCTCGAGCGGGAAGGTCTTGAAGATCACCGGCTTGATCTTCCCGGATTCCAGCAATGGCCAGATACGCTGTCGCAGCTTTTGTGCAATGTCCTGCTTGAATGCCACCGGCCTCGGGCGCAGGGTGGAGCCTGTGATCGTCAGACGACGGCGCATGATCTCGCCGAAATTCACTTCGCCTTTCGCGCCACCCAGCAGCGCAATCACGACCAGTCGTCCATCATCGGCCAGACAGTTGATCTCGCGGTTGACATAGTCGCCTGCCACCATATCAATGACGACGTTCACCCCCTTGCCGCCAGTGAGTGATTTGACGATCTCAACAAAATCTTCTGTGCGGTAGTTAATGCCACGGTCGGCGCCCAGGCTCTCGCAGGCCCGGCACTTCTCGTCTGTGCCTGCGGTTGCAAATACGCGATGACCCAGCGCAGTCGCCATCTGAATCGCAGTGACGCCAATGCCCGAGCTGCCGCCCTGCACTAGCAAGGTCTCGCCCTCGATCAGCCGGGCACGTTCAAACACATTGCTGTACACGGTGAAAAATGTCTCGGGCAAGGACGCTGCCTCGATCGCCGACCAGCCCTTGGGCACCGGCAAACATTGCGCGATGGGCGCGGCGCAATATTCCGCATAGCCCCCGCCCTGCACCAATGCGCACACCAAGTCGCCCTTGGCGAAACCACTGCCGCCGAGATCACCATCGACTATTTCGCCTGCGACCTCGAGGCCCGGAATATCCGAGGCGCCGGGCGGTACCGGATAGTTACCTGTCCGCTGCAGAATGTCCGGGCGGTTCACGCCAGCCGCATGCACTTTGATTAAGACCTCACCTGCCTTCACGCCGGGGACCGGCCGGTCGCAAGGCGTGAGCACCTCAGGCGCACCCGGCTTGATAATTTCTATTGCACGCATGCTGTCTCTCCCTGTTCTGCTTTTCTTGGCTGCTTGATGGGGAATAGGTGATCTTGATCTCTGAAGCAACAGGCCGCTGTGTCAGTCACAGCCACTGAAGACGCCAGCCCCGCAGATCGCGGGGCTGACTCCGTGTGCGACAGTGATAATCGCGCGGCGTATGGACTCTCTGGCGTTTATTGCTGTGCTGCTGCCTCGCCTGAGTCTTCTGCTGCAGCAGCCTTCATTGACAGCTTCAGGCGGCCACGGTCATCAGTCTCGAGCACTTTTACGCGAACCTGCTGGCCTTCTTTCAGATAGTCCGCCACCGCGTTCACCCGTTCGTTGGCAATCTGGCTGATATGCAGCAGGCCATCCTTGCCCGGCATCACTTGTACGATCGCGCCAAAGTCGAGCAATTTGAGTACGATGCCGTCATAGATCTTGCCGACTTCGACCGACGCGGTCAGCTCTTCGATACGGCGCTTGGCTTCCTGACCGGCCGCAGCATCCACCGATGCAATGGTGACGATGCCTTCGTCAGTGATATCGATTTGTGTACCCGTCTCTTCGGTCAACGCACGGATCACTGCACCGCCCTTGCCGATCACGTCGCGGATCTTTTCCGGGTTGATGCGGATAGTGATCAGGCGCGGCGCAAAGTTCGACAGCTCAGTGCGGCCCTGCGGCATCGCTTCCTGCATCTTGCCGAGGATGTGCATGCGGCCTTCCTTAGCCTGCGCCAGCGCAGCCTGCATGATCTCTTTGGTAATGCCCTGAATCTTGATGTCCATCTGCAGCGCCGTGATGCCGGTGGCAGTGCCCGCGACCTTGAAATCCATGTCGCCAAGATGATCTTCGTCGCCAAGAATATCGGACAACACAGCAAACTTGTTGCCTTCTTTGATCAGGCCCATCGCAATACCGGCCACATGCGCCTTCATCGGCACGCCAGCATCCATCAGCGCGAGACTGCCGCCGCAGACCGAGGCCATTGACGAAGAACCGTTCGATTCAGTGATCTCAGACACCAGTCGCAGCGAGTAGCTGAACTCATCAGCGGCAGGCAAGGCCGCGATCAGCGCGCGCTTGGCCAGACGACCATGACCGATCTCGCGACGCTTCGGCGAACCGACACGACCGGTCTCGCCAGTAGCAAACGGAGGCATGTTGTAGTGAAGCATGAAGCGGTCGCTGTACTCACCGGTGAGCGCATCGATCTTTTGCTCGTCGCGTGCAGTGCCCAGCGTAGCCACCACCAGCGCTTGAGTTTCGCCACGTGTGAACAGTGCCGAACCATGGGTACGAGGCAGCACGCTGCTGCGAATCGTGATCGGACGCACGGTGCGCGTGTCACGGCCGTCAATACGTGGCTCTCCGTCGAGTATCTGCGAACGCACGATCTTCGACTCAAGGTTAAAGAGGATATCACCCAGCTCGGCCGAATCCGGTGCTGGCGTACCAGCAGTTGACGGCTCGGCGTCAAGCGCCGCGGCCACTTCGGAGGACACGGCGCGCAGCTTGTCGGTACGCGCCTGCTTTTCCTTGGTGGCAAAAGCATCACGCAGTTTGCCCTCGGCTAGCTGCGTGACGCGAGCGATCAGCGCTTCATTTTTTGCGGGTGCTGTCCAAGGGACTTCCGGCTTGCCACCGTCGCGCACCAGATCATGGATCGCATCGATCACCACGCGCATCTGCTCATGACCATAAACCACTGCGCCCAGCATCACGTCTTCGGGCAGTTCCAAGGCCTCGGATTCGACCATCAGCACGGCCGCTTCAGTACCAGCCACCACCAGATCCATGGCCGATTCCTTGAGCTGCGACACGTTCGGGTTCAGCACATACTGGCCGTTAATGTAGCCAACACGCGCGGCACCAATCGGGCCATTGAAAGGAATGCCCGCCACGCACAGCGCGGCCGATGCACCAATCATCGAAGGAATATCAGGGTCGATCTCGGGGTTGACCGACAACACATGAATAATTACCTGCACTTCGTTGAGATAGCCATCGGGGAACAGCGGGCGAATCGGACGATCGATCAGGCGCGAGGTCAGCGTTTCTTTTTCGGAAGGACGTCCTTCGCGCTTGAAAAAACCGCCGGGGATACGGCCAGCGGCATAAGTTTTTTCTACGTAATCCACCGTCAGCGGAAAAAAATCCTGGCCCGGTTTGGCTTCCTTGCGGGCGACGACTGTCGCGAGAATGACGGTGTCTTCGACAGAGACCACGACAGCGCCAGACGCCTGACGTGCGATCTCTCCGGTTTCCAGCGTGACCGTGTGCTTGCCATACTGGAAGGTCTTGGTGACTTTGTTGAACATCGAGTAATTCCTTTCTGTTTTTGCCGACAGATTTTCAGGCGCTGTCGTTCACCTCACCACGGGCGGAGCAAGCTTGCCGCCTTTTCGGGACACATCGCGGTGCCCCCACGACTCAGACATGCGACGGGATACGACACATTCGCATTACTTCAAAAAGACGAAATGCCCGCATCAGGCTTCTGATACAGGCATCCGAATTAAAAACCGGGTGGCAATGTTTATTTGCGCAGGCCCAGCTTTTCGATCAGTGCACGATAACGATCGGCGTCCTTGCGCTTCAGGTAAGCCAGAAGGCTCTTGCGACGATTGACCATCATGATCAAGCCACGGCGGGAGTGATGATCCTTCGCGTGGGCCTTGAAATGACCGTTGAGTTCGTTGATACGCGCGGTCAGCAGCGCTACCTGGACTTCAGGAGAGCCGGTGTCGTTCTGACCACGAGCGTTAGCCGCAATGACCGCGGCCTTACCTTCTTTGTTGACTGCCATGATGACTTACCTTTCACATGCGGCAAAAGGAGTCGCAACCCCGGATGCCGTGACAACTGTTAAAAAATTGGCCACAAGAACCAACACGAGATTATAGCCGAAACCGCCTCCCTCGCCCAGACTGGCAGGAACCGCAGGCCCCGCCGTCACCTGGCGGCATCCTGAGGCGAAAAATTGTCATAAAGAGAATGTCAAGGGCGCGGTGCTACAACTGCGGATTGAGCTTCTCCGTCTTCGAATACAGCTTGTTCAGCGCCGACAAATAAGCCTTCGCGGACGCCACCACGATATCCAGGTCTGCTCCCACGCCATTGACGATACGGCCATTGCGCGAGAGGCGCATCGTGACCTCGCCCTGCGACTGGGTGCCCGTAGTAATTGCATTCACCGAGAACAGCAGTAATTCGGCACCGCTCTTCACATCTGTCTCGATGGCGTTCACGATCGCATCCACCGGACCATTGCCCTGACCTTCACAAGTGACTTCCTTGCCCTCGACCGAGAAAGTAATCTTCGCTGCGGGTTTCTCACCGGTTTCGGATTGCTGTGAGAGCGAAACGAAACTGTAATGCTCGCGCTCATGCGACTGCTGCTCATCCGACACCAGCGCCATGATGTCCTCGTCAAAGATTTCTGACTTACGATCTGCCAGTTCCTTGAAACGCGCAAATGCCGCGTTGACCTCGGTCTCGGAACCCAGTGCGACGCCTAACTCTTCAAGGCGCTGCTTGAACGCGTTGCGGCCCGAGAGCTTGCCGAGCACGATCTTGTTCGCTGTCCAGCCCACATCTTCGGCGCGCATGATTTCGTAGGTATCACGGGCTTTGAGGATGCCATCCTGATGAATGCCCGACGCATGGGCGAATGCGTTCGCACCCACTACCGCCTTGTTCGGTTGTACCGCAAAACCGGTGATCTGCGACACCAGCTTCGACGTCGGCACGATCTGTGTCGTATCAATGCCCACGTCCAGCTTGAAGTGGTCCTTGCGAGTCCGCACGGCCATGACGATCTCTTCCAGCGCTGTATTGCCGGCTCGCTCGCCCAGGCCATTGATCGTGCACTCCACCTGACGCGCACCACCGATCATCACACCGGCCAGAGAATTCGCGACCGCCATACCAAGGTCGTTGTGACAGTGAACCGACCAGATCGCCTTGTCGGAATTGGGAATGCGCTCGCGCAGCGTCCTGAGCATATTGCCGTACAGCTCAGGCACACCATACCCGACGGTGTCGGCAAAATTGATGGTGGTTGCGCCCTCCTTGATGACTGCCTCCAGCACGCGGCAGAGAAAATCCACATCCGAACGGCTGCCATCCTCGGGGCTGAATTCAACGTCATCGGTGAACTGACGCGCGTAGCGCACGGCCAGCTTGGCCTGTTCAAACACCTGATCAGGAGACATGCGCAGCTTTTTTTCCATATGAAGCGGCGAGGTCGCAATGAAGGTATGGATACGCTTGCGTGGTGACCCCGCCAGGGCCTCGGCAGCACGGGCGATGTCTTTATCGTTGGCGCGCGAGAGCGAGCAGACGACCGACTCTTTCACGATACCCGCAATCGCCTTGATCGCCTCAAAATCGCCCGGCGACGACGCGGCGAAGCCGGCCTCGATCACGTCGACCTTTAGCCGCTCCAGCTGACGAGCGATACGGATTTTTTCATCCTTGGTCATCGAGGCGCCGGGCGACTGCTCGCCATCACGCAACGTCGTATCGAAAATGATCAGCTTGTTCGAGTCGGCCATCTGAAGCTCCTGAGGTTAATGCCGGATAAGCATGTATTTTCGCCTGCCCGGGCCATTCTTGCCTGAGCGGGGAAAAACACGAATTGTGGGGAATGGGATGTCTGCGCGGTCAGCGCAGTAGGTACAGCAGCAGACCGGTCGGGCTGCTGGCATGGAGGTAAGCAAAGCTGTGGGGTACGCTTGACATGAGGCAAAGAATAAGGGGATTTGGCGAAAAGCGCAACTCGGCGGAATCTATCGTGCCGGTAGACTCGGTCAGGATGGCCGGATTACGCCGCTATCTGGTATAAAAGCCCGCATGAAGCCTTCAGCCCACCCCCGTGAAGTCAAGGAACCCGAATTGGCAGACTCACGTTTGCATGAGGCAGCGATGCTGCGTTTGTGCGCAGACCTCGCTGAATCTTCCAGCGGGTACCCGCCGACCTGCCGCGAGGCTCAGGTGATCAGGCTCGCCGCTCAGCTGGTGCGAAGCTCCCATCCTGCCGCCTCGATTCGGCTGCAGCACGCGTACGAGGCCCATCACTGTGAGCATCACTGCGACTCGACCCCAGTAACGACTGCGCTGGAAAAAGGATGGGTACTCGGACTGGCGCGCTTCAGAGATATGCTCAGTAGGCAACTTGAAGGGATGACGCCCTGATGAACGGGCCATCGACCGTAGGCAATCTGCATCTTGATACGGGCCTCGCCCGGGCACTGGCGACGCTGTTTCAGGAGCTGGAGCAAAAGCTTCAGCTGCAACAACCGGTCAACGTGTATCTAGCGGGCGGCATGGCGGTGCACCTTTACACCGGAAACCGGTTCACGACAGATGTCGACGCAGAGTTCGACGCCCGACTACTGCTGCCAACCGATCTCACGGTCACGGCGAAGATGGAAAACGGCAGCGACCAGATGATTTTTCTGGATACGAACTACAACCCGACCTTTGCTTTGATGCACGAAGATTATCAGGTCGATGCCATCCCGGTCGATATCGGGACAGCTATGCTCCGGCTGCACGTTCTCTCGCCGGTCGATCTGGCAGTGAGCAAACTCTCTCGCTTCGCTGCCAACGATCAGGAGGATATTGTTGCACTGGTTAGCGCTGGCCTGGCGAGCGGCGAAGGTATTGCATCTAGAGCGAGGGAAGCGCTGTCAGGCTACGTGGGCAATACAGCGACACTTCTCAGTCACCTCGATGCCGCTATACGATTAGCAAAATCAGCCAACGCAGGCTAACCCGCGACACTAATCACTTCTCCACAGGCTCGTCGCTCGTCTGAACAATGGACACCGGCCGTCTCTTGAACCACTGCCAGAAGAACACTCCGTAGCCCGAGAGTCCGTAAATCACGAACAGGCCGAACAGCACCTTGGGCGGATCGCTGGAGACAGCGACAAAGATCAGCACGATCACGAAGATCGCGATAAAGGGAACCGACTTCTTGAAATTGACGTCCTTGAAACTGTAGAACGGCACATTGGTGACCATGGTCAGCCCGGCATAGACGGTGATGATCCAAGAGAGCCAGTTGAAATCCGCGCCCGCAATACGAAGATCGTCCACCAGCCAGATGAAGCCCGCCACCAGCGCCGCTGCCGCCGGACTGGGCAGCCCCTGAAAGAAGCGCTTGTCGACCACCGCGATATTGGTATTAAAGCGTGCCAGCCGCAGCGCCGCACCGGCGCAGTACACAAACGCGGCCAGCCAGCCCAGCTTGCCCATACCGCGCAATGACCACTCATAGACGATCAGCGCAGGTGCCGCACCAAACGACACCATGTCCGACAGACTGTCATATTGCGCGCCGAACTCGCTCTGCGTATTGGTGAGTCGTGCCACCCGACCATCGGTCGCATCCAGCACCATGGCCGCGAAGATCGCTACCGCAGCATTTGAGAACTGGCCGTTCATCGCCATCACGATCGCGTAGAAACCGCAGAACAGCGCCGCAGTTGTAAACGCATTCGGCAGCAAATAGATGCCACGACTACGCGGCGGCGTACTGCCAGAGGCTTCCTCGTCAGCCTCTGCTGATCGACGGAATGCAAACTTGTGAGGACGCAGTGCCTTGGCCTGCCCGGCCTTGGCCTTGTTTTTACGATGATTGAAAAGTGCCATGACGACTATAGTAACCGACCCGATTCAGGATCAGGATCAGAACTCCGCAAGGATAGTCTCGGTCGCCGACACTTTTTCGCCGACGGTCACCAGCGGCCTTGCCGTGAGCGGCAAATAGACATCAACACGCGAACCAAAGCGTATGAAGCCATAGCGCTGGCCACGTGCCAGCGCATCGCCGGCGTTTACGTAACACAGTATCCGGCGCGCGATCAGGCCAGCCACCTGCACAAAGGTGATGGTCTGACCGTTGGCTGCCGTCATCACGACTGCATTGCGCTCGTTTTCGGTAGAAGCTTTGTCCAGATCGGCATTCACAAATTTGCCGGGAAAGTATTCGACCTTCTCGATCTTGCCATCTACCGGTGAGCGGTTGGAATGCACGTTGAACACGTTCATGAACACGCTGATTTTCAGCGCTTCGCGGTTCGCGTAAGGATCGTGTGCTTTCTCGACGACAACGATACGGCCATCCGCCGGGGACAGTACCGCGTTGGCGTCCTGCGGAATGGTGCGCGGCGGATCGCGGAAGAATTGCAACACGAAAACGGCAACGACCCAAAACGGCCACGACCAGCCGCCGAGCAGTTGGGTGGCGATCAGGGCCACCGCAATGGCAATGCCGAGGAAGGGCCAGCCCTCGCGGGCAATGAGGGGGTGGGGATAGTGGTTCAAGACAGCTCCAGATTCCGAAAACGGAAGGATTGTACTCGTGCAAGACGCAGTGCGGCATTTTGGGGGCGGGAAGATAGTGCGTCGGGTATTCAGCAAGGCGCCCCTCGCGCAGATCAGATGGGGCAGCAGAGCTGACAGAATCATTAGTAAATTAACACTGTTCTGGTGACGAGGAAGACAATTGCATGGCTTTTTGAAAAGGATGTTTTCAATGGAGCGGATATCTTCGCAAACCTCATTGCAGGCAGCGGACATCGTCAGCTTGGCCAAATCGAACGGCGACATCGAAGTGACCGTCTCGCGAGCAGGAAACGTCAGGGTCTTGAGCGGGCTGCCATTGGTAGCTGCAAAGCTGCTGAACCGGATAGACCCTGTGGCGAGAGAAAAACGAATCAAGAAGGCCGAGCGCGTGGTCAGCGAAAAATTAGACAAAGAATTTGCTGCACTTGGAGTGAGTGAGTCTGTCAAACAAGATCTTAATTCAACAACACTTATCGACACATTGACCAGTACAGAATACGCATCAGGGAGCTCACTATCAAAGCATCCTGAATTGCAGACCACGTTACAAGACATAAAAAACATTAGCGACGGAATACAAGAAAAAAATATTCAATCAGTTTGGGAAATCATTAAACAGCAAACGTCAAAAGGATCCAAAGCTGATGTGACCAAGGCAATTGAGGTGGTGAAAACGGCAAAGCACTGGGGACAAGAACTCAAGCTGGACAAGACATCAGCGCTTAAACTCTCCAGCAATGCTTACAAGCTTGCAGAATCCCGGGACATCTCGCCAGATAATGCAAAAAATATTCTCCTGTGTTCAGGAAAACTGATCAGCGAACACCGCCTGAAGCCAGATGATGCGCTGGACTACGCGATCGAAATCAACAATTTCTATAAAGGGAAAGCG
>JBJTAS010000065.1:0-17425 GCA_046090895.1 Oxalobacteraceae bacterium | reverse complement strand
CGAACTTGATGCCTTTATATCTGTTAACAAGGAAAGTGGCGAGATTCAGATTGGAATCGCTGGCACAAACGGATTTGGAAATGACAATCCAGATACAAAAGAAGACCTCGTCGGCTTAGGAGCAAATCAAGCCTTAGAGTTATATAAAGACAAAGCGTTTATTAAAAATCTTCAAGATAGCATCGACTCTTTAGGCGGACCATCGAGATTAAATAACATTCTGATCGCTGGTCAAAGCCTTGGTGGAAGTGTAGCGACCTTGCTGGGACAACTTTTGGCTTCTCGGGGGCGCAGATTTGATGCTGATATGCTTGAGTCTGATCAGTTGATACCATCAGAAAAAATCAACGTAGTAGCAATAAATGCCCCCGGAAATGAATATACCAGTAAGCTTTTAGGATTCTCGGAAGCCGAGACTCGCGAATACCAAGAATCTGTCAATCCTCATCGTTTGGTCGTATGGAATTCAATAACCAATACCTTTGATTTCGTATCTGAGCTAGGAGGAAAATTTTTCGGCACGAGCTGGGCATTACCCGTTGAGACCGCACGATCAGTTCCAGAGCTTCACCGTAACAACATTGGTGTGAATGAAGCACTTCAAAATACTGATGGTGATTTCACTCGCATAGAACCGGTGGTCGTACCAACCATCGATCACTCTAGTCTCACAAGAAATCTTTCTTGGCTTAATGAGCGACTTGACCTCCCGAATAACTACGTTTCACTGAGCTTCTCTTCGTACGTAGCCATGCTCTTCTCCAAGCCCGGCGAGGGCGCTGGTGTACTGAGCCTCGGTTTACAGCGCTTTGCCGGGATACCCAAGCCGCTTGCTGATGTCATGGGCGCCGTCGGTGAACTGGCACTGCGTTACGTACCGATTGCGAATCTCGCGCAAGCCGTCAAATTTCTGTTTGGTGGCTATATCACCGGGCAGGCACTTGGTTCATCCTCTTCACCGCTACCCGCCTTCGATGCCGATTCAGCGTACGGTCCAGCGCAACCGGGCTGGGAGCGCAAATTTCTCCGGCAAGATACGCTAGGACTGCCTCCGATAGTTATCGACACTAATTCCCTGGATGGGACTATCGTCACCCGTTTCCCCGATGGCCGGTCGATGGAGGTGCACAAGGATGGTACGCAAATTCTTACTCATCCGGATTCGGGTATGGCTGTTATCCGAACGGATAAATCCGGCTTCCTGGTGCTCAAGGATACGGATCCGGTTACCGGTGATACGCTGACTTCCACCGTCATTATCGACCCATCAACGATAGTAAGTTTCGAGAATCAGCACTGGGTTACCCGACGGTTCATCAGTGCTGACACCACGCTGATCGAACAGACGACCTACGAGGGAAATCGCACGGTCACCGAGGACGTTCGAATCAATCAAGCCGCTGATGGAAAAATTATCAGCCTCCAGAAGTCCGGCAATACACCCTTTGTTTCTTACCTTCCGCCCGATACGCAATCATCCGACGATAGCTTGAGAACTTATCAGGTAGCGATCCCCATTGCACCCGACCACATCCAACTGGTGAGGCGAGATGAGGATCGCCGCTTGGTGCAGACGGTCGATATCACGACCGTCAGTCGGTACCGGACTGAAAAAATATTCCGAGATGGCGATGGAAATCTGCAGCAGACCAGTATCACTGAGCGGATCAATGACAGCACGACCCGAACTCGTGTACTGGATTCAGAAGGGAATGAGATAGAGAATACCGTCTCTCAAACCTACCGGCATCATGGCGAAGTCCTGACGCTGGAAGACAGATCAACGTCCGACGGTCGACGCACATTCACCACGCGCGACAATGAAGGAAAGATAAGGCAAACTGAAATCGCGACTCAGGATGCAAAACCCGCAGAACTGACCGACGTGCTGCGCGAAGAACTGCATCAGGATATTGCTTCCTTTCTGACAGCGCTCCGCCAGAAAGATACGGCGGGCATGATCCTGTCGACGGCCCGCATCGCGCTCGACTATGCTCGGTCTGAGCGTCTGGTCTCCGGGCCTCTGGAGGGCATCGTAGGCGATGTCTCCAGCGGCCTTGCGCTGGTCAACTCGCTGCACTCGATCCGCTCTGGCGATACGCTCGCCAGGGTTGGCGGCACAGTGGGCCTGCTGAACAGCACGAATTATCAGGCCGCCAATCACTTTGGTGGCGCCTACCTCTCGGGTGCACAAACCACTGCGCTCTCTACGGCCGGCGCCATCCTGTCAATCGCCAGCCTCGCCAAACTCGGCGACATGCTCGAAGCCGGTCAGGTCGGCTCCGCTGCTGCGACAGTCGTCTCGGCACTGAATGCGATCAGCTACCTCTCCAGGGGAACCTCGCTAATGGGTGCCGGCGCACTGGTGCCGATCAATCCGATTGCCATGGTGGTTGCTGCCTATGTGCTCGATCAGATCTTTGCTTCAGATCCGCCTCCCCCTCCCCCAGTCGGTACCGCACGCTTTGTCCGCGAAGCCGATGGACGGCTGAGCTACCGGATCGTGCAAGCGAACCCCCTCGGTCGCTCGATCCTGCAAAAGCGGCTCGACGAGCTCCTCCCCAAGCTGGAGTCGCAGATCGCGGCCGCCAATGCCGTGATTACCGATCCTGCCCACCAGCTGCAGCTGGTGGCCTCGCGCATGCCAGTCATTCATATCTCGTCCTGGCCGAGCTATAACGAGAACGGCGTCAGCAATTTCTATTTCGCGATCGAGCAAGCCGATCCGATGCGCGATACCCCGAACTGGATGGGTGTCGCCCGACAAGATCTGGTGGAGCATTACGGCGAGATGCTGCTCTTGCCGGAGGCACTGGTGCAGCAATGGGAGATCGATCATCTGCGCAGCAAATTCGGTATCGACGAAGCTCACTGGCAGACCGAATCAGCGTGGCTGCGCGCACAAAGCCCGATCGAGCAGGAGCGCTCGCGGCTGCAGGCCGCGTTCGAGCGAGCGCAGGATGAATGGAAAGCCTTGTCGGCTGCCAAGCTGGTCAGCTCCGAACTGGGCAGCGTGATGAGCGATAGCCATCAGACAGACAGTCTGCACACTCTGGAGGCGCGACGCAAGGAAGCCCGTTTACAGATGGAAGCCGCGCGCTCGACCGTCGATGAGTTCAATGCAGCCCACCCGGTTGACCCGACACTCGCCGCACGTGCGACCCCCGAGCAAGAGGCCGAGTTCGCCCGTACCCATGCCGCCCGCGACACCGTCGCACTGCAATGGACGCGCGTGATTGCGATCGATATCGCTGGCGATGGCATCGCGATTAACGAGCTGCCCGGCGAGGTTGGCAGTGATCTTCAGAGCATCACGCATCAACAGGTCGCACGCTTTGATGTCGATGGCGATGGCTACCGGGAAGCCACGCAATGGATATCGCCTGCCGATGCACTGCTGGGCATTGATCGCAGCGGCAATGGCGTGCTGGACAATGGCAGCGAGCTGTTCAATGCCGCCGATGTGCCCTTTGACCAGCATGGCTTGCCGTCGCTCGCCTACTTCGATGCGAACGGCGATGGCCTGATCAATCGCGATGATCCGGTCTATTCACTGCTGCGCCTGTGGGTGGATCTGGATGGCGATGGCAGCTCGGGATCGCTCGAAGTGTTTGACATGAATCTGCGGCCGGTAGGTCTTTCTGCTGGCCTTTCTGCAGCCCCGCTTTCTGATCAGCCACGCTCGCCAATGGCAATCGACGCAATCAACCTGCGTTCCGACACGGTGAACTTTGCCGATGGCAGTCATACCGGTATCAGCACCGTCAATCTGCTGTCGCACGTCAAGGGTTTGCAGATCGTGCAGGATCAGGCGACCGCCAACCTCAATGTGCTGCACGAGGATGGCTTGCGCGAGAACTTTGTGACCATGGTCGAGGACATGAGTGCGCTGGCCGAGCTGCAGTCCGCCACCCTCTCCCCCCAACGCCGTACCGAACTGCAGGCACTGGCCAAGCGCTACGGCCTGAACCCGGACGCGAAGGAGTTTGCCGATATCGTGCGCAGCCTGCGCTCGGCGGCTGCCAGCACCGATCCGGAGACGGTGATTTATTTCGGGGATGACGATGTCTGGATTGATCCCTCGTTCAGAGAGCAGCTTGCGCAGATGCGCATCCGGTTTCGCCGGCTGAATGATCCGTCATCGATTGCCGGTGACGATCAGCTGGCCCGGTTCGGCACACCTTTGCAGACCCAAGCGGTCACCAATACGTCTGCTTTCGACGACCGCTGGGTACAAAGCCGCAAGGTCTCGGCAGCCGACATCCAGAGCGACCCGGTCAAGCCAGCACCGGAGTCGCCAAGTACCGCTGAGCAGATTGCCTTACCGTCCGATGTCTACAGTCTGCTGCACATCACCAAAGGCGCTCAGGAGGGCAGTCTCGTTACCCGGCAAGCGATCCCGGTCAGTGATCCGTCCCGCCCAGAGTCTCCTGCCACAAAGATCGATGCGTACATCACGCCGCAGCCTCTCGCTAGGTTCGCGCCGCTGGAGCTGGTGATGCATGAAGATGCAACGCTCAAAGTCGGCTATGCACAGCTGGAACAGCGGGCGGCGGCACTGCTGGGCCGCATTGCCGGACAAGTTCGTCTGCTGGGCATTCGCAGCAGTGCTCACGGCACCGTCTTGGTGGACGATGCCCAGGCCCGGCTACAGTTCCGGCCCGATACCAACTATGTCGGCGACGCCCATCTGACCGTGGTGCTGGCCGATGCCCTCGGGCGCGTCTTTGAGCAGCGCCTGAATCTCAAGCTCTTGCCGGTCAATGATGCCCCGGTCGTACTGGGCGAATCGATTGCCTCGCACGAAGATATGCCCTTGCTGATCGATAGCGCCATGCTGCTGGCCAATGACCGCGATCCCGAGGGCGACGCCTTGTCCGTGACCGGTATCGGGCATGTTGCGCTGGGCAAGGCTGAATTACTGGCCAACGGGATGATTCATTACACCCCGCCGACCGATCAGTACGGGGTGACGGATACGGTCGAGTACTTTGTGAGCGACCCGCATGGCGCGACCTCAGTGGGCAGGATCCGTATTGCGCTCTCCCCGGTGGACGACGCGCCCTCGGTGGTGTCAGAGCGCGTGATCCATGCCCGGGAAGATCAGGTGATGCGCATTGCCGCACCCTTATTGCTGGCGAACGACTTTGATACCGATACCGATGCGCGGGCAGGGTCACAGGCCTTGCGCATCACCGGCGTGGGCTCCCCCGAGCATGGGGAGGTCAGGCTGGAAGAGAGCGACATCGTGTTTCGGCCTGAGCGCAACTACAACGGCATGGCAAGCTTTAGCTACACCGTCACCGATGCCAGCGGACATTCGACGACTGGCCGCAGCCAGATCCGCATCGACCCTGTCACTGATACGCCACTGCTCGCCGATGAGACCATCGCCGCCACCGAAGATCAGCCGCTGATCATCGATACGGCTCTCTTGCTGGCCAATGATATCGATACCGACATTCTGCGAGGGGAAGACCAAACCCTGTCCATAGTCGCGATCGATCAGGTTGACGGTGGCACCGCCCGGCTGCGCGATGGGCAGATCGTCTTTACGCCTGAGGCCAACCGGGTTGGACCGGCGGGTTTGCGCTATACGGTCAGTGATGGCGCCGGTGGTCTGGCGCAGGGGCATGCCGAGATCACCCTCGCCCCCGTCAATGATGCGCCCGTGGTGCCCGTACTTCATGGGTGCACCGAAGAAGACCAGCCGCTGTCGATCTCGATCGCCGATCTGCTGAAGAACGCCACCGATGTGGATGATGATCATGCTTCACTGCGTATTACAGGCCTTGGCAAGGTCACTGGCGGCACGGCCTTGCTGCAGAACGACGGTCTGCACTTCACGCCGGAGAAAGATTATGCGGGCTCGGCGATGATCGAGTATCAGGTCGCCGATGCGCAAGGGCTGGAAACGACGGGTCTCTACACCGTCGATATCAGCGGCATCAATGACGCGCCCCGTCCGCTCGACGGGGTGCACCTATCACCGGTGGCGGATGAAGATCAGGAAATCCGGATCAGCGAATCGGCGCTGCTGCAATTGTTCATCGATCCGGATGGCGATCCGATTCGTCTGCTGCCCGAATCACTGCGAGCACTGGCCAGCGGAGACCGGGTGAGCTTTGATGCGCAGCGGCGCGAGATGGTGTTTCGTGCGGCGCCGAATGCGAACGGTGAGCGCGGTGTGTCCTTCGCCGTCTCTGACGGCACACTCACTTCACAGGCCGCGACTCTCAAGCTACAGCTGCGACCCGTCAATGACACACCTGAGGTCAAGGCGGTGGGATTCCAGATGCTAGAAGATGGCGGTGAGACCGATCCGACCAAATCGGCGTGGACGTATATCTCGCATGACTTGCTGCTCGCGGGGGCTACGGATGTGGATGGTGATACTTTGCACATCATCTCTGCGAGTGCTGGGCGTACCTTGGGCGAAGTCCAGTTACGTGCAGTGACTATTCAGAACGATGCATTAAATCGCCGGATCATGGTCAAGGCACCGCTCAATTATGTGGGTGCATTAAGTTTTGGGTTCACCGTATCTGACGGCAAAGGAGGAGAAACCAGCCAGACGGCGATTGGATCTATTCAAGCTGTTAATGACAATCCCTTCATAAGCAGTGTGTTTCAGGGCGCCGAACGAATGGTTTTGCTTTCCGCTGTTATTATGAGTTATACATACTCGATAACAGCCTGGGATCCTGATCAAAATCAGTCGATTGGTTTAAAAATAGACAGAAATCCACTAAGGGGTAATGTAACCCTAAAAAATTCACCATCATTCAAAACCGCCCCGGTTCCAGGAGCAGAAATCGACTCCCTCGCCTCGTTCGAGAAAGTCAACTCTACCAGCACGTTGACTATTATCGGCGGAGCAGGATCTTTAAAATCTCAAGAGCAAGTCTGGATAAAAGCCACCGACTCTGCCGGGGGCTCATCCACCACCTCCGTCTCATTCACCGCCTACTACGACCCTATCGTCATCGATCTCGATAATGACGGCCTCGAATTCATCGACCTCTATCACAGCCAGGTCAGCTTCATCACCGACGACAGCGGCGAAGCACACCGTATCGCCTGGGTCGGCGGAGATGATGGCATCCTCGCTTATGACGTCGATGGCGACGGTCAGATCAATCGCTTCGATGAGATTGCCTTCGGAAGTCATGTCGATCCGCAGACCCCCGGTATCAGCGATCTTCAGGCGCTGCAGCATATCGAGTTCGACAGCAATCAGGATGGCGTCTTCGATGCCAGCGATGACAAATGGCACCATTTCAAACTCTGGCGCGATATGAACAGCAATGGCAAAAGCGATGACGGTGAGCTGCAGACGATGCCGCAGGCCGGCCTGCGCCAGCTTTATCTCAACGGTAATGTCCTCAATCGCTTCGAAGGGCCTGATGCGCTGGTGCGTGGCTACACCCGCGCAGTGACCAACGAAGGCCGCTTGCTGCAAGCTGCGGATGTCTGGCTGAATGTGGATGACGGATCACGTGCCAACGTGGCGCCCGCTCCCCTGCGCGAGGCCAGTGCGATGGAAGGTGATCAGCTCGAAGTCCTGCTCAAGCAACTGGCAGCAACGCCGACCGGCAGTAATCATCCGCCGCTGCTGTATGGCTATCTGCCGACCCAATATGCAGATGAAGGAGAATTCTTCCATCTGGATATCGCCCCGAACCTGTTCATCGATCCGGATATGGAAGACCGGCTGATATTTACGGCCACCCTGGCCGATGGCAGCGCTTTGCCCGACTGGCTGAGCTTTGATGCGGAACGACTACGCTTCGAGGGGGTTCCCTCGGAAACTGATGCCGCCCAGCTGCAAATCGTGCTGCGCGCAACCGACCCTCAACAGGCTGGCACCGACACCCTGTTCAATCTGGTGGTCAGCCCGGCGATTAACGTGGCCGACCAAACCGTCACGCTGGACAATAGCGCCGTCCAGCCGCTGCAGGAACTGTCATGGAATGCGCTGCTGCCGATGGAGGTATGGTTGGCGGCAACCACTGCTTCAGCTACTGGCAGCGGCGGTATCGCCTCAACCGACAGCTGGCCTACAACCTTTGCGGCCTTGCCGACCGATGCGAGCTTACAAGAGACGACCATGTCCGAAGCGACCGCCATCACCGCGCCCGAGCAGATCATCGCCGAGCTGTATCAAGACTTTGTACGAGGCACTGCAGACAATGATACCTATGACTTCCGTCCCGGCGATGGCTCGCGCAACCTGCTGGATCCGGGAGGCGAGGACTTGATCCGAATCGATCTGCCAGAGGCCGAGTCTGCGCTGCACTTTGAACGACAAGGATCCGACCTCAGCCTGTCGTTCACCGGCACGAACGATGGCTTGCGAATCGCGGGCTGGTATGACCGCGATGACTCCGGCGCGGCTGTGCATCAGATCGAGCGCTTTGAGCTCACAGATGGCCGAACGCTGCTGGCGTCGAACGTTGACAAGCTGATCGCTGCGCAGTCGGTCAATGGCACCACCACTACCGGTCAGTTCTGGCGATGAGTCACGCATCCTTACACCACGACATGGCCGATGTCGGTGACGACGCTCGCGCCGGGGACGAACCCCTGTCAGGCAATATCACACCTGAGGCAGTGGAGGAAACGCTCCATCGCCCTAAGCTCCCGTCTGGTCTGGCCTGCCTGCTCGCCATCGCGCGATCGCATGGGATTGCAGTGGATGCCGGGCAGCTGATGCATGAGTTCGGGGGCAACGCCGGGGCCTTTGGTAGCAATGCCATTCTGCACTCAGCACACAAACTGGGGCTCTCTGCGAAATCCCGGCGCATACCGGCAGCACGTTTGCACAACTTTCCGTTACCTGCAATAGCCACGGATATCGAGGGAAATTTCTTCGTCATTGTCCGGATTGATTCATCGCACGCGGCGATGGCCGACTCGAACGGCGACGGTCGGGTGTTGATCGTCGACCCTGAAGCTCATTCCCAGTCGTGGATCACGATGGAAGATTTCAGGGCTCGATGGAATGGCGAGCTGATCTTGTTTGCATCACACGCCTCGCTGGCGCTTGAGGCTCAGCGCTTTGACTTCACCTGGTTCATACCTGCCGTTGTCAAGTACCGCAAGCTGCTGCTGGAAGTGCTGCTGGTCTCCGTGGCGCTTCAGCTGTTCGGGCTGGTGACACCGCTATTCTTTCAGGTGGTGATGGACAAGGTACTCGTGCATCATGGATTCAGCACACTGGACGTGATCGCTATCGGCCTGCTGGTCGTAGGGCTGTTCGAAGTCTCGCTCAGCGCGCTGCGTACCTATGTGTTCTCGCATACCTGCAGCCGCATAGACGTTGAATTGGGCTCAAAGCTGTTCAGTCATCTGCTATCGCTGCCGCTGCCCTGGTTCCATGCCCGGCGCGCTGGCGATTCTGTGGCGCGCGTTCGTGAACTGGAGAATATTCGCAGCTTCCTGACCGGGAATGGCATCACGCTGGTGCTTGATCTGATGTTTTCAGTGATCTTCATTGGCGTCATGCTGTTCTACAGCGCGACGCTAACGCTGATCGTCGTGCTGTCCCTGCCCTGCTATCTGATGCTATCCATCGCAGCCACGCCAATACTCAGGCAGCGGCTAGACGAAAAATTTCGGCGTAGCGCAGAGAACCAGGCGTTTCTGGTTGAGACAGTGAATGCGATCGACACCGTCAAGGCCCTGGCCGTCGAGCCCCGCTGGCGGCGCAAATGGGAAAACCAGCTCGCTGCTTACCTTCAGGCGGCTTTCAGGGCGGGTAATGTGGGGAACTGGGCCAGCAACCTCGTTTCTCTGATCGGCAAGCTGGTGACCGTCGCAACCATGTGGATGGGCGCACGTCTGGTCATTGAAGGTCAGCTGACAGTCGGCCAGCTGGTCGCCTTCAATATGCTGGCGGGGCATGTCGCTACTCCCGTCATTCGACTGGCGCAGATGTGGTCGGATTTTCAGCAAGTGGGCGTCTCGGTGCAAAGGCTGGGAGACATCCTGAATACCGACACTGAAAAATCCTCGTCAGGCACAGTACTGCCGCCTGTCCGTGGCCGTATCGATTTCGATCATCTGAATTTTCGCTATCGTCCGGATGGTAAGGAAACGCTCTCTGATATTCATCTGAGTATCAGGCCAGGTGAGGTCATCGGTATCGTCGGTCGTTCGGGTTCGGGCAAGAGCACACTCACCCGCCTTTTACAACGACTGATGCTGCCGTCGAGCGGACGCATACTGGTTGATGGCGTGGATATCGCTCTGGCCGACCCGGCTTCCCTGCGGCGCCAGATTGGCGTGGTGCTGCAAGAAAGCCAGCTATTCAACGGCACCATCCGAGAAAACATCGCGCTCGCCGACCCCGGCGCACCTCTGGAAGAAGTCATACGCGTCGCTTGTCTGGCCGGTGCGCATGCGTTCATTTCAGAGCTGCCCGAAGGCTATGACACCGTGCTGGGTGAACACGGTACTGGGCTGTCAGGCGGACAGAAGCAGCGAATCGCCATCGCGCGAGCGCTGATGCGCGATCCTCGGATACTGATCTTTGATGAAGCGACCAGCGCACTCGACTATCAGTCTGAACGCATCATCCAGACCAACATGGCTGCCATCTGTCAAGGGCGAACCGTGATCATCATTGCTCACCGGCTGACGGCTGTCCGACAAGCTGACCGCATTCTCGTGCTCGAGCAGGGCCGGCTTGTCGAGCAGGGCCGTCATGATGAGCTGCTTCAACGGCAAGATGGCTTTTACCATCGCTTGCATAGCATGCAAATGGCATGAACATGACGACTCGCAGGATACTTTTTACTGACGCAGCTGTGGCACTGGGAAGGCGCTATCTCGCCATCTGGCGACAGGCATGGGCAAACCGTACCGACATGGATCGCGAGCGCAAACAGCATGACGAAGCTGAATTCCTTGCCAGCGCGCTGGCGTTGCAACACACCCCAACCTCGCCGGCCCCGAGAGCTGCGATCTGGCTGCTACTGATTTTTTCGCTGCTAGCGCTGCTGTGGGCTTGCGTCGGAAAATTGGATATCGTGGCCAGTGCTCCCGGCAAGGTGATTGTCAGCGGTAACACCAAGGCCATACAATCGCTGGGCACGGCCAGCGTACGAGAAATTCATGTGCGCGAGGGCGATGTCGTGAAGGCAGGACAAGTCTTGCTGGTGCTTGATACCACCGAGCCCGCCGCCGATGTGGAACGCCTTGGCAGCGATTTGCAGGCTGCCCGGATTCAGACACTCAAGGCCAGGTGGGTGCTCGACGCCATTGAACACGGCCGACATGCGGCGCAGTTCCCCAGCACGGAGCTCTCTGCAGCCAGCCTGCATGAGTTGCAGTCCAAGGCAGAGGCCAGCTATCGGGAATTCCATGCCAAACTCGCACGAATACAGGCAGACATCGAAAAGCATCAGGCCGAACTGCAATCGATAGACTCTTTAGTGAAAAAACTGGAAAGTACCCTGCCCTATACACAGGCACGGGCGCAAGACTACCAGCAGCTAAACGAGCGTCATTTCTTGTCACGCCATGCGTGGATGGAAAAAGAGCAGCTGCGTCTTGAACAGGAAGGAGACCTCACCACACAACGCAGCCGGGCGTCAGAGATCCGGGCCGCGCTGAGAGAAAGTCTGGCACAAGGTCAGGCATTGTCGACTGAAACACGCAGACAACTACTCGACGAATGGGCGGAGGGGCGACAGAAAAGCACTGTGCTGACACAAGAGCTGGTAAAAGCGAACGCAAGACTACAGCTGACCCGATTGACCGCACCCATCGATGGCACGGTACAGCAGCTGGCGGTACATACCATTGGGGGTGTTGTAACGCCTGCCCAGGTGCTGATGCTGGTGGTGCCCCAGCAAGCACTCATGGAAGTCGAGGCGATGCTGGAAAACAAAGATGTCGGCTTCGTGCATCCCGGACAGGCGGTGGAGATCAAGCTGGAAGCCTTTCCATTTACGCGCTACGGCACTGTCGAGGGACAGGTCGCCCACATCTCCCGAGATGCAATCACCGACGAAAAACGTGGCCTGCTGTATCGGGCAAAAATACGATTGCAAAGAAATACCCTCAGCGTGGGAGGCCGAGAAGCGCCCCTCGTCCCCGGGATGACGGCGACCGCTGAGATCAAGACGGGTCGGCGATCCGTGATTGAGTATTTCCTGAGCCCGGTGCTGCAATACCAGAATGAAAGCCTGCGAGAGCGATAAAGCGTGATCTTTGGCAGCACCAGGGATTAGTCACTCAACTGGCGTAGACAATAGGCAGCAATACTCTGTTGTACGGACTCATCCTCGCCCACCGCCTTTGATAAGCGAATCTCAAGCTGCGGATACTTCTCGCGCAGCTCATCAATCAGCGGTGGCAGGTCGCGCAGCACGTGGCCGCCCTGCCCCAGAAATACGGGCACCACACTCACTTGCGTAATTCCGCTTTGCACCAGCTCGTCGACACGTTCCGGCAAGCGTGGTGACATCAGTTCCAAAAAAGCCAGCGACACCGGTATCCCGGGCTGCATCTCACGAGCGCGTTGGGCCAGACGTTCAAACGGTATCGCCCAGCGAGGATCACGCGCACCGTGGGCGAACAATACGAGTGCCTGATTTTTTTTCATTAATGTCTCTCCACCCACCAGAGCGCCATGATGGCGGCGAGCAGAAAAACTGCGCTCGGTGTCAATGCTGTCGCCAGCGGGGGCCAGGTATTGAGCAAGCCTATGTGCGAGAAAAGATTGTTCAACAAATGAAAAGATACACCGATCATGATACCGATAAAGATCTTGAGTGATATGCCACCGCTACGGCTCTGTAAATAAGCGAATGGCAAAGCCAGTGCCATCATCACGAATACTGCCAGCGGATACAGCAGCTTGGTCCAAAGCGCGATTTCGTAGCGCTCGCTACGCTGTTTGTTCTCTTCTAGATGACGACTGAACAAAGCCAGGTCAAGCGCTGACATCTTGCTCGGATCAGCTACCAGCACGGCCATAATCTCGGGTGTGATCTCGGAATTCAGCAGGCTGCTTGGCAGCTTGCGGCTGAGTACGAGCGGCGGGTTGCGCTCATCGGCGGGCGATAGATCGCGCGCAAAACGCAGCTCTTCGACCTGAGTCAGTTGCCATCGGCCATTATCAATGAATCTCGCTTCCTCAGCAGAGATCATCGCCATCATGTGCATGTCAACATCGAACTCATAAATTCTGAGCTTGCGCAGCACGCCCTCGGTATCGACCTTGCGTGCATTCAGAAAGCGTGAACCGGCAGCCGTTTTGCCATCTGCACCGCGGATAACATCTTTGGCCCATAGTCCGGTACGGAATTCGGATGAAATAGTCGCACCCATCACGCGACGCCGGAAATTTTCAGCAAACTCGGACGCTTTGGGTGCGATGAATTCACCCAGCGCAAATGTCAGGACAGCGAGTGCCAGAGTCGCCGGCAACAGTAGCTTAGCGGCGCCACGCATCGACAGTGAGGAAGCACGCATCACGGTAAATTCGGAACGTGAGGCCAACTGAGCCATGACGTAAATCGTGCCGATCAGCGCTGCAATAGGCATCAGCTCATAGGCGTAGGCCGGTAACCTGAGCGTCACATAAAAGAAAGCGTGCTCAATTCGGTAAGGGCCGCGACCGACAGCGCGCACTTCGCCCATCATGTCAAAGAATGCAAACAAAGCGAGGAAAGATATCAGTACAAAGAGTACTGAGCGGTAGATCTCGCGCGACAGGTAGCGGCGTAGCACGCGCATCAACTCACCGCCTTTCGTGCTAATAGCAAACGACGTATCGCAATCAGCAGCACCATCGGATGCCATCGGCTGTTGGTATTATTTCGCCAGAAAAAAAGCAGCGCAATAATTATCAGTACCATCACGTGTAACGGCCACCAACCCGTACCAAATGATAGCCTGCCCTGACCTACAGCGGCTTGAATAATGCCCACCGAGTTGCTGTAAGAGACAGCCAGGACCAGCGCAATCATCAAATTGAGGGTACGCCCGCGGCGCGGGTTGACGAACCCGAGTGGTATGGCCAGCAGCATTTGTAATAGGCACATGATCGGCACTGCGATACGCCAGAGAAGTTCAGCGAGATTGGATTCGGTTGGCTCACTGAACAGAGTCGCAGTTGGCAGAACGCGCGAAGCCTTGTTACTGGCAATTTCACGATTGCTGCCAGAAACCACAATCACATAGCGGCCGAAGTCCATGGTCTGGAATGCCGGGGTCCCTGGGGTGCCGTCATAGCGGCGACCATTGCGCAGCTCGAGTAATTTGTCGCCCCGCTCATCGAGAATCACCGAACCCTCGCGTGCCACGACGATACTGCTCTCCTCATTACGCGATTGGCTGACAAAGACATTCTCAACCTTGCGGGTTCCTGATGATAGACCCTCCACGAAAAAAATCCGGTCGCCTGATGCGGATTCCTGAAATTTTCCGGGCGATATACGGGAAATATCTTCCCGATTACGAAACCGCTCTTTGTATTCGAAAGAAAGACGGCTTGCCCAGGGCGTGAGCCACAGCGACAATGCCGCGGTCAATAGCACCAGCGGGAGACCGACAGACAAGACTGGCCTGACCCATCGCATCAGCGACAAGCCGGATGCAAACCAGACCACCATCTCGGAATCCTGATAGCTGCGGGCGACCACCAGAAGCACTGCGATGAAAGCCGTGAGCGAGATAATGACCGGCATGTACACCAGCGCCGAGAAACCGAGCAGCGCCACAACGTCGCCAGACGCCACCTGACCTGCGGCAGCATCGCCGAGAATACGGATCAGCATCACGGTAATCACAATCGTGAACAGCGTAGTGAACACCGCACCGACAGTGTTCAGCAGCTCGCGACGTATGGCGCGCTGAAAAATCATCCGGGGACTATAATTGACGGGATTAGAGGAGCGGACATGGACTTTAGCATAAAAGCTTTTAATACAAAAAACGCAATCACCCAGATCAAATCATCTTGCATCGCCGTGGGCGTCTACGAAGGCGGCAAACTGTCGCACGCAGCCAAAGCGCTCGATCTGAAGGGCACCCTCAGTGCCGCAATGAAGAGTGGCGACATCACCGGCAAGCCAGGTACCACCCTGCTGGTTCACAGAAGCAGCGGCCCGGCAAAGCGGATCCTGCTGGTGGGTCTCGGCACACAAGACGCTGTCAGTGACCGTCATTTCTCCTCTGCCGTGCAGGCAGTCGCCCGCGTTTTTGCGACACTCGGTGCCAGCGACGCCCTGCTAGCGCTACCGCTGGATTGCGTGAAAGGACGAGATGTGCACTGGGCGCTTCGTGCAGAAGTTATCTCGCTTCGCGAGAGTGTGTTCCGCGCGGATGAACTCAAGAGCAAAAAAGACGACGTCGCGACCGGGGTGCGCAAGGTAACGATAGCGGTCGAGGTCGCCGATGCGTCCATCAAGCGCACGTTGGCGCAAAGCGTCGCGCTGGCCAACGGCATAGATCTGTCAAAAACCTTAGGCAACCTGCCGCCGAACATCTGCACACCAAGCTATTTAGCAGACACCGCGAAGAAAATCGCCCGAGAGTTCGGTCAAGGTGTCGAAATTCTCGACCGCAAGCAGCTCGAAGCACTCAAGATGGGTAGCTTCCTGTCGGTGACCAATGGCAGCGAGCAGCCGCCGAAATTCATCGTTTTGAAGCACCTCGGTGGAAAAACCAAGGATGCACCCGTCGTTCTGGTGGGCAAAGGCATTACGTTCGATACCGGTGGCATTTCGCTCAAGCCCGGCAGCGGCATGGATGAGATGAAGTACGACATGTGCGGCGCGGCGTCGGTACTCGGCACGATGCGCGCGATCGGCGAAATGGAATTACCCCTCAATGTCATCGGCGTCATACCCACCTGCGAGAACATGCCCTCAGGTAAAGCGACCCGACCCGGTGATATCGTGACCTCGATGTCTGGTCAGACCATAGAGATACTGAACACCGACGCTGAAGGCCGCCTGATTCTCTGCGATGCCCTGACTTATGTCGAGCGCTTCAAGCCGGCCTGTGTCATCGATATTGCGACACTCACTGGCGCCTGCGTGACTGCGCTGGGGCATCACAACACCGGGCTATTCACGCGCCACGACGAGGCACATGACGCGCTGGCCAACGCACTGATCGCCGCAGGCAAATACGCCAGTGATACGGCCTGGCGTATGCCCATCGAAGACGCCTATCAAGAACAATTGAAATCGAACTTTGCCGACATGGCCAATATCGGCGGCCCGCCAGGCGGAAGCATCACCGCCGCCTGCTTTCTGGAGCGCTTCACGAAAAAATATACCTGGGCGCATCTGGACATCGCTGGCACCGCCTGGAAGAGCGGCGGCGCAAAAGGTGCGACAGGACGACCCGTACCGCTGCTGACTACCTTTTTATTGGATCAGTTAAAGCACTGAGCGAAAACATCATCTGAATGATCAAGGGAGCCGAGGCTCCCTTTTTTTTCGACTCAGGTTGGGCTCATTCAATTTACCAGATCACCACGTACTAGTAGCTCGCACAGTTTGACTCTGTGGCCCTCAAGAAAAATACTGTAGTCACCAGTTTGGTGCTACCCCCACCCACTGACAGCCGCCACGAATGACAGATGCCTCAAGCTCGCTTGACTGCACTGTCCTGTCAAAAGGCGATGGATGCGGCAGCCACATAAATCAACTATTTTCTACGACGGTTTCGAGGAGATCATCATGCCTGTCAATACCCACGCCATCATCCGCATCCTTCAAACCGGAAATGGACCCAACATCTTAAATGCCCTGAAGGCTGCCGGTATTACAGGCACCAGTTGTGCAGATACGCTCATCGGCACCAGCAGAGACGATCTGATCAGCGGTGGTGCAGGGTCAGACACCTTACACGGCGGTGATGGCAACGATACGTTGAATGGCGGCGCGGATGATGACTTTCTCTTTGGCGACGGCGGAAATGATGTGCTGATCGGGGATACCGGTGACGACCTGCTTGATGGCGGTGCAGGCAGCGACCGTCTTATAGGCAACACGGGCAACGACACCTATTACACCGATGGCTATGACCTCATTATTGAAGAAGTAAATCAAGGAATTGATAAAGTCATCATTACAGTGCCCGTAATTTTCCACACACTCGAGGCGAATGTAGAAAACCTTGAGTATCGCCATGAATTAGATTTTCACGGCATCGGGAATGCCCTCGCAAATATTGTGCAGGGCGGATCAGCCAATGACTATCTCGAGGGGCGAGACGGAGACGATACGCTGACTGGTGGGCTCGGTGATGATGTTCTGGATGGCGGCAATGGAAATGATTTTCTTTTTGGTGGCCGCGGACAAAACACATTAATTGGCGGAACCGGCGATGATATTTACCTGATATTTAATGCAACGGATGTCATTATCGAACAAGCTGGAGAAGGTAGGGATAGTGT
>JBJTAS010000064.1:0-3106 GCA_046090895.1 Oxalobacteraceae bacterium | reverse complement strand
CGCTTTGCCACCCGGGACGTAAATGCCAACACGATCCAGCGGCGTGACTTTTTGTCCAAGCACAGTGCCATCGGCTTCGGTGAACGCAAAACCATCCGAACCGCAGGATTGCTTTTGACGCTCGTGATAGCTGCGCACGCGATCTGCTGCCTCTGTTAATGCAGCGCGTCGCTCGGGCGCGAGACTGGCCAGTGCGGCCTGCAATGCCGCACGCGGAATCTCGAGCGCTGTCATGCTGGTGGCGGCGACATGATCGAAACGCTGGGTGTACTCAAGCACCGCAGCATCACCCCGCTGCCGCACATCCGCGATGATGCCGGCAGCAGCACGATCGATGGCCTCGTCTTCCGATGCCTCGAAGGCAAGTACCGCCATTAGTTTGGCTTGAAAGTCTTTGTCGGCGGAATCGAGCTGGCGTATGACGACGGACATGATGTTATTTTTCACGAAGCGATGCCTGGGCAAAGGCATCAATGATAGGTTGCAGTTTTTCGCGCTTGAGCTTGAGCGCCGCCTGGTTGACCACCAGCCGGGATGAAATCTCCATGATCTGCTCCACCTCCACCAGATGATTGGCCCGCAGCGTACTGCCGGTCGAGACCAGATCGACAATCGCATCCGACAAGCCCACCAGCGGACCGAGCTCCATGGAACCGTAGAGCTTGATCAAGTCCACATGCACGCCCTTGGCGGCAAAGTGTTCGCGCGCTACATGGACATATTTGGTCGCGACGCGCAAACGCGCGCCCTGACGTACTGCGCTGGCGTAATCAAAACCCGCCTGCACTGCCACCGACATCCGGCATTTGGCAATCTGCAAGTCGACGGGCTGATACAAGCCTTCACCGCCATGCTCAAGCAATACGTCTTTGCCCGCAACGCCAAAATCCGCCGCGCCATATTGCACGTAGGTCGGGACATCAGATGCCCGCACGATCACCACACGCAACTGCGGGTCGCTGGTCGGCAGAATCAGCTTGCGTGATTTCTCGGGATCTTCGGTCACGTGTATGCCGGCCGCTTCGAGCAGTGGCAGAGTCTCGTCGAAGATGCGCCCTTTGGAAAGCGCCAGCGTGAGCATTTGGTTCATTATCGGATTCTCTGTATGTCAGCGCCCACCGCGGAAAGCTTCACTTCCATGCGGTCATAACCCCGATCCAGATGATAGATCCTGTCAATCAGCGTCTGCCCCTCGGCGGCAAGGCCGGCGATCACGAGCGAAGCCGAAGCGCGCAGGTCGGTGGCCATCACGGGTGCGCCGATCAGACGAGGAACACCCTGAACAACGGCGGTGTGACCATCAATTTCAATCGCCGCACCCAGACGATTGAGCTCCTGCACATGCATGTAGCGATTCTCGAAAATGGTTTCGATGATACGGCTGCTACCCTCGGCGATGCAGTTCAGCGCCATGACCTGCGCCTGCATATCGGTCGGAAAACCCGGATATTCCGTGGTGCGAAAACCCACGGCCTTTGGTCGACCCGCCATCTGTACGCGGATCCAATCGTCACCCGAGGTCAGTATCGCGCCAGTCTCACGCAATTTATCGACCACCGCATCCAGCAAATCGGCGCGCGCGTGACGCAACACCACATCGCCGCCCGCCGCTGCGACCGCGCATAGAAAAGTACCGGTCTCGATTCGATCCGCAATCACCGCGTGACTTGCGCCATGCAGTGCCGGCACACCCGTGATGCTGAGACGATCGCTGCCTATGCCTTCAATCTTTGCACCCATCGCAACCAGCAGATTGGCAAGGTCGGTGACTTCCGGCTCACGCGCAGCATTTTCCAGTATGGTTTCGCCGTCTGCGAGCGACGCCGCCATCATCAGATTTTCCGTGCCGGTCACGGTCACCGTATCGAGTACGAGTCGCGCGCCCTGCAGCCGTTTGGCGCGAGCACGGATGTAACCGTTCTCGATGGCGATCTCGGCGCCCATCGCCTGCAAGCCCTTGATGTGCTGATCCACAGGACGCGAACCAATCGCGCATCCGCCCGGCAGCGAGACTTTCGCTTCACCGAAACGCGCCAGCAGCGGGCCCAGCACCAGAATCGATGCGCGCATGGTCTTGACCATTTCGTACGGCGCCTCGGGACTATGAATGTCCCGGCCACACAATTCGAGCAGATCGCCTTTTTCTTCGATGGATAAACCAATCTGCCGCAACAGCTTCTGCATGGTGGCCACGTCCTGCAGCCTCGGCACATTGGCCAGCGCCAGCGTTTCAGCCGTCAGCAACCCCGCGCACAGTATCGGCAAGGCGGCGTTCTTCGCGCCAGAGATGGCAATTTCACCGGACAGTCGATTGCCGCCCGTGATACTGAGTTTGTCCATTAAGGCTGATGCTCTTCCGGAGTGAGTGTTTTCATCGACAGCGCATGAATTTCTTCACGCATTCGGTCGCCGAGTGCCGCGTAAACGAGCTGATGACGCTGTATCAGTCGCTTGCCGGCAAAGGCAGACGAGACAATCAGTGCACTGAAATGCTGGCCATCGCCTTCGACTTCGAGGTGAGTACACTCGAGTCCGCTAGCGATGTAATGCTTGATGAGTTCAGGTGTGGGGAGCACGGTTTTGCCTTTGCACAAAAATGAAGAGGTTGGTATCAGTGACGAAGTTTGTAGCCACGCTTGAGCAAACTGATGGCTACACCCGCAAGCAGTACCAGAAAGCTGATCACGATCAGCAGGCTGGTCGTGGGCGGCACATCCGAATGGCCAAAGAAACCATAACGAAAGCCGTCGATCATATAAAAAAACGGGTTCGCATGCGACACAGCCAGCCAGAAAGGTGGCAGCGAGTGCACCGAGTAAAACACGCCAGCCAAAAAAGTCGCCGGCACGATCAGGAAATTCTGAAAGGCTGCCAGCTGATCGAATTTTTCGGCCCAGATTCCCGCCAGCAAACCCATGGTGGCAAGAATCGCTGCGCCTAGGAGCGCGAACAACATAATCCAGAGTGGCGCTACAAATGAGTGATTTTCAAACCACAAGGTAATCATAAACAATCCGGAGAAAACTGAAAGACCTCTCACAATCGCCGCAATTACGTAAGCGCCATAGAGTTCCCAGTGAGACAGAGTGGCCAATAAAACGAATAC
>JBJTAS010000063.1:0-32388 GCA_046090895.1 Oxalobacteraceae bacterium | reverse complement strand
GCTCACCTGGATCAGGCCGGTAGAGCCCAGAATATGCAGCAGGTCTTTGTCTGACATGAGTCCGAGCACGACGTGCGCCAGTAGCATGAACGCAAAGCCCGCTAGCGCTGAAGGGAATGGCGAGACGGTGCTCGACGCACGGTGCTGATACATCGACCCCATACATTGCAGTCGTTGCAAGCCGGCCGCAGCGACTGCCGCCCACAGCAGCAGATTCAGCAAAGAAAAATAGAACATGCCGGTGCCGCGCGAATATATCGTGTTCTCTTCTTGCAGCTGACCCCAGGTCGACGAGGAGAACAGGCACAGCACGGCGATGAACATGAGCGTGGCTAGCGGCGGATGACGCAGGCAGAGACCAAGTACGAATGGCAAGGCCAGCAGCGCGCCGAGCAGCACGAGGATCACCTCTGACGGGAGAGTCATGTCCATGCGCGCATGCTCAAAAGCGCAGACTAGGTGGTTCGGACAGACCACGATAAGCCTGTTCCGCATACGCCGCTGCATGGGCAGAGAGAAAGTGACGGTAGGTGCGCACCAAGCACTCGCGCAGGCTGATCATCGGTGCCCAGCCGAGTGATCTGAGCTTGCTGGAATCGAGCAGCTTGCGCGGTGCGCCATCCGGTTTGCTGGTGTCAAAGTGTAGCGTTCCCTCGAAGCCAACCAGGCTCGCAATGAGTTGGGCAAGATCGGCGATACGGATTTCTTCGCCGCTGCCGGCGTTCAGGTGCGAGCACTGCGGTGAAATCCGGGTTGGCAATTGATCATGTCCCAGCTGCATCAGATGCACACAGGCTGCCGCAAGATCATCCACATGCAGAAATTCTCGCAAGGGCCGGCCACTCCCCCAAATGACGACCTCGCGCGCATTGGTCTGATAGGCCTCATGGATCTTGCGCAGTAGCGCGGGTAGTACTTGGCTGCTATCGAGATTGAAATTATCGCCCGGGCCATACAGGTTGGTGGGCATCAGGCTGCGGTAGTCGGTGCCGTATTGCCGGTTATAGCTCTCGCAGAGTTTGATGCCAGCGATCTTGGCTATGGCGTAGGGCTCGTTGGTGGGTTCCAGCGGCCCATCGAGCAGCGCACTCTCGACCATGGGCTGTGGCGCCAGCCTCGGGTAGATGCACGATGAACCGAGGAACAGCAGCTTCTTGACCCGATAGCGCCACGACTGATGGATCACATTGGCTTCGATCATCAGGTTTTGCCGAATAAATTCGGCAGGTTGACTTTGGTTGGCCTGTATGCCGCCGACACGTGCTGCCGCCAGATAGACCGTGTCGATGGCGTGACTGGCAAAGAATTCTTCGACTTGTGCACTATCGACCAGATCCAGCTCATCATGCGAGCGTAGTATCAGCTGAAGGGGATTGCTTGTTGCGAGCGATCGCAGGCGACGAACAATCGCCGAGCCCACCATGCCACGGTGGCCTGCAACAAACACTCTCTCTACGGGGACTTTACTCATCGTAGCGTGCCTGTATCAGAGCGTGTCATGATGGACAAAGGCAGTGAAGCCATTCTCGCGCAGTAGCGCATACTTGCGCGCCGCCGAAAGATCTGCCTTTACCATCTCATCGACGAGTTCTGCCAGTCCGGTGCGGGGCGACCAGCCCAAGCGCTCGCGTGCGCGGCTGGCATCACCCAGCAGGGTCTCGACCTCCGTCGGACGGAAATAGCGCGGATCAACGCGCACAATGATTTGTCCTGTTTTCAAGGGGATGCTGTCGTTTGCGGAATCCACGCAAGCGATCTCGCTGATACCTTCGCCACGCCACGCCAGCGAGATACCCAGTGCCGCGGCTGCACGATCAGTAAACTCGCGTACGCTGGCCTGTCGACCCGTGGCGATCACAAAGTCTTCTGCAGTGGCTTGCTGCAACATCAGCCATTGCATCTCGACATAGTCGCGCGCATGGCCCCAGTCGCGCAGCGCGTCAAGATTGCCGAGATACAGACAATCTTGCAAGCCTGGTGCAATGCGCGCCAGCCCCCGTGTGATTTTGCGGGTGACGAAAGTCTCACCCCGCAGTGGAGATTCATGATTGAACAGGATGCCATTGCAGGCGTACATGCCATAAGCTTCACGATAATTCACCGTGATCCAGTAGGCGTAGAGCTTGGCCGCTGCGTAGGGACTGCGCGGATAGAAGGGTGTGCTCTCGCGCTGCGGTGTTTCCTGTACCTTGCCGTAGAGCTCGGAGGTCGATGCCTGATAAAAACGCGTTGTCTTTGTCAGCCCGAGGATGCGTACTGCTTCCAGCAGCCGGAGTGTGCCTACGCCGTCGGAGTTCACCGTGTATTCGGGTTCTTCGAAGCTGACCGCCACATGACTTTGTGCAGCCAGATTGTAGATCTCATCGGGTTTGACTTGTTGTACCACCCGGATGAGCGACGCAGTATCCGTCATGTCGCCATGATGCAGCACGAAGCGACGGCGCGACGCTTGTGGATCCTGATACAAATGATCGATGCGCGATGTGTTCAGCAATGAGCTGCGGCGCTTGATCCCGTGGACCTGATAGCCCTTGTTTAGCAGGAGTTCGGACAAGTAGGCGCCATCCTGGCCGGTGACACAGGTAATCAGTGCGACCCGGCCTTCGGTAGTCGCCGTCGGAGCGTGGTTCATCAGATCTCGCAGAAGGAATCAGACCGTTATTGTCGGTATTGCGTATCGTTGCAACTTGTGTTGCGTCAGGTGCAGTGCGAGTCTTGGCATGTCGATGTCGTTGCGATCAATAGCCGCCCGGGTTCTGGCGCTGCCAGCGCCAGTGGTCTGCACACATTTGCTCGACAGGGTGTTCGGCTTGCCAGCCGAGAAGCTCTTTGGCGCGATGCGCCGAGGCGTAGCATGCAGCGACGTCGCCAGAACGACGCGGTCCAATGCGCAGGGGCAGCGCTTTACCGCAGGCGCGCTCGAACGCAGCGACCGCCTCCAGCACGCTCACGCCTCGGCCGGTCCCCAGATTGACGGTGAAGCTGCCAGGATTTGAGAACAGGCGCTCCAGCGCAGCAAGGTGTCCGCGGGCCAGATCCATCACATGAATGTAGTCGCGAATGCCGGTGCCATCCGGCGTCGGATAGTCATTACCATGCACGTGCACATAGGGGAGTCGGCCGACAGCAACCTGTGCGATGCACGGCATCAGATTACTTGGTGTACCGCGCGGATCTTCACCCAGCAGGCCGCTTTCATGCGCGCCAGCGGGGTTAAAGTAGCGCAGCGTCGCTATGCGCCACTCGGGATCAGCATCGCTCAGATCGTCGAGTATCTGTTCCACCATCAGCTTGCTGCGACCATAGGGATTGGTCGTTGATAGTGGTGCACTCTCGGTGACGGGGACTTCCGGCGGATCGCCGTAAACCGTGGCAGAGGAGCTGAACACCAGTTTGCGCACCCCCTGCTGGTGCAGAATACGCAGCAAAGTGATACTGCCTGCTACATTGTTATCGAAATAATCCAAGGGACGCGTGACTGAATCACCCACCGATTTCAACCCAGCAAAATGAATGACAGCGCTGATGTTTTCTTGCTGAATCAACCTCGACATTGCGGCATGATCGCGCACATCTAACGAGTGAAACGACATCGCAGCACCACCAATCGCTTGTATGCGCTGCGCCGCGCGCGGTGAGCTGTTGCAAAGATTGTCGATCGCTATGACATGCCATCCAGCTTGCATCAGACACACGCAGGTGTGTGATCCGATGTAGCCAGTCGTGCCGGTGACAAGCAGGGATTCACTCTTCATGACTATGCCTGATCGATGTCTAGCGGGTGAATTTTATCGAGATGATTCTCGGTCCCCCGTGGCTGCTCGCTGGCAAAACAGCAGGTGCCTCGCACCGCACTGGTTAATACGGCCTTGCACATCTTTTTTCTCATGTGGAGTCTCGGGCTTAGCAGTGCTGGTGATGCTGGCGGTACCGGTGCCACGTCCAAGCAGCCAGAAAAATGTGGCGACCGCAATCGCCGCGGCCATATCAAAACACCAGTCCATCAGTGATGCATTGCGATAGGGCAGAAGGTGCTGGATGCTTTCATCCAGTAGACCCAGACCGCCCACCAGGACTACACTGATGATCGCGCGCTTATTGCGCGAAACGACCAGTGACTGGTGGGCGAGTACGCTGATGAGCGCATAGGCGGCAGCGTGGAGCGTTTTATCGCCAAAGCGGGACGATAGCGCGCTCGCTTCACCGGGCAGGGAACCCATCGCGACCATCGACAAGAAGAACACCGCCAGACAACACAAGGGGATTCGTCTGAGGAGCATCAGTGTCCTTTGTCGACAGACGGTAACGTGCAGCCACGGTGCTCAGTGTCGCTACGCGACAGGCACAACGCACCTGGCCATAAGCAGAGTACGGTGCGCACGCCTCAGCCACGGAAATAGGCGCGTGCATAGGGATGCACGAGCAGATCACATTCGATATCAGTACGGCTGGCCCAGCGGTAGCGGCTGTGCTGATCGTCTGGCAGCGGCAGGTGGGTGTCGCGGGCGCGCAGCTTATGCGCCAGTGTGATGTAGTGTGTGGAGGCGCGCGCTTCGCCACGAAAATTTTCGGAATAAAAATGCTGATAGATACCCATGAAAATGCTGTGCTCCAATTGAAATGCCTCACCCAGTTCCGCGGTGCTGATACGAGTAAAGGCCTCGGCCAGCGTTTCATCTTTGCGTACGCGTCCGCCCGGGACAAACCAGTAGCCCCGCGCTGGTGGATTGCGGCGCCAACCGAGCAGCACACGACGCTGACGGTCTTGAACCACCAGATCAATCGCGACCAGCGGTGCATGAGCCACGACGCTGCGGAATAAATTGTCTGGCAGTGGTTCGCGTTCAGCTTTGGCAGGCTGGTGACTAGCCATCTCAGTAGGCATTGGTGTGTATCCATCCTTTGAAACTGGTCCACAAAATAATTCTCAGATCCAACCAGAAAGACCAGTGCTGTATGTAATGAAGATCGCAGGCCACGCGGCGCGCCATTTTTTCTTCCGTGTCGGTTTCACCGCGAAAGCCATGAATCTGCGCCCATCCGGTAATCCCCGGTTTGACGCGATGACGCTGCATGTACATCACCAGTTTGTCTTTGTACAAATCATTGTGTGAAAGGGCGTGCGGACGAGGACCGACGACCGACATGTCGCCCAGCAGCACATTCAAGAATTGGGGAAGTTCGTCAAGGCTGGTACGTCGCATGAAGCGACCGATAGGCGTAACGCGAGGATCATTGCGCGTGGCTTGCTTGACCTGATCACTGGGCGCTTGATGCAGTTTCATGCTGCGGAATTTATAGACATGAAAAATCCGTCCATTGAGCCCCAGCCGTGGCTGACGAAACAGCACGGGCCCGGGCGAACTGGCTTTGATCAGCACGGCAAGCGTCAGCAGCAGTGGCATCAGTGCCACCAGTGCGCCCAGGGCAAACAGGCGATCGAAGAGTGCTTTCGCCAGCCCGTGTATTCCTGCGCTTGCCGGGCGATTCAGCTCGACTACCGGCAGCCCCAGAAACTCGACCGTGCGCTGGCTGAGGATGCGCATCGCTGCCGTATCAGGAACCCAGCGTATATCCACCAGACTGTTACGTAGCAGGTATTGCAGGGGTTGCAGCCGTGCGGATTCGGACAAAGGCAGTGTGATCCATACCTCATGTGCGTGGTATTTCAGAATCGCTTGTGGCAGTTGCTGCAGATCGTGCAAGATGTCGATTCCCGCCCCGAGCGGAGCGATCGGTCCGGCATCGTGCACTGCGCGCACGCAATAGCCGGCCCAATGTTGCTGGCGTGCGCGACGATGCATCTCGCGGCCCATGGCGCCGTAGCCAATGATAATCACGCGTTTTTGATTGAATCCCAACCGGCGCAGACCCGCCAGTGCAGCATACAGCAGCATCCGCGAGCCCAGCAGACCACCTACCGACAGCACATACCAGATCACGACCCATAACCTGGAGAGATCATCAATCTGCCGAAGCAGAAAACTCAGCATGATTCCGGTGCCGATGATGAGCAGCATCGCAAGGCAGGCGTGACTCGTCATCAATCGATATGACCGTCCTCGCCACGAGGAGTACAAGTCACATTGTGGCAGCACCACCAGAGACATGGCAGCGCAGGCATAGAGCACGATCTGATGCACGGGTGCTAGCGCCTCGGGACTCATCGAGAAGCGAAGCATGGCTGCCAGAGAGCCGGCGCTGACAATGATCAGGACATCCATCGCACGCACCACGTAATCCAGTTCTGGTGAGTGTTTTTCGATGAGATCGTGCATCGCTCGTTTTGGCTAGTCGGTACGTGTAGTGGGCAGCGATGACATGTGCGGATGGCTATTGCCTCAACTCATCGCCGACAGGCAAGCTTTGGACAGCTTGCGATTTTTATAAGTGCCAAGCCTCTGGCTTGCATCAAATGCGCGTCACGCATCGGCTATCATTGAAAGCACGAAAGATCGTGAGCCATCAACGAATGCAAAAACCTGAGAACGAAGAAGCGCCACCGACGCTGTATGAACTGATTGGTGGGCGTGACGCGCTGCGCGTGTTGGTGGATCGCTTCTATGACCTGATGGATCTGGAAGCTGAATTTGCGGTGCTGCGCGCGATGCATCCGCCATCGCTCGATGGCTCGCGGGACAAGCTCTACCTGTTTCTCTCGGGCTGGTCAGGTGGACCGGATTTATACACACCCGTGCATGGCCATCCGTTTTTGCGCGCCCGGCATTTACCGTTTGCTATTGGTACGACCGAGCGCGATCAATGGCTGACCTGTATGTTGCTGGCGATGCGAGAACTGGCGTATCCAGAAGACAAGCAGGATCTGTTGTTGAACGCGTTTTTTGGGACAGCGGACTGGATGAGGAACCAGCAAGGTGTAAGCAACTCAGGAGATTCGAGTGTCGGCTGAGATGTGGTCTGGGGCCTTGATCGCGTCTTGGGTGAGCAGCAGGAGTTGACGCCGCGAGCGCCGGACTTCAGATCAAGCCATCAAACAATATGACTTCCACGATATCTCCGGGGCGCACGGGTCCTTGACTGTCGGACAACACCATAATGCAGTTAGCCTCAGTCATGGAAGAAAGAATCCCCGATCCTTGCGCACCGGTCGTTCGTACGTAGCATTCGCCGTTAGAGGAGTGCCTCAGCTGACCGCGCTGGTATTCCGTGCGTCCGGGTTTTTTCGGGATGTGATTGTCGCTGATGGCACGAAGCGTCATCAGCTCAGGTGCTCGTGCACCCGCGAGTGCGTACAGTGCAGGTCGCGCAAAAAAATAAAAGCTCACCATCGTGGCGACCGGATTGCCGGGCAATCCAAACAGCAGCGCGCGCTTGCCGCCTACGTCTAGCGTGCCAAATGCGAGCGGCCGACCCGGACGCATGGCGATTTTCCAGAAAGCGACATCGCCCAGGCGCGTCATCAGGTGCCGGGTGTGGTCGGCATCGCCGGCAGACACGCCGCCTGAGGTGATCACCGCGTCGGCGTGTTCACATGCCTGACGCAATGCCGTTTCAATTGCTGCCGGGTCGTCTTTCACCAGCCCGAAGTCGATAGATTCACATCCGGCGCGCGTGAGCATGCCGTGCAGCGTGTAGCGATTACTGTCATACACACTACCTTCGTCCAGTGGCTGACCCGTGGAGCGCAGCTCATCTCCGGTGGAGAAATGCGCGACACGCAGCTTGCGCATGACACTGACCTCGGCCATTCCCAGTGAGGCGATCAGTCCCAGATCGGCAGGCGATAACAGCCGGCCTTGCCGTAGTGCGGCCTGTCCACGCGCCAGATCTTCACCAGCGCGCCGGATATTGTGGCCGGGCTTAACGCGTTGCGCAGGCAATTCGACAGCGCTGTCATTGACGTGCCGTGCCAGTTCCTGCGGCAGCACGAGGTCACATCCCTGCGGAATTACCGCGCCCGTCATGATGCGCACACAGGTGCCGGTGCTCACCCTGCCGCCAAAGGGATGACCGGCATAGGCACTGCCGACGATCGTCAGGGTGACAGCGGCACTGGTCGTCCCGGCCTGCAGATCGCTGCTGCGAAGCGCATAGCCATCCATGGCCGAGTTGTCGGCCAAGGGCACATCCAGCGGAGAGATCAGGTCAGCCGCCAGCACTCGGCCCAGCGCCTGCTTCAGCGGTATCGTCTCTGTCGCGGTTATCGGCTGCACATGGCTCAGAATGAGCCGCTGCGCATCAGCGACTGCGAGCGCATCCGCATCGCTGCCAGCGAGTGTACTGGCGCTGCGCGAAGCCTCTGGGTCATGCATGAGATTAGCCGCCGATATACGACATCTCGACCTTGCGGTCGCGCACGGACAAGCCTTCGGTGTTGATGGTGCGGAGTTCTGAATAACGATCATCGCGCTTGGCCCACAGATGGGCAAGGGCAGCGATGATTTCTTCGTCAGTATGGCCGTTGCGGACCAGTGCGCGCAGATCGTGACCGCCCGTGGCGAACAGGCAGGTGAACAGCTTGCCCTCGGTAGACAGACGGGCACGGTTGCAATCGCGGCAGAAGGCCTGTGTGACGCTCGAGATCACACCGATCTCGCCACTGCCATCCACATAGCGCCAGCGCTCGGCGGTCTCGCCAGTGTAGTTGGGCTCGATCTCTTCTAACGGCATCGTTTCGCTGATACGTCGCACCACCTCGGCCGAAGGAATCACTTCATCCATCTTCCAGCCGTTCGATGCGCCGACATCCATGTACTCGATAAAGCGCAGGATCACGCCACTGCCTTTGAAATAGCGCGCCATGGGTACGATTTCCTGATCGTTCAGACCACCCTTGACGACCATGTTGACCTTGATCGGGCCGAGCCCGACCTTGGAGGCGACTTCAATACCTTCCAGCACGTCAGATACCGGGAAATCCACATCGTTCATGCGCTTGAAGGTGGTGTCATCGAGCGAATCCAGCGACACCGTGACGCGCTGCAGACCAGCGTCCTTCAGTGATTGTGCTTTCTTGGCCAGCAGCGAGGCGTTCGTGGTCATGGTCAGATCGAGCGGCTTGCCATTGGCTGTTGTCAGCACGGCCAGCATCTCGATCAGCTTTTCGATGTTCTTGCGTAGCAGAGGCTCGCCACCGGTCAGGCGAATTTTTTCCACGCCGTGGGCGATAAATAGCTTGACGACGCGCGTGATTTCTTCGAAGGACAGCAGCAACTCATGCGGCAAAAATTCATAGTCTTTGTCGAACACACTTTTCGGCATGCAGTACACGCAGCGGAAATTGCAGCGATCCGTGACTGAGATGCGCAAGTCGCGCAGCGGCCGGGCGAGCGTGTCAGACAGCAAGCCAGTGGCTGGCGTCAGCACTTCGGGGATGTGCGGCACCGCATGCAGATAGCGCAGGTCGGCGACGGGAATGATGCGTTCGGTCATGTCAGAAAACCACGATGGCGGCAGTGATTAATGCGCTTTTGCGACGATTTACCACCAGGGGACGTAAGATACCACGAGGCCTGCTGCCGCACAGACGGCGATCAGCCGTGGGGTTCCCCAGTTGAGGCGCAGAAGCGCGACAGCGGCGAGGGCGGCCATCAGCAGCGCGGTCTTGTCCCACAGCGCAAGCGGCTTTGAGAGATGGAATACCTGATCGGCAAAAAATAGCGCAAGACTGAGTATCACCCCAACCACTGCGGCTGAGATCGCCGTCAGCGGCGCGCTCAGGCGGATGTTGTCGCGCGTGGCTTCGACGACCGGGCCGCCAGCGAGGATGAACACGAACGAGGGCAAAAAAGTAAAGTACGTTGCAACGGCGGCGCCCGCTACACCTGATGCAAACAGCGCGTCTGGGCCAAGGACTTCTTTGGTCCAGCCACCGACAAAACCGACAAAGGCGACGATCATGATCAGTGGGCCCGGGGTGGTCTCGCCCAGCGCGAGGCCATCAATCATTTGCGTCGGCGTCAGCCATTGAAAGGTCGATACCGCACCCTGAACCACATACGGCAGTACGGCATAAGCACCGCCAAAGGTCAGCAGCGCAGCCTTGGTGAAGAACCAGCCCATGTGCGACAGTGGGTTGTTATCGCCGAGGACCAGCGTTAACGTAGCAAGGCTGATCAGCACCATCGCTACGCCGATCATGGAAGTCATGATGGTGGATCTCAGGCGGAACGTCGCATGCTCGGGCGGCGGGGTGTCGTCATCGATCAGCGCCGCGCCGTACGACACCTGCGAGGCGGCATGACCGCCGCCAGGACGAAACTGCTCCGGTAGCCATCGTCCGCCGAAGAACCCCAGTAATGCGGCGATGCCTATGATCAGAGGGAAGGGCAGTTGCAGCAGCGCGATGCCGATGAAGGCCAGCGCCGCGATGCCGATCAGCCAGCGGTTCTTCAGCGCACGGTGGCCAATGCGCCACGCGGCCGCCAGTACGATGGCCACGACTGCAGGCTTGATCCCGTACAGGACACCTGCGACCACCGGCAGATCGCCGAACGCCAAATAAATCCACGACAGCGCAATCAATATCAGTAGCGAGGGCAGCACGAACAGAGTACCGGCGATGATGCCGCCAACGGTGCGATGCATCAGCCAGCCGATATAGACCGCCAGCTGCATCGCCTCCGGGCCAGGCAGCAGCATGCAGTAGTTCAGCGCATGCAGAAATCGCTGCTCCGATATCCATCGCTGGCGTTCGACCAGATCGGTGTGCATCAGCGCGATCTGGCCCGTGGGACCACCAAAGCTGATAAAGCCCAGCTTCAGCCAGTACCAGAAGGCTTGCGACAGGGTGACAGGCTCGGGGCGGGTCGCTGGCGGCAGCGCTGGCTCGGGAACAGCGTCGGTGCTCACATGTTCGGGTAGTTGGGACCGCCGCCACCCTCAGGGGTTACCCAGACAATGTTCTGGGTCGGATCCTTGATGTCACAGGTCTTGCAGTGCACGCAGTTCTGCGCATTGATTTGCAAGCGTTCGCTGTCGCCGCCGCTATCGCTCGCGCTGACGTTCACGTATTCATACACCCCCGCAGGGCAGTAGCGCGACTCCGGGCCCGCATAGGTCGCCAGATTGACACCGACCGGTACCGCAGGATTTTTTAGCGTCAGGTGCGCGGGCTGATGCTCATTGTGGTTGGTGTTTGAGATAAACACGGATGACAGACGATCGAAGCTGAGCTGGCCATCGGGCTTGGGGTAGACGATGGGCTCGAATTCCGATACCGGGCGCAGGCATTCGTGGTCGGCATGCGCATGATGCAGGGTCCACGGGGCCTTGCCACGAAACAGCACCTGATCGATGCCGACCAACAGCGTTCCTGTGTACAAACCCTTGCTCATCGCAGGTTTGAAATTGCGCGCAATATGCAGCTCGTCATGTAGCCAGGAGTTTTCAAATGCACTGGTGTAGGCCTGCAATTCATCCTGTGCGCGTCCGGCCATCATCGCCTCGAATGCAGCATCGGCAGCGAGCATGCCAGTCTTCATGGCAGCATGGCTACCTTTGATCCGGCTGGCATTCAGGAAGCCGGCATCGCAACCGAGCAGTGCGCCCCCAGGAAAAGTGAACTTCGGCAGTGACTGCAAGCCACCCGCGGTGATCGCGCGCGCGCCATAGGACAGGCGCTTGCCACCCTCAAAAAAGCCGCGAATCGAGGGATGTGTCTTGTAACGCTGGAATTCTTCGAAGGGCGACAGCCACGGGTTTTGGTAGGCAAGTCCGACGACGTAACCGACAGCGACCTGGTGGTCTTCCAGGTGGTACAGAAAGGAGCCGCCGTAAGTGTCAGAATCCAGTGGCCAGCCCGCCGTGTGCATCACCAGTCCGGGCTGATGTTTCGACGGATCGATTTCCCACAATTCCTTGATGCCGATGGCATAGGTTTGCGGATCGCGTCCGGCATCAAGCTGGTAGTGCGAGATGAGCTGCTTGCCCAGATGACCGCGCGCGCCTTCGGCAAAGAAGGTGTATTTCGCGCGCAGCTCCATGCCTAGCTGAAATTCTGATGTGGCTTGTCCATCCTTGCCCACGCCCAGGTTGCCGGTAGCGACGCCAGCGACTGCGCCCTGATCGTCGTACAGGATGTCGGCGGCCGCAAAGCCGGGGAATATCTCGACGCCCATCGCCTCGGCTTGCTGCGCGAGCCAACGGACTACCTTGCCAAGTGAGATCACGTAATTGCCATGATTTTTGAAGCAGTCCGGCAGCAGCCATTGCGGCGTGCTGGTCGCGCCGGCCTCGGTCAGGAAAAGAAAGCGATCTTCGGTGACGGGGGTGTTCAGTGGTGCGCCGCGCTCGCGCCAGTCCGGGAACAGCTCGCTCATCGCGCGCGGATCCATCACGGCACCCGACAAAATATGCGCGCCGGGTTCGCTGCCCTTTTCGAGTACGCAGACGCTGATCTCTTGCCCCTTGTTCTGCGCCAGCTGCTTGAGGCGAATGGCGGCGGACAGACCCGCCGGGCCAGCGCCGACGATCACGACGTCATACGCCATCGATTCGCGCGGGCCGAATTGTTCAAGGAAAGCAGGGTTCTGGCTTGGGCTCATGAGATTTTTGACTGTGCGTAGCGTGGCAGGCGCCGGGAAGCCGGAATTGTCCGGGATTTTGTGAGACCGCGCCATACAAAGACGGCCGGCCGCAGGCGCATTTATGTAATGATAACGGGAGTGCCGCCAAAAGCCGGCGAGCCATGATCAAAACGTCGCTAATCGACAATGGTGTCACATCTTTTCAGGAGAGACCGTGGGCATAGAAGTCAATTTCGAGGGCAAAGTCGCGCTGGTGACCGGCGCTTCCAGTGGGCTGGGCGCCCGCTTTGCCAAGATACTCGCGCTGGGCGGTGCGCAGGTCGTACTGGCCGCTCGCCGCACCGACCGCATGAAAGAGCTACGCGCGGAGATCGAGGCCGATGGCGGCGCGGCGCACATGGTGCAGCTGGATGTGACCGATTACGGGAGCATCAAGTCTGCGCTCGCGCATGCCGAGACCGAGGCGGGGCACATCGATATTCTGGTGAATAATTCGGGCGTCTCGACGACGCAGCGCTTAATCGATGTGACGCCGGACGATTACCAGTACGTCATGGATACCAACCTGCGCGGTGCATTCTTCGTCGCACAGGAAGCCGCCAAGCGCATGATCCTGCGCGCAAAGGCGGATCCCAGCCGCCAGCATCGCATTATCAATATTGCCTCGGTGGCCGGCTTGCGTGTGTTGTCGCAGATTGGTGTCTATTGCATGAGCAAGGCCGGTGTGGTGCAGATGACCAAGGCGATGGCGCTGGAATGGGGACGCTACGGCATCAACGTGAACGCGATTTGCCCAGGCTATATCGAGACCGAGATCAATCGCGAGTACTTCCGCAGCGAAGGTGGCCGCAAGCTGGTCGACATGTTGCCACGCAAACGCGTCGGCCAACCCGAAGATCTGGACGCCTTGCTGCTGCTGCTGGCCTCGGATGAATCACGCTTCATCAATGGTGCGATCATGACGGCGGATGACGGCATGTCGGCATTCTGATGTCGGCATCCGAACAGTACACGCGGGTGCATCGCGTGCGCATGTCGATTCGCTGGGGCGACATGGATGCGATGGGGCATGTGAACAATACGGTTTACTTCCGCTATTTCGAGCAGGCGCGCATCGCCTGGTTTGAGGCAATGGATTGTCCCCCCGATCCTTCCGGCGTCGGGCCAGTGATCATCAGCGCGCAGGGTACTTTTCTCAAGCAGCTGCGCTACCCGGGCGACATCGACGTAGATACCCTGGTGGGTGATTTCGGGCGTTCCAGCTTTCACACCATGCATCAGATTCGGCGCGTGGATGATCCATCGGTGGTGATCGCCGAGGGTGGATCGAAAGTGGTGTGGGTGGATCAGCGGATCGAGAAATCGGTTCCGTTGCCGGAGGAGATGCGCGCTCGTTTACGCCGCCCCATCTGACGCACATCTGACCGAATCCCTTCGCCAGCCACATTAATCGATAGCAGGCCAACAATCATCGTTGAACAAACCCGGCGAGTCGCTGATGGACGAGCCTCTTGCGGCTAGGTTTAGTGCCGCGCTCGTGGCAAAATCCGGGGTTGGATTTTTCCAGCGTGCTCTTACCGATCTTTTCTCAGGAAGTCTCATGAAAAAACTCTACCCCGACGCCGCTTCTGCGCTGGCTGGCGTCGTCAAGGATGGTCAGACAATTGCCGTGGGCGGATTTGGCCTGTGCGGCATTCCCGAAGCGTTGATTGCGGCACTGCGTGATTCTGGTGTCAAAGGACTGACCGCGATTTCGAACAATGCCGGCGTCGATGGCTTCGGCCTTGGCCAGCTTCTGAACACGCGGCAGATCAGGAAGATGGTGGCCTCCTATGTCGGCGAGAACAAGGAATTCGAGCGTCAATATCTGGCGGGCGAGCTGGAGCTGGAATTCACACCGCAAGGCACGCTGGCAGAAAAGCTGCGTGCCGGTGGCTCGGGCATTCCAGCCTTTTTTACCAAGACGGGTGTCGGCACGCTCGTGGCAGAGGGCAAGGAGGTTCGTGTTTTCGATGGCGAGCAGTATGTGATGGAGCGCTCGCTGGTGTCCGATGTGTCGCTGGTCAAAGCATGGAAGGCTGATCCGGTGGGCAATCTGGTGTACCGCAAAACCTCGCGTAATTTCAATCCGAATGTCGCGATGGCCGGCAAGATCACGATTGTCGAAGTCGAGGAACTCGTCGGCTTGGGGGATATCGATCCCGATGCCGTGCATACGCCAGGCATTTTTGTTCACCGCATCGTGGTGAACCCGCACCCCGAGAAGCGCATTGAACAACGCACCGTGCGTGCACAGTAATCCGGAGACCACGAACATGGCATGGACACGTGAACAGATGGCGGCGCGCGCCGCACAAGAGCTGCAGGATGGTTTTTATGTGAACCTTGGGATTGGCTTGCCGACGCTGGTGGCCAACTACGTACCCGAAGACATCACCGTCTGGCTGCAGTCAGAGAATGGTTTGCTCGGCATCGGCCCTTTCCCGACCGAAGCAGACATCGATGCAGACCTGATCAATGCGGGTAAACAAACCGTCACGGCATTGAAGGGCTCGTCTTTTTTCAGTTCTGCCGATTCCTTTGCGATGATCCGCGGTGGCAAGATCAATATCGCGATTCTGGGGGCGATGCAGGTCTCCGAGCGCGGTGATCTCGCGAACTGGATGATCCCCGGCAAAATGGTCAAGGGTATGGGCGGTGCGATGGATCTGGTCGCCGGTGTGGGCCGGGTGGTCGTACTGATGGAACATGTCGCCAAAGCCAAGGATGGTTCGACATCACACAAGCTGCTGGAGCATTGCACGCTGCCGCTGACCGGGGTGGGTGTGGTCGATCGCATCATCACTGATCTGGCCGTGCTGGATGTGACCGAGCATGGCTTACAGTTGATCGAGATGGCGCCGGGCGTGAGCAAAGAATCGCTCGTGGAAAGCACCGGCTGCGAAATTCGTTTTTGATCGGATCGTGAATTCTCAAGGCCCGCCCGTCGCGCGACGGGCGGGCTTTTTTTCTTTCGACATCCTCACTGCGCGGTCCAGCCGCCATCCATGTTCCATGCCGCTCCGCGTACCTGATTCGCCGCAGGACTGCAAAGAAAGACCGCCATGGCGCCGAGGTCTTCGGGCGTCACGAATTCGCCGGAAGGCTGCTTCTCCATCAGTAGCGTTTTTTTGGCTTGCTCCGGCGTGATGCTTTGCTGTGCGGCGCGCGCATCGACCTGTGTCTGCACCAGCGGCGTGAGCACCCAGCCAGGGCAAATCGCATTGCAGGTGATGCCTGTCTGCGCGTTCTCGAGCGCGGTCACTTTGGTCAGGCCGATCAGACCATGTTTGGCAGCGACGTAGGCTGATTTGGCGGCGGACGCCACCAGTCCGTGTACCGAGGCGATGTTAATGATGCGCCCCCAGTTTCGTCGCTGCATGCTGGGCAGTGCCAGCCGGGTCGTGTGAAATGCCGAGCTGAGATTGATCGCGATGATGGCGTCCCAGCGGTCAACCGGGAAATCCTCGACAGTGGCGACGTGCTGTATGCCGGCATTGTTGACCAGAATATCCACGCCACCGAAGTGCGCGGTGGCTTGCGTCATCATCGCTTCGATCTCATCAGGTTTCGACATGTCGGCGCCGTGATAGGCGGTGTTGACGCCATGATCGCTCGCTGCTTGCTGTTGCAGCTGTTTGATCAGCGCCGCATCACCAAATCCGTTAAACAGGATGTTCGCTCCTTGTGCCGCCAGCGCCTGCGCGATGCCCAGGCCAATGCCGGAGGTGGAGCCGGTGACCAGCGCGGTCTTGCCGGAGAGCGGGCGAGTTTGCATGTGCTTCCTCTCAAAACTGGGGGATGGGTGTATCAGACATGCCGGGATTGTAAGCGCAGAGCCCAGTAGAATGGCAGCTTCCACAACCAACTCGGGGTGCCCTCAAATGATGCAGCCGCAACTCAAGATGGTGCAATGCCTTTCCCCCGCAGGCTTGCACCAGATGGCCTACAAGCAGTGGGGAGAGTCTGACAATCCTGATGTGCTGATTTGCGTGCATGGTGTATCACGCGTCTCCGGTGATTTTGATCATCTTGCAGCAGCCTTGTCGGATCGCTATCGGGTGATTTGTCCAGACGTCGTCGGGCGTGGGCACTCTTCCTGGCTGAAGAACCCGCAGAGCTATGCAGTGCCGCAATATGTCAGCGATATGGTGACGCTGGTTGCGCGGCTGGATGTGCCGCGGGTCGACTGGCTAGGCACATCCATGGGGGGGCTGATCGGGATAGGACTGGCGGCCTTGCCCGATTCACCGGTGCGCCGAATGATTGTCAATGATGTGGGTCCGAGGCTGAATTTCCCGGCGCTCGCGCGCATAGCGGAGTACCTTGGCACGGATAAACGCTTCGCCAGCTTTGACGAAGGCGTTGATTACATTCGTACCGTGTCTGCGCCCTTCGGACCGCACAGCGAAGAAGAATGGGCTAAGCTGGCACGCGATGTGCTGGTGCAGGAAGAGCACGGCCAGTGGCGCCGACATTATGATCCCGCGATCGCAGTACCGTTTCAGGGGCTGACCGAGCAGACGGTGTTGCAGAGCGAGGCGGCGCTGTGGGCTGCATGGGATGCCATACGCTGCCCGGTGTTGCTGGTGCGTGGTGGCGACTCCGATTTGCTCACGCGCGAGACGGCGCAGCACATGACGCAGCGTGGCCCGAAAGCCGAACTCGTCGAGCTGCCCGGCATCGGTCACGCCCCGACCTTCATGCACGAGGACCAGATCGCGATGGCACGCCGTTTTTTATTACGGCATGAACTGCACTGACCTGTCGTCCATCAGCGCAGCGTTATCGATCCGAGCCGCGCTGTCATTCGGTCGAACAATACACAAGTCAACCCCATGGTATCTACGACGATCATCAACGCCAGTGACGAAGCGCTGACCACCGGGCTGCGACCCGAGGAGAGTGCTCGTTTACTGGAGGCGCAGGCCTTCGCGTGTTCGGCATACGAGGGTAAAGCTGTCCTCACCGGGCAAGACGCCATGGAGTTCGCACGCGGTGTGGTGTCAGCCCTGGCGGCATTGCGCAGCGACGTGGATACGCGCATGGCCGGCATGCTATTCGAGCTGACGACGCTCGATGAAAAACGTGCTCAGCAGATTGAGCCAGTCTTCGGCAAGGAAGTGGCCGAGATGGTGAGCGCTATTCATCAGCTGATGCGGCTGCATGGAGGCGTGTACCTGCCCCATGACAGCGGCAAGAGCAAGAATGCCGCCACGGCGCAGCTCGAAACGCTGCGCAAGATGACACTGGCCATGGCGACCGACATGCGTGTGGTGCTCGTGCGCCTGGCGTCTCGTCTGACCACCTTGCGCTATTTCGCCGAAAAAAAACTCGAGAACGACATGACGCTCAAATATGCGCGCGAGAGCTTCGGGCTGTACGCGCCACTGGCGAATCGTCTCGGTATCTGGCAACTCAAATGGGAACTGGAAGACTTGTCGTTCCGCTTTAGCGAGCCAGAGAACTACAAGCGCATCGCAAAAATGCTGGAAGAGCGGCGGGTTGAGCGCGAAGCCTTCCTTGATCAGGCCATCGCTCGTCTGAAGGCCGAGTTGTCGGCGGCTGGCCTACGCGCTGAAGTGAACGGGCGTCCCAAGCACATCTTCAGCATCTGGAACAAGATGCGTGGCAAAGCCATTGATTTCTCGCGGCTGCATGATGTGCGCGCCTGTCGCGTGATTGTCGAGGATGTGAAGAGCTGTTATGCCGTGCTGTCCATCGTTCATGACCTCTGGACACCGCTGCCCGAAGAATTCGACGACTACATTGCCCGGCCCAAGGCGAATGGATATCAGTCGCTACACACGGTGGTAGAGGCTGAGGATGGCCGAACGCTGGAGGTGCAGGTACGCACGCAGGAGATGCATCGTTTTGCCGAGTACGGTGTCGCTGCGCACTGGCGTTATAAAGAAGGATCCTCTGCCTCTGCTGATCAGAAATTCGATCAGAAAATTGCCTGGCTCCGTGAGCTGCTGGCATGGAAGAGCGATGTGGCCGATGTCGTGGTGGGGCAGGATGAGTCCGAGCGGCAGTGGGTGGAACAACTCAAAGCCGCGTCGCTGAACGACCGCGTGTACGTGCTGACGCCGCAGGCGCGCGTGATTGAGCTGCCTTCTGGCTCTACCCCGATCGATTTTGCTTACCAGCTGCACAGCGACGTGGGTCATCGCTGCCGGGGTGCGAAGATCAATGGCGCGATGGTACCGCTCAATACGCCCCTCAAAAATGGACAGACCGTGGAGATCATCACCGCCAAGGGCGAGGCGGTGGCGGCCGGTGCGGCAGGTCCGTCACGCGACTGGCTTGCAGAGGGTTACACGGCGAGTCCGCGCACGCGTTCCAAGATACGGGCTTGGTTCAATGCCGTCGAACAGGCCGAGACGCTGGCGCAAGGCAGAGCATCGCTTGAGAAGACTTTGCAGCGTGAGGGCAAGACCGCGGTCAATCTGGAAGATCTCGCGCACAAGCTGGGTTTTCCTAAGCTCGAGGAACTCCTGCTTGCCATCGGCAACGAGCGGCTCAGCGTGCGGCTGCTCGAACAGGCGCTGCACGCGGGTGACACGAGCAAAGCCATTAGCTCCGACCCTGACGAAGCGACATTGACGCGCAAAAGCCGCGCATCAAGCGTGACGCAGGGGGGTAAATCCGGCGTACTGGTGCTCGGCACCTCGGGCCTGCTGACGCACATGGCGAGCTGCTGCAAGCCAGCGCCACCGGATCCTATCGTGGGGTTCATCACACGCGGCAAGGGCATCTCAATACATCGGACCCCGTGCAAGAATTTTTCACAGATGTGCCTCAGAGCGCCGGAGCGCATCGTACAAACGGAATGGGGCACGCAAACGAGCGACACGGTCTATCCGGTCGATGTGTTCGTGCTGGCGAACGACCGCCAGGGCTTGTTGCGGGATATCTCGGATATTTTTTTGCGAGAAAAAATCAACGTCATCGGTGTCTCGACCCGCAGCAGCAAAGGACAGGCAAGCATGTCGTTTACTGGCGAGATTGCATCAACCGAGCAGCTGCAGCGGGCGCTGAAGGTGATTCGGGACGTCAAAGGTGTGATCGACGTGCGGCGCAGCTGAGCGCGCTCGGGTGATGCCGTAGCACGACGGATTCGGCATGCCAGAAAACTAACGTAGCGCTTTGCCCCGGGCACGACGCTGGCGCAAACATTCAAAACTGGCTATACTCTCGCATCTTTAGGCGCGTAGCTCAGCTGGTTAGAGCACTACCTTGACATGGTAGGGGTCGTTGGTTCGAGTCCAATCGTGCCTACCAACATTCATGCAAGCATGGTCGGTTTACTCACAAGAGCGAGAAAGGCAACCCGGTTATGACACCGCGAACTAGCAGCAGGATCCCGTTTACGGCCCGCTAGTCGAATTCTCGATATCGTCGATATCCTTCATGCAATGAGAAAACGCGGCCGACCCGCGTTTTTTTATGTCCGTCCTATTTCCGTTCATTTATTTCACCGCCCGATGAATATCCCGGGCGACACCGATAGCAGGAGCAAAGACATGGTTTCGATTCGACTCCCCGATGGCTCAGAGCGAGAGTTCGACCAGCCTGTCACCGTGGCTGAGGTTGCCGCATCCATCGGCGCTGGCCTGGCCAAAGCCGCGCTCGCCGGCAAGGTCGATGGCACGCTGGTAGATACCTCTTATCTGATCGATCGTAACGCCGATCTTGCCATCGTGACCGACAAAGATGCCGATGGCCTTGACGTGATTCGCCATTCAACCGCGCACTTGCTGGCCTACGCGGTCAAAGAGTTGTTCCCCGACGCACAGGTGACTATCGGACCGGTGATTGATAACGGCTTCTACTACGATTTTTCTTACCAGCGGCCCTTCACGCCAGAAGACTTGCAAGCCATCGAAAAGAAAATGGCTGAGCTGGCCAAAAAAGACGAGCCGGTGCGGCGCAAGGTGCTGCCGCGTGATGAGGCGGTAGCCTACTTCAAGTCGATTGGTGAGGCGTACAAAGCCGAGATCATCGAATCGATTCCTCAGGGCGAGGAGGTGTCACTCTACAGCGAGGGCAGTTTTACCGACCTGTGCCGTGGCCCCCACGTCCCATCCACAGGCAAGCTGAAAGTGTTCAAGCTGATGAAGCTCGCCGGCGCATACTGGCGCGGCGACTCCAAGAATGAAATGCTGCAGCGTGTCTACGGCACCGCATGGGCGAAGAAGGAAGAGCAGGACGCGTATCTGCATATGCTGGAAGAGGCCGAGAAACGCGACCATCGCAAGCTCGGTCGCCTGCTCGATCTGTTCCACTTTCAGGATGAAGCGCCGGGCCTGATCTTCTGGCATCCGAAAGGCTGGACTATCTGGCAGCAGGTCGAGCAGTACATGCGCACGGTGTATGTCGAGAATGGCTACCAGGAAGTCAAAGCGCCGCAGATTCTCGATCGCACGCTGTGGGAAAAATCCGGTCACTGGGACAACTACAAAGACAATATGTTCACCACGGACTCCGAGAACCGGCATTACGCGCTCAAGCCAATGAACTGCCCGGGGCATGTGCAGATCTTCCGTGCCAATTTGCATTCCTACCGCGAACTGCCGCTGCGCTATGGCGAATTCGGGCAGTGCCACCGCAATGAGCCATCGGGCTCGCTGCACGGCATGATGCGAGTACGTGGCTTCACTCAGGATGACGGCCACATCTTCTGCACCGAAGACCAGATCCTGGATGAATGCGTGGCGTTCACCGCGCTGCTGCAAAAGGTCTACCGCGACTTTGGCTTTCATGAGGTGATCTACAAGGTCGCCACCCGCCCGGAAAAGCGGGTCGGCTCGGACGAGCTGTGGGACAAGGCCGAGCAGGCCCTGATCGCCTCTCTGGAACGCTCGGGCTGTTCCTACGAGATTTCGCCGGGCGAGGGCGCGTTCTACGGCCCCAAGATCGAGTACACCCTCAAAGACGCCATTAGCCGCGCCTGGCAGTGCGGCACGATTCAGGTCGATTTTTCGATGCCGGTGCGGCTCGAGGCTGAGTACGTCGCCGAGGACAACAGCCGCAAGGTGCCGGTCATGCTGCACCGGGCGATCCTCGGTTCACTGGAACGCTTCATCGGCATGCTGATCGAAAACCATGCCGGCGCGTTGCCAGTTTGGCTAGCTCCTCAGCAAGTTTCTATTTTGAATATTTCGGAAGGCCAGGCCGAATATGCGCAAAAACTTGAGCAAAACCTGAAAAAACAAGGGTTTAGAGTGCATGCTGATTTGCGCAATGAGAAAATAACCTATAAAATACGCGAGCACTCCTTGCAGAAAATTCCGTACATCGTCGTGGTCGGCGACAAGGAAAGGGAGGCAAACACAGTGGCCGTGCGTGCACGGGGCAATGTCGATCTGGGTGTCATGAGTATCGACAGTCTGGTTGAGCGTCTCCAGTCAGAGATTGCTGCAAAGACCTGATTCCCCTGGTGCAGATGCACGGCTTAATTATTGGATTTTTGAGGACACGGCAATAGCTACTGATAAGTCGCACCGCATCAACGGTGAAATCACTGCGCCCCAAGTGCGCCTGGCGGGAGTTGAAAACGAAGCGCTGGGCATCGTCTCCCTCTCCGAAGCCTTTCGTCTGGCAGAAGAAGCGAACGTCGATCTGGTAGAGATCGCTCCCACGGCCGAGCCGCCTGTCTGTCGCCTGATGGACTACGGCAAGTTCAAGTACCAGGAGCAAAAGCGCGCGCACGAAGCCAAGCTCAAGCAGAAAGTGATTTCGGTCAAAGAGGTCAAATTCCGCCCCGGTACCGATGATGGCGACTACAACATCAAGCTGCGCAACCTGATCAAGTTCCTCGACGAAGGCGACAAGACCAAGATTACGCTGCGTTTTCGGGGACGAGAGATGGCCCACCAGGAAATCGGCATGCGCATGCTGGAGCGTCTGAAGGGCGATCTGGAGCCCTACGGCCAGATCGAGCAGTTTCCCAAGATGGAAGGCCGCCAGATGATCATGGTGCTGTCGCCCAAGAAGAAGAAGTAAATTTTGGTAGAATCCGCGTGCCCGCCAGCAGGCGAGGGTGCTCCGGGGGAAACCCCGAGGGGTCGTGAACTCGAATTTGCGACCCACGAGAAGCGAGTGCAGGCATCCAAGTGCAGCGGTTGCTGCCACCTGTAATCGTCCAATAAAGGAACTGCCCTACAGGGCAGATAAGTGTCATGCCAAAAATGAAAACCAAGAGCAGCGCGAAGAAGCGGTTTCGCGTGCGCCCCGGCGGTACCGTCAAACGTGGCCAGGCTTTCAAGCGCCACATTCTGACCAAGAAAACCACCAAGAACAAACGCCAGTTGCGTGGTGCAGTCAATGTTCATGACACGAACATCGATTCAGTGCGCGCAATGATGCCTTTCGCTTAACCTCACTCTCGACAACAGGAGCAGACCATGCCAAGAGTAAAACGTGGGGTCACAGCCAGGGCCCGTCATAAAAAAGTTCTCGATGCTGCCAAGGGTTACCGTGGCCGTCGTAGCCGCGTCTATCGCGTCGCCAAGCAAGCCGTCATGCGTGCCGGCCAGTATGCCTATCGCGATCGCCGCAACAAAAAGCGCGTCTTCCGCGCCCTGTGGATCACCCGTATCAACGCAGCCACGCGTGAGCACGGCATGACCTACAGCGTGTTCATCAATGGCCTGAAAAAGGCATCGATCGGACTCGACCGCAAAGTGCTGGCCGACATGGCAGTGATGGACAAACCGGCATTTGCCGCGATCGTTCATCAGGTCAGGGCGACCATCGCTGCCTGAGGCTGATGCAGCGCGGGGTGCTTATCTTCCGATAACGCCCACGCGAGCACAGCATCTTCTAGGGGCAAAGGTTGTATGACCTCTGCCCCTTTTTCATTTTCAGCGCCACTTGCATGAGCACACTCGAACAACTCGTCCTTGCTGCCGAGGCTGACTTCCTTGCCGCTGCCGATCCTGCTGCGCTGGAAAATGCCAAGGCCAAGTATCTTGGCAAGACTGGCCAGATCACCGAGCAGATGAAAGGTCTGGGCAAACTCGATCCCGATGCGCGCCGCACGCAGGGTGCCGTGATCAACGCCGCCAAGGAAAAGATCGAAACCGCGCTCACGGCCCGTCGTCAGGCCTTGGCGGATGCACAGATGCAGGAGCGCTTGAATGCCGAGGCAATTGATGTGACCCTGCCCGGCCGAGGCCGTGGACTCGGCGGCATTCATCCGGTGATGCGCAGCTGGCAGCGCATCGAAGAAATTTTTGGCTCGATCGGTTTTGATGTGGCCGATGGTCCTGAGATTGAAACCGACTGGACCAATTTCACCGCCTTGAACAGCCCGGAGAACCATCCGGCGCGCTCAATGCAGGACACCTTTTACATCGACGCCAAAGACAGCACGGGCAAGCCGCTGCTGCTGCGCACGCATACCAGCCCGATGCAAGTGCGTTATGCGCGCATGAACCGCCCGCCGATCAAGGTGATCGCGCCGGGCCGCACGTATCGCGTCGACAGCGATGCCACGCATTCGCCGATGTTCCATCAAGTCGAGGGCCTGTGGATTGATACCGATATCAGCTTTGCCGACCTCAAGGGCGTCTACCTGAATTTTGTCAAGGCGTTCTTCGAGACAGATGATTTACAAGTGCGTTTCCGTCCTTCGTATTTTCCGTTTACCGAGCCTTCCGCCGAGATTGACATTGCTTTCGGTAGCGGTCCGCTGAAGGGACGCTGGCTCGAAGTCTCGGGTGCCGGACAGGTACACCCGACGGTGCTGAAAAATATGGGTCTTGACCCGGAAGCGTTCATTGGTTTTGCGTTCGGCTCAGGCCTGGAACGCCTGACCATGCTGCGCTATGGGATCAATGATCTTCGCCTGTTCTATGAAGGCGATCTGCGCTTCCTGAAACAATTCAACTGAGTGGCCTGACATGCAATTTTCAGAAAACTGGTTGCGCACGCTGGTCGATCCCAAGCTCAGCTCGGAGGAGCTGTCGCACTTGCTGACCATGGCGGGATTGGAAGTCGAAGAGATCGAGCCGGTCGCCCCGCCATTCTCGAACGTGATCGTGGCCGAGGTCAGAGAGGTCGCGCGGCATCCGGATGCGGATCGCCTGAATGTCTGTCAGGTCGACGCAGGCACCGGCACGCTGCTTAATATCGTGTGCGGTGCGCCGAATGTGCGCGTGGGCCTGCGTGTACCTTGCGCCTTGGTGGGCGCAAAACTGCCGCCCGGCGCGGATGGCAAGCCCTTGGAGATCAAGCTCGGCAAGCTGCGCGGTGTCGAGTCGCAGGGCATGCTGTGCTCTGCACGAGAACTGGGTCTCTCCGAAGAGCACGGCGGTTTGCTAGAGCTGCCGGGCAATGCGCCTGTCGGCAAAAATTTTCGAGACTACTATGAGCTCAATGATCTGAGATTCACGATCAAGCTCACGCCTAACCGTGCGGATTGTTTGTCCGTGCTGGGCGTGGCGCGCGAAGTCGCTGCACTCACCGGTGCCACCCTGCATCTGCCTGCGTTCACGCCGGTGAGGGCAGATATCAGCGATGTGCTGCCCGTGACCCTCAGTGCCCCCGATCTGTGCGGGCGGTTTTCTGGCCGCGTGATTCGTGGCCTCAACGCCAGGGCGTCCACGCCTCAATGGATGAAGCAGCGTCTTGAGCGCAGCGGACAACGGCCTATCTCGGCGCTGGTGGATATCTCCAACTATGTGATGCTCGAACTTGGCCGGCCGACGCATGTGTTCGATCTGTCTAAAATTCATGGCAACCTTGAAGTACGGTGGGGCCGCAAGGGAGAGCAGCTCAAGCTTTTGAACGGCAATATCGTCGAGCTGGATGACTGGGTCGGTGTCATCGCCGATCAGAAGCAAGTCGAATCACTGGCGGGCATCATGGGCGGTGACGCGACGGCTGTATCGCTAGAGACCACCGATATCTATCTTGAAGCGGCGTTCTGGTGGCCGCAGGCCCTGCAGGGCCGGGCGCGCCGCTACCATTTTTCTACCGATGCCGCACACCGCTTCGAGCGCGGCGTGGACTATGCAACGACCGTCGAGCATATTGAGCGCATTACGCAATTGATCGTCGAGATCTGCGGTGTGCCCGGCCAGACCCAGGTAGGTCCTGTCGATGATCAGGCGGTGAATCTGCCGCAACGTAAACCGGTGATGCTGCGTGTTGCGCGCGCAGCAAAGATCATCGGCATTGCGCTGACCGCAATGCAGATTGCCGATATTTTTACCCGGCTGGGATTGCCCTTCACGCAGCAGGGCGACGTATTCGAGGTGACCTCACCGAGCTACCGTTTCGATATCGAGATCGAAGAAGACCTGATCGAAGAGATCGCGCGTGTTCATGGCTTTGAGAACCTGCCGGCGCGGCCACCGGTGGCCGCAAATGCGATACGCAGCGCGCCTGAGGCAGAGCGCTCATTGTTCACACTGCGTCGGCAGCTGGCCGATCTGGACTATCAGGAAGTGGTGAACTACAGTTTTATTGACGAGGAGGCGGAGCGGGATTTCGCAGACAACCACGCCCCGGTGCGGCTGCTTAATCCCATTGCCAGCCAGATGAGCGTGATGCGATCGCAGCTCATCAGTGGTCTGGCGGCGAACGTGCGCTATAACCTGAACCGCAAAGCCAGCCGGGTGCGCGTGTTCGAGATCGGCGCCGTGTTCGCCAATGATGCGCACGTTGCCGAGGGACCGCTCAGCGTGGCGGGCATCGCGCAATCCAAACGCATTGCCGCGATGGCCTATGGCCCGGTCGCCGAAGAACAGTGGGGGCAGCCCACGCGAGGGGTTGATTTTTTTGATCTCAAAGGCGATCTGGAGGCTTTGTTCGCGCCCCTCACGGCACACTTCGAGCCGGCACAGCATCCTGCGCTGCACCCGGGTCGTTCGGCGCGTGTGATGCTCGGTAGCGAATGCGTCGGGTGGATCGGTGAGCTTCATCCGCGGCTGCAGCAAACACTCGAGTTACCCCTGGCGCCGGTGGTGTTCGAGATTGACGCGGTGAGCTTGCAGGGTCGGCAGCTGCCGACCTACCATGAAATTTCAAAATTCCCGGCGGTGACCCGAGACTTGGCATTGCTTGTTAAGCAATCTGTCAGCGTGCAATCCCTGATTGACACTTTTAACGCGCAACGGCACGACCATCCAGCCTGTAGAATTATGCAAGATATTGTTTTATTTGATGAATATCGCGGCAAAGGGCTCGCCGACGACCAAAAAAGTCTTGCTTTCCGCATTACCATGCAAGATACTCAAAGCACCCTGCAAGACGATTCGGTAGACGCTGCAATGGCGGCTTTTATTGACATTGTCAACAAAATGCATGGTGCGGCCCTCAGAAAATAAGCACGCTCCATCACATCAAAAAATGGGCACCATGAACCACAGCACCCCTGTCGAGATGGAATCTGTTCTTGCTGCCGACCTCGGCCGGGCGATGCTGGCTACCCAGGCGCGTAGCAAGGCAGAGAAAGAGCTGCCCACGCTCACCAAGGCGGAACTGGCCGAGTTGCTGTTCGAGCAGGTCGGCTTGAACAAGCGTGAAGCCAAAGATATGGTCGAGACCTTTTTCGCGGAAATCCGCGATGCGCTCGAGCGCGGTGAGGCAGTCAAGTTGTCGGGCTTTGGCAATTTTCAGCTGCGAGACAAGCCGCAGCGTCCGGGACGTAATCCCAAGACCGGCGAGGAGATTCCCATCAGCGCTCGCCGTGTCGTTACTTTTCACGCTAGTCAGAAGCTCAAGGCCATGGTGGATATCGCCACCCGGCCCAACTCCGCACACGGCAGCTAAGCCTCGTAGACGTCATGAACGACAGAGCCGCCAAGCCTCTGCTGGATCCCTTGCCCCCAATTCCGGCGAAGCGGTATTTCACGATTGGTGAAGTCAGCGAGTTGTGCGGTGTCAAACCGCATGTGCTTCGCTACTGGGAGCAGGAATTTGCGCAGCTCAAGCCGGTCAAACGCCGTGGCAACCGTCGTTATTATCAGCATCACGAGGTGCTATTGATTCGCCGTATTCGCGAGTTGTTGTACGAGCAGGGTTTCACCATCAGCGGTGCTCGCAATAAGCTCGATAGCCGCGTCAGTGCGGATCCCCACACGTCAAACGGAGTACCTATAGGTACCGATCTGGCGGCGGTCCGGGTGGAGTTGACGAATATCCTTGGGCTGCTGAGGATCTGATTCGTCAGCCACCAGGCGCGCATCCTCACTTGCGCGATGGCCGAGCGATAGACGCTCTGCAGGCAAAAAAAAGCCCGCTCAGGGAGCGGGCTGAATCTATATCTGAGGAGGAGACATAGAGGAGACGCTCAAATTGTGCTGCTGTGCGGAATATAAGGCAAATTTTAAATTTCAATGATGTCCATAAATTAAACGTATAACATACCTCTCGCAGCGCTCTCACTCGCAACAGACCAATAACGCTAGCGCCGTATCGCCGCATACTTGTTTCTTTGAAAATGATTATTTTGTTTATTAACGAGCGATCAATAAATCATCACCCGCGTCTTGGGCTGAAAATACTCTTGGCTTGAGGCGACAGTCGGATTCCAGCAGGCAGGGTTTTTAGCATGATCAATATTGCAACCCGAAAAAATACTTGAAAGATTGCAATTTTTAGCGATTTTTGGAATATTTCGCCGTATAATTTCTTTTAAGCTACAAAACAACCGTTCGATAGTTGAGTAGAAGTAAGACTTCCCCTCAAATTCCTTACGGATATTTTGGGTTCGCGCTCATACCGCGGATTTTCTTTACCTGAACACTGGGAGGCCCTGTTGGCGGATTCAAATCAAAGCGGATGTTTGACGGTGGGCGAGGGAGTCGTGCTCAACGGGACTTTTGTCGTGCCTGACATCGCCTCAGTTTCAGGAAGCATCGAAGGTGAAATCACAGCGCGTGAGTTGATTGTCGCGAGCTCTGGTGTGATCAAGGGTAAAGTCACTGCTGAAATTATTGACCTTCGCGGCGAAATCCACGACACCCTGACCGCGAAAAAATCCCTGTTCATCCGCTCCACCGGCAAGGCGCTGGGCTCAGTTCAGTACGCCGAGATCGAGATCGAGAAGGGCGGCGACCTGCAAGGTGCGCTGCAGAAGATCGACGGCGAAGGTGGTCCGTCTTCGTCTTCCGGCTCCTACTGATGTGAGGGGTGACACGTGTTTAACAAAAAACGAACTGACGAAAGGGATCGCAGCGTAGTGACTTACAACGATCCGATACCTGAGCCCAACGAGCCTGTGATTCAGGCAGAGCCCGAACCCGCAGCGCCTGTCGTGGAACAAGACATTTACCCGAACGGAAACGGAGGCCCCAAGCCTGCCGTCAATAATCTCAAGCCCTCGATCATCAGCGAAGGTTTTGAGTTTATTGGTGAAATTCGCTCGAACGGTTACCTGACCATCGATGGCACCGTGCGTGGCACCTTGTCGCTGCATTCCATACAGATCGGCGTCTCTGGCGTCCTGGACGGCAATGTCACCTGCGACACGATGAACGTTAAAGGTAATTTTTCGGGTGCGCTCGATTGCCGCGATCTGACCATTGGCAGCCGCGCGGTTGTTGATGGCAAGGTGAGTTTCAAGAGCATCACCATCCAGCGTGGTGGTGTCGTCAAGGGCGAGCTCAAGAAAAAGCCTTAAGCTGCATTGCACTGACATAAAAAAGCCGTCTCTCGAGACGGCTTTTTTACGCGGCTATCAATCGCTACCGCGCGCTACTTCTTTTCCTGCGCCATCTTGATCACGGTTTGCGCATCCGTGGCCGTGGTGGCATTGTTCTGCGCCTGGATGACCAGCCCCAGCAGCTTGGCGCCATGCTCGACGCCTATCGTGCCATAGGTGATATCGCCGCGCACTTCGGAGTCTTTGTGAAACTCGGCGCGCTCTGTCGCGTAGATATTCCCCTCTATCTTGCCCGCGACCATGACCCGATGTGCCGTGATGTCGCCCGAGACCTCGCCTGAGCGACCTATCGCCACCGTGACCTTTTTATCTTTGGCCGTCTCGATATTGCCGACGACCTTGCCATCGATGCGTACACTGTCGAGCAGCACCAGACGGCCGTAGATCTCCGTCGTCGCGCCAATCAGGGTGTCAAACTTCTCCTGAGTCGGCAGCAGCTTGTTTTGTTTCATTTTGCGGAACATTGCACTCTCCAAAGCTCAGATCGCTCGGCGGCCATGCCGTCAATATAACGCGATCTGGTCCAGCCCGGTCTCGAAAGTTTGCGGGGCAGGAAGCCCGAGCGTCAGCGCAAACCGCCGTATCAGCTATTGTTGATCGGCAGGACCTGGGCCGGGTTGAGCACGCGACCGTGACGGAAGACTTCGTAGTGAAGGTGAGGGCCAGTGGAACGGCCCGTACTGCCCACCTCAGCGATGCGCTGACCGCGCTTGACGCGCTGGCCCTCAGCCACGTGGCGCTTGCTGATGTGTGCGTAGCGGGTCATGAAACCTTCGGCGTGCGTGACTTCGACGATATTGCCGTAGGTGTCTTCCCAGCCTGAGCGGGTAACCACACCATCGGCCGTCGCGACAATCGATGTGCCGCTGGACGCCGTAAAGTCCAAACCTTCGTGCCGTGCCAGCATGCCGGTGAAGGGATCATTGCGCATGCCAAAGCCGCTAGTCACCCTGAAATCACCTGAAATCGGAATACCGGTAGGCAGCGTTTGCAGCCAGGTCAGCTGACGATCCCAGTCGTCGCGAAGGCTACCGACGACTTTCTGGAATTGCCTGATTTCCTGCGCGGCGTCTTCAAATGAATTGGCCAGGGGCTGGTTCGAGGCAAACCCCGAGTGGCTGGTCGGCAGCAGAGGACCGCCCTTGCCGTCTTCGTTGCTGCCGCGCTTCTCGCGCATGGGAGCAGGGGTTGCAATTTCCATGAAGCGGTTTTTCAGCGCTTGCAATTGACGGATATCTTGCGCTGTCGCATCCAGCATGCCCTGCAGCTTGGCCAGGCGCTCACGGTAGGCGGACTCCATACGCAGCTGCTCGGCTTCGGTCGTCACGCCACCAAGGCTGCGCGCGAGTTCGGGACGCACCTCGATAGCGATCTTGAAGCCCACGAGATATAGAAGAAAGCCCGTTGCCACCAGTGCAAAAGCAACTGCGCACGTGCCGACCAACACTTTGCGTGCTGTGATCGAAACCGTACGGACATGGCCGGTCGGACCGGAAACCCACATCAGCTGCATGACGTTCCCCCTCGTTATTCGCGGAATGCTGTTGCGTTATGGCAATCTTTTAGGAACTGGTCATTATAAAGTTTTTTGGCAAATTTTCACCAAAAACATGCGGTTTCTAGCTAAATGAATAATTAAAACCTTTTCGAAGAAAAAGTTGTTCGAACAGCATCATTGTTGCCCTCCAATGTAAGCAATAGCCGACATCGGGTGTCAGGCGCGCCAGGCCGGGATTATTCCAGATTTATATCATTGCAAAAATAAAACTACTTTCAGGATAAAAAAACCGACCTGTATGCAAATAAACAATCAAGTAAATGAAAAAGCAACTTTTGTAAGTAAGTCGCAAGGCTTTGAAATTTCGGCAGTTTTTTGCGTAAATCAGCAACATTCCTTACGGAAATTGATTTACCCTTTTAAAAGTTAAAAGCTAGATCTGTACTCGTTATTCGAGGTGAAAGCCCTTCGTCACCCCGCATTACGGGCCCGCAAGCAATCGTTCCTATTTCTATAGTTAATTATCACCGCGTGAAACGGTGCAAGGCAAAGTAATGGGCGCATCAGAATTACACCGACTGAAACCGAAACTCCGCAAAAAGCGGCCAGCGACTTTGCTGCGCGCGCTGGAGCAGCGGTTTTTGTTTGATGCGGCGGCAATTATTGATCCGCTTGCCTTAGTTGATGCATCTGCTAAAGACACAACCACCACTGACCAATCTACTCAGACTTCAACTACCCCTACCACGCAAACGACTGCGCCAACTTCAGATGTAAGCCCGCCCAACGCAACTGCCGTCTGCACCGCTGACACAACAGAGCTGCCAGCCAGTGCCACTACGACCGACAACACACCCACGGTGGCGACGGACAGCAACCAAGCAACGCAACCTGACGTGGCAGCAAGTGCGATGTTCGTTCCGCCGTCAACCATTAGCCCAGAGCTTCGAAACGCTTTACAAAAAGCCACCGACACTCTTCGCGAGCTGCCAGCTCGTGAAGATTTTAGGTAGATCATTGAGCAATCATTTGGCCGCGACATCGCCGATGCTGCTGCGTGGGAAGGCGCGTATCAAGCACTGCAGAGCACTCTGCGGGGCGAGGGACTGCAACTGAGAGTGCAATTACTCTCGGCCGAGATTATGGGAGTGGCAAGGGCGGCTTTTGCGGCGCAAGGGCCAGATGGAACGCCCGTGGTCTATCTGAACAGCGACTGGTTAGACGCGGGAGCCTCTCCGGACGACATCACTGCTGCACTGCTGGAAGAGGCAGGGCACCGGCTCGATGTGTTGATGAATGACGAAAAAGATAGTACGGGCGACGAGGGGGAGATTTTCTCGGAGGCTGTGCTCGGAATAGTCGTCTCTGCCGAAAAGTTGGCGCAAATTCAGACGGAGAACGACCACGGCACTATCAATTTTTATTCACTACCAATCTCAGTGGAATTTGCTTTGAATTCGGCCATTGCTATTACGGCAGTCACGGACGATTTTGGGAGCATCACCGGTACGGTGAGTAACGGAGGAGTGACTAACGATACGCAACTCAGCTTATCTGGCACTAACGGTAACTTGCAAAACACCGAAAATGTAGTGATTTACGACGGCATTTCGCCCTCATGTACCAAACTTGGTAATGCCACTTGACCTGCGCTTAAAAACTGATCCAGATTGAGTGAGAATAAT
>JBJTAS010000062.1:0-16682 GCA_046090895.1 Oxalobacteraceae bacterium | reverse complement strand
ACTCGGTATCCTGCAGCTTGCCATTTCTCTATCAAGCGAAGATACCCTCGACCTGAAAGTGTGGTCTCAAAGGCGAAACTTTCGCGCGCTGCGAAATGGTGGGACAGCTCTTCAAGCATGAGTCGCCCGGCACGCACTGCGGCTGCTTCAGGTGCAAAAGGTGCTATTCCAGCAGCAATCAGATCGGCATTGACGAAAACTGGGCAGTCCGCTTCGTGTGGGAGAAATTCGCGTGCGAAAGTAGTTTTTCCTGCCCCATTCGGGCCGGCGATGATAATGACGCGCGGCGCTTCTTCCATGGTTGACCCCAAGGCTGCATGAACTTGGCTTGGAGGGCAAACCAGGGACAGTCCCCACACCGATCCTAGTAAACAAAAAAGCCAACTGCGAACAGTTGGCCTTTAGGTATTTGTGGTGGCCCGGGGCGGAATCGAACCACCGACACAAGGATTTTCAATCCTCTGCTCTACCGACTGAGCTACCAGGCCAAGAGGCGGGAGTATAGCAAAACATTCCACGCCTGAAAAGCTACCGCGCTGCAAGGCTATAATCCCCCGATGGACGAAGACAAGTTCAACTATGAGCACTGATTGTGATATTTGCGTAATCGGCGGTGGCGCTGTGGGCAAGGCTGGCGCGCTGGCATTGGCACGAGAAGGTTATCGGGTGGCGCTGCTCTCGCCCGAGGGCGAGGGTATGGCCTTTGCGGGTGCTACTGACGCGCCGTGGGACCTGAGGGTCTACGCACTGAATCACGTTGCTCACCGGCTGCTATCGTCGCTCAAGGTCTGGGATGCGATGGACGCCAGCCGCATTGCGCCGGTCGATGCAATGGCGGTGCAGGGTGATGACGCCACGCGGGGTCATCTGGAATTCAATGCCTATGGTGCACGTGTCGGCGCGCTCGCGTGGATTGTTGAGGATAGCAACCTCAATCAGGCGCTTGATAATGCACTGCGTTTTGTAAACGGCGTGACCCAGCTCCGTGGTCGCGCGGTCGCGCTCTCGCGGACTAATCAGCACGCCGAGGTCACGCTCGACAATGGCAGCAAGGTCCGTGCATCGTTGGTGCTCGGTGCAGATGGCGCGAATTCCTGGGTGCGTGCTCAGGTCGATATCGGCATGGACTATCGGTCATATCATCAGCGAGCTGTCGTCGCTAATTTTTCATGCACCCGCCCTCATCATGACGTGGCCAGCCAGTGGTTCCTCGGGTCTGAGGGCATTGTGGCTTTACTGCCATTACCCGGTCATCGGGTATCGCTGGTCTGGTCGGCGCCAGACCCGCTGGCCGATCAGTTGTTAGCCGAGCCAGCCGAGCGCATTGGAGAACGTCTGGCAGCGCTTACCGGCCAGACGCTGGGAGATTTCACCCTGTTGCCGCCAGCGACACCGCGCGCATTTCCTCTGCGGCTGATTCGCGCGCATTCGCTGATTGCGCATCGGGTAGCACTGCTCGGTGATGCGGCCCATGTCGTGCACCCGCTGGCCGGACAAGGAATGAACCTGGGTTTTGCCGATATCGATGCCTTGCTGGCGGCGTTGAGAGCGCAAGGTCGCGACGCAGACTGTGGTGATGATCGACTGCTGGCGCGGTATGCCCGTCTGCGCAAAGAAGATGTGCTGCTGATGCAGCTAACCACCGATGTTTTACAGCGCTTGTTCGCGTCTGAGCTTCTGCCCGTCAAGATGCTCCGCAACGCGGGCATGGGTTTATTGAACAAGCTGCCTTTTATCAAACAACGGCTAGTGTCGCAGGCATTGGGCCGTTCGCATCACTCATCCGCCAACGAAAGAACCTGATGACACGCCTGAATTCATTCAAACGCCTTCTTCTTGTCGCCCTGCTGCTGCCCGCATTGTCGGCATGGGCCCAAGGTGTCGAAGACAAGATCAAAAAACTGTTGCAGCAACGGCTGGGGGAAGGCACGCAGGTTGAGTCGGTTGCCAAGACACCCTACAACGGTTTGTACGAGGTTAGGGTTGGCAGTGAAATCATTTATTCTGATGCAGAGGCAAAATACGTCTTTATTGGTCGCATACTCGATGCCGAGACCTCGCGCGATCTGACGCAGGCACGGCTTGATGAGATCAACCGTATCCGGTTTGCTGATTTGCCTTTAGATCTCGCCGTGAAGAGTGTGAAGGGCACGGGCAAACGCGTGATCGCTGTGTTTGAAGATCCCAACTGCGGTTACTGCAAGCGTTTCCGCAAGACCTTGGCCGACACCAAGGACGTCACGGTCTATACCTTTTTATATCCGATCCTGAGTGACGATTCGCGCGCCAAAGTAAAAAACGTCATGTGCTCGTCCGATAAGGCCAAAGTGTGGGATGACTGGATGGTGAACGGTAAAACGCCAGCAGCCGCGCCCGATTCCTGCAACCCAAATGCCTCGGTCGACAAGGTCGTGGAGTTAGGCAAAAAGCTCAAAGTCACGGGCACGCCGACAATTTTCTTTACCGATGGCTCGCGAGTACCCGGCGCGATAGATGCCAAGGCGCTGGAATCTCGGCTAGCCTCGATAAAATAATCAGTCCATCAAAAAAATACGAGGAGATTGCATGTTCAAGGCCATTCTGCTGAACAAAAACGAAGACGGCAGCACGCGCGCCGAACTCACTCAGCTCGACGATGCGCAGCTGCCCGCTGATGGCGATGTCACGGTTGCGGTGGACTACTCAACCATCAACTACAAAGACGGGCTCGCGATCACCGGTAAATCGCCGGTCGTGCGTACATGGCCGATGGTGCCGGGCATCGATGGTGCGGGCAGAGTGATGGCCTCCAGCCATCCGTCATGGAAGGAAGGCGATTCTGTTGTACTCAACGGCTGGGGGGTGGGTGAGGTGCACATGGGTTGTCTGGCCAAGCGCGCCAAACTGAAAGGCGACTGGCTCATACCCCTGCCGCACGATATGTCCACCCGCACCGCCATGGCGATAGGTACCGCAGGCTACACCGCGATGCTATGCGCGATGGCGCTGGCTGAGTGCGGCGTCAAGCCCGAGCATGGCGAGGTACTGGTCACGGGCGCGTCGGGCGGCGTGGGCAGTGTCGCAGTGGCGATCCTCGCCGCGCGTGGCTACAACGTCGTCGCGTCCACTGGCAAATTGGCCGAGGCGGACTACCTGAAATCACTGGGTGCGGCCGAGGTCATTGACCGTGCCGCGCTGTCGGCTCCGGGCAAGCCGATGCAAAAAGAGCGCTGGGCCGGTGTTGTCGATTCGGTCGGTTCCCACACACTCGTGAATGCGATTGCCCAGTGCCGCTATGGGGCGACGGTGGCTGCCTGTGGTCTGGCGCAGGGCATGGATTTGCCAGCGACAGTCGCGCCGTTCATTCTGCGTGGTGTGAAGCTGATCGGTGTGGATAGCGTGATGGCGCCGCGTGAGCGCCGGCTAGACGCCTGGTCGAATCTGGCCAGTGAAATCAAGCCGCACACCCTGGAAAAAATCACGCAAGAAATCACCCTCGCGCAGTCGCTCGACTGGGCACCAAAGATCCTCGCCGGTGCGGTCAAAGGGCGTTTAGTCGTGAATGTGAGAGCTTGATGGCCACTCGCCGCGAATCGGTGCAGTACCGGATCATCCCGGTTGATCCAGCGCTGCACCTGTTTGAGGTCACGCTGACGATTGCCAAACCTGCCGCCGAGGGCCAGCGTGTCTCACTGCCCGCCTGGATTCCCGGCAGTTACATGATTCGCGAATTCGCTCGTAACATCGTCAGCATCAGCGCCCGCTGCGACGATCGCAAGCTGCGTCTGAGAAAACTCGACAAGCACTGCTGGCAAGCGGCGGCGTGCAAGGGTGAGCTGCAAATTCAGTATCAGGTGTATGCGTGGGATTTATCGGTACGCGCTGCCCACCTCGACCCGACGCATGGATTTTTCAATGGGACCAGCGTGTTCCTGCAAGTGCACGGCAAAGAATCACTGCCGCACATCGTCGATATTCAGCCCCCGGAAGGTGAGGCCTATGCCGCATGGCGTGTCGCCACCTCACTGCCCGAGCACAAGGCGCGCCGCCATCGTTTCGGCACCTATATCGCCAGCGACTATGATGAACTGATCGATCATCCGGTCGAGATGGGTGAGTTCGAGCTCATTCGCTTTGATGCGCATGGCGTGCCGCATGAAATGGCCATCACCGGGCGTGTCCCTCAACTGGACAAGGCGCGCCTTGCAGCAGACCTGAAAAAAATCTGCGAGGCGCAGATAGCATTTTTTGAGCCGGCGTCAAAAGCAGCGCCGATGGATCGCTATGTATTTCTCACGCTGGCGGTGGGTGATGGCTATGGCGGGCTTGAGCACCGCGCATCGACCGCGCTCATCTGTGCCCGCAATGATCTGCCGGTGATAGGTCAGGCCGACATGAGTGATGCGTATCGCGGCTTTCTTGGTCTGTGCAGTCATGAGTATTTTCATACCTGGCATGTCAAGCGTATCAAACCGGCTGTGTTCGCACCGTATGATCTGACTCAGGAAAACTACACCACGCTGCTGTGGCTGTTCGAGGGCTTCACCAGTTATTACGACGATCTCATGCTGTTACGCGCGGGTGTGATCGACAGCGGTGCTTATCTCAAGCTGATCGAAAAGACTCTCAATAATGTCCAGCGTGGCAGTGGCCGCTTAAAGCAGAGCGTCGCCGACTCCAGCTTCGATGCCTGGACCAAGTATTACCGGCAGGATGAAAACGCGACGAATGCGATCGTCAGTTACTACGCCAAGGGCTCGCTGGTGGCGCTGCTGCTGGATCTGATCATCCGCCGCGATACCCAGGGTCGTCGCTCGCTGGATGACGTGATGCGCGCCATGTGGCGCCGTTACGGTCGCCACTTCTATTCCGCCAAAGGCGGGCTAGGTCTCAGCGAACAGGATGTCGAGGCCTTGTTCGACGAGGTCAGCGGTCTGAAGCTCAAGCCGATTTTTGATCTGGCAGTGCGCGGCACGCGCGATCTGCCGCTTGCCGAGGTATTCGCATCGTTCGGCATCGAGATGCCTGATCGTCGCAAAGTGACAGCGCCCTCCCTGGCCGTGCGAACTCAGCGTGATGGCGCGCAGTGCAAGCTCGGTGCGGTGCATGAAGGCGGCGCGGCGCACAAGGCGGGTCTGTCGGCCGGGGATAGTCTGGTGGCGATCGATGGCCTGCGCGTCACCTCAGACAATATCGATGGTTTGCTGCAGCGTTATCGAGTCGGCGACACCATCTCAGTCCATGCTTTCCGTCGCGATGAGCTGATGCATTTCTCGCTGAGGCTCGAGTCGGATGCGGCACCCCAGCTGGCGCTGGAGCCGCGCGAGAAACCCTTGGCAGCCGCAAAGTTGCGCAAAGCCTGGCTAAGAAGCCACGCTGCATGACCTACCCATCCGATTGACCCACCCACCAGATTCCCAACAGGAGACCTTCATGACCCAGCGCCTGCTTCGTCATCTGGCCGTGGCGGCCAGCTTTCTTACCTGCTGCTTTGCCACGGCACCGTCGCTGCAGGCAGCCGACCTGTCGGCAGCATCGCCCCAATCGCAGGGCTTGTCCGCTGAGCGCTTAGGTCGTGTGCGGTCCTTGTTTCAGGCAGAAGTCGACGCCGGTCGCATGCCGGGAGTGGTGGTGCTGGTCGCGCGCAAGGGCAAGATCGTACAGGCCGACGTGCTCGGCTTTCAGGATAAGGAATCGGGTAAACCCATGAAGCGCGACGCCATCTTCCGCGCGTATTCGATGACCAAGCCCCTGGTGTCCGTGCTGACGATGATGCTGGTCGAGGAAGGCAAGCTGCAGCTGACCGATCCGGTATCAAAATTTTTCCCGGCGATGGCTAGCATGAAGGTGCTGTCGAATTCTGCCGATGGCAATAGCGAGCGGGTGGCAGCAGCAAAGCCGATCACGATCCATGATTTGCTGCGTCATACCTCGGGCATCAGCTACGCAGAGTTCAGCCGCTTCCCGGCAATCAAGGGCCCGTATCTGGAAGCGGGTCTGTTCTCTAACGAGGTGCAGGGCAAATGGATCACGCTGACACCCGAGCAGCAGGTCGAGGCGCTGGCAAAAGCGCCGCTGCTCTGGCAGCCGGGCACGACATGGGAATACAGCTTGTCCACGGATTTGCTGGGTCGTGTGTTGGAAGTGATCACCAAAAAAACGCTCGGTGACCTGATGGATGAAAAACTGCTCAAGCCACTGGGCATGAAAGACACCAGCTTCGTGGTGCCGGCCGCCAAGGCCTCACGTCTTGCCGAGCCCTTTCGCATCGACCCGCTGACCGGCCAGCCCTACTACCTCGTACTCGATGTGACGCGCACCATGGGCAATGATTCGGGGGGTGCGGGTATCTCGACCACGGCAGACGACTATCTGCGGTTTTGCCAGATGATGCTCAACGGCGGCACGCTGGATGGCCGCCGCTATCTCTCGCGTTCCACGGTGGCGCTGATGACCTCCGATCATCTGGGTTCGAAGATTGCCACACCCGTGCAGCCCGGCGAAGTACTGATGGGCGTGCAAGGATATACCTTCGGTCTGGGCTTCATGGTGCGTCAGGGCGCGGGCATCGCCGGCGTGCATGGTTCCGAGGGCGACTACGCATGGGGCGGCTACGGCGGCACGTTTTTCTGGGTCGATCCTAAAGAGCAGCTGATCGGCCTGATGATGGCGCAGACGCCGGGCGCGTCGCGTCAGTACTACCGGCGCATGATCAAGACACTCGTCTATCAGGCACTGGACTGATCCTGACGCGATTCAAGCAAGCAGGTGGGAGATCAGCGCCTCGAATTCGGCGTCATCCACCTGCTGGTTGTCGAAGCGGCGCAGCGCGGGATGTACCGGTGGCTCGACGCGGCGCTTGAGGTAGTCATCCCAGTGGGCGAGCTTCCACGCATCGCGCGCATCATTGCGCTTTTCGATGCGGCGTTTGGCTTCCTCGGTCGAGAGGTCTATCCAGGCGATTCGGCACACCGTGCCAGCAGGCATGCCCAGCTGCACCGGATCAAAAAACTTCCCCGCCGTCAGCTCACGCGTGAAAGGGCCCACCAGCAGAACCTGCGATCCGAGTTCCAGATTTTCGCGGGTGATGTCGAGCAGGCCCGCATACTCGCGGTCGCGCAGATTTTGCAGATAGGTGGGACTGTCGCGGTCGGCCGGATTGCCAGTCAGGAGCCCCATCACGTGCGAGCTGAATAAGCCGTAAGCAGTGTCTTTGTCGAGGAAGAAAAAATCCTTGCCGCCGCGCGCTGCGAGCACCGGCATGGCGCGCTTGGCCAGCGTGGTCTTGCCGGTACCAGCATGGCCCGCGAAAAGCAGTAATCGAGGGGGAATCATTCAGAATATTTCCAAATTGGCAGTAATGACAACTTTGTCAGGAAAAGTAGTGTAAAGACATCAAAACTTGTATCATGCACTATCGCAGCGTCATTGGCGGTATCGAGCAGGGATTTCTTCTCAACCCAAGACGATAAAGACACTATGGCTGATACCAACCCTCCCGGATCCTTGTTTGTCGGCGACGGCGTATTCATGCAAGGCACCATGACCGTACCCGGCGTGGCCAGCGTCGATGGCAAACTGCAAGGCCAGCTCACGGCAGACGTGATCGCCATCCAGACCAATGGCTCCGTTGACGGCAAAACCACGGCCAACCATATCAAAGTCGCAGGCTCCCTGACCGACACCACCGTCGCAAACCGCACGCTGGTGGTCGAATCCTCCGGTGTGATCGCTGGCTCCATCACCTACGCCGAGATGGAGATCAAAAAGGGTGGCTCGCTTCAGGGCAGCATTCACAAGATTGGCAAGGCCATGCCCAGCTTCGGGGCATCGGCGCCCCCTCCCGCGCCCGCACCGGCTGACACCTCAGAAGTCGAGGCTGCCGCATCCGCTGAAGCCCCAGCGGCCGGCCAAGCCGAAGAGAACCCCTGATCTGCTGATCTGGCAGCGTCGCTCGCCGGCTGCCGAGTCGGCGACCCACTGCGGTGGCTTGCGCTCAAACTTTCTTTCAAACTTTTGGAAGTTTTGATCTGGTTACAGGTTTTCTGCTCCAGGCAGTGCGTTAATCGCCTTATCTTTACTGCGATCCGAGGAGAGCCAAGATGAACCAATCCATTATCCAATTAACATGCATCGCGGCGCTGGCCGCGGGTACCCTGCTCGCGCTTGCCCCGGCTGGTGCCGCAGACCTCAAAGCTGGGCAACTTGCCTTTGACGCCAACTCATGCGGCAGTTGTCATGAGCTTAACGCCAACACCATCGGGCCGTCGCTCAAGGACATCGCACGGCGCTACAAAGGCAAGCCCGCAGAGACAGAACTGGCCGCGCGGATACGCGCGGGCAGTGCGGGCCGCTGGGGTAATGTGCCCCATCCTGCCTACGAGGCACTTGCGCAGGCAGATGCGTTGATCATCGCAAAATGGATACTGGGCGGCGCGCCCAGGTAATTGTCAGGAGAATAAAAACCATGAAAAAACCTTTGTTGGCGACCTGTTTGCTGATCAGCCTTTGTTCACCGGCGCATGCCGAATGGGTCAAAGTATTCGAGAACATTCGCGGCACCTTTTTTTACATGGACCCGGCCACCGTAGAGAACCATGGCCGACTGCGCCGCGTGTGGGAGATGCAAAACTATCGCAACGCATCGCCCGAGGGCATGCTCTCGATGAAGCTGCACAAGGAATACGACTGCATGGATGAGAAGGGACGTTTCACCAGCTATGTGGCGTATTCGGGCCCCCGCCTGACCGGCGAAATGATGGGCACCGTGAACACGCCCAGCGACTGGCAAAGCGTGAATCGCAACCCGGCGGGCAAAGGCGTGTTTCGTATTGTTTGCGCGGATTACAAAAAATAAGCTGCACTGAGCTGAACGCAGCCACCCCGCGCGGCGCTGCGTCGTAGGGGCAGATCGTCAGGCATGCCATCGGGCATATAATCCGGCAGCATCCTGCCCGTGCATGTCAATGAAACAGCGCCTCAACGATCAGATCAAACTCACGTTCTACCTGTGCCTCTTGACCGCAGGCGTGGTCGCACTGTTTCTGAGAGAGGCGCCAGCTGCAGCGGGCGTGCTGCCCTGGGTCTATCAGATCAGCATCGCGGGCTACTACGGCAGCCTGCTGATGATCACCAGTCTGCTGCTGCTGCCACTGAACCTGCTCGGTCCACTGCGCTGGTTGTTGCCGGTGCTGGGATGGGTCTGGCTGATGTATCTGGTCATCGACCTGGCCGTTTTTCAGCTGTATCGCTTCCATCTCGACTGGTTGATGGTGCGTATGTTCCTGCTGGATTTTCGAGGCATGGGCATCCCACCCTTCGTGCTCGTGCTGACCAGCGCCATCGCGCTGCTGGTGCTGGGCTTGCTCCTGTGGCTGTACGCCGCACGTCGCACCGGTACGCGGCGCCATCTACCCTGGTTTGCAGCCGGCCTGTTGCTGATGCCCGCCGGATTGTCTGCGAATTCTGTCATCCATATCTGGGCGGCCCAATTCACGCGTGAAGAGATCACGGGCTACCGACCTTACATGCCTCTGTACTATCCGGTGGAAAGCGCAAGCCAGGCGCAGCACATCAGCGACTGGTGGCCTGAGATGTTCCCCGCCAGCCGGGGCCACGTCACCCGAGTCGTCGACCAGGCAGGCGGCATCGTGCAGTACCCATTGCAAAAACCCGAGTGCACGCCGTCGCAGACGCCACCATCGATCCTGATGATTGTTGTCGAGAGCTGGCAGGCAGACAGCATGACGCCCGAGATCATGCCTCGTCTGTCCGCATTCGCAGCACGCGCCACACGTTTTGAGAAACATCTGTCCAGCGGCGCAGTGACGGTGCCAGGGCTATTCGGTCTGATGTACGGCCTGCATCCGAATTATTTTGAACTGTTCAAGACCTCGCCAGCGCGGTATCCCAGTGTCTTCACCGAGACACTGCATCAGCAGGGTTACCACAGCAGCGTGTTCACCTCGAGTAGTCTGGATGGCTTCTCGTTGGGCAAATTATTTTTTGCTCGCGTGCCAGAGGCTCAGATGCATACAGAAAAATCAGACGAGCAGGTGGTAGAAAAATACCTGGCATCGCTACAGCGCACTACGACCGCACCGAGGTTTGATTTTGTCTTTCTGACCTCGTCGCATTCACCCTATACCTACCCGGAGGCATACGCGCGCTTCAAGCCGCTACCCACCCTGAAAGGTGGTTTCGCACTCGACAAGCAGGCAGACAAGCTGCCGTACAAGAATGATTATCACAACAGCTTGTTCTATTCTGACGCGCTGCTAGGTCGGGTGCTGGATGCGGCACGCAAATCTGGGGTACTCGACACCAGTTGGGTCGTCATCACCGGCGACCATGCCGAAGAGTTCAACGAGAACGGGCTAGGCTACTGGGGGCATGGCAGTAATTTCACGCGCTGGCAGACTCAGACACCGCTGCTGGTCATGGCGCCGGGGCAGTTCGCTGCACGTCGTGAAACCAGGCTCTCACTGCATCAAGACATCGTGCCCACGCTGATGCAAGAAGCGCTGGGCTGTACATCGCCCGCAGAGCGTTACAGCAGTGGCGTCAACCTGTTTCATTTGCCCGAACAGCGGGGAACGCTGCTGGCGTCCTACATGATGCAGGCGTACTGGATTAATGACATCGTGTTCGACAGAACGACGAACCGCAGCTATGACTGGCGCGATATGAAACAGGCTCGCACACTGGGTGATATGGAGGCGGTTAGGGGGTTGATGGAGGAGGAGAGGCGGTTTTTGGTGCGGCGGTAAGGGGGTGGGTATTTCTTTATTTTATTTATCAAAAATTCTGGCTATTTTTTTACCAGTGTGGCGTTAAAACAGCTGCTGAGATCAGAAATAAAGTCGCATCTCGGCAAACAGAGTCGAGTTTTTATGAAGTAGTCCATAGATTGTCTCGCCACTGCCATTGAAATATTCATAACCTGTGAGTAATTTTATTCGATCACTCCATAAATAAACCATCCGAGGCCGTAAAGAATAGCCGCTGCGTTCGATTAATCGCAAGCCAGAGAATTCTGTCTCCAGAGTCTCATTCATCCATTTCTTTGCCACGCGGACGCTGACGCCGTTCTGTCGACGATCTAATTGCGAGGTCAGCACTGCATGTAGCCGCTCGTTATCATCGGGGCGCTGATAATTAAGCACTGTGCGATTGAAGATTTGTATGATTGCGCTGGTATTGTCGCCAAAATTTTTTTCGACACCTAGTACGGTGTAAGTGAAGGGATTTTTTAGATATGCAAGTGTACCTTGAGGATCCTCGGTGCGGGTGAAGGCGGATTCGAGTGCGATACGCCACGAGCCTATGGTAGTGGCCGCATCGCCGCCGATGACGCGAGTGCGGTAGTAGCGAAGCACATAGTCTTGACCCAGATCGCCGGACAGATCACGTCCCTCATAATACGATACGGACCAGTCGAATGCATTACCAGAGCGGTCGAGCTTCACCGCCCAGTTGCGTTGATCGTCTGGCACCTGCTCCCGAATACCGTTTCTTCGAGCAACACGGTTGGGCTGGAACGAGGGCAGCCACACTCCGATCAGGCTCGTCGAGGCGTTGATGTTCCAGGCCGCTTTGGCGGCGACCGAGCCCATTCGATCTTCATCAATGTCTGCTGCCAGCAAGGTGGCATCGCGCGGGGTGAGATTATCGGTCGGGTTAAGCCGATCGGCGCGGCCCCACGCGATGATCTGCTTGCCCAAGCGGAGATCCAGTTGTCCGAAGCGAGCATCGAAATATGCTTCGCGCAGTCGGGATGGCGAGCTGCCCTCGCTCCGTAAATCCTCACGTGAAGCATAACCCTCAGCAAATACGCCAAAGCCGCCACCCAGCCGGTTGTCCAGTTTGAGCCAAGTAGATGCCGTGCCCACATGCTCGCGGTCGTCCAGCAGTCGGTTGGAACTCCAGTAGGCACCACGCAGGGAACCGGTAAGTCCCGCTTTGTCCAGCACAGAGAGCGCTGCACCGCCCTCACCGCCCGAGGGCTGCTCTGGCGGTGCGAGTAAGGGCTCGGTGCCGGCCTGCGCGCTGACAGCGATCGGCAATAAGATGAAGATCAGCGCCAGCCAGCAGCGCAGCGTGCGCATGCAGAAGCCCATTGCACGAGATGCGGTGGTTACTGAAGAAATCACTGCTGTTCCATATAGCGGGTAGTGAAGTAATCATCCTTGACGCCCACGTTTACCTTGAAATTATCGATGGTGATATTTGTACTATGACCCGTTTGTACGTTGCGAGCTTCCAGTACCCCGGCCTGCCATTTCTTTTTGACGGGATCGACTTCTTTGTAGTGGCTGTAGCGTGCCTCCTTCAAGAGCTCACCGGCTTCATCATAAAAAGAGGATTTGATCGTGACGAAATTATCTTTTTGAATCCACGTGATTCGCTTTGAATAGCCGGTGTTGGCCTTGATGGTGGCATCTTTGGGGATGGACTCGATCACGTAGCACGGTTTGCCGTCGGCATCTTCTTCTTTCACCAGGGTATGGTTCCACTCCTTGACCTTGTGGCCAATGACATCGCCGTAGGAAAAATCGGTACCGACAAAACTATCTTTCTTGTTTGAAGAAATCAGACGGCGAACTTTCTTAACGCTTGGGAGATAAATCCAGATATCGTCATCCTTTTCCGAGTGCTCGACCAGCAGCGATACTGTACCCCTCACATCAGCGGGCTCTAAGAAGCGTGTCATGCGCTTGTTGTCAAGACCGTTGGGTTCCAGCTTGGTGGTTCCAAAGGTTTTGCGGATACGTTGTTGGCCTGATTTGTTGGTGAGCGTCATCGTGGTTTCGGCGGTGGAGTCGGCATATTTACCTACGACGAAATTCTTTTCCATGATCTCGACTGCAGAGGCTGCCCATGCAGAGCGCGGCATGGCCATGGAAAGAAGGACACCCACTGCGACAGCAGCCACCGTAGCGCCCACGGGTTTGGTGCTATTGCCGGAATCGTTCATGTTGTTTTCTCCGAAAATGAATTTAGGTCGAAATTTGAGCACCAGCGCCGGCATCACTGTCAGGGCCGCAGTCACGCTCACCAGCATGGCCGTTCCGATAAGAATCGCGTTCCAGGTGTGGGGGTAGTAGCCGCGCGAACCCGCCTGTACTGCGTATCCGGCAGCGACTGCAGAGGCAACAAACAAGCAGGCCTTGCCCGCGGTTTTTAGTACTTTGCGGAAGGCGGTATCTACCTCGGTACCTTTGGCGATTTCTTCTCGCAGCCTGAACAGCATGTAAATCGCGTAATCGGCGCCAATGCCGATCGCCAGCGCCGAGGTGAGCGCAGTGGGTACGTTCAATCGCATCCCTAGCACACCCATCAATCCCATGTTGACCAGGACCGACAAAAGTAATGGCGATATCACCAGCAAGCCTGCCACCAACGAGCGGAACACCAAGGCGGCAGCGATGAAGACCACGCTGGCGATCTGAATCACATTAAGAATCTTGTCTTTGACGATCACATCCGTAATGGCGGCGCTCTGTGCGACACTGCCGCCCAGGTTGACCTTTACATTAGGGGGGAACTTTTTTGCTACAAATTCCTGCACGTCTCGCCAGAGCAGGTGCAAGTCGATCGTGCTGTCGCTGTGCGAAAAGACCACCATGTTTGCCAGTCGATAATCATAATCGACGTAAGGATCAAAATCCCCCGGCTCGCCCGACATCGAGTAAAGCAGCAGATATTCGGCAATCGTCTCCTGCTTGTCCGGAATACGGAAAAATTCCGGCTTGTCAGCGTTCATGGACTGATTCATGCGTTTGATGAACTCGGAAATCGAGATTACCTTGCCGATATTGGGTTGGTTACTGACAAAAGTCTGTAGCTCATCCATGGCGCGCAGCACTGCCGGATCCTTGATCGCATCAGGCTTGTCGCCCTCGATCATCAGGTAGACATTGTTAGTTCCGGCCATCCTTTCATTGAGCTTTCTATCTGCGACTAGCAAAGGCAAGTCAGGATCGAAGTATTTCTTCAAGGCGCTTTCAATTCGCAGTTGTGTCATGCCGACGGCAGATACAGCGATGATCACGCCGGTGATGATGAAGATATAGCGACGGCGCTGACCCAGCATGGTATCGGCGTAGAAGCCGGTGATGCGATCCCACACCCGTTCTTCTCTCTCCATTCGTGCTTCCTTTTCCCCGGGAGGGGGCAGGATGGCGCGCAGTGCTGGAATGAAAGTCATCTCAATGAAAAGTACCGATAAGACCCCAATGCCAGCGAACACGCCAAACACGCGTATCGAGACAATGTCAAAAATCATCAACGACAGAAAGCCTGCTGCTGCCACGAGGCCAGCGACCAGCATGACCGGCCCGATCTTGACTATAGATTCAACAACGGCCCGGTGATTGGCCTCACGTGCGGTCAGGTGGCTGTCCTGGCGAAGTAAGTTATATTCTTCGTAGTAGCGCTTGAGCATCTGCACCGCGTGTCCTGCACCCACCGCAAGAATCAAGATGGGTGTCGACATATTAAAAATATCGAGCGGCACACCCGCAAGACCCATGAAGCCTTTGCCCCAAGTGACCGCCACCAGCGGTGTCACCAACGGCAAAATCAAGCCCTGCAGTGTGCGGAAAGCTTCGTAATGCACTATCCCGATGACGCCCAAGGCAATGAGCAGGAGAATGCCTCCGCGGGCAGAATACTGTTCCAGTAGTGCCAGGAAAGCCGGATAGCCTGTGACAGTAATATCTACAGAATCATCACGTTCAGCATCCACAATATCGGTAATCTTTTTATTCACGAACGAAAAGCCGCCCTTTCCTTCTTTTAATTCAGCGGGCGTAGCGTCTCTCACTTCGGCAAGAACGGTGATGGTTTTGAAATCATTCGAGATCACTGAATTCATGTAGGCAGTATTGCGCTGCAGAGCATCCTTCAGTGCGGCTATTTGCTCCGGTGTGGTTGGCACGTCGGGCATCATCTGGCGGACTTCCATGCCATCGTCATTGCCACGAATGTCTTTTGCGCGCCGCGCCGATACCGACAGCAAATTAGCTTTGACGACGCGAGGAGTCTCGCGAAGCTTGGCCGTGATGCGCTGGACTTTCGCTAGTACATTCGGATTGAAGACATCACCATCTTTAGGCGTTATTCCGATCACGCCAACATAGCGGGATCCGAATACCTCTTCGACCTTTAGCGTGGTCGCCACAAAGGGATGTGAACGCGGGACGATGTTGTTAGGATCAATGATTACTGTAAGTGTCTGACCGCGAAAGTGAAGAAATACCGTAGACATCAGGACTAGTACCAAACCGATCCAGCGATAGCGGACAATAAATTCAATATAACCACGCATGGGTTTATCTCCTGTTGTTATTCTTTGATAATCGCGCGAGGCAGCGATGGCTGATACAAATGCAGTTTAACTCAGTCAGTCAAGAAAGCTCGCTGGGTCGGTAAAGCAAGGATGTAATGACAGCGCGCGCCTGATCATGTAACGTTACCCCGTAATGTCTAGTCTAGCTGTCTTCGTCGATAATAATCAAAAAAGCGCACAGTTCAAATTTTGCATTTCTTAAAAAAGAAAACCCCCTGCTGAATACAACCAGAAGGGGTAGGAGCTATCGCTAGCTTACGTGCACCGCGCGTATAACAGCACACTACTTTTACAGTAATGGAATTTAAAAATTAATTCAAGAATTAATTAGTGTAAATAACGCTAAGTGAGATGATTTACCGCCCAACGTATCTGCACTGACGGGCTCTAAATAGGTAGCCTGCACTCCGAACTACGTGCTCCGGCGAAAATTCGATCACGAATGATCGGCATTGCGTAGTCTTGTAGCGGTAGTGCCAGACATAGCCTCTGTCTCTGGCTAGTCCGTTGGTGATTTTACTTACGCCGATTGTGTCTATAACTTGCTCTATTGTCATACCTGAACTAATAGTATCGAATCGCTCCTCCGTCAAAACCTGCTCCCAACGAAGCACTCGATCGTTGTTGTCCAGGTAGACGAAATAAGTGTCCCACCCCCCTGGCCCACGCACGAAGTGAAGTTTCTTCCCATTGGCAGTCATTGTTTCACGCTCCGGTTGACCCAGTGCGGTGACCACCGCAGTGCGATCCTGGCCGGCTAGTTGCTCATGCGGGGCATAACCGGCACACCCTGTGAGCACTATAGAAAGAAGTGCAATCAGACGACTAAATGCTACTTGTCTCATCTTTCGGTTAGGCGAAAAAAAGCCACCCCGAAGGGCGGCCTTTTATGTACTACGAACTTTGGATCACTCGGATCAGAACGAGTGCGCCAAGCCGATCATGCTGACGGATTTCACTGTACCACCGCCGGTTTGGTTGGCTGAGGTGGCAGTGTCAGCACTGAAGCTGCTGTAGGTCACGTAAGCAAAAGTTTGCTTGGACATCGAGTACTTCAGACCGATCGTGTTTTGTGAGCCGGGAGTATCGTCCGAACGAGTATTCCCGTTGGCAACGGTGTTGTTCCAGCTGCTTTTTGCGTATGTGTAGCCAACAGCCAGAGCGTCACTAATCGGGTAATCGACGCCGAGCGCGTAGCCGCTACCATCATGCGTGTCACTGGAGCCAGAGCCGTAGGAGCCGCGCAGAGTGAGACCGGCGACTTGCGTGTAACCGCCGACGGTGTACACACTGCCCTTGAGACCTGAGGACAGTTCTTCGTTGAACATGGCAGCAGCCAGGTTAATGCCCG
>JBJTAS010000061.1:0-96873 GCA_046090895.1 Oxalobacteraceae bacterium | reverse complement strand
ATCCAGTCGGAGGAAAACCCCAACTCATTTAGCCGCGTGCTGCCAGTGGTTCGGGTGGCATGCGGGCTGTATTTCTTGCCCCAGCCCAGAACGTTGAGCATGGTGCGCAAAGAAGCATCGACCATCGGCTTCGTCCGGTCATCACGATGCGGGAATAGATGAACATGGCGGCCGGTGAGTCCGTGCAGCGCCCGCAGCATCTCGACGGCTTGCGTGGGTAGCGGCATCGCATGTTCCTTGCGCTTTTTCATCCGCTCGGCCGGAATACGCCAGACTGCCGCGTCGAGGTCGAATTCATCCCACCGCGCCTCAACCGCTTCGCTTGGGCGGCAGAGGGTCAGCCACATGAGGCGGAATGCGGTAATGGTTTCATGGCGACCGCCATGCCCTTCCACGTCGCGCAGCAACTGGCCGATCTCGGCGGGATCGAGGGGGCGCTTGTGCTGGGTCTTGTTGGCCGGCAATGCCTTGCGCACCGGATAGACCGGGTCGGCCTCTGCCCGCAGAGTGGATACCGCCAATTCAAAGACCCCAGACATTGTGCGCTTGGCTTCCGCCGCAACGGTCAAGCCGTTCTTCTTTGCCGACGTGTTCAGCACATCCAGAATGTGCGCCGGGGTAATGCTCTTGACCGGCAGCGATCCGATCTTCGGGAGCACCACGCGGGTAAGCATGTCCAGCCGCCGCTTCTTGGTGATTTCTTCCCAATCTCTCAAGGCCAGCCATTCATTCGCCACGGCCTCGAAGGTCGTAGCGCTCTCCTTTTCTTGCTTGATGCGCTCAAGCTGCCGGTTGTGCGCCGGGTTGATTCCCTGCTTGACCAGCGACCGCGCCTTGATTCGCTCATCCCGCGCTTCGGCCAGGGTAAATCGCCGCCCGGCCCGCCTTGCCTGCCCCTCGTCCTGAGTTTCGCCGCTGGGTGCAACGGCGTAGTCGCCGATGGCAAAGATGCTCTCTTTGGCGACATCGCCTTCGCGCAACTCGAAGCGGTAACGCCACGCCTTCACCCCGTTGGGTTTGATTTCCAGATACAGCCCCTTTCCGTCCGACAGCTTGTAGGGCTTGTCCTTAGGCTTGGCAGTGCGGCATTGGGTATCGGTCAGCATGGGCATATCTCCGGGGTTCGAGCCATACCCGGTTTTTTGATACCCGGTTTTGACTCCATACCCGGTAGCGTACCCGGTTTATACCCGGCTTGCAATGGATCAACGCAGATCAGGAAGGAACAGAAAACCCCGCAAGCGCCAAGCTACACGGGGTTTGTCTGTCCGGCGAAATCCACCGGAATCCGTTGTTCCGTTTAGACGTTGAACAGGAAATTCAGCACGTCCCCATCCTTGACGACATAGTCCTTGCCCTCAGCACGCATCTTGCCGGCTTCTTTCGCGCCTTGCTCACCTCGGTGAGTGATGTAGTCATCGAAACCGATGGTCTGTGCGCGAATAAAGCCACGCTCGAAATCGGTGTGGATCACACCGGCTGCTTGCGGCGCGGTGTCACCCTGGTGAATGGTCCATGCGCGCACTTCTTTGACACCTGCGGTGAAGTAAGTCTGCAGACCGAGCAGACTGAATGCGGCGCGGATCAGTCGGTTCAGGCCGGGCTCTTCCATGCCCATATCGGCCAGGAAGGCTTGCTTGTCGGCGTCTTCCATGTCGGCGATCTCGGCTTCGATGGCGGCACAGATGGCAACGATGGGGGCATGCTGCGCCTGTGCGTACTCGGCGAGCTGATCCAGCAGCGGATTATTGGTGAAGCCAGTATCCGACACGTTGGCCACATACATCGCTGGTTTGGCAGTGATCAGGCACAGCGGCTTGAGGAGCGCCAGCTGTTCTTTGTCGAGCCCCATTGCCCGCACGGGTTTGGCATCATTCAGATGCAGTTGAACTTGCTCCAGCAAGGCGACTAATGCCGCAGCGTCTTTGTCGCCGGAGCGCGCTTTTTTGACTTCGCGCTGAATGGTTTTCTCGACCGTGCCCAGATCGGCCAGCGCCAGCTCAGTCTGTATCACCGCGATATCGTCCAGCGGACTGACCTTGCCCGCGACGTGCACGACGTTCGCGTCTTCGAAGCAGCGTACGACATTGACGATGGCATCGGTCTCTCGGATATGCGCGAGGAATTGATTACCCAGACCCTCGCCCTTGGAAGCACCAGCGACCAGACCAGCGATATCGACGAACTCGACAGTCGCGGCGAGTATGCGTTCTGGTTTGACGATGGCGGCTAGCTGCGCAAGTCGGGGATCAGGCACCTCGACTACACCGACATTCGGCTCGATGGTGCAGAAAGGATAGTTTTCTGCCGGTATACCGGCCTTGGTCAGTGCATTAAAGAGGGTCGACTTGCCGACATTTGGCAGGCCGACGATGCCGCATTGGAGGCTCATGGGGATCCTTGCGCTATAAATCGTACGATGTAAACCGGTGATTATAGCTTCCGGGCCAGTGCCAGCCTCGGCTGACAGCCTGGATTAGGGCGGTCTCACGCTGCGGCGAAGCGGGTTTTGAGCGCGTGCCAGGCCGCAGGCATATTGGATTTGCGCAGCAGTTTGTAATTTTCGCTGGCCAGGGCGCCATGAGCGCGTACCCGACTGCCTCGGATCGTGGTGAACCAGAGAGGAATGTGATCACGCTTGAGGCAATGCAGCAGAAATTCTTCGGCGTGAAGCGCTCGTGCTGTCTGTGCACAATAAGCTACCGCGTGATCGATGCGCTCCGCATAAGCCTGAGCTGCTTCCGTGGTGGTGGCAACTGCAAAGCGGTCATTGCAGCCGCCCCAACCCTGCCAGAAAGGAACACACAGCCCGGATTTTTGGTGGCTGGCAATGCTGTCGAGAATCGGCCGAAAACTCTGATGGTAGAGAAGGTCCGGTCTCAGAAACAGATACGCATCTGCCTGCCACTCGCGCGCTGCCAGCCAGCCTTGCTTGAGCGAATGCAGCTCATGGATCAGATTGCGAAGCGATGCGAAGTCATCATTCCACGGATCGCCAAAAGTTTGCAGTGTATCGTAGTGATTCTTTTGCAGGCACTCACCCGGCGGTTCCAGTACAAGCCAGTCACTGGGCAGCAGCTGGTGCTCGTTACTGTCGAGGCTGCCTTTTTCTCCGCTACGCGGATTGTCGATGGTTTTCTGGTCGAACAGATGCGTGAACACGCGGACTTCGCCGAATGCGCTCGACGGTGCCAGTACGTTGTCACGAATCGAGGTTATCGTATGCGACAGGGAGCGGGAGATACCTCGAAAGCAGACGGCGATTTTCATCCGACGCTCACCAGCCTTCGTTAATCAGCCCGCAGATTCTTTCCACGTCTTCGGTGCGCACGCGGGGATGCAGCGGCAGCACCAAGTAGCGGTCTTCGATGTCGTCCATGTGGGGCAGATCACTGCAGCGGCCGCCGAGCACCGAGTAGCGATCATTGCGGTAATGAACTTGACCCGATTCGACGCCACGCTCGCGTAATTTTTTCATCAGGGCGATGCGATCCTTGTCAACAACGATGGTCAGTAGCCAGGCACTGGTGAAATACTCATCGGTGTGGGCATGGCCAAGCAGTCGCACACGGGACGTCTTCAAGTGGGTTTCATACGCCTTGAATAAATCGTTTCGGCGCTGGATCACGTCTTGAATATGTTTTAGCCCAGCCAGTCCAATGCCCGCTGCGATATCCGTCATCTGATATTTGTAACCGACTTCGACGATATCGTTTTCCCAGATGCCGCCTTGCTTGGCAGAGCGGTCTATGCCAAACCAGCGCAGGCGTTTGGCTTTTTCAAGCAGCGATGCATCGCGAATGGCCAGTAAGCCGCCATCGCCGGTGGTCAGCGTCTTGATCGCCTGAAAAGAAAAGATAGTGAAATCGGCGCAGGTACCCGACATCTGGCCTTTGTAGGACGAGCCGATGGAATGCGCTGCGTCCGAGATCAGTGACAAGCGGTGCTCACGACAGAGTGCGTTGAGCGCATCGTAGTCGCAAGGCACGCCGCCATAATCAACGCAGACGATCGCCTTGGTTTTTTTGGTGATTTTGCGTTTGACATCCGCCACGGAGATATTCATGGTATCCGGATCGATGTCAGCAAAAATGATTTTTGCACCGATATACAGCAGCGGTATGTTGGTGGCCGTGCAGGTGAATACGGGCACAATCACTTCATCGTCTGCCCTCACATCGGCCAGCAGATAAGCAAGGTGCAAGGCATCCGTACCCGAGCCAACAGCGAGCGCCTGGTGCTGACCGAGAAACATTTCTTGGAATTTTTTCTCGAACAAATCGACCTTCGGGCCCTGTCCGATCCAGCGACCCGATAGTGTGTCTGTCACTTCGGCAATCGCTTCGGGGGGAACGTAAGGATAAAACAGAGGAATACCATCTCTGGGATCAAGCAGAGGGAATTCATTCATGGGCTGATTTTTTGTCATCGAGCGCTCACTATCGGGTAAGGGATGGCCGTGGGGCCTAAGGGGGGAGCCGCCATGCGGAATTGTCTGCGTGACAATTATTGGCGCGATTGTCTCTGAAATTCGTTTTGCTTGCCTGAATTAAAGCTGAAGATCAGCTGACAACCTGTGAAAAGATTTTTCACAGGAAACAGAGGGGCTGGGGATCCCTCGGTGACTCAGCGCCAATCAGTGAAGAAAGCCAGATGGCTTAGCTGCTCGGTCCAAGATCCGGCGGGGTACTGTGATCGGCGCTGCCAATCACCTTGACCTCGGGTGCGTTGATGCTCTTGGTGCGGAACCAGACGTCGGCCATTAATGATGTGCTGCCATCGGTGCTGGTGTAGCTGCTGATCAACGCGACTTTGTTGCCGTTTTCGATTGCGGAAGAGGCTTTGGGATTGAGTTTGAGCGAAGTGACTCCGGCATCAGCCAGCGACAGTAGTTCGCCAGCATCGGTATGGCCATCGCTGTTGTTGTCCATCCAGAGCTTGAGTTTGCCCCAGGCGGCATCTTTTGCGTTGATCGCCCCATCACGGTTACTGTCGAGTGCGGCGAGTGCAGCATAGCCATGGGCTGCAGGCTTGCCGTTGGACAGTTTGGTGCTGTTACCGAAAAGTTCTGAACCGTCGTTGATGAGGCCGTCGCCGTTGCGGTCCATGGCTAGCAAACCATCGCCCGATTCGACCCAGCCGGTTTTGAGCAAACCGCCCGTGGCTTTGAGATCAAACCGTGTGCCATTGTCGACCGATACGCTGAGCGTTCCGCTCTTGTTCAAGTCGAGCACGATCGGACTGAAGAACAGGTTATCGGCTTTGCTGCCCAGCGCAAAGACTTGCTCATCCAAGAGCGAATCTGCCTGCTCCATGGTGAGGTTGGCAACCTGCGTACCGCTGAGGCTGGCAATCTGCTTGACCGACATATTGGCCAGTGCCTCTACGCTCAGCCCGCGAATCAGCTTCGTCCCCAAATTGACAATCTGTGTCGTGGTGAGCATGGCTGCTTGTGCCGGTGTCATGGCCGCGATCTGCTCGAGATTCATCGAGCGGATATCGGTCGCATCAATCGCAACGATCTGCGTGGGTGTCAAGGCGGCCACTTGTTGTGGCGTGAGAGCGCCCATCTGGGCTGCACTGAGCTTGGTGATCGTGGATTTGTCCACGCTACCCAGGGTAATCGGATCAATCGCAGCGACCTGCGCCTTGGAGAGCAAGCCCAGTTTTTGCGCATAGGCGAGCGAATCGAGCTGCTGATAACTCATCACTGCGAGCTGATCGGCGTTCAGCGACCCCAGTTGCTTGGGGGTGAGCAGCGCGATCACGCTACCGGACATTTGTTGCAGGTTTTCCTTAGGCAGCCAGGACAGTTGTGAGGGCGTAAAGGCCTGTATCTGTGCCTGGGTCAGTGCATTGAGCTTGTCCGCATCCAGCGCGGCGATCTGGCTCTCGGTCAGGCTGGGAATAGCCGCTGGGGCCAGTCCTTTGATCTGGGCCGTGCTCATCGCGGCGATCTGTTCGTTCGGAAGTAGTTTCAGCTGCGCGCCGGTAAATGAAGCCAATTGTACGGGTTTCATTGCCGCGATTTGTTCAGCGGTCAATTGCGCGAGCTGTTCGGGCGTGAGTGAACTGATCTGACGCTGCTCCAGTCCGGGAATACTGGTCGCGGAAATGGCGGCGATATCGCTGGGATCCATCGCCTGCATCTGTGCTTTGGTCAGCTTGCTTAGCTGTGCGCCGGTCAATCCGGCGACTTGCAGCGCGCTGAGGCTGCCAACGCGATCGGCGCTCAGTCCTGCCAGTGCAGCGGGTTTGATCGCAGCGATCTGCTCCGGCGAGAGGCTCTCCAGCTGCGGCGAGGTCATGCCGGCGAGTTGCTGAAGATTCATCGCGCCGATTTGGGTGGTGCTGAAGCCTTTGATGTCCAGATCCATCGCCTGTACCTGCGCAGCACTGAGCCGAGGTATCTGCGAGGTCGTGAAGCCGGCTAATTGCGCGGTATCCAATTGCGCAATGGCCGCCGGTGTCAGACCGCCCAGGCTGGTCGCGCGGATACCGCCAATTTGCTCGGGGGTCAGTTTTTCTATCTGCGGTAACAGCAGGAATTTGATCTGGTCGGCGGTCCAGCCTTGAATGGCGGCAGGCGTTATTTTCGCCAGTGCCTCTGCGGACAAAGCCTGAATCTGGGCAGCGCGCAGTGCGCCTATCTGTGCCGCACCCAGCTTGTCGAGTCGCTGCGCGATAGCGTTCAGTTCATCGTTGGTGATCAGGGTCATCTGACGCGGCGTGAGTATCGCCATCTGGCTATCAGTGAGGGCATTGAGCTGGTCGGTATTGAGCGCCGTAAAACCTGCCTCCGTGAGCGAGAGTATTTTTTTATCCAGGCCCTGTATTGCATTGGCAGTCAGTGCGGTGATCTGTGCGGTGACCAGCGCCTTGACCTGATCGGGCTTGAGCGCTTTCGTCAGCACATCGCTGTCGAGCGCTGCCAGCGATGCGGTGCTGATTGCGGCGACCTGAGCATTGCTCATCGCCGCGATTTGTGTGGTGCTGAGGCTGGAGAGCTGGTCTGCAGTCAAACCGCCGATGGTGGCAGGGGGTACCCCGGCAATCGGATTGGTGTTCAGATACGTGGCCAGTTCTTCGCCGCTCAGCTGTTTGATCTCATCGGCGCTCAGTTCGGCCAGTGCCCTGATCTGGTTGTTGGACAGCACCGCCACATTTGCTTCCGGGATGCTTTTCAGTTGTTCAACCGTGAAGGCACGCAGCTGGTCGCCACTGAGCACTTTCATTTGTGCGGTGGTAATCGCAGCAATTTGCTTGGTTGTCATGCCAGCGATCTCGTCGCGTGTCAGCGCCGCGATCTGGCTGTTGGTCATCTTCGCCAGGACGGTGGGATCGATGCCCTTGATCTGATCGACCGTCATTTTCGCAATCTGCGTGGTCGTCAGCGCGGGCAACTGCGTTGACGTCATTTTCGCGATCTGCTCTGCAGTCAGACCATTCAGCTGGCCATTCTCGCCAGTCGTCAGGAGCTTGAGCTGCGACCCCGTCAGACCTTTGATCGCATCAGCCGTAATGCCGGCTAGCTGGCCGGAAGAGATCTTGGCCAGCTGGGCCGGTGTCAGTGCGGCGAGCTGCTCGGATTTGAGCTCTGCAAACAGTGAACTGTCGAGCGTCTCCAGCGAGGCCGGTTTGAGTGCCGGTACCTGCGCCGTGGTGAATTTGCTCAGCAGTGCCTTCATGCCCGTGAGCTGCTCGGCAGAGAGCGCTGCGACGGCTTCCTTGTTCATCGCTGGCAGGTCGGCGGCTTCAATGGCGCCTGCCTGCTCAGCAGTCAGCGATTTGATCTGGTTGGCAGTCAGCGCCCCGATCTGGCCTGACGCCATCTTCGCGATCTGCGTTGGCGTGAGCGCGCGCAGCTGACCGGTTTCGCCCACCGAGAGTGCCGCAATTTGCTGATTGGTCAGGCCGGGAATGGCGCCGGTTGCCAGCGCCGCCATCTGCTCGGTGGTCATGGCAGCCAGCTGAGCCAGCTTCAGCGCTGCCAGCTGTTCGGACTTGAGCGCGGGAACCTGGCCGGTGGCGGTCAATTGCGCGATCGCAGCGGGCTTGAAGGCCGGTATCTGAGCGGTCGTCAGTTTCGTCAACTGCCCCGTCGTGAATGCCGCTGCCTGCTCGGGCGACAGGGCGGCAATTTGCGCCGCTGTCAGGCCGACGACCTCGGCATCCTTGAACATCGAAATCTGGGATGGGGTGAGCTTGGCGATCTGGGCAGTCGTGAAGCCACTGAGCTGGCTCGAGGTGAGGACACCCAGCTGCACGCCGGTCAGCTTGGCCAGCTGTGCATCGGTAAATGCAGAGAGATGGCGCGCGGACAGACCGGCAACATTCTTGGAACTGAATAGCGACGGGTCGTCGATTGCCCGGATTTGCGTGGGGGTCAGCGCTGAGGTTTGCAGTGACGTCAGGCGGCCGAGGTCCGCACCAAGATCCGCGATCTGCGCCGTGGATAGCGCGGCGATCTGGGCCGTGGTGAATGCCTCTACCTGTTTGTCCGTTAAATCCGCAAAGACGCTCATGCGATCCGCCCGTTGGGTCAATTGATATGCGCGCAAGGCCAGCCCGCAAAAAGGCCACGCCATCGCTCCATCGGTTAATCGACCCGGGCGAAGCTTTCTTTACACCTTTTACTTGCTGTTATGAAAAGAGGTAGGCGGTCGCCAAGGATTACGTGGATATAAATAGCGAAAAACGGGTGTGCGCGCACACTAACTACTGCTGCAGCGTTCGTTGTCGCCCGGGAGGGGTCTCGGTACGTCGCCTCAGAACCTATCCCGTCAGGTCGATGGCAAGGCACTGCCAACGACGCAAGCGGCCTCACGGGATAGGTTTTTAATCCCCGCCAAACAAATCCCGGCTGTAGACCTTGTCGAGCACATCGGTGAGGTCGTCGGTAACGCGATTAGCCACAATCACATCGGCTTCTTGCTTGAAGGACTTGAGGTCATGCGTGACCCGGGAGCGGTAAAACTCGGGTTCGGAGATCGCTGGTTCATACACGATGACCTCGACTCCCTTGGCCTTGATCCGTTTCATGATGCCCTGGATGCTGGACGAGCGGAAGTTGTCCGAGCCTGCCTTCATCGTCAGCCGGTAAATGCCGACCGTGGTGGGTTTGCGCGCCAAAATGCTCTCGGCGACAAAATCCTTGCGTGTGCTGTTGGAATCCACGATGGCGCGGATCAGGTTTTGCGGCACGTCCTGATAATTGGCCAGCATCTGTCGGGTGTCCTTGGGCAGGCAATAGCCGCCGTAGCCAAAGGAAGGGTTGTTGTAGTAATTGCCGATGCGCGGATCGAGACTGACGCCATCAATGATCGGGCGTGTGTCCAGCCCGTGACTCGCGGCGTAGGTATCAAGCTCATTAAAGAAAGCCACGCGCATCGCCAGAAAGGTATTGGCAAACAGCTTGACTGCTTCGGCTTCCGTTGGCCCCATGAACAGCACGGGCACGTCGTTTTTCAGTGCGGCTTCTTTCAGCAGGCTGGCGAAGGTGTTTCCGGCCTCCGTCTGACTGCCGATCACGATGCGCGACGGGTGCAGATTGTCGTACAGCGCGCGACCCTCGCGCAAGAATTCCGGCGAGAACAGGATGTTCAGCGGTCGGTACTTGTCCAGCATGCGCGCCGTGAAGCCCACGGGAATAGTGGACTTGATGACGACATGTGCATCCGGATTGATCGCGCAGACCTGCTCGATCACGGACTCAACCGAGCGGGTATCGAAATAATTGGTTTTCGGGTCGTAGTCTGTCGGGGTGCCGACGACGACGAAGCGGGCATTGGCAAACGCCTCTTGCGCATCGGTCGTGGCGCGCAGGTTCAGCGTCTGAGTCGTCAGATAATGCTCGATATCGGGATCCTTGATCGGCGAGTGCTTGCGGTTGATCTGGTCGACCCTAGCCTCGCTCAGGTCGAATGCGACCACCTCATGCCGCTGCGCCAGCAGCACGGCCATCGACAGGCCTACATATCCGCAACCGGCTATCGCTATTTTCAATTCTCACCTCGGTCATGTCAGGCGCTCGGCCGCATCATGCGCCTCGCAAAGACCTTATTGTATCGGGACACTGGGTACTATCCCCATGCACTGACTCGCCGCGTGCGCGGAAATGTTAAGGTGCAGCCTGTTTGATGCCGGTGTTCATGGCATCCCTTTTTATTATTGACCGACTCCCCTATTTGAAACATGAAACGATCGATTGATATCGTGCTCAGCCTGCTGGCGCTGATGCTGCTGATGCCCTTTGCGCTACTCATTCTGCTTTGGCTTCGCGTCGAGTCGCCGGCGCCTGTGCTCAGAGAATCCCACCGCGTCGGTCGCCATGGGCGCATGGTCAAGGTGTGGGAGTTTCGCACCGCGATTGCCGACGCAAACGCCATGGAGACGGTGGGCGGATGCCAGGGAGAAGAGCTCACGCGCGCAGGTCGTTTTCTGCGCCGCACAGGTATTGCCCAATGGCCACTGCTGATCAATGTACTGCGCGGCGATTTTTCTCTGGTGGGGCCGAAGGTGGAGTTGCCACGCTATGTAGGCTGTTATCCCGGTGATATCAGGAAACAGGTGTTATCGGTAAAGCCAGGCTTGTTCGATTTAGCCACGATACATTTTGCAGAGGAAGTTCAATTATTGGCTGATTTGACCGGTGATGAACTCGAGCAGGCGTATGTCGAGACGGTCTTGCCCAGGCGGCTGGCCTATGCGCAGCAGTATGTGGCGCAGACCAATATAGGAATGGACCTGCGTATTTTATTTTTGTCGCTTATCAGATTCTGGCATCGATAATCGGCGATGGGTTTTTAGAGAGTTTTCTCTGCCGATCCGCTTGGCACACAGGCCATAAAAAAACAAGCCGCCCAAGGGCGGCCAGGTTGTCGCAAAAAAATCCTGCGATTGCCGATTTACAGCCATCGCTTACCGTGTTTTTCAATCATTTGATGCGTCATGCATCATGCGTTTTTCAGTTGCCAGGCCGATTGACATAGGGCTCAGGCACGAATGAGAAACTGTGCCTTGTCGCGCCCAGCCATCCATTTCGGCGGCTTACCTCTGCCGCTCCAGGTTTCACCGGTGCCGTCATTTCGGTATTTTGGTGCGACGGGCTTGCGAACGGTTTTTTGCAAGCGTTTGCCGCGTACGCCAAACCCCAGATCTTCGGGGGAAATGCCGAATTCCTGCATTTTCGATTGAATATCTGCGATGGCGTTGGAGACCTCCGTTTTGCGTACCTGCTCGGCTTCTTTTTGCAGTCTTTCAATCTGGTTTTGAATTTCCTTGTAAGAGTTCATGGTAATCCCCATTGAATGGTTTCCTTGTGGTTTCATGGTGGTTTCCGTATATCAACATACGCGCCGTGACGCGCGTTCGTTTGGTTGGGCAGTATAAATCAAGAGTTATCGAAATAGAATCATTTGAGCATAAATTTTTGGACAGATAATCGGCACTGCTGGTCTGATGCTTGATGGGTGATTCAGCGATTTTTCTGCAGACATGGCACGACCGCATTCCCGGTCTTTTGTCGGAATACCTTGTCCGACGACGCTCGGATAACGCGGAGAATTCAAACCAGCCATGGCTTATTTTTTCATTCTGGGCGTGGTGGGAATTTGATCTTTCTTAGGAAGAGGCGCAATAAACGTCATTCGCCCATGCGCGCCGGTGGCCAGGCTGCTGGGTGTCTCACTCAGCGCCGAACAGCGTCTTAGTTTGCTCTGAGTAATTTAATCCGTGAAGCTGAGGGCGTGTTCTGCCGTGTTATGGCGTGGGTTCGGTGTGTAATTCTTTCATCGCTTGCTCGAAACGTCCCTCACATAACAAAGGAATGATGTTCAGGCTGCGTTCCAGCGCCTGATCAATGCGTGTCTGCTCTTCTGCGCGTGGGCGATGCAGCACGAAATCCACCACGGCTTGCTGCAAGCCCAGGGTGCGCGGATGACCGATGCCTATGCGCAGCCGCCAGTACTCGCGACTGCCCAGTGCGCTGTCGATATCCTTGAGTCCGTTATGTCCCCCTGGCGAACCCCCTTTCTTCAGCTTTGCGACGCCCGGATGTAGGTCAAGCTCATCATGCACCACCAGAATCTGTTCGGGTTCGATCTTGAAAAACCGCGCCAGTGCAGCGACTGACAGCCCCGAGCGGTTCATGAAGGTCTGAGGTTCCAGTAGCCAGATATCTTCACCCGCTATCTTGCATTTGCAGGCGAGACCAGAAAATCGCGTTTCGCGGCGCAACTGTCCGCGCGCGAGCTGATCCACCAGCCAGAAACCTGCGTTGTGGCGAGTCGCTTCGTATTCGGCTCCCGGGTTGCCGAGACCGGCGATCAGGCGTACGGACATGTTGAATGGTGTGAATGGCTGGCGTGATTATGCAGTGCGGACAAGGTTTGCGCGACGGTCGCCCAGAAAAAAGCCCGTCGATGGACGGGCTTTGATCTTAACCTGGCGTGTCGATTACTTGGACTGCTCAGCGCTCTCGGCATCACCCTTGGCGCCGCCCGGGACGGTTGCCGTGGCGATGGTGGGATTTTCTTTCGCCTGTATTGCCACCACGCCGGCAGGCAGCTTCAGGTCGGAGACATGCAGCGAGGTGCCGGCTTGCATGGTCGCGAGATCCACCTCGATGAACTCGGGCAGGTCTTTTGGCAAGCAGCTGATATCAAGTTCGTTCAGCACATGGCTGACGATGCCACCGGACAGCTTCACAGCAGGCGAGACCTCGGCGTTCACGAAGTGCAGCGGCACCTTCATGTGAATCTTCTGGTTTGGATCAACGCGCTGGAAATCCGCATGCAGAACCAGCGGCTTGAACGCATGCATCTGGAAATCACGCAGTAGCACTTTTTCTGCTTTGCCATCGAGTTCCATGTCCAGAATCGACGAATGGAAGGCTTCTTTTTTCAGCGCATGGAACAGCGCATTGTGATCCAGTGCGATATTTACCGGTGCCGCCGTGCCGCCATAGATGATGCCAGGGGTTTGGCCAGCTCTGCGCAGGCGGCGGCTCGCTCCGGACCCCTGCTCATTGCGTGGAAATGCTACAACTTTCATGTCGTACTCCTGATCGGGCTTACGCCCTTGGGTTGAGATCCTCCGCGACCAGAGGACCTTGAATGAAGCCTCGTCAGCGACAATCGCGTCGTGAGACCTCGCATGCGGTACAGCCTTACTGCTCCTGCTGACTGCCTGCCTCATCTTCGGCAAACAGTGACATCACTGAGTCGCCCTTGCTGATGCGGCGTATGGTTTCTGCCAGCAGCGGCGCGCAGGAGAGCTGCCGGATTTTGGCTGTTTTTTTCGCCTCGGCCGAGAGCGGGATCGTGTCCGTGACCACCAGCTCGTCCAGTGGCGATTTCGCGATACGGTCGACTGCCGCACCGGACAGCACCGGATGCGTGCAGTACGCGATGACTTTTTTCGCGCCGCGCTCTTTGAGCACCTCGGCGGCCTTGGTGAGTGTGCCGGCCGTATCGACCATATCGTCCATGATCACGCAGTTGCGGCCTTCGACTTCACCGATCACATTCATCACTTCCGACACATTCGCCTTAGGGCGGCGTTTGTCGATAATGGCCAGATCGCAGTTCAGGCGCTTGGCCAGCGCTCTGGCACGAACTACGCCGCCGACGTCGGGTGACACCACCAGCAGGTCATCGTGGGTCTTGTCCACCAGATCCGAGAGCAGAATAGGGGAGGCGTAGATGTTATCGACCGGGATGTCGAAGAATCCCTGAATCTGATCCGCGTGCAGATCCATGATCAGCACACGCTCCACGCCCGCCTCTTGCAGCATGTTGGCGACGACCTTGGCCGAAATCGCCACACGCGCCGAGCGCGGCCGACGGTCCTGGCGCGAGTAACCGAAGTAGGGCACGACGGCGGTTATTCGTCCGGCAGAGGCACGTTTGAGCGCATCGACCATCAGCATCACTTCCATCAGGTGATCATTGGTCGGCGCGCAGGTCGATTGCAGGACAAAGACATCCTTGCCGCGCACGTTCTCATTGATCTCGACCATGATCTCGCCATCGGAAAAGCGAGTGACGATCGCCTTGCCAACGGTGATGCCCAACTGCGCAGCGACACCTGCAGCGAGTTCCGGATTGGCGTTGCCGGTAAAAACCATCAGGTTCTCGTGGACCATGGATTCCCTGGCTACAGTGCGTTAAAAGTTGTAAAAGCCGCCAAGGCCGGGGACTCCCCGCGTTGGCGGCTTCATGAATAAGCTTACATTTTTTCTAACACCGCGATCGGGTTCCAGCCCATGACCGCAGGTTTAAATGGCAGGGGAACAAGGAGTCGAACCTTGGAATGCTGGAATCAAAATCCAGTGCCTTAACCAACTTGGCGATTCCCCTACACAAGCGTTTGTCCGGCGGAGCTTTCCGCGGGGACGAATTCGATCAAGACGACCACTGCAGCGGGTGTGCGGGCAGGCTCTTGACCCGCCAGCCGCGCCAGCTCGACGGCAGGGCCCGGAGCACCTCAGCGGCTTCGCGTTCTGCGCCGACGCGGCAAAATACGCAGGCGCCGGAGCCAGTCATTCGCGCTTCGCCGTGCCGGGACAACCATTTCAGGGCGTCTGACACCGCGGGAAACTCGTGCGCCGCGACCGCTTGCAAGTCGTTTCTTCCAAAGCCCAGAGGGCTCGCGGAAAAGTCCGCTATTTTGACGACTTTGGTGTCACGTGTCAATTCAGCCGCCCCGAAGATCGCCGGCGTGGGTACCGACACACCAGGGTGTATCACCACAAACCAGCCATCCGGCGTATCAATCGGTGTCAGCTGTTCGCCAATCCCTTCGACAAAGGCATTTTGTCCGAGCAGGAAGAAGGGCACATCGGCGCCAAGTGTCACGCCCAACGCCATCAGCTCGGTACGGGGGAGCGGCAGCTTCCAGAGGGCATTGAGCGCCATCAGCGTCGTGGCCGCGTCGGATGAGCCGCCACCCAGGCCACCGCCCATCGGTATGCGCTTGTCGATGCGAATGTCGACGCCACGCACCGACAAGCCACGCGCTGCAGCCGCTGCTTGCAAGCGCCGTGCTGCGCGGATGATCAGGTCTTGCTCCTGCGGCACGCCCGCTACCTCGGTGACGCGCACGATACGCTCATCATCGCGCAGGTCGAAGTGCAGCGTATCGCTCAGACTGATCAACTGAAAGACCGATTGCAGCAAGTGATACCCATCATCCCGCCGGCCCACCACATGCAGGAAAAGATTCAGCTTCGCCGGCGCCGGGCAATCGTGCAGGAATTCTGCAGTGGCCATCAGCCCGGCTCCCAGCCATCGATCACCAGGCGCAGCGAGAGCTCGCCCGCCATCGCCGAACGGCGCGACAGATCGATGCGTTTGGGATGGCTGCCGCCGTCTGCGGCTTGCCAGCTGACATAGCGCAGCAGCCATTCCCCGACTTGTACAGCGTCAGTCGCCGCCGGGGATGAGCCCGCGTCAGACGGCGTCCCGGTGCGATTAAGCGCTGGTGAGTAGCCCTGAAGCCAGTGTCGCAGCCCCTCGGCCGGCAGAGCCCAGCCCAGCAGGTCCTCGGTGAGTTCGCTGACGTTACTGGCCGACTGCGGCGCTTGCCCGGAACGTTCCAGTGTGGCGATGAAGGCTCGGACACGAATTTTGGCCAGCGTCTGCCCCAGCGGCGACAGCAGCTCGATATCCACTTCTTCACCTCGCTGGCGCCACTGAAAACGACCTTGCGCGCTGTGCGGCCTGCCCTCGTGCTGGTAGCTGACCGAGAACCGGCCACCGATGGCAATACGCTCGTGATACGGCTGCCGCAACGACATCGTCGGGGTCGACGAGGGCAAGGTACTGCAAGCCTCGAGAGTACAAACGCTCACCAGCACCGCGAGCGACAGGAAGCTCAGTCGCATCAACGTGCGCATGGCGGCGTCAGAGTTTTACCTGAAGACGCTTCAGAGTGCTCTTGAGCGTATCGTTTTTCGATTCCTTGCCGCCGGCCTTGCGCCAGAGTTTTTTTGCGTCTTCCTCTCGACCCAGCACCCACAGCACTTCACCCAGGTGGGCAGCGATCTCCGGGTCAGGTTTGATCGCAAATGCGCGTTTGAGCAATTCTTCTGCTTTTTCCAGTCGGCCCAGACGGAATTCCACCCAGCCCATGCTGTCCATAATGAAGGGATCTTCAGGCGCCAGTGACAGCGCTTTCTTGATCAGGTCGTAAGCTTCCGGCAGGCGCAGGTTGCGGTCGGCCAGCGAGTAACCCAGTGCGTTGTACGCGTGCTGGCTGTCGGGCGCTAGCTGTATCACTTTGCGCAGCGTGCTTTCCATCAGATCGAACTGCTCGTTTTTTTCTGCGAGCATCGCCAGCTCGTACAGCAGGTCAATATGGTTCTTGTACAGCTCGAGCGCATCTTCCAGTAGCCGTATCGCCTCGCCGATCTTGCCCGATTCCTTGAGCAGCTGCGCCTCGCCGATGACCAGCTTCACCCGCTCATCGTCGTTGTTTACATCCGCTTCGTTCAGCAGCTTGCGTGCCTCGTCCAGCTTCCCTGATTTGGCTTGCAGCTGCGCGCGCTTGATCGTGGCGTTCACGGCGCCCGTTTGGCCAAGCACCGGCACCATCTGCAGCCATTTCACCGTGCCTGCCTCGTCATTGCGGTCCTCGGCGATTTGTGCCAAAACCATCAATGCCTGGGTCGCATCGCGCTCGCGATCTGGCTGGTCTTTCAGGTTGGCGATGTAAGAGGATAGGTATTTTTCTGCGTCGGCCATCTCATTGACCTGAGCGGACAACAGACCCAGCGCATAGAGTGCCGTCTGGTCATTCGGCGACTGTTGCAACAGGATTTTGAATTCTTTTTTTGCGTCAGCAAGCTTGCCTTGTTCGAACAACATGCGCGAGTAAGCCAGCCGTACCTCGCGTGCTTTCGGATTTTTTTTCAAAAAATCGACCAGCGTTTTCGTGGACTCGCCCTTGTCCTCAGTGATCTGCGAGAGCATCAGCACAGCGACTTCCGAGGTGGGAAAGGTCGTTAGCGTGGCGCGTAGCTCTTTGATTGCCGCGGCGCGATCGCCGCTCACCATCGCCATTTGTGCCAACGCCAGTCGCGCGTCGAGCGCATCGCGGTAAGGCTCGAGCAATTCTTTGAGCAGCGCCGCTGCGCGGGCGCGATCGGGCAGACGAGACAGCAGCCGCTGCACATTGCCAATGGCGAGCGGCAGCGTCGTTGGCGAACTACGGGAGAGCATGCTCGCCAGCGATTGTTTCGCTTCATCGACACGGTTCGCTTGCAATTGCAGGCTCAGCAAGACCTGCGCCGCATCGTCGGAGTGCGGGGCGATATCGTGCCAGACACGTGCTGCCTTCAAGGCTTCGGCAGGCAGCGAGCCGCTCATCGCCATTTCTGTCGCGCGGCGGGCCAGTCGCGGGTCGCTCGTGCTGCGCGCAATCGACAGCATGGTCGCGTAGGCGGCGAATGCGTTGCCCCGCTGCATAGCGACCTCTGCTGACAGATAGCGGAACATCAATTCCTCTGACAGACCGACTGCGGGCAGGACATCAAGAGGCTCCTGATCTGCAGGGCCTTCCGCGGCCTGCAGCGGCATGGCAAAAGCAAGTACTACAGAGAGCGTTACAATGGCTGGAAAATTTTTCAAGAGTTGTCCTGTACAGGCGATTCGGTTTCGCTTCGTCGACCAAGCAGAAGACGATTTTACGACGAAAGCCGGGAAGGGCGCGTGCCGCCAGCGAGATCGCCTTTTTCGGTTCCCAGCATGCCAGAACTGCCAGAAGTAGAAGTCACTCGGCGCGGCATCGCGCCCCATCTTGAGGGACAAGTCATCACACAGGTGATCTTGCGCCGCGAGGGCTTGCGCTGGCCATTTCCCGAGGGACTGGCGCAGACACTTCGGCAGCAGCGCGTGCTGGCGACCGGGCGACGCGGCAAATATCTGCTGCTGCATTTTGCGCATGGCTCGTTGATTATCCATCTCGGGATGTCGGGGCATCTGCGGATACTTTCCGGTGATCCGCCGCCGGGCAAGCATGATCATGTTGATTTTGTGCTCGGGCAGTCGCGGCTGCGGTTCACTGACCCGCGTCGCTTTGGCGCCGTGCTGTGGCATGCCACACAAGAGGGCGACATCGAGTCGCACACGCTGCTGCGTTCGCTGGGCGTAGAGCCGCTAGTCTGCACCGATCTGGCAGCACGCCTTCATCGCGCCACGCGCACACGCAGCGCATCCATCAAGCAAGTACTCCTCGCGGGCGATATCGTCGTCGGTGTGGGCAATATCTATGCGTGCGAGAGTCTTTTTCATGCGGCGATACATCCCGCCACCGCCGCCCAGCGCATCTCGCTCGCCCGCTACGACAGACTAGCGGAGGAGATTCGGCACGTACTGGCGGCAGCGATCGAGCAGGGTGGTAGCAGCCTGCGCGACTTCATCGGCGTTGACGGCCAGTCCGGCTATTTTCAGCAGACCTACTTTGTCTATGACCGCGAGGGCGAGGCGTGTCGATGCTGTAGCACGCCGGTAAAGCGCATCGTGCAGGGGCAACGCTCAACGTTCTACTGCGGCCGCTGCCAGCGATGAAGCGCCTCGTTGACATGGCAGACACCGCCCCGGCGGACCGCCATTTTTCAGACGCAGTCATTCGCTGGCAGAAGCGGCATGGTCGTCACGCACTACCCTGGCAGCGCACTCGCGACGCCTACCGCATCTGGCTCTCCGAGATCATGCTGCAACAGACACAAGTAGCGACCGTCATTCCCTATTACGCGCGTTTTCTTGAACGTTTTCCGGATGTCGCCGCACTGGCGGCGGCCCCGACGGAGGAGGTCATGGCGCTCTGGAGCGGGCTGGGGTATTACACCCGCGCACGTAATCTGCATCGCTGTGCCCAGCAAGTCATGGCGGAGCATGGCGGCCGTTTTCCCCAAGCGGTCGATGTGCTCGCGAACCTGCCGGGCATCGGCCGCTCGACTGCAGCGGCCATCGCGGCGTTTGCCTATGGCACACGCGCTGCTATCCTGGATGGCAATGTCAAGCGTGTGGTTTGCCGTGCGTTCGGCATCGAGGGCTTTCCCGGCACGGCATCGGTCGAGAAGCAGTTGTGGGAACGAGCGATCGCGCTGCTGCCCGAGTCGGATATCGAGCGCTATACCCAAGGTCTGATGGACCTGGGAGCGACACTGTGCACACGCAGCCGTCCGGATTGCAAGGCCTGTCCCTTGCAATCACGCTGTGTCGCGTATGCCAGCGGACGTACGGCCGAGCTGCCCGAGCGCAAACCCAAAAAAGCTGTCCCGGAAAAATCAACGGTGATGCTGGTGGTCGAGCATCGTGGTGCAGTGCTGCTCGAGCAGCGGCCACCATCCGGTATTTGGGGCGGCCTGTTGTCGCTGCCCGAGCTGGACAGACTATTGCCTGCAGCACCGGCAAAGATCAGCAGCAAATTACTGCTTCGTGCGCTGGCAGAATTCGGTGAGGTCAAGTCTTTTGCCGCGCTCGCGCCGTTCGTACACGCCTTCACGCACTACAAACTGACGGTGAATCCCGTTCGAGTGAATCTGTCGCGCCGTGTCATGCTGGCAGCACCGTCGTCTTATCAGTGGGTCCCGAAAAAAAAATTGTCTTCGTCGGGCTTGCCAGCGCCGGTCAGAAAATTGCTGGAGGCGCTCTGACACTGCGCACCGGTGCGTGGATTGAATTCGATCAGATCACACGATTCTCGCGCAGATACTGCTCGACTTTGTATAGTCGCTCGCTTTCATGATCGATTTCCAGCAGCGCTTGTTTTTGTTCTAGCGAGATGGGCAGCATTTCACTCCAGCGGTTGGCGACCCAGCCTGCGGAGTCAAGCTGGTGGGGTTTGGGAAAAGGATCGATGAAATGGCCGCCCGTCTCTTCGCGCGCCTGCTCAAGCAGTTCATCAATCACCACCTCAAGCACCTGGGCGCAGACTTGCAGTGTTTCGGGATCAGTGTCCCCCGCAGAGGTCGGCAACAGCGTCAGGCGTCCCTCCATCAGCTGATTGGGCTGTATGCGTGTTTCCATCACCCGGAATCGCTCACCGCCGCGCGTCTGTAGTTGCAGCACGCCGAGCTCGGGCATGTCCCACTCAACGATATGGGCCAGTGTACCGACGACATAGGGGTCAGCCGCTGCGCCGACCTCGGCGCCGGCGCGTATTGCCACTACCCCGAAGGGTGCTTCGCGCTTCATTCGATCCCGCACCATGTCCACGTAGCGGGTCTCGAACACCCGCAGCGGCAGCACCCCGGCCGGAAACAGCACGGTTCGCAGCGGGAACAGCGGTATCCAGTCAGCGTCATTCATTGCCATGCTCAATCCAGCTCGCGGTGGCGTATCAACACCCGCGCCTGATCTTTGAAGTGCAAGGCGAGTTGCTCGACCATGAACACTGAGCGGTGCTGTCCTCCCGTGCAGCCTATCGCCACGGTCAGATAGCTGCGGTTGTCGCGCTGATACGCGGGCAGCCAGCGGTCAATGAAGCCGCGAATATCAGCCAGCAAATGCATCGCATCAGGCTGAGCTTTCAGAAAATCGATCACAGGCTGATCCCTGCCGGTCAGTGGGCGCAGCGTCTTGTCATAGAAGGGATTGGGTACCACACGCACATCGAACACCAAATCGGCGTCCAGTGGCACACCAAATTTGAAAGCAAACGATTCGAACAGCAGCGACAGCTGACTGCTTTCTTTTTGCACCAGATCCTTGATCCAGGCGCGCAGCTGATTCGCTGACAATCCCGAGGTATCGATCACGTGACCGAGACCTTCAATGGCCGAGAGCATTTCTCGTTCCTGCCATATGCACTCAACCAGCGTGGGGATATCCGAGGGCTGCGCATCGGGTGCAATGCGATGCGACAAAGGATGACTGCGCCGTGTTTCCGAGAATCGGTTGATCAGAGATTCGGTCTTGGCAGTCAGGAATACCACGTCAACCTGATGTCCCTGCTCGCGCAACCAGTTGATATCGGCCGGAAGCTCGGCCAGTGATGACGCGCTGCGCGCATCGACGGCGACCGCCAGCGTCTGCGGTCCTTCGGAGAGCCGCGTGTCCACCAGCGCGCGCAGCAGCGAGGGAGGAAGATTATCGACACAGAAGTAGCCCGCATCCTCAAGCGCGTTCAGCCCGACCGATTTGCCCGAGCCAGAAATACCAGTGAGGAGAATGATGCGCATGACCGCCATGATAGCAAGCGCTGGCGCGTGCCTTACTCCTCGCCCATCGCGCGCTGCTGTCGTTCCATGAACTCGGCCAGCGTATCAATGCCGCGCAACTGCAGAATCGTGTTACGCACCGCTGCTTCCAGCAGTACCGCGATGTTGCGACCCGCCTCAACCGGTATCACCACCTTGCGTATCGGCAGGCCCAGCACTTCTTCGTGCTGCTGATCCAGCGGCAGGCGCTCGTAGTTTTCTTCGAGTGTCTTGCGGCGAACCAGATGAACAATGAGCTTGAGTCGCATCTTGCGGCGCACGGCGGTCTCGCCGAAGATGGCCCGAATGTCCAGCAGGCCCAGGCCGCGTACCTCGAGCAGGTTTTGCAGCAAAGGCGGGCAACGTCCCTCGATCATGTTCGGGGCGATGCGCGAGAATTCCACTGCATCATCAGCGACCAGTCCGTGATTGCGGGAGATCAGCTCCAGCCCCAGCTCGCTCTTGCCCAGACCGGATTCGCCCGTGATCAGTACGCCCACGCCCAGCACATCCATGAATACGCCGTGCATGGTGACGCGTGTGGCGAGTTTTTTCGACAGATATACCCGCAGATAATCGATCACGCGAGCGGAGGGATGTGGCGTGGCGATCAATGGTATGCCGTGATCATTGCAGACATCGACAATGTACGGCGGCGGGGTCAGCGAGTGAGCGATGATAAAGGCCGGTGGTTTTCCAGCGACCAGTTCGCGTGTCTGTGCAATGCGGGAGTGCTCGGAAATACGCGCCAGGTACGCCATTTCCTGGGGACCGAAAACCTGAATGCGTCCTGGGTGAATCAGGTTCAGGTGGCCTATCTGGTCGGCGGCAGAGACTGCGTCGCCCACGATGAGTTGTTCTGTGCCGGTTTGCCCTGCCAGCCAGGCCAGACTCAAGGCATCGAGGTTGTCATCGAAGAGTTCTCTTACCGACAGCGGCGTGGTGAGTGGCATGGGACGAAGGTCGGGCCCTCAGGCCATGTTGCGCTCGGTGGGATGCCAGTTCACCAGTTTCGCGTAGAGCGAGTGAGCGTCTGCGTCGTCGGTCAGTTCTGCCCTGAAGCTTTTGTCTGAGAACATTTCGGCAATCTCCGAGAGGATTTCCAGATGTTGCTGGGTGACGTTGTCCGGAATGAGCAGAAAGATCAGCAGCTTGACGGGTTCGCCGTCTGGGGATTCAAACGGGATGGCCTCGGACAATCTGACGAAGGCGGCCAGCGGCGACTTGAGCCCTCGGATGCGGCCATGCGGCACCGCGACGCCATGTCCCAGTCCGGTGGACCCCAGACGCTCTCGCGCAAAGAGATTGTCAGAAACCGTCGAGCGGGCGATCCCGCAGTTGTTCTCGAAGATCAGGCCGGCTTGCTCGAAAGCGCGTTTTTTGCTTGAACATTCAAGGTCCAGCACGATATTTTTTTGCGGAAGAATCTGGCTAAGGTGGGTCATGGTGCTATGCGCATGAAAAGCGTCAGGCCGCGATTATAGGTGAGTTCGTCCGAAGTCCCTGTGATTTTGCGGGGGCGAGCCTTCGGCGATCGGCAGGCTCAGGCCATCAGGGATGGCTGGGCTCAGTCAACTTGGTACAGGCGCTAAATCTAACCTCGACTCGGGCCGTTGGCAATCGGTGTTGGAAAAATTCGCACTCATGCGTCACTGCCTTGCATTTCGTGCATTGGATGGCATTTTTGGCAGCGAAAAATTGCTCCGCCACGGGTTGATATCGATACCGCCGCGACGTGTGTAGCGCGCCAGCACCATCAGTTTGGTGGGGGCGCACTGGCGCAGCAGATCCATGAAAATCCTTTCCACGCATTGCTCATGGAATTCCTGATGATCCCGAAAGCCGATCAGGTAGCGGAGCAAGCCTTCCTGTTGGATAGCCGGGCCAACGTAGTGAATCTGCACGCTCGCCCAGTCGGGCTGGTGGGTGACCAGACAATTTGATTTCAGTAAATGCGACACCAGTTTTTCTTCGACTGCGGCTTCTTCCCGGCTTGCCTTCAACAGCGCCGGATCCAGACGGTAGCTGTCCACCTCGATATCCAGCCGGTCCAGCAGCAAGCCCTCCAGCTCGCCCATGCCCAGTTTGCCGAATTCCTCAGACCCGGCCAGTCGCACCTGAATGGGGGCTCCCACCGCCGCCGACAGGTCATGGCGCAGCAGGTCAGCCAGCGCCTCGATGCTGGCCAGCCGGGTCTGGTTAAACGAGTTCAGGTAGAGCTTGAGTGATTTCGACTCGACGATGTTCGGAGAATCTGCCGGCACCTGCAACGTGGCGATCGCCACCTGCGGCTTGCCGCGCAGGTTCAGCCACGATACCTCATAGGCATTCCAGACATCCATGCCGAAAAAAGGCAGCGAGCCCACGATGCCCAGTTCAGCGCGCTTGTCAGCGCGTGCCATGGGGTACAGCAGACTGGGGTCATAGTGATGGACGTAGCCCGTGGTTTTGCCCAGCGGCGAGTCTGATGGGGGTGCGGCAGTCTTCATCACGATCTGGCGAGGCAGAGAAACAGCAAGCCGTTGAGCTTACAGGAACAGTTGATAAGCCGGGTTATTGCTCTCGTCCCAGCTGCGATAACCGATGTGGGAGAGGAAATCCCGGAAAGTCTTCATCTCGGCTTTGGGAACTTGCAAACCCACCAGCACACGGCCGACATCGCCTCCCTGGCTGCGGTAGTGAAACAGGCTGATATTCCAGCCCGGCGCGAGGCTGTCAAGAAAACGCATCAGGGCGCCCGGTCGCTCGGGGAACTCGAAACGGTAAAGCAATTCTCCGTGGGCCAGCGGGCTCTTGCCGCCTACCAGATGACGAATGTGCAGCTTGGCGAGTTCGTCATGTGTCAGATCAATAGTCGGGAAACCCTGCTTCTGAAAAGCCTTGCTGATCTTGCCAGGCTCGTCACGGTTGGCGACCTGCAGCCCGACGAATACATGCGCCTGCTTTTCATCGCTGATTCGGTAGTTGAATTCTGTTACCGCGCGCGAACCCACCAGATGACAGAAGCGGCGGAAACTACCGCGTTCCTCCGGAATCGTGACCGCAAAGACGGCCTCATGCGCCTCACCGACCTCAGCGCGCTCGGCAACGAAACGCAGTCGATCAAAATTCATGTTGGCGCCGCAGGCAATCGCGACCAGCGTTGCGTCACGCAAGGGCTTTTTCTGTTTTGCCGTGCGTTCGGCATAGGCTTTTGCGCCCGCCACAGCGAGCGCGCCCGCAGGTTCCAGAATGCTGCGCGTATCGGTAAATACGTCCTTGATCGCCGCGCATACCGCATCGGTATCCACCAGGATCATCTCATCGACCACCTGCTTGGCCAGCCGGAAGGTCTCTTCACCCACTTGCTTGACCGCGGTACCATCCGAGAACAAACCCACGTCAGACAGTACCACCCGGCGGCCGGTGCGCAGCGAGCGCGCCATCGCATCGGAGTCGGTCGTCTGCACGCCAATGATCTTGATATCAGGGCGCACCGCCTTGATGTACGCGCCCACGCCGGCAATCAGCCCGCCGCCGCCCACGGCAACGAACACCGCATGAATCGGTCCCGGGTGCTGACGCAGGATTTCCATGCCTATCGTGCCCTGACCCGCGATGACCTCCGGATCATCAAACGGATGCACGAAAGACAGCTTGTGTTTTTTTTCCAGCGTCAGCGCATGCTGATACGCATCCGAGTAGGATTCGCCGCTGAGCACGACCTCGCCACCGCGCGCTCGCACCGCGTCGACTTTCACTGCGGGTGTGGTCGTCGGCATCACAATCACCGCACGGCAGCCCAAGCGGCTCGCCGCTAGTGCAACACCCTGCGCATGATTACCGGCCGATGCGCAGATCACGCCGCGCTTGAGTTGTGCCGCAGTCAGGTGCGCCATTTTGTTGTACGCGCCACGCAACTTGAAGCTGAACACGCTCTGCATGTCTTCGCGCTTGAAATACATGCGATGGCCTATCCGTTGCGAGAGCGTTGTCGCCAGCTCCAGCGGCGTCTGCTCGGCAATGTCATAGACGCGCGAGGTGAGAATTTTTTTCAGGTAGTCGATGCTCATGATGCGAACATTATAATTGAGCGTCCAAGGCCTATCCGGCCTGCTGTCTGCGCATCGCGCTCATCGTGATTTCCCTCCCATGCTGGATGCTGCCGTCGTCTATCTGCTCAAGCTGCTCTCGCTTCCCGAGGTTAGTCTGTCAGCGCTGTTCGTCATCAGCCTGTTGTCGGCCACCCTGCTGCCCATGGGGTCCGAGCCAGCGCTGTTTGCCATTGTGAAGGTGAATGAATCTTTGTTCTGGCCCGCAGTGATGGTGGCCACCGCGGGCAATACCACGGGCGGATTGATCACTTATGCGATGGGGTATGGCGCTCGACACGCATTGCATCAAGAGCGACAGACACGGTGGTTGGGCTGGCTGCAACGCTTCGGCCCTAAAACCTTGCTGTTGTCCTGGCTACCCGTGATCGGAGACCCTTTGTGCGCACTCGCAGGCTGGCTGGGCATGCCCGTGCTGCAAAGCGCGGTGTACATGGCGCTGGGCAAACTGCTGCGCTACCTGACCATGACAACACTGCTGATTGCAGTACCCGACAGCCTATGGCATCGCCTGCTGGCCTGGCTGTAGCCGCAGGGCTTGATACCGGGGAGATGTGGCGCGCCCACATCGCGCAGGATGCAATGCGCTACGTTAGAATGAACGTCAATGTAACTCAGGCACCCGGTTTCCCTGAATGAACGCCCCTGCGCACTTTCCTTCCTTGCTGACTGACGCGCCGGAAGGTACCCAGCCTCCGCGCTTGCGCGAGATTCCCTACAACTACACATCCTTCTCCGATCGCGAGATCGTCATCCGTTTGTTAGGTGATAGTGCCTGGGACTTGTTGTCCAGCCTGCGCGCCGCGCGGCAGACGGGTCGTTCCGCACGCATGCTGTACGAAGTGCTCGGCGATATCTGGGTGGTTCGCCGCAATCCCTACCTGCAAGACGACTTGCTCGACAATCCCGGTCGTCGAGATGCCCTCATCGATGCGCTCTATCACCGGCTCGGCGAGGTGGAACGCCGGCGGCAAAGTGTCGAAGAGGATCAGCGCGCCGATTTGCCCTCGCGCGAGCGTCATGCCAAGGTCGGCACCTTGCTCGAAGCGGCTCGCAACGCGGTCGAAGCCTTCGCCCAAGAATTCGTACAGATGCAGGATTTGCGGCGCCGTGCGCTGCGCGTGCTGGGTCGCCACACTGAGCGTGACAACATCAAATTCGATGGCTTGTCTCGTGTCTCTCACGTGACGGACGCCACCGACTGGCGTGTCGAATATCCCTTCGTCGTGATTACCCCCGACAGTGAAGAAGAGATCGCGGGTCTGGTCAAGGCTTGCATTGAACTGGGGCTGACCATCATTCCGCGCGGCGGTGGCACGGGTTATACCGGCGGTGCGATACCGCTGACACCACTCTCCGCCGTCATCAACACCGAGAAGCTTGAATCACTGGGCGAGGTCGAGATGCGCCTCTTGCCCGGCGCCGAGCTCGAATGCGCAACGATATATTCCGGCGCCGGTGTGGTCACCAAGCGCGTCATGGATGCCGCCGAGCGAGCCGGCTTTGTCTTTGCCGTCGATCCCACCTCGGCAGAAGCTTCGTGCATTGGCGGCAATATCGCCATGAATGCGGGTGGCAAAAAAGCCGTGCTGTGGGGTACGGCGCTGGACAATCTGGCGAGCTGGCGCATGGTCGATCCGAATGGTGACTGGCTCGACGTCACGCGACTTGATCACAATCTGGGCAAGATCCATGATGTCGAGGTCGCGCGATTCAAGCTGGAATGGACTCACCCCGCTGAGCGCAGTCGTGGGCGACCCCATGCGCCATTCAAGACCGAGATACTCTCCATTGAGGGCCGCCGCTTCCGCAAGGCCGGACTCGGTAAGGATGTCACTGACAAATTCCTCGCGGGCCTACCCGGCGTGCAGAAGGAAGGCTGTGATGGCCTGATCACCTCGGCGCGCTGGATACTGCACAAGATGCCAAAGCACACACGCACCGTGTGTCTTGAATTCTTCGGGCAGGCGCGTGAGGCGATACCTTCCATTGTCGAGATCAAAGCCTATCTGGATGCTGAAACCCAACAAGGTGGCGCGATACTCGCCGGCCTGGAGCATCTGGACGAGCGTTACCTGAAAGCCGTTGGCTACGCGACCAAGTCCAAACGTGGTGTGTTGCCCAAGATGGCGCTGTTCGGTGACATCGTGGGTGACGATGAAGAAGCCGTCGCGCGCGCCACGTCGGAAGTGATCCGCATTGCCAACACGCGGGTTGGCGAGGGTTTTGTTGCGGTGAGCCCCGAAGCCCGCAAGAAATTCTGGCTCGATCGTGCGCGCACGGCAGCCATTGCTCGTCATACCAACGCATTCAAGATCAATGAAGATGTCGTGATACCACTCGATCGCATGGGTGAATATACCGATGGCATTGAGCGCATCAATATCGAGCTGTCGATTAACAACAAACTGGAATTGCTGGCCGAGCTGTCGGCTTACTTCGAGCGCGGTCACCTGAAGCTGGGCAAGAGCGAAGATACCGAGGGCTTCGAGATACCGCCGGCAGAATTACTCGAAGATCGTGTTGCTGAAGCGCTGGCGCTGATCGGCAGGGTGCGCGCCCGGTGGTCGTGGTTGCTGGCAAATTTCAATCTGCGCCTGTCTGATGCGCGAGGTCAGCTGATTGAACATGGGGTGGAAAAACTGCTTCCCGAGATCGATGTGCGCATCGCAACGCAACCGGCGGCGACCGTCTTCGATGTGCTGCAAGACCGCACGATACGCATTTCTTGGAAGTCAGAGCTGCGCGCTGCGCTGCGTCAGATCTTTGGTGGTGCCGCATTCCGCCTCATCCTTGATGAATGCAGTGCCATTCACCAGCGCGTGTTGCGTGGTCGTGTGTTCGTCGCGTTGCACATGCACGCCGGTGATGGCAATGTGCACACCAATATCCCGGTCAATTCCGATAATTACACGATGCTGCAGACCGCCCATGCGGCAGTCGAGCGCATCATGGCACTGGCGCGTTCGCTCGATGGCGTGATCTCCGGCGAGCACGGCATCGGCATCACCAAACTGGAATTTCTCACCGATGCCGAAATCGGTGAATTTCGCGATTACAAGCAACGCATCGATCCCGAGGGTCGATTCAACAAAGGCAAGCTGCTCAATTCACCGGATCTTCATGCGGATCTGCGCAATGCCTACACGCCCTCGTTCGGACTGATGGGGCATGAGTCGCTCATCATGCAGCAAAGCGATATCGGTGCGATTGCCAACAGCGTCAAGGATTGTCTGCGCTGCGGCAAATGCAAACCCGTGTGCGCCACCCATGTGCCGCGCGCCAACCTGCTGTATTCGCCACGAAACAAAATTCTCGCCACTTCATTGCTGATCGAAGCCTTCTTGTATGAAGAGCAGACTCGTCGCGGTGTGTCGATACGGCACTGGGAAGAATTTGAGGATGTTGCGGATCATTGCACGGTATGCCATAAGTGCGTGACACCGTGCCCCGTTGATATTGACTTTGGTGATGTGTCGATGAACATGCGCAATCTGCTGCGCAAGATGGACAAGAAGTCCTTCAATCCCGGCACGACAGCGTCGATGTTTTTCCTGAATGCGACCGATCCGGCGACCATCAATGCGACCCGTCAGCTAATGATAGGCTGGGGCTACAAGGCACAGCGCTTTGCGAATGAGCTGTTAAAAAAATTCGTGAAGAAGCAAACCAAAGCGCCGCCATCCACGCATGGCAAGCCGCCGGTGCGCGAGCAGGTCATTCATTTCGTGAACAAGAAGATGCCGGGCAATCTGCCGAAGAAGGCCGCGCGCGCGCTGCTCGATATCGAAGACGATCATTTCGTGCCCATCATTCGCGATCCCAAAGCCACCAGCGCCGATACCGAGGCCGTGTTTTATTTCCCTGGTTGTGGCTCCGAGCGGTTGTTCTCGCAGGTAGGATTAGCAACACAGGCCATGCTCTGGCATGTGGGTGTGCAGACCGTGCTGCCGCCGGGTTATTTGTGCTGCGGCTATCCGCAACGCGGCTCGGGGGATTTCGACAAGGCCGAAAAGATCATCACCGACAACCGTGTGCTGTTCCATCGCGTGGCCAACACGCTGAACTACCTCGACATCAAGACCGTGGTGGTTTCCTGCGGTACCTGCTACGACCAGTTGCAGGGCTATGAATTCGAAAAAATCTTCCCCGGCTGTCGCATCGTCGACATCCATGAATACCTGCTGGAGAAGGGCGTGAAGCTGGAAGGGGTGAGCGGCACGCGCTACCTGTATCACGATCCTTGCCACAGCCCGATGAAGCAGCAGGACCCGCTGAAGACCGTGAACAGCCTGATCACCACTGTCGATGCACAAAAAATCGAAAAAAATGACCGCTGCTGTGGTGAGTCTGGCACGCTAGCCATCGCCCGTCCGGATATCTCGACGCAAATTCGCTTCCGCAAGGAAGCCGAGATGGTCAAGGGTGCCGACAAGTTGCGCGCCGATGGTTTCCAGGGTGACGTCAAAATCCTCACCTCTTGTCCGTCCTGTCTGCAAGGCTTGTCGCGCTACGGCGATGATGCGGGTACAGATGCTGATTACATCGTCGTTGAGATCGCGCGTCATCTGCTCGGTGAGCACTGGATGCCTGACTATGTCGCGCGTGCGAACCATGGCGGTATCGAACGCGTATTGGTGTAAGCATGAGTGCGCGGGTGCCGAGCTGTGAGCTGTGCGAGTCTTCAGGGGGCGAGGTGTTGTATCAGGGCGCACAGTGTCGCGTCGTGCTGGTGGATGATGCGTTGTATCCCGGTTTTTGTCGCGTGATCTGGCAGGATCATGTGAAGGAAGTCACCGACCTCCATGAGCTCGATCGCATGCTGCTGATGGATGTGCTCTGGCAGGTCGAGCATGTGGTGCGTGAAGTCATGCAGCCTGAGAAGATCAACCTCGCCAGCTTCGGGAATATGGTGCCGCACCTGCACTGGCACGTGATACCGCGTTATACCGACGATGCCCATTTCCCCGCGCCGGTCTGGGCAGACACCACACGACAGCCCTCAGCCGCGTCGCTGCAAGCGCGCACAGAGCGTCTGCCTGCCTTGCGCGTGAAGATGCAGCAAAGACTGTCCACTTACTTGTAGTCACTTAAAGTCAAATGCCACCAGTGAAATGAATTCCGATCACGTACCCACTGCGATCACCGTCCATCAAGCCTCGCGCACGCTGGAGCTTGCCTACGGCGAGCAGAGCTATCAGCTGCCTTTCGAATTTTTGCGTGTGTATTCGCCATCTGCCGAGGTGCGCGGCCATGGTCCGGGGCAGGAAGTGCTGCAGACCGGCAAGCGCAACATCGAGATCAAGGCCATCGAGCCGGTCGGGCATTATGCGATCCGTCCGCTGTTCTCCGATGGGCATGACAGTGGTATTTATTCCTGGGATTTGCTGCATGCGTTCTGCGTGAATCAGCAGGGGATGTGGGAAGACTATTTGCGCAAGCTGGAGGCGGCGGGGTATGCGCGCGAGGCTGGACGGGATATTCCGGTAGCGAAAGCCAGTACTGGCTGCGCAAATTAATCAGATTCGACGCGGGTACTGTAGCCACCGCCGTCACACGACCCCGGTGACCCCGGTCAGCCTGATCTTTGATCTTTGGAACCCTGCTTCTGATTTTCAGATTCCGTCACTATCTTATTGCAAAGATCTGTCAGAGTTTCTTTTTCAATGAGCTCGCAAGACAGCGCCGTTGATAACGATGAGGTAGTTGACCCGTTATTTTTTTCGTTTTTGATTGCAGAAAGCCATGTGTAAGCGAAACCTCGGGCGGCTTCGTGATCAATGCCGCGCTCCGGATCATTTGTAGGATTTTCACCCACGTAGAAGATTATCTTTTCAAGATACAGGAAAAAATGCTTAATTTGGTGCGAAACATTTTCTATGTTCGCAATCGGAGAAGATGAATGGAGAAATTTTTCCACTGTTTGTTTTCTATCTTCCCTATTTCCAAGCTGAAAAATTTCTTTGAAGTTTTCAGAAACAAAAGATATATCGAGCATTAAACATTTTTGTGCGCTGAATTGAGCCGTTTCTTGTGCTTCAAGAAGCTTCAAATGCTCTTTCAAGGTATTCGCAGAAAAATCGTGCGTGTGCTTGCCGAATTCTTGGCCAACTAAGCCTTGATCTTCGCTGTATTTGATGGAGTGTGCGGATCCATTGGTTTTCAGAATTTTTTTTATACAATCCACGGCGCTCGAATAATCCCGCTTGACCATAAATCCCAGTCGCAGCTTATCGGTGAAAATTTGTTTGAATGAGTTTTTCCGAACGTAGAGTTGAATTTGTCCGTTTCCCAGATCTCTCGCCCTGACTTTTTTGGAGTCTTTAAGATTATGGAAAAATTTGCTCAATTCATTGATGGTCGTGTGATGGCCAATAGTAATTTTGTTTTTTGACATAATTTCTTCTCTGTGCGGTAGTGTGTCGGTTGGTAATCACGCCACAGTCCTGGTGCGATGTTTTTCATCCCGCTTAGGAAAAAATGATCCGTATCTTCAAACTTGGTCGCACTATTGAGAAGTATTTTTTCTTTCGGCATGATGGGTGTCGAAAAAAATGCTAATGCGATGCTGAATCATTCCCGGTTTTGTGGTGAGCCTGCACAGCTATCCCACGCGGAGTCGGGCAAATTCAAGGACTTAATTGCATTCGGCTAAACGCACGCTGCTGGTGCTGTTTGATAAGTGCTTACCTTGTGAAGGTATGCTTGATGTCCATGGTCTTGGTGGCTGAATATCAAACGATGTTCTTGCATTCAATGTTTTTAGTGCATGGGCGAAGCAACATGCATCTGAGTTGATCTGCCCTGCCCGTCTTGATGCCGAGTGGGCGGGGCCTGTGGATCAAAGCCCCACTTGTATAATGCGGGCTAACCACATTGAGCCCTGCCATGACCCAGACCCATTTCGGCTACCAGCAAGTCCCGGAGCAGGACAAAGTCCACAAAGTGGCTGATGTCTTTCATTCGGTCGCCGCTAAATACGACGTCATGAACGACCTGATGTCGGCCGGCATGCACCGGCTGTGGAAGGCCTTCACTGTTGCACAGGCCGGTATCCGGCCGGGTTTTAAGGTGCTGGACATTGCCGCTGGCACGGGTGATCTGACGCGAGCGTTCGCGAAAAAAGCCGGGCCGACCGGAGAGGTCTGGCATACCGATATCAATGAATCCATGCTGCGCGCCGGTCGGGACAGGTTGATCAATGACGGCCTCGTGCTGCCGCCCCTGATCTGCGATGCCGAGCGCCTGCCTTTCCCCGACAATTATTTTGATCGTGTGTCAGTGGCTTTCGGGCTGCGCAACATGACGCACAAGGATGTCGCGCTGGCCGAGATGCGGCGCGTATTGAAGCCCGGCGGCAAACTGCTGGTGCTGGAGTTCTCCAAAGTGACCCCGCTGCTGCAAAAGCCCTACGATATTTATTCGTTCAAGGTCTTGCCGTGGCTGGGTGACAAGATCGCGAATGACGCCGACAGCTACCGCTACCTCGCCGAATCGATACGCATGCATCCCGATCAGGAAACCCTGAAGGGCATGATGCAGGATGCCGGACTGGATAAGGTCGAGTATTTCAATCTGACGGGTGGCATCACCGCACTGCATGTCGGTGTGAAGCTCTAGCCAGAAATAATTCGCGCGCTCCAAGCAATGCGCAACGAAAACAATGATTCCTGTATCCCCTCTGATCGCCGTGCTGAATCACCTGCTGGTCAGTCAGCCGCAGCTGGTCACCGCGCTGGCTGCGCATGCAGGGAAATCCGCGCACATCGATGCCGGTATCCGTTTGCGTCTGCGGGTTGCCGCAGATGGCTTGCTGGAGACGGTGGCTGCAGATGAGGCAACCGCCGATCCCAACGTCACGATCAGTATCGCGCCCGCCGATCTGCCTCTGGTGCTGGCTGATCCGGAGCGCGCCGCATCATTTGCCAAACTCAGCGGTGACGCCGAATTTGCGCGCACCGTATCCGAGGTCGTGACCGGCTTGCACTGGGATGCCGAATCCGACCTGGCGCCCATCGTTGGCGATATCGCGGCGGTGCGCATCGTGCAGGCGGCGCGCGCGATGGCGGCATATATCAAGAGCGGTGCCCGACATCTCATAGAGAACGTTGCCGAGTACCTGCTCGAAGAAAACCCCACCCTGCTGTACCGCCGCGCCGGTGAAGATTTTGCATCGGATGTCGCCGTGCTCAGAGATGATGTAGAAAGGCTGTCCAAGCGCATAGCACTGCTAGAAAAGCTCGGAGGGGCAGCATGATCCGGCGCCTGCTGCGTGCGATGAAGATCGCGCGTGTCGCGCTGCGTTATGGACTGGACGAGATCCTGTTGTCAGGCGCGCGCATGCCGGCGTTCTTGCGGATGTTGTCGCCACTGTTTTTCTGGCGTCATGCGTTTCGTGATATCCGCGCGCCGCGCGGTGAGCGATTGCGCCGCGCGCTGGAAGAGCTGGGCCCGATCTTTGTGAAGTTCGGCCAGGTGCTGTCCACGCGGCGCGACCTGATGCCGGCGGATATCGCAGACCAGCTGGCGCTGCTGCAGGATCGTGTGCCGCCCTTCGCGTCCGAGCTGGCGGTCGCCGAGATCACGCGCGCGCTGGGTCGGCATCCGGATGCGCTGTTCGCCAGTTTCATGCGGGAGCCGGTGGCTTCTGCTTCCGTTGCGCAGGTGCATTTTGCAACGCTCAAAGACGGTACCGAGGTTGCGGTCAAAGTGCTGCGGCCCGGCGTGCACAAGGCGATCGATGAGGATCTCGCACTCATGCATCTGCTGGCCGGCTGGGTCGGACGCTGGTCGGAGGATGGCCGTCGCCTGCGTCCGCGTGAAGTCGTTGCCGAGTTCGACAAGTATCTTCATGACGAACTCGATCTCATGCGCGAAGCGGCGAATGCGAGCCAGCTGCGCCGCAATTTTGCGAATTCCGATCTGCTGCTCGTGCCCGAAATGTACTGGGACTATTGCACCGAGTCCGTGATTGTGATGGAGCGCATGCAGGGCATACCGATCTCGCAGACGCAGCAGCTGATCGATGCCGGCGTCGATCTGAAAAAGCTCTCGCGTGATGGTGTGGAGATTTTCTTCACGCAGGTATTTCGCGATGGTTTTTTTCATGCGGACATGCATCCTGGGAATATTCTTGTCTCTACCGACCCCAAGACCTTGGGTCGCTATATCGCGCTCGATTTTGGTATCGTCGGTACGCTCACTGATTTTGACAAAGACTATCTCGCGCAGAATTTTCTGGCCTTCTTCCGGCGCGATTACAAACGCGTGGCGCAGGCGCATATCGAATCTGGCTGGGCGCCCAAAGATACCCGTGTCGACGAACTCGAAGCCGCCGTGCGCGCCTGCTGCGAGCCTATCTTCGACAGGCCACTGGCGCAGATCTCTTTCGGTCAGGTGCTGCTGCGATTATTCCAGACCTCTCGCCGCTTCAACATCGAGGTGCAGCCACAATTAGTGCTGCTGCAAAAGACGCTACTAAATATCGAGGGTCTGGGCCGACAGCTTGATCCCGAGCTCGATCTGTGGTCGACCGCCAAACCTGCGCTCGAGAAATGGATGAAGCAGCAGCTCGGCTGGCGCGGTTTGCTGGATAGGCTGCAGCTCGAAGCACCGCACTACGCGCAGCTGATGCCGCAGTTGCCTCGCCTGCTACATCAGGCGCTGCAGGCGCAGGTCAAGTCTGCCGAGAGCGATCACCATGAGTTCCTGATGCGACGTCTGCTGCGAGAGCAGCAGCGCACCAATCTGCTGCTCGGAATCGCGGTGTACTTCGGTGGCGGTCTCATCACCGGTATCCTCGTGGTCCAGCTGTTTCTGCGTTGGCACCCGGGTTACTAAATCGCTCAGACGGTCAGCAGCACTTGTTCATCTGCCGGGAACAAAGCCTGCCGTTATAATCGGCCCACTTTTCGAGCGGTACTGCCATGAATACCCTGACAGTCTTTGTCGTTCTGTACCTGATGATCTCGGTCGGACTGGGCCTGTACGCTGCTACGCGCGTGAAGAATTCCAGCGACTATGCGAACGCAGGACGGTCGCTGCCGCTGCCGGTGGTTATTGCGACCGTGTTCGCCACCTGGTTTGGCTCCGAGACCGTGCTGGGCATTCCGGCGCGTTTTGCCGAGCATGGGCTGGGCGGCACCGTCGAAGATCCCTTCGGTGCCTCCTTGTGCCTGATCTTTGTGGGTGTTTTTTTTGCGCGCAAGCTGTATCGCCTGAACCTGCTGACCATTGGCGACTATTTCAAGCAGCGCTATAACCGCCCGGTCGAGGTCATGGTGTCCTTGTGCATTGTGGTCTCTTACCTTGGCTGGGTGTCAGCGCAGATCACGGCACTGGGCCTGGTGTTCAGCGTGCTGACGGGTGGTGCGATTTCCATGCCGATGGGCATGATCATCGGCGCGGTCATCGTGCTGGTGTACACGCTCTTCGGCGGTATGTGGTCGGTCGCATTGACCGATGCTTTTCAGATGTCGCTGATCATCATCGGCATGCTCTACATCGTCTGGGAGATCGCGGGCGATGCGGGCGGCGCGCACAAGGTCATACAGCACGCCACCGAGGCGGGTAAGCTGCGCTTCTTCCCCGAACCAACGCTGGCTGCGTGGCTGGGTTTTGTCGGCATGGGGGTGACTATCATGCTCGGTTCGATACCACAGCAGGACGTGTTCCAGCGCGTGATGTCGGCGCGCTCGGAGAGTGTCGCCGTCACGGGTGCCGTGGTCGGCGGCACGATGTATTTCTTCCTCGCGTTTATCCCCATGTTCCTGGTCTACTCCGCCCAGCTGATTGATCCGCAGATGTTCGCCTCCCTGATCAGCGAAGATCCGCAGATGATTTTGCCGCGCCTCATTCTCGACCACACCCCGGTGTTTGCGCAGGTACTGTTCTTTGGCGCATTGCTCTCGGCGATTATGTCCACGGCCAGTGGCACGCTGCTCGCACCGAGTATCACGCTGACGGAAAACATTTTGCGCGAGATGATCCCGATGAATGACCAACAACTGCTGCGAACCACGCGCATGGTGGTCGTCCTGTTTGCCATGGTAGTTACCAGTTTCGCGCTCTACTCGCAGGGCATGCCCATTTATGAGATGGTCGGCAACTCGTACAAAGTGCCCCTGGTGGGCGCTTTCGTACCCCTGGTGATGGGTCTGTACTGGAAGCGCGCGACCACCCAGGGCGCGCTGCTATCCGTGATTGGCGGTCTCACCTGCTGGGTATGGATGGAAGTGTATGGCGGTGAATCGATCTGGCCGCCCCAGTTCGCCGGTCTGCTGGCGGCCTTTGTGGGGATGATCCTTGGTTCGCTGCTGCCGCAGGCCCGTCGGCTCGCGTACTCGTCGTAGCCCTCACGCGCTTGGCCTGCCGCTGGGGGGCGTGTCTGACTACCCCCGAAAAACCTCTATAATGCAAGGTTTTCGAAATTTTGCAGGGAGGGAGCCTCATGCCTATCTACGCATACCGCTGCGAAGCTTGCGGCTTCGCCAAAGATATTCTGCAAAAAATCTCCGATGTGCCGTTGACCGACTGCGACGCCTGCGGCAAGCCTGCCATGAAAAAACAGGTCACGGCAGCGGGCTTTCAGCTCAAGGGTAGCGGCTGGTATGTGACCGATTTCCGCAATAACGGTAACAACGGCGGCGGCGCGAAGCCCAAGGCCGATAGTCCGGATGCGGGTGCCGGTGATGCGACGTCATCCGACAGCGGTGCTGCCTCGGCACCGGCGGCGACCGCTAGCACGACCACGACATCTCCCGCCTCATCAGGCGACAGCAAACCCGCTGCCCCTGCCGCCACCTGATCGCCTCTGCCGTTTTACCCTCATGCGCAAATACTTCATCACTGGCTTACTCGTTCTTGTGCCGCTGGCGATCACCCTGTGGGTGCTCAACCTCATCATCGGGACGCTGGATCAATCTCTGCTGCTGCTGCCACCGTCGCTGCGTCCAGAGTCATTGTTTGGCTTCACGCTACCCGGCGCCGGTACCATCCTGACCCTGGTGATCATTTTCGTCACCGGTCTGATCACGCAAAACTTCATCGGTAACCGGCTGCTGCGCCTGTGGGAATTCCTGCTGCAGCGCATACCCGTGGTGAATTCCATCTATTCCAGCGTCAAACAGGTGTCTGACACCTTGCTGTCATCTTCAGGCAATGCGTTTCGCAAAGCCTTGCTGGTGCAATATCCGCGCGAGGGTATCTGGACTATCGCCTTTCAGACGGGTGTGCCGGGCGGTGATGTGCGTAATCACCTCGAGGGCGATTACGTGAGCGTGTATGTGCCGACCACGCCCAATCCGACCTCCGGTTTCTTCCTGATGCTCAAGCGTGAAGACACGATAGAACTCCAGATGAGCGTCGATGAGGCGCTGAAATACATCGTCTCCATGGGCGTGGTTGCGCCGCAGCCTCACAAGAAACCTGAGGCCGCGCTCAAGCCTGCGCAGCGCATCGAGCACTGAACACCACGATTTGTGATTAACCCGGCCACCGAAGGCCACAACCGAGAACGAACAACATGTCCATGCGTTCACACTACTGCGGCCTGACGACCGAGGCGCAGATGGGTCAGACCGTCAGCCTGTGCGGCTGGGTACACCGTCGCCGTGATCACGGTGGCGTGATCTTTATCGATCTTCGTGACCGTGAAGGGCTGGTGCAGGTGGTCTGTGATCCAGATCGCGCCGAGATGTTCAAGGCCGCTGAGGCCGTGCGCAATGAATTCTGTCTGCGCATTACCGGTGTGGTGCGCTCACGTCCGGCTGGCACCGAAAACACCAACCTGACCTCGGGCAAGATCGAAGTGCTCTGTCACGAATTGGAAGTACTGAATGCGTCGGTCACGCCGCCATTCCAGCTCGATGATGACAACCTCTCCGAAACCACGCGCCTGACGCATCGCGTGCTCGATCTGCGCCGACCACAGATGCAGCAGAACCTGCGCCTGCGCTACAAGGTGTCGATGGAGGTACGCAAATTCCTGGATGAGAATGGCTTCATCGATATCGAAACGCCGATGCTCACCAAATCCACGCCCGAAGGCGCGCGCGACTATCTGGTGCCCTCGCGCGTGAATGCCGGCCACTTCTTCGCACTGCCGCAATCGCCGCAGCTGTTCAAGCAATTGCTGATGGTCGCCAACTTCGATCGCTACTATCAGATCACCAAGTGCTTCCGCGATGAAGACTTGCGCGCCGACCGTCAGCCCGAGTTCACCCAGATCGACTGCGAAACCTCGTTCATGAATGAACAGGAGATCCGCGATCTGTTCGAGGGCATGATCCGTGGCGTCTTCAAAAAAGCACTCCATGTCGACTTGCCTGATCCTTTCCCGGTGATGGATTACATCACCGCCATGGCGAAATACGGCTCCGACAAGCCCGACATGCGCGTCAAGCTCGAATTCACCGAGCTGACCGAGGTGATGAAAGATGTCGAGTTTAAGGTCTTCTCCGGCGCGGCCAACATGGATGGCGGCCGCGTTGTCGGCCTGCGTATTCCGGGCGGTGCCAAAGAAAATGGCGGCATGCCGCGTTCCGAGATCGATGCGTACACGCAGTTTGTCGCCATCTATGGCGCCAAGGGTCTCGCGTATATCAAGGTCAATGAAAAAGCCAAGGGCCGCGATGGTCTGCAGTCGCCTATTGTCAAGAACATCCACGATGCCGCACTGGCAGCGATCCTCGAGCGTACCGGTGCGCAAGATGGCGATCTGATTTTCTTCGGCGCCGACAAAGCCAAAATCGTCAATGATGCAATCGGCGCGCTGCGCGTGAAGATTGGCCACAGTGATTTTGGCCGCAAGAACGCCCTGTTCGATGATGACTGGCGTCCGCTGTGGGTGGTCGACTTCCCGATGTTCGAGTTTGATGAAGATGAAAACCGCTGGAATGCGCTGCATCATCCGTTCACCGCGCCCAAGGCCGGTCATGAAGACTTCATCAGCACCGACCCGGGCCGCGCGGTCGCGCAGGCTTACGACATGGTGCTCAATGGCTGGGAGCTTGGCGGCGGTTCCGTGCGTATTCATCGTGCCGATGTACAAAGCAAAGTGTTCAGCGCGCTGAACATCGGCGAAGAAGAAGCACGCCTGAAATTCGGCTTCCTGCTCGATGCGCTGCAGTACGGTGCGCCTCCACATGGCGGCCTCGCATTCGGTCTGGATCGACTGGTCACCATGATGACTGGCGCAGAATCAATCCGTGACGTGATCGCTTTCCCCAAGACCCAGCGCGCACAATGTTTGTTGACGCAGGCACCGAGTGCAGTCGACGAGAAGCAGTTGCGCGAATTACATATCCGTTTGCGAGCGACAGAGCCTGCCGTCAAGAGTTGACGCGCCTTGTGCTTCATGCAAACCGGCCGGTGGACTCAGTTCCCGGCCGGTTTTTATTACCCGTGGCACCCGGATGGCGTTGGCCACCAGCGGTCATCGCAGACGATTTTCGGAAGGCTGACAAACAGGGCATAATCCGGTGACAGATTGCCTACACGCCATGAAGCGTCACAAAATCCCCGAATCCGTCCTCGTCGTCATTCACACATCTGAGCTGCAGGTGCTGCTGATCGAGCGCGCGGACAAGCCCGGCTTCTGGCAATCAGTCACGGGTTCCAAAGACAGTCCGGAAGAAGATCTGCGCGAGACGGCGGTGCGCGAGGTCTTTGAAGAAACCGGCATCCGGATCGGCAGCCCCGAGGTGCCTGCCGAGAACCTCCGCGACTGGCAATTCTCTAACGTTTATGAAATCTATCCTGTCTGGCGGCATCGGTATGCGCCGGGCGTCACGCACAATACCGAGCATGTGTTTGGCCTGACTGTGCCGCCGGGACTGTCGATCAGGCTAGCCGAGCGCGAACATGTGCAATATGACTGGCTGCCTTGGCGCGCAGCAGCGGACAAATGTTTTTCACCATCGAATGCCGAGGCTATTCTTCAGTTGCCGCGCTATCAGCAAGCCTTTTCTGCGTCGTCTGAATGAAGCTGCGCATCGTTACCTATAACATTCACAAGGGCGTGAGCACGCTGGGCAGTCGTCCGCGTATTCATGCGCTCAAGCAGGCGCTGAGCAGCCTGCAGGCGGATATCGTGTTTTTGCAGGAAGTGCAGGGCCGGCATGATCTGCTGGCGCTGCGTCATTCAGGTCATTGGCCTTCGCAGGGGCAGCATGAATATCTGGCGGAGGATCATCAGCACAGTGCCTACGGCATGAATGCGGTATATGACCACGGGCATCATGGTAATGCACTGCTGTCCAGCTTTCCTATCGTCTCAGCGTTTAATCATGATGTGTCGGATCATGCGTTTGAGTCGCGTGGCATTTTGCATTGCGTACTGAAAATCGCGGGGCAGGAAGTACATTGCTATGTGGTTCATCTCGGGCTGTTCGCCGGTAGCCGTTGGCGCCAGACCCAGTCACTGATTGAGGCTGTCGACCGTACAGCCCCTGCCTATGCGCCACTCTTGATCGCAGGTGATTTCAATGACTGGACGAATGCGCTCAGCACATCGCTGCGCGAGCACTTGCATGTATTCGAGGTATTCGACCAGCGCCTGAGTGCACGTGGTTTGGGTGACTATCTGCGCCGCTTGTCAGGTCGCGGCCCGCGTAAGTCGCCAGCGCGAACCTTCCCTTCGGCGATACCGGTACTGCAGCTGGATCGCATCTATGTGCGCGGCTTCGAGATCAGCCATGCGAAAGTGCTGCATGGTGGCACCTGGGCACGCTTGTCCGATCATGCGCCTATCGTCGCTGAGCTGACCCTGCACGCTGACATGGCCGCACAGCCGGCAAGTGAGGCAAGGCGAGAATCCACGGATGATCAGCTACAGCCACAGCAATGAGTTGGCCTTGCTGCACCGTGGCGAGGAGTTTTTTCCGGCGCTGGTGCGAGCTTGCGAGCATGCACGTGCTGAAATTTATCTCGAAACCTATATCTTCGCGCTGGACGATACCGGTCATCATGTAAAGGCAGCACTGCGCCGGGCGGCGGCACGTGGCGTCACCGTGCATGTACTGGTGGACTGGCTGGGTACGGGTCAGGCCGTGGTCATGGCGCTGAAGGAAGAACTGGACGCCGTGGGCGTGCGCTTTGCCTGCTTCAATCCCTGGTTCAGAAAAGGGATCGCGCGCACCCACCGAAAGTTAGTCGTGATCGACCGCCGCCTGGCGTTTTTGGGTGGCCTCAATATCAATGATGACTTGCTCTCGGATGATGGCAGTCGCCTGCCGCTGCCGGCGCCGCGCTGGGATTTTGCGGTCAGTGTCAGCGGGCCGCTGGTCGCTGGCATTCATGCCGAGGCGGTCTCGTTGTGGGCTCGCCAGCAACCGCAGACGCTACGCCGACGGTTCGAGAATCTCCGACGTCTGTATGCTCAGCGTTTTCAGCCCTTGCGTCAGGTTGAACAGGCCGCGCTCGTGGTGCGCGATAATCTTCGCAACCGGAATACGATACAGCGAGCCTTGCTGCAAGCACTGGGACACGCACATCAGACTGCCTGGCTGGTGACGCCGTATTTTGCGCCGGGGCGCAAGCTGCGCAAGGCACTCATGCATGCCGCGCAGCGCGGTGTGAAAGTGACTTTGCTGATTGGTGTCGGACAGTTTCGTCTGCAAGATGCAGTGGCACAATCGTTTTATCCGCGCTTGCTACGTGCCGGTGTGAAGATCGTGGAATATCGACGCACACAGCTGCATGCAAAGGTCGCTGTCATTGACGATCATTGGGCAACGATCGGTTCGAGTAACTTTGACGGGCTCTCGCTCTTCGTGAATCATGAAGCGAATGTCATTGTTCGTGACCCGACATTTTCGCAAGCCTTGTGCAAATCGATTGCGCAGGGTGTGAGCGAGGGTGTCATGGTGAGTGCTGATCAGGTCGCACAATTTTCCCGGTGGCGCCGTATCGGTAACCGGCTGGCCTATCTGCTCTATAAAATTATCTTGCAAGCACTCTCCGCAGGGCGCTACACAAAATAACGATTTGTCCGATGAACGAACCAGTACGCATGGATAAGTGGCTATGGGCCGCACGTTTTTTCAAGACTCGCTCGCTGGCAGCTGAGGCGATTGATCGCGGTAAAGTAAAAATCAATGGTGACCGCTGCAAGCCGTCGCGCCATGTGCGCAACGGTGATGTGCTGGAGATCGACAACGGCAGCACGGAATGGCAAGTCTGTGTGCTTGCCTTGTCAGACAAACGAGGCTCTGCAACGATCGCTCGTGACTTGTATCGAGAGACTGAGGAGAGTCTTCGCCGCCGAGAAGAACACGCCGAGCGACGAAAATTATTTAGTGAACCTGGTGAATCAATCCGTGGACGTCCAACCAAGCGCGATCGCAGACAACTCGATCGTTCGCGCGAATAAAGATTTTTGCTTCTCATGAACCGATCTTGACGCATCGGTACGCACAAGGCTGCTCATGCTCCGATGCCTCGTTGCTAGCTTGGGCGGTAATCGTTTTTCAAGATCGGTGCATAATAGGACGTGCGTTCTATTTTTGAGCGCCAAGCCTGGCGCGTGGGAGAAGCATAATGGCCGAGACAATCCAGAGACCGATGCGCAAGGGAGAGCAGACCCGCGCGACTATTCTGGAAACTGCGCTGGAGCTGTCCAGCCGCGATGGTCTGGAGGGACTGACGATAGGCGTACTGGCCGACCGCATCGGCATGAGCAAGTCCGGCGTGTTTGCGCATTTCGGCTCACGCGAAGATTTGCAGCTAGGCGTGCTCCGGCTCTACAACCATCAATTCGAGCAAGACGTTTTTTATCCGAGCTTGCGGGAGCCGCGAGGCTTGCCTCGTTTGCAGAGTCTGTTCAGGCGCTGGGTTGACAGAGTCAGCCTTGAAATCGCCTCGGGCTGCATTTATATCAGCGGCGCGGTCGAGTATGACGACCGTCCCGGTCCGATTCGCGACCAGTTGCTGGACATGGTTGATACCTGGCAGCGCGCACTGCAACGCGCTGCGCAGCAGGCGATCGACGAGGGACATCTTCGCAGCGGTACGGATTCCAAGCAGCTGGTGTTTGAAATGTATGGTTTGGTGCTGGCCCTGCACCATGATGCGCGCTTCATTCGCAGCCCCGGCGCCATCGCTCGTGCACACGCCGGTTTTCAGCGTCTGATTGCCAGCGCGCGCAACGGCTGAGGCTGAACTTTCCTTGCTAGCTCACCGGTGGTGCACTGCGCGTCGCTGCCGACCGCGCCGTGTTCCTGAAAACGCGTTAGGCTAGTCAGGCTTTATCCTTAGCCAATGACACCAAGCCTATTAAGGGGCGAGCAGCCAGGCCTCGCTCGCCATCCTTTGACACGCGGGAGAATCTCATGCCTCACTACCAGCCGCCGCTGCGCGACATGCACTTTGTGCTGCATGAATTGCTGGACCTGAATACCCAGCTGGCGCAATTGCCCGCGCACGCGGGACTCGACGAGGTCACGATCCGGCAGGTGCTGGAAGAAGGCGGCAAATTTGCTTCCGACATGCTTTTTCCCCTGAACCAGAGCGGTGACGAGGAGGGTTGTCATTACGATGCCGCCACCCGCAGCGTGAGAGCGCCGCGTGGATTCCGGGAGGCTTATCAGCACTATGTCGCTGCAGCCTGGCCATCGCTCTCCTGCGATCCGGCCTATGGCGGACAAGGCTTGCCGGTAGTGCTCAACAATTCGCTCTACGAGATGCTGAACTCTGCCAATCAGGCGTGGACCATGTATCCCGGTTTGTCTCACGGTGCCTATGAATGCCTGCATGCGCACGGTAGTGATGAGCAAAAGCAGCGCTACCTTCCCAAATTGGTATCGGGCGAATGGACCGGTACCATGTGTCTGACCGAACCACATTGCGGTACCGATCTGGGCCTCTTGCGCACGCGAGCCGAGCCGCTGGAAGATGACCGCTACCGACTGAGCGGCAACAAGATCTTCATCTCCGCCGGTGAACACGATCTGTCAGAAAACATCGTGCACCTCGTACTGGCGCGCCTGCCGGATGCCCCTGCAGGCACACGGGGCATCTCTTTGTTCGTCGTGCCAAAGTTCCTGCCGGACGCTGCGGGCCAGCTGGGTGAGCGCAATGCCATCAGCTGTGGCGCCATTGAACGCAAGATGGGCATCCACGCGAATGCGACCTGTCAAATCCATCTCGATGGTGCAACCGGCTGGCTGATCGGCAAGCCCCATCAAGGCCTCAATGCGATGTTCGTGATGATGAATGCGGCGCGGCTGGGTGTGGGTATGCAGTCGCTGGGCCTCACCGAGGTCGCTTATCAGAATGCACTGGCGTATGCGCGCGAACGCCAGCAGGGGCGGCGCCTGTCGGGGGCCGGTGCCTCCGCCACGCCTGCCGATGCGATCATCGCGCATCCTGATGTGCGTCGCATGCTGTTGACCGCGCGCGCCTACGCCGAGGGGGGTCGTGCGTTCACGTCGTATGTGGCGCTGCTGATCGACCGCGAACTGAATCATCCGGAGGAGGCAGCGCGCCGCGAGGCGGCCGACGAGGTCGCGCTACTCACGCCAGTCGTCAAGGCCTTCCTGACTGACAATGCGTGGATAGCGACCTCCGAGGCCCTGCAAGTGTTCGGTGGCCATGGCTATATCACCGAGTGGGGTATGGAACAATATGTGCGCGATGCGCGCATCAACATGATCTACGAAGGCACGAACACCATACAGTCACTCGATCTGCTGGCGCGCAAAGTGCTGATGGACAAAGGCGAGAAGTTGCGACGCTTCGGTGAAAAAATCAAGCGCTTCATCCTTGAGCAGAGCGCTGATCCCGCGATGGCAGAATTCATCACGCCGCTGGCGGATGTCGCTGAGAAGCTGGTCAAGCTCACCGCCGAGATAGGTGGAAAGGCGGCTACCGACGCAGAAGAAATGGGGGCGGCAGCGGTGCCCTATCTGCGGGTGACCGGTCATCTCATCTACGCGTATTTTTTTGCGCAGATGGCAAAGATCGCTCTGGATAAGGTCGCAGGCGGCGATCCGTTTTATCAGGCTAAACTGGCGACGGCACGTTTTTATTTTGCGCGGCTTTTGCCCGAGACAGCGATGCTGATACGACAGGCACGCTCGGGTGCAGCCAGCCTGATGGCAGCGGATTTATCTTAATGACTCAAGACATTCTTTATGCCAGCGATGGCGGGCTCGCTACGCTGCGCTTCAACCGGCCCGACAAGAAGAACGCCATCACTGCGGCCATGTATACCGCGCTCGCGCAGGGTCTGCGCCACGCCGCCGACGATGATGCCGTACGCGTGACCCTCATGATGGGGTCGGCAGGTGTTTTCACGGCGGGGAATGATCTGGAAGATTTTCTGCATCACCCGCCGCAGGGTAATGACAGCCCGGTGCTGCAATTTATGCGGGCCCTGCGCGATCATCCCAAGCCGGTGATTGCTGGTGTGAACGGCTTGGCGATTGGTATTGGAACGACCTTGCTCATGCACTGCGATCTGGTCTACGCGAGCGAGTCGTCACGCTTTGCAGTGCCGTTTACTCAACTCGGACTCTGCGCTGAATTTGCTTCCAGTCTGCTGCTGCCGCAGCTGGCGGGCTATCACCGCGCTGCAGACGTTCTGCTTACCGGTGAATTTTTTTCAGTCGAGGCAGCGGTGCAGATGGGCTTGGTCAATCGTTGCCTGCCAGCGTCAGAGCTGGAGAATTTTGCTCTTGCAAAAGCGCAGACACTCGCTGCACTGCCATCAGATGCCGTATGCACCACCAAGCGTCTGATGAAATCGGCGCAGGCAGCTTCAGTGCAAGCGGTGATGCAGGAAGAATTAAACGAGTTCACCCGACTGCTATCCGGCCCCGATGCCAAAGAGGCCTTTGAGGCCTTTGTTCAGAAGCGCAAGCCGCAATTCACCTGATTCACCGGGTTACAATGCGTGCGTGAAGCAGACCAGACAGTCGCTGGCGTGCGTGGCACGCGGGAGGAAGGTCCGGACTCCACAGAGCAGGGTGACGGCTAACGGCCGTCCGTCGTGAGACGAGGAACAGGGCCACAGAGACGAGCGTATTCAGTTACGGTGAAACGCGGTAACCTCCACCCGGAGCAATTCCAAATAGGCATGCGATGACGTGGCTCGCCGAGCATGCGGGTAGGAAGCTTGAGCGCCGGAGTAATCCGGCGCCTAGAGGAATGACTGTCATGGCGGCGCAAGCGGTCACACAGAATCCGGCCTATCGGTCTGCTTCACATTCCGTGTTGTTCTAACGCTTTCTGAACACCCGATGGGGCTGGTCATCGAGTTGTTCTATCCACCGGCAGATCTTGCTGATCATTTCCGGTTTCGGCAAACGATCGAATTCTTCATATTTCGATAGCGCCGATGGGCTAATACCCAGTTGCTCTGCCACCTCTTTGTTTCTCATCCCGCGGGACTGTCTCAGATGCTTGAGTTGTGTCAGGGTGTTGCGCGTGTCGTCCGGGATGGCGAGTGGCATGGTTTTGGCTCCTGAGATCGTAAAACTGCTGTCTCATGGGAAAGCCTACTCCTGTGCAACACCCAAACGGCCGATTCAGCAGCAGATTGCCCGGCTATTCAGCCAGCGGGCGCGCGGGTAGTGGTTTGGACGGTGGGGTAGCCCGGCTGGCGCGGGCAAGACAAGGTTGGGCGCCCCCCGGCCTTATTGATCGGACCATCAGCTCGCGCACGGTGCACTCACCCTGCACTACAGGGCGCTCAGCCCCAGGCCTTAGGCGCGCAAAACACATGTGTATTACTAAAGTTCTACTTTCAGTAATGCCGCTAAGTCCTTCATTTTTCGAGTCTATTCCCTGCGCAATCCGCTTCAACAAGTAGCGCTAAGTCCTTGACTTCATTGAAAAAAACCTGCGTTTCCTGCGGCGATATTCCTTGACCGAAAATTCGCCATCCTCTAAAGTGGGCAATAGTGTGAAAAAGTGTTTTTTTGTGGGGCAGAAATTTTCATTTCTTCCAACATTTCAGCGCTTGCCGTTTCGGTCATGTTCACTAATTTTTAACAGTACAGGAGAAAGCCTCGGTGTATCAGGGTGCGTCCGCAATGAGCATGGATGCGAAGGGTCGGGTATCGATACCGGCCCGGCATCGTGACGCGCTGTCGATTCAGTGCGAGGGGCGGGTCACGCTCACTCGTCATCCGCATGGTTGTCTTCTGTTATTCCCTCGTCCTGTCTGGGAAATCCATCGTGAACACATCGCAGCGTGGCCTATGTCGGCGCGCGCCTGGCAGCGCATCTTTCTGGGTAATGCATCCGATCTGGATATGGACAGCGCGGGTCGCATCCTGATTTCGCCTGAGCTTCGCCAGGTCGCGGGACTGACACGCGACATCATGCTGCTCGGCATGGGCAGCCACTTCGAGATCTGGGATGCCGCTCAACTGGAAGCCAGCGAATCGCAGGCGATGGCAGAAGGCATGCCTGATGTGTTGAACCATTTTTCATTCTGACGGCAGCCGATGAATCAACAGGCGGTGCCCGAGTATTCGCACCGAACCGTGCTGCTGGACGAAGCCGTGGAGGCGCTGGCCATTGCCGATGCCCGCCGCGATGGCGTTTATGTGGACGGCACTTTTGGAAGAGGTGGGCACAGCCGCCGCATTCTGTCGGCGCTGTCGGCACGTGGACGGCTGGTGGCCTTTGACAAGGACCCGCAAGCCATCGACGTGGCGCAGCAACTCGCTCGCGACGATGCGCGGCTCGTCGTGGTGCATGACAGCTTCGCGACGATGGACGTAGCGCTCACCGCGATGGGCGTAGAACACATTGATGGCGTGCTGCTGGATCTTGGCCTGTCCTCTCCCCAGGTCGATCAGGCAGCACGTGGCTTTAGTTTTCGGGCCGATGGTCCGCTGGATATGCGCATGGACACCACGCGCGGTATCTCAGCGGCTGAGTGGCTGGCCAACGAGACGCAGGACAACCTCGAGAAAGTGATTCGCGACTATGGGGAAGAACGGTTTGCTTTTCAGATTGCAAAGGCGATTGTTGCTCGCAGGGCAGTCGAGCCAATTACCGGCACGCGAGACCTCGCAGCGATCGTGGCTGGCGCCGTCAAGACCCGTGAACAAGGGAAAGACCCGGCCACCCGGACTTTTCAGGCTATACGGATTTTCATCAATCAGGAACTGGAAGAGCTGGAAGCAGGTTTAGCACAGGCATACGGCCGTCTCGCGCCGAACGGGAGAATGGTGGTGATCAGTTTTCATTCGCTTGAAGATCGTATCGTCAAGCGGTTCATGGCCGGGAAGGCCAGTGTGCCGCAGCCTGACCGTCGCCTGCCGATTCGTGCTGCTGATCTGCCTCAGCCAGAAATGAAACTGATCTCGCGCTGCAAGCCCGGCCAGACCGAGATTGCCGCCAATCCCCGCGCACGCTCTGCCGTCATGCGTAGTGCGATGCGGTTACCCGCAGGAGCGCCGCTATGAGCAATCGCGCGCTTCTTCCGCTGGTCGCTTTGCTAGTGGCTTGTTCATTGTTGCTGGTGAATTCACAGTTTCATGCGCGTCGCCTGTTCATCGAGCTCGAGCGCGTGCAGCTGCGCCAGAAAGAGCTGGAGACCGAATGGGCGCAGTTACAGCTGGAGCAATCGCTGCTGGCCAAGCATGCGCGTATTGACAGCATGGCGCGCAACTCACTGAACATGTCGGCGCCCGGCCCGGGTCGCACGCAATACATGAAATACATGACGCTGGGAGGGCCATAGTGCGAGCGCCCAGCAGAAAGGCAGCAGGACGCGGCGTGGCTTTTGCAGCCAGTCCTGTGCTCGCCGTGAAGCTGCCTGCCTGGCGCTCTCGTCTGGCACTGTTCCTGATGTTTGCCGCATTTGTGGCGCTCGCTGCGCGCGCCTTTTGGTTGCAGGCGATGTCCACTGACTTCCTGCAGAAAAAAGGGGAGTCGCGTTACGCGCGTACCCTGGAGTTGCCGGCAGTACGCGGCAAGATACTCGATCGCAGTGGCGAAGTCATGGCATCGTCATTGCCCGTGAAAGCCTTCTGGGCGATTCCCGACAGCGTCGAAGCCTCTCCCGAAAAGCTTCGACAGCTCGCACAATTACTCGACATCGGCTACCCCGAGCTGAAAAAAAAGCTGGAATCCGACACCAACTTTGTTTACCTCAAGCGTCAGGTCGAGAACGATATCGCCGATCAGGTGATCGCACTGGATATTCCCGGTATTCATACCAAAAAAGAATACAAGCGCTTCTATCCCGCGGGGCACGTGGCAGCGCACGTACTGGGCTTCACCAATGTCGAAGATAAAGGGCAGGAGGGCATGGAGCTGGCGCACCAGTCGACGCTGGGTGGCGTGACGGGAAGCCGGCGCGTGATTCGTGATCGCCTTGGGCGCGTCGTGGATGATATTGCGCTCTTGCGCGAACCTCAGGATGGACGCGATCTCACCCTCTCCATCGATAGCAAGATTCAATACATTGCCTTCACTCAGCTGCAGCAGGCAGTCGAGCAACACAAGGCCAAGGCCGGTGGCATTGTCGTGCTCGACGTAAAGACTGGCGAGGTGCTCGCGTTGGCCAACCTGCCGACCTACAACCCCAACAGTCGTACAGGGCTGACCGGCGCACAGCTGCGCAATCGGGTGTTTACGGATACCTATGAGCCCGGTTCGACATTGAAGCCATTCACCGTGGCGCTGGCCATGGAAAAAAATCTGGTCTCACCGACCACGATGCTGGATACGCCGGGTAAGCTGACCATTGGTCCATCCACCATCGGCGATTCGCACCCGCACGCTGGCGCGTTGTCGGTATCGCAGATCATCCAGCAGTCGTCCAACGTCGGTACGGTGCGCATGGCGCAAAAGCTCGAACCGCGCCAGATGTGGGATATGTTTTCTTCTGTCGGTTTTGGTCAGCCGCCGCGCGTTGGTTTTCCCGGTGCGGTCGCAGGTCGCATGCGTCCGTATAAAACCTGGCGCCCGATCGAGCAGGCCACCATGAGCTACGGCCACGGCATTTCGGTATCGCTGATTCAGGTCGCCCGCGCTTACATGATTTTCGCGCGCGATGGCGACATGATCCCCTTGTCCTTCCAGAAAGTGACCCAGCCGCCGCAGGCGCAGCGTGTGATCAGCGAAAAAACAGCGGCTCAGATGCGCACCATGCTGGAGCTGGTCGTGGGTCCCGGAGGCACGGCGCCGCAAGCGCAAGTACGCGGTTATCGCGTGGCGGGCAAGACGGGCACGGCGCACAAGCTCGAGAACGGCCATTACGTGAACAAGTACGTCGCATCCTTTGTCGGACTCGCGCCGGCCTCGGATCCGCGCATCATCATTGCAGTCATGATCGATGAGCCCAATGCCGGCAAACATTTCGGCGGGCTGGTGGCCGCCCCGGTCTTTGCGAGTGTGGCCACGAGTACCTTGCGTTCGCTGAATGTGCCGCCAGATGCGAGCGTGACCAATGTGATCATGCCGGCCGAGCCGGTCGCGGAGAGCATGTGATGGCGGCCGCCTTGTTCGAGACGACGGACCTCAGCCGCTGGCTGCGGGATATGGCGCCCTCAGCACAGCTCTCGCTTGATTCGCGGCGTATTCAGCGCGGCGATATTTTTATCGCGTGCCCTGGCCAACAAGGTGATGGTCGTGACTACATAGCGCAAGCCATTGAATCTGGTGCGCGCGCGGTCTTGTTCGATACCGCGGGCAAGTTCCAGTGGAAACCCGAATGGACGATTGCGCATCGCGGCGTGGCTGGGCTCGCGGCCAATGCCGGTCGGATTGCGCATGATTGGTACGGCAAGCCGGATAGCGAGATGTTCAGCGTCGCAGTGACCGGCACCAATGGCAAAACTTCATGCACCCAATGGCTGGGGCAGGCCTTGTCACGCGAGGGATTGCCAACCTGCGTCATCGGCACGCTCGGCGTCGGTCTGTATCGGCATGGGGAGTGCGGTGATCTGGTGCCCACCGGCTTCACCACGCCCGATGCAGTGCAGCTCGCTCGCCAGCTTGCCGCGCAACGCAGCAGCGGCGCCAAGGCATTGGCGATCGAGGCCTCATCCATCGGACTGGTGCAGGGCAGACTGAATGAATTGCATGTCGATGTCGCGGTGCTGACAAACTTCACGCGTGACCATCTCGATTTTCATGGCGACATGGCTGCCTATGAATCGGCCAAGGCTCTGCTGTTTGACTGGCCCGGATTGCAACATGCGGTCATCAATCTGGATGATCCGATGGGCTTGCGTCGACTAGTGCAGCTGCGTGCGCGTCAGCCACAGGTCGACCTCATTGCTTATACGGTAGAGGGCGCATCTGCACCGGAGGCTGCCGTGCTGTCGGCCTCCGATATTCGTATCAGTCAGCACGGAGCCAGTTTTCAGCTTTCCTCGCCGTTCGGCAATGGCACCGTGCGTACGCAGCTGATTGGACGCTTCAATGTCAGTAATGTGCTCGCGATTGCCGGCGTGTTGTTTGCACGCGGTCTTGCCTGGAACAGTGTGATCCGACAGCTCGAATCACTGCAGGCCGTGCCGGGGCGCATGCAGCAGCTAGGCGGTCATGAGGGTCCGTTGGCGGTGATCGACTACGCCCACACGCCGGACGCGCTGGACAAGGCCTTGCAGACGCTGCGGCAAGTGGCCGATGCGCGCCAGGGTCAGTTATGGTGTGTATTCGGTTGCGGCGGTGACCGCGACTCAGGCAAGCGCGCACAGATGGGTGAGGTGGCGCTGGGGGCTGACCATCTGGTGATCACCAGCGACAACCCGCGCAGCGAAGATGCTTCGGACATCATCGCGCAGATACGCCGTGGCACGGCAGATGCCGGTGACGACCGGGTCCAATTGATCGAGGATAGAGCGAACGCGATTCTGTCAGCGATACGTCATGCGGGCAAGAATGATGTGGTGCTCATCGCTGGCAAAGGGCACGAGGATTACCAGGAAATCAAAGGCAAGAAGCTCGTCTTTCGCGATGCCGATCATGCGGCGCTGGCACTGGCCACGCGCGCCACGCGTTACGGGGGGCACTGATGCGCGCAAGCCTCGCTGATTTGCTTACGGTGTTGCCCGGCGCGCGGATGACGGCCCATGCCAGTGTCGATGGCGTATCGACCAATAGCAAGGTGGTTGCCAACAACGCGCTGTTTGTCGCCCTGCGCGGCGAGCGCTTCGATGCCCATGATTTTTTGCCGGAGGTCGTCGCACAGGGTGCCGCAGCAGTGGTCGTTGAGCGTTTGCCCGAGGGCTTTGCGCTTCCCGCGCTGGTGGTCAGCGACACCCGGCATGCGCTGGGTCAGATGGCCAATTTCTGGCGCAGACAATGTGATATCCCGGTGATCGGCGTCACCGGCAGCAATGGCAAGACCACCGTCAAGGAAATGATTGCATCCGTGTTTGCCGCAGCTTTTGGTGAGGGCAAATACCTCTCCACACGCGGCAACCTGAACAATGAGATCGGCGTGCCGCTGACCTTGTTCAGACTAGACTCCGCGCATCGTGCGGCCGTGATCGAGATGGGCATGAATCATCCGGGAGAGATCGCGCGGCTGGCTGAGATCGCCGAACCCACGGTCGGACTGGTCAACAACGCGCAGCGCGAACATCAGGAATTCATGGCCAGCGTGGCGGCCGTGGCCGAAGAGAATGGCTCGGTCATCCGGCTGCTGGGCACGGATGGCTGTGCCGTCTTCCCGGCCGATGAAGCGTATGCGTCGCTGTGGCAGGGCTACGCCGGTCATCGTCGGGTCATCAGCTTTGGTCTTGATCCGAGCGCTGCAGTGACCTGCCAGTGGCAGCCGCGCGATTTCGGCAGTGACCTGCACATCAACGCTGCAGGAATTCCCCTACGGGTCTCATTATCAGCCGCGGGCGTTCACAATGTACGCAATGCGCTGGCCGCTTGCGCTGCGACGCTTGCCATTGGCATTGACCCAGAGAGCATTGCGCGCGGCCTGCAATCATTTACTCCCGTCGCGGGTCGTCTGCAGCGCAAGAGCGCGCACAACGGTGCGCTCGTCATTGATGACACCTACAACGCCAATCCTGATTCGGTGCGTGCCGCGATCGATGTGCTGGCCGCTGCACCTGCGCCGCGCACACTCGTGCTGGGTGACATGGGGGAGGTCGGCAGCGAAGGAATCGCGTTTCATGAAGAGATCGGCAGCTACGCACGTGCCCGGCAGATCGATCAGTTATTCACTCTGGGCGCACTGGCGCGTCATGCGAGCATCGCCTTTGGCAGCGCAGCCCGGCATTTCGACACTATGGACACACTCAATCAGGAAGTCGCTGCCATCTCCTCCGGGGCCAGCGTGCTCGTCAAAGGCTCACGCTTCATGAAAATGGAACGTGTGGTGGACAGGCTGACCGGTGCCTCGGCGGGAGGTCATTGAGATGCTGCTCTGGCTTGCTCAACAATTTCAGGACCAGCTTGGCGCACTGCGGGTCTTCAATTTCATCACCTTTCGCGCCGTGTTCGCCACGCTGACGGCCTTGCTGATTGGTTTGCTCTCCGGCCCGGCCGTGATCCGCATGCTGACTACCCTGAAGGTGGGGCAGGCCGTGCGCACCGATGGCCCACAGACGCATTTGGTGAAATCCGGTACGCCCACCATGGGCGGTGCACTGATCCTGATTGGCATCGGTGTCTCCACACTGCTGTGGGGCGACTGGAGCAACCGTTTCCTCTGGCCCGTGCTGATCGTCACCTTGGGTTTTGGTGTGATTGGCTGGGTGGATGACTATCGCAAGGTGGTCTACAAAGATCCGAATGGCATGCGATCGCGCGAAAAATATCTCTGGCAATCGCTGATTGGTTTGCTGGCGGCGTTCTATCTGGCGTTCTCGGTATCGGGTCCGACCAATACCAAGGTGTGGGAACTGTTTCTTGCGTGGGTGCAGTCCGGGTTTTCGATGGATCTGCCTCCCAAGGCCGACCTGATCGTGCCCTTCTTCAAAACCATCAGCTATCCGCTCGGGGTGTGGGGCTTCATTGCACTGACCTACTTCGTCATCGTCGGTACCAGCAATGCCGTCAACCTGACCGATGGTCTTGACGGGCTGGCGATCATGCCAACGGTCATGGTCGGCTCTGCGCTGGGCCTCTTCGCTTATCTGACCGGCAGCGCGACGTATGCGAAATATTTACTGATACCGCACATACCGGGCGCAGGTGAATTACTGATTTTTTGCGGCGCGATGGCGGGCGCGGGACTCGCCTTCCTGTGGTTTAACGCGTACCCGGCGCAGGTATTCATGGGCGATGTCGGCGCACTTGCGCTGGGTGGTGCATTAGGCACCATCGCGGTCATCGTCCGCCAGGAAATCGTGCTCTTCATCATGGGCGGTGTCTTTGTGGTCGAGACCTTGTCCGTGATGCTGCAAGTCGCTTATTTCAAGTACACCAAGATGAAGACTGGTGTTGGCAAGCGCGTCCTGCTGATGGCGCCGCTGCATCACCACTACGAGCAAAAAGGCTGGAAAGAAACGCAGGTCGTCGTGCGCTTCTGGATCATCACCATGATGCTGGTGCTGGTCGGATTGTCAACGCTGAAGCTGCGCTAGCGATCAGCATCAACACAGAGATGGAAACGCAAGGAATGAATCTCGCAGGCAAACACGCTCTGGTACTCGGACTCGGTGAGTCGGGTCTGGCCATCGCGCACTGGGTCGCACGGGCTGGTGCGCGCGTGCGTGTCGCTGACACGCGCCCTTTCCCTGAGCGTCTTGCCGGTCTGCGCGAGAGCGTGCCAAACGCAGAATTCATCGCTGGTGAATTCACCTCCTCGCTGCTTGAGACGATTGATCTGATCCTGCTCAGTCCCGGCCTCTCACCAGGTAAAGAACTTGCCGCAATCCTGCCGGTGGCGCACGAGAAACAGATCCCGGTCTGGGGCGAGATCGAATTATTTGCACAGGCACTCGCCGCGCTGAAAGAAGAACGCGGCTACCAGCCTAAAGTACTCGCCATTACCGGTACCAATGGCAAGACCACGGTGACGAGTCTCACCGGCCATCTGTGCCGCGCAGCGGGCATGTCCGTCGAGGTGGCTGGCAATATCAGCCCGGCGGCACTCGATGTACTGCGGCAAGCGCTGGACCAGGACAGCCTGCCCGAGGTCTGGGTGCTGGAGCTCTCCAGCTTCCAGCTATGGAGTACCCACACCCTGGACGCCGATGCGGCTACCGTACTGAACCTCACGCAAGATCATCTCGACTGGCATGGCGATATGGATGCGTATGCCAAAGCCAAGCAGCGCATCTTTGGAGCGCACTCGGTACGTGTGCTCAATCGCGACGATGCGCGCGTAATGAAGATGGCCAGCAAGGCGGCGAGCGTCGTCAGCTTCGGTACCGATGCACCTGCTGAGGCAGATTGCCTGGGCATGACGGAGGCGCATGGCATGCACTGGCTCATGCTCGCAGTGGATACCGAAGAAAAAAGTGAAAAAAAGCGACGCAGCAAGGCAAGGCATGACACCGAGCTGTTCATGAATCGCCTGATGCCTGCCGATGCGCTGAAGATACGTGGCAGGCACAATGCCACCAATGTACTCGCTGCGCTGGCCCTGTGTCGCGCCATCGATCTGCCGCTGGCGCCGCTCCTGCACGCGGCGCGTCAGTACAAGGGCGAACCACATCGCGTCGAAAGCGTGACCACCATCGCAGGTGTCGAGTACGTCGACGATAGCAAGGGCACGAACGTCGGCGCTACGATCGCAGCGCTCGAAGGTCTGGGCGATCCGAATACCGCCAACGCACCGCGCCTGATACTCCTTGCTGGCGGCGATGGCAAGGGACAGGATTTCACGCCCCTCGCTGCGCCTGTACAGCGCCATGCGAAAGCGGTGATGCTGATCGGTCGTGACGGTCCCGCGATACGCGATGCGCTCAAGCGCACCGGTGTCCCCCTGACGGAGTGCTGGACGCTGGAGCAGGCGGTCGAGCGCGCGACCGATATGGCGACCGAAGGCGATATCGTACTGCTGTCACCCGCCTGCGCCAGCTTTGACATGTTCACCAATTATGCGCATCGCGCCGAGGTATTCGTCAATGCCGTGCGCGAGGTCGGGCTCTCACGCGGGGAGGTCAGCGCATGAGGATGGCCTTGCCCTGGCACGCAGCGAACGAGACCGCGACTAGTGATGCGCGCATCGGGCAGCGCTCGAGCATGCTCGAGTACGATCAGCCGCTGGTCTGGGTCACCTTGCTGCTGCTGCTGGGCGGTATCGTGATGGTGTATTCCGCATCCATCAGTCTGCCGGATTCACCCAAGTACGCCAATTATAAGAACCATCATTTCCTGTTGCGGCAGACGGTGTTTGTCTTCATTGGCCTGTTAGCGGGTTTGTTCGCGTTCCGTTTGAAGATAGAGCAATGGCAGAAAGCGGCGCCCGCGTTATTCCTCATCTCGCTGGTGCTGATGGTGCTCGTACTGATTCCCGGGGTGGGCAAAGGCGTGAACGGCGCGCGGCGCTGGATAGGATTTGGTGGCCTGAACCTGCAGCCCTCCGAACTCCTCAAATTGATGATGGTTCTGTACGCAGCCGACTTCACCTTGCGCAAGCAGCAGTACATGCACAAGCTGACCAAAGGTTTTCTGCCGATGGCGCTGGCAGTAGGTTTTGTCGGTGGCCTCTTGCTGCTGCAGCCTGATCTGGGCGCCTTCGGCGTGATCGTCTGCATTGCGATGGGGATCTTGTTCCTTGGTGGTTTCAATATCATCTGGTTCAGCGGCATTATCGGCGTCCTGGGTGCCGTGTTCTCACTGGTGATTCTGCTCTCGCCCTGGCGGCGCGAGCGTTTGCTCGCCTACATGAATCCCTGGGATGAACAAAATGTGCTGGACAAGGCGTATCAGTTGTCACACTCGCTGATTGCTTTTGGTCGAGGTGAGTTGTTCGGTGTTGGCCTGGGCGGCAGCGTCGAAAAGCTGCATTACCTGCCCGAAGCCCACACCGATTTTCTGCTCGCCGTGATCGGCGAAGAGCTAGGCTTGGCGGGCGTGCTCCTGGTCACCATCGCCTTCTACTGGATCGTAAGACGCGCATTCGAGATCGGCCGTCAGGCCATCGCCGTCGATGATGTGTTCGCAGGGCTGGTGGCCAAAGGCATAGGTATCTGGATTGGTGTGCAGGCATTCATCAACATGGGCGTCAACCTCGGACTGCTGCCAACCAAAGGGCTGACCTTGCCCTTGATGAGCTATGGCGGTTCGGGCGTAGTGATTAACTGTATTGGATTAGCGGTACTTCTCAGAATCGATTACGAGAACAGAGTACTCATGCGCGGAGGTCGCGCATGAGTCGCCTGCTCATCATGGCCGCCGGCACGGGGGGTCACATTTTCCCCGGTCTGGCGATTGCCGATACGATGCGCGCGCGCGGCTGGCAGGTGTCCTGGCTGGGCACGACACGCGGTATGGAGGCAGATATCGTGCCGCGCCACGGTGTGGATTTCGATGCGATCGATTTCACGGGGCTGCGCGGCAAGGGTTTGCTGCATACGCTCACTGGTGCAATCAAGCTGGTGCTGAGCTTGTTCAGTTGTCTGTCGATTCTGCGGCGACGCAAGCCGGATGTCGTGCTTGGCATGGGTGGTTACGTGACGGTGCCCGGCGGCGTGGTAGCCAAAGTCTGCGGTGTGCCACTGGCACTGGTGAATGCCGATGCAGCGCTGCTGATGTCAAACAAGGCACTGCTGCCGTTCGCGAAAAAAGTACTGTTCGGTTTTGCGACGCAGGACGATCAGCTGCAAGACAAAGTGCAGGTAACGGGCAATCCGGTGCGACGCGAGATACGAGCCTTACCCGCGCCAGCGCAACGCTACGCAGCACGCACTGGCCCCTTAAACATTTTGGTCATTGGCGGCAGCCTGGGCGCAAAAATATTAAACGAGACCGTGCCCGCAGCACTGGCGCTGATCGACGAATCGCAAAGACCATGCGTCGTGCATCAGTCTGGCAGGCAGCATATCGCCGCGTTGCGCGATCTGTACGCACATCATCGCGTTCAGGCCGACGTCGTGGATTTCATCGATGACATGGCGTCACAGTATGCGTGGGCCGATATCGTGATCTGCCGTGCTGGAGCGATCACGGTCGCTGAGTTGTGCGCAGCCGGTGTGGCCAGTGTGCTTGTGCCCTTCATCGCATCGACCACCTCGCATCAGCGTGACAACGCCACCTGGATGGCAAGTACTGGTGCGGCGATACATCAGCCGCAAACCGAACTGAATGTGGATGCACTGGCATCCCTGATCAAGACACTGACCCGCGAGCGCTGCCTGCATATGGCCGATGCCGCGTACCGGCACGGTCGGCACGACGCCAATGAAGCGATTGCGCAGGTGCTGGAAACGTTGGGGCATTCATGAAACACAAGGTTAAACACATACACTTTGTTGGCATCGGTGGCTCAGGCATGAGTGGCATTGCCGAAGTGCTGCTCAACCTCGGCTACACCGTGTCGGGTTCTGACCTGTCCACCAATGCCGCCAGTCGTCGTCTGGCTGAGCTCGGCGCCTGCATCCGCCTGGGCCATGCGCCAGACAACGTCGATGGTGCCGATGCCATCGTGACCTCCACCGCAGTGCAACCGAATAATCCGGAAGTGATCGCTGCGCGTGCGCGCCACATTCCCATCGTGCCACGCGCCGTGATGCTGGCCGAGCTGATGCGCTTAAAGCGCGGTATCGCTATCGCTGGCACGCACGGCAAGACCACGACCACCAGTCTGGTGGCCAGTATTCTGGCTGAGGGCGGTCTGGATCCGACCTTCGTGATCGGTGGTCGCCTCAACAGCGCGGGTGCGAATGCCAAACTGGGCACGGGGGAATTCATCGTCGCCGAAGCGGATGAGTCGGATGCTTCTTTCCTGAATCTCTCGCCAGTGATTGAAGTGATCACCAATATCGATGCCGATCATATGGAGACCTATGATCACAGTTTCGCAAAACTGAAACAGGCTTTCATCGAATTTACCCAGCGACTGCCTTTTTATGGTGTTGCGATTCTCTGTTTGGATGATCGTAATGTGCGCGAGATCATGCCCTTCATTTCCAAGATGGTGATGACCTATGGCTTCCATGAAGAAGCCCATGTACGCGCCGTTGACGCACGTGCGGTGAATAGTCATATGGAATTTACCGTGCTCCAGAAAGACTACGCACCACTGCCGGTACGCCTGAATCAGCCCGGCATGCACAACGTACAGAACGCCTGCGCCGCGATCGCCATCGCACGTGAGCTCGATATTGCTGACGACCACGTACAGAAGGCGTTGCAGAACTTCACTGGCGTCGGGCGTCGCTTCACCAAGTACGGCAAGCTGCCGCTGCCCGAGGGCGGCAGCTTCATGCTGGTTGACGATTATGGCCATCATCCGGTGGAGACGGCGGCCACGATTGCTGCCGCACGCGGTGCCTTTCCGGGTCAGCGTCTGGTGCTGGCATTTCAGCCGCACCGTTATACGCGCACACGCGACCTGTTCGAAGATTTTGTGAAAGTGCTGTCCACCGTCGATGTGCTGGTGCTGGCCGATGTGTATGCGGCCGGTGAGCAGCCGATACCTGCGGCCGACGGCCGCTCACTGGCGCATGCCCTGCGTGTGGTGGGCAAGACGGAATTGGTATTTGTCGAGGATATGGCCGACATGCCCGGGGTGCTCCTGAAGATGGCCAAGGATGGTGATGTGGTGATGACCATGGGCGCCGGCTCGATTTCCGGTGTGCCTGCGGCTTTGCAGCAACTGACCGCAGGTGACGCGCACAGGGAGGTCGCATGAGCGCGCACCTGAACGCTGAATTCGGCAAGGTCGGCGTGGTATTCGGCGGCCGCTCTGCAGAGCGCGAGATTTCGCTCATGTCGGGCAACGGTGTGCTCAAGGCCTTGCAATCGCAGGGCGTGAATGCGCATGCGTTTGATCCGGCGCAGCGCTCGCTGGCCGAACTGGCGGCAGAAAAGTTTGATCGTGTGTTCATCGCACTTCACGGTCGCTACGGGGAAGATGGCAGCTTCCAGGGCGCGCTGGAGCAAATGGGTATTCCCTACACCGGCCCCGGTGTACTGGCGTCAGCGATTGCGATGGACAAGGCAATGACCAAGCGCGTGTGGTTGTTCCATGGCCTGTCCACCCCGCGTTTCGAGATGCTCTCGGCCACGAGTGACTGGGCAGCGGTGGTGGCCAAGCTCGGTCTGCCACTGATCGTCAAGCCGGCACATGAAGGATCGACCCTGGGACTGACCAAGGTCACGGCAGCCGATCAGCTGCCGGCTGCCTATGAGCTGGCCGCAAAGTTTGACAAGGCGGTGATGGCCGAGGAATTCATCAGTGGCATGGAGCTGACGTGTCCGGTGCTGGGGGCCGGTGATACCGCGCGTGCGTTACCGGTGGTGCGCATTGTCGCGCCGGATGCGAACTATGACTATCAGAACAAATATTTTTCCGATGAGACCACCTACCTCTGCCCGAGCCAGTTGCCGGCTGCGCTGGAACACCAAGTGCAGCAGCTGGTGCTCGAGAGCTACCGCACGATTGGATGCCGAGGCTGGGCGAGGGCGGATGTGATGATCCGCGAGTCGGATGGTCAGCCGTTTCTGCTGGAGATCAACACGTCGCCTGGCATGACCAGCCATTCGCTGGTGCCCATGTCGGCTGCGGCATCGGGCATGCCGTATGAAGCGTTGTGCGTGGAGATATTGCGCATGGCGGCGCTGGATTTGCAGGTGTCTAAAGCATGGGCGCCACCCGCATCGGCCTGAGGACGGCCCAGAGAACCAGGCATAGAGAACCAGGCATCAAACACACCGAGTAACGAGAAACGATCAAGCGACCCATTGAGCAAGCGACTAAGCAAGCAAAGGACAGCACCGCATGTGGCATGACATCAGGACATTGAACACCATCACCCGGGCGATGCTCGGCGTGCTGGTGTTGTGTCTGCTGTTTGCAGGCTACCGCTGGTTATCGCTGCAGCCTTTCTTTGATTTACGCGTGGTGAAGGTGCAGAGTGCGAATGGTGCGTCATTGCGCTATGTCGATGCAGCGACCGTACGCAGTGCGGCGCTTCCTCGCCTGCGGGGTAATTTTTTTACGGCGGATCTGGGTGCAGTGCGCGCTGCATTTGAAACCGTGCCCTGGGTCCAGCGTGCCTCGGTGCGCCGAGAGTGGCCTAACAAGCTGATTGTGTCGGTGGATGAGTACGAAGCGCTGGGTACCTGGGGCGAACAGGATGACCGCTTGCTGTCGGTCGACGGTTATCTGTTCACTGCCAATATGGATGAAGCAGAGTCTGAAGGAAGGCTGCCACAACTGGCGGGGCCTGAGAATAGCGCCCATGAAGTCGCCGAGCGCTTGATTGATTTACGTGTCTGGCTAGCGCCGGTGAAGCTGGCGCCGCGCACGCTCACGCTGTCAAAGCGCTACGCATGGACGGCCAAGCTGAGCAATGGCGTCACGCTGAAGCTGGGCAGGGTGCAAGACCGTGAGGCGTTAAAGCGCCGTATTGATCGGTTTGTGCTTGCCTATCCGAGGCTCTCAGCCCAGCTGGCAGGAAGAATAGAGAGCGTCGATATGCGCTACCCCAACGGGCTCGCCTATCGGATGCGTGGACCATCGCCGATCAGTACGCCGGCGGTCAGAGAAGAGGATGCGGCATAGCGATGGCCCGGTAGGAAGCAGGAATACCAACTTTGAAAAAACTATGACAAAAGATGCGACAAATCTGATCGTCGGACTCGATATCGGCACGTCGAAGGTCGTGGCCGTCGTTGCCGAGGTACTCCCCAATGGGCGGCACGAGGTGATCGGTCTTGGCCAGCATGACTCCAAGGGCCTCAAAAAAGGCGTGGTGGTGAATATCGAGGCCACGGTCGAATCGATACAGCGCGCACTCGAAGAGGCCGAGCTGATGGCCGACTGCCAGATTCGCAATGTATGGACTGGCATCGCTGGCAACCATATCCGCAGCTTCAACTCCAGCGGCATGGTCGCGATCAAGGACAAGGAAGTCACTTCCACGGATGTGGCGCGCGTGATCGAGACTGCCAAGGCGGTCAATATTCCGACGGATCAGCAGTTGCTGCACACGGTGCCGCAGGAATTCATCGTCGACAATCAGGAAGATGTACGCGAGCCCATCGGCATGAGCGGCATACGCCTGGAGGTGAAGGTACATATCGTCACCGGTGCGGTATCGGCAGTGCAGAACATCGTCAAGTGCGTGCGCCGTTGTGGTCTCGAAGTGACCGATCTCATTTTGCAGCCCATGGCATCGGCAGATTCTGTGCTGACCGCTGACGAAAAAGAACTCGGCGTCGTGCTGGTCGATATAGGCGGAGGCACAACAGATGTCGCGATCTTTACCGAGGGCGCCATACGCCACACGGCGGTGATACCCATTGCCGGTGACCAGATCACGAATGACATCGCGATGGCACTGCGCACGCCCACAGCAGAAGCAGAAGAAATCAAAGTGCGTTATGGCATTGCCAAGCAGGTGCTGGCCGATCCCACCGATGTCTTCGATGTACCCGGTCTGGGGGACCGCGGTGCACGCACGCTGTCGCGACAGGCGCTGGCTGCCGTGATCGAGCCACGTGTGGAAGAACTGTTCTCGCTGGTGCATCAGGTTGTGCGCGAGTCGGGTTACGAAGAGGTGCTGTCCTCGGGCATCGTGCTCACCGGTGGCAGCGCGCTGATGCCCGGTATTGCCGAGCTGGCAGAAGATATTTTCTTGAAGCCTGCACGGGTTGGTACGCCCGAGTACAGCGGGCAGCTGGCCGATGTCGTGCGCAGCCCCCGGTACTCCACGGTGCTGGGTTTGCTGATGGAAGCCAAACGTCAGTACCTCCGCGGGCAGGTCGTCGTGCGTCAGGGGGGGTCTGCAAAAGCCGTATGGCAGCGCATGAAGGAATGGTTTCTCGGGAATTTCTGATCAGTCTCAGCGAGGAGTACAGCAACGAACACAGCAACGAATACAGCCGTAAATATCGCAGTGAACAACGTAGTGAACAAAGCAGTCAAGCAGCAGCATGCAGCAGTACGGGACGACGCGGCAAGTAATCAGTGATCGCCAGCCCGCAGAGGAGATGAAGTTTTGTGTTAATGCGCAGTTGTCAGTTGCTAGCCGCCACGCCATGTGATGGCTAACGACTGAAAACTGCATCACCAAGGGAGTAAATTATGGAAATCGATATGCTGGAAACAACAAAAGGCACGATCATCAAAGTGGTCGGCGTCGGTGGTGCAGGCGGCAACGCCGTGCAACACATGATCAATAAAGGCGTGTCCGGCGTCGAGTTCATCGTCGCCAACACAGACGCGCAGGCCTTGCACAATTCCAAGGCGCATAACGTGATCCAGATCGGTGAATCCGGCCTTGGTGCCGGCATGAAGCCAGCGCTGGGACGTCAACTGGCCGAGGAGACTCGTGACCGCATCGAAGATGCCTTGCGCGGTGCGCACATGGTGTTCATCGCTGCGGGCATGGGCGGCGGCACTGGCACGGGTGCTGCGCCCGTCGTGGCACAGGTCGCGAAAGAGTTGGGTGCGCTGACCGTGGCGGTGGTGTCCAAGCCCTTTACCTATGAAGGCAAGAAGTGCATGGATATCGCCAACGAAGGCCTCGATGAGCTGGGCAAGCATGTCGATTCGCTGATCGTGATTCTCAACGAGAAGCTCGAAGAGATCTATGAAGACGACAGCATGGTTGAGTGGCTGCAGCATGCCGACGATGTGCTTAACAATGCGGTCGCCGGTATCGCCGAGATCATCAATGTCCCGGGTCACATCAACGTCGACTTCAATGACGTCAAGACCATCATGGCCGAGCAGGGCAAAGCCATGATGGGTACCGCAGTCGCATCGGGCATGGATCGTGCACGCATCGCTGCCGAGCAAGCGATTGCTTCGCCCCTGCTCGATGGTATCGATCTGTCCGGCGCACGTGGCGTGCTGGTTAACGTGACTGGCAGCCGCTCGCTCAAGGGCAAGGAAATCAAGGAAGTCATGGCCACGGTGCGTGCGTTCGCTGCAGAGGACGCCTCGATTGCTCAGGGCATTGCTTACGACGAGTCGATGGGCGAAGAAATTCGCGTCACCGTCGTGGCCACCGGTCTGGGTCGCGCGCGCCGCCCGCAGCTGGTGCCCAACCCGGTCGCGGTGCAGCGCACCGGCACCTACAATGAGCCCGTCTCGGGTGGCGATGCAGTCCCTGGCGCGAACCAGACCTTTGATCCCATCCGTACCCCTGCCGTGTGGCGTCGTGAATCGGCTTCCGAAACGGTGCGCGCGATGGAGCGCAATGGAACAGAGACCTACGATATCCCGGCGTTTTTGCGACGGCAGGCGGATTGATAACCCCCGTACCTGCAGAAAAATGGCAGGCAAGGCATACTAGGCGTCCAGAAACCGCGTCCGATGGCAACATCCGGACGCGGTTTTCTTTCCCCACCTGTTGCTATCCCCATGTTCTGTTGAAACGTTGAAAGAAAAGGAAAACACCATGACCATCAAAGTCGGAGACCATCTGCCCGAAGGCAAACTTGCCGAATTCATCGACACCGAAACCGAAGGCTGCACGCTCGGACCGAACACCTTCAACGTGTCGGATCTGGTCAAGGGCAAGACGATTGCCATTTTTGGTTTGCCTGGCGCGTACACCCCAACCTGCTCAGCTCAGCATGTGCCCGGTTATGTGCAGCATGCCGCCGCACTCAAGGCCAAAGGCGTCAATGAAATCTGGTGCATCTCCGTCAATGATGCGTTTGTGATGGGTGCCTGGGGCCGCGATCTGAAGGCGACCGGCACGGTGCGCATGATGGCAGATGGGAATGCCGACTTTTCAAAAGCCATCGGCCTCTCCGCCGACTTTAGCCAGTTCGGCATGGGCACACGTTCGCAGCGTTACTCGATGCTGGTGCAAGACGGTGTCGTCAAGCAGCTGCATGTCGAGGCTGCGGGCAAGTTCGAGGTGTCGAACGCCGAAACCATGCTCGCTCATTTGTAATTCTCCTCTCGCTGCGCCCAGGCCGCCATGATCCGTCAACGCACCATCAGTCAGACCGTCAGCACAACAGGCGTCGGACTGCATTGCGGCACACGTGTCGAGCTCACGCTGCGGCCCGCGCCGGAGGACACCGGCATCGTATTTCGCCGGGTCGATGTCAATCCACCGGTCGAACTGCCGGCGAATGCGACCGGTGTCGGTGATACGCGCATGGCCTCCGTGCTGGAAAAAGAGGGCGTGCGCGTATCGACGGTCGAGCATCTGATGTCGGCCTGCGCTGGTTTGGGGATCGATAATCTGTATGTCGATCTGAATGCCGAAGAGATACCCATCATGGATGGCTCGGCCGCTTCTTTCGTCTTCCTGCTGCAACAGGCCGGACGACGCGAGCAGGAGGCTGCAAAAAAATTCATCCGCGTGCTGCGACCCGTGGAGGTACGTGAAGGCAAGGGCGCCCATGAGAAATGGGCGCGTCTGGAGCCTTGCCATGGTTTTCGGCTGAAGTTTTTTATCGAATTCAATCATCCGGCGATTGATGGCAGCGGTCAGACTGCCGAGGTCGATCTATCCTTCGAGTCGTACATTCAGGAGATTGCCCGCGCGCGTACTTTCGGTTTCATGCAGGATGTTGAAACCCTGCGCGGCATGGGTCTCGCCCGCGGCGGCTCACTGGAAAATGCCATCGTGATGGATGAATTCCGCATCCTGAACACAGGCGGGCTGCGCTACCGCAATGAATTCGTGCGCCACAAGATTCTTGATGCGATGGGTGATCTGTTTCTGATCGGGCATCCGCTCTTGGCCAGTTACACTGCGCACAAATCGGGCCATGGTCTGAACAACAAACTGCTGCGCGCTCTGCTGGCCGACAGCACCTCGTATGACGTTGTCACCTTCAGCAATGCGGCCGCAGCGCCTGCTGCGTATTCTTCGCAGCTGGAACACGAGTGGGCGGCGGCCTGAGTGCTTGCGTCCTTGCCGGCTAAACGCCTCGCCTCATCCTCTTCTCAGATACTGCCTCCTTGAGCGAACGCCATTCTCCGGATCTCGAGCCCCGGTGGGCGCTGACATCGCTGCTGACCGGCAGCGTGATCTGGGGCTTTACCTGGCTGCCACTCAAATTTTTTGCGGCGGCCGGGCTGGATGGTCACGCCGTGTCGCTGACGGCATATGTGCTCGTTGCGCTGGTGTCTATGCCCTTCATCTGGCGCGAGCGACGCGACTGGCATAGCGAGACTCTCTGGTTGATCCTGATCGGACTGTGCTTCGGCGTCGCCAACGTCGGATTGACGATTGCGCTGATGTCCGGGTCCGTGGTGCGAGTGATGCTGCTGTTTTTCTTGTTGCCTGTCTGGGGCGCGCTCGGCGGCGCACTCTTCCTTGGTGAATCACTCGACATCCGTCGCCTCACAGCGGTGGCACTGTCGCTGGCGGGGGTGTTTGTGATTGTTGGCGGATTGCGCGCGTTAGCCGAGCCGCCCTCGGTGGCGGACCTCGCCGCACTCCTTGCCGGCATCTGCTATACCGCAGCGGGTATCGCCAACCGCAAGGCGCGCCGCATACCGATGATCAGTCGCACCTTGTCATCGTTCGTTGGCTGCGCGGTGCTGGCGCTGGTGGGGCTGCTGATTTCCTCGCCCACGATTCCTGATCTTTCTATACAGACCTGGTGGCTGCTGGCCGGGTTTGCCTTTGTGTGGTTGCTCGGCGCTGGCTTGCTCACCACGTATGGCGTCACGCATGTGCAGGCCAGCCGTGCGGCCGTGTTCCAGATCGTCGAGTTACTGGTAGCGGTGGTGTCGGCGGTACTGATCGGAGGCGAGACGCTAAGCGACGGCGACTATGTGGGCGGTGCGCTGATTCTGTTGGCCACCGTGGTCGAGGCCTTGCCCAGACCGTCGCCCCCGGTCGTCATCTGATCAGGAGGCGCGTCGTGCCAGCAATTGGCGTAGCGCGTCACGCAGTGCTTCATTGCGAGGATCGGAATCCAGCGAGCTTTCGAGGTCAGCAAACGAGTTAAGTGCTGACGGCGGCAACGGGCGCTTTGCCGGCGCGGGTGGTACTGGCAAACGTTCGGGCATGACTTGTACTTTCAGACGAATATCGTCCACGGACCAGCCGCTGTCTCTGAGCCCGGCCACCAGCCGCGGCAGTTGCTGCCTGAGCCGGGTGGCGAGCGCTGCATTGGGCACCGCAATGTGCAGCTGCCCATGGTCCAGCGTCACGACATGACACGCAGCGAAGGCCTGCGGTTGCAAACGCGCGCAGGCCTGCTGCAACTGCGCCAGCCGACTGGCGGTCGGCAGCAGGGCGCCAAGCTTCTCTGCGGATTGCAAAAAATCCATCGCTTCGCGCGCATCAGCGCGTGCCTCCGGGCGGCGAAAAGGCTTGAAATTGTTGGTAAATCTGGACATCAGACAAGCTTAGCACAGCGGTTTTTGCGTCCGTGGACGTAGTACGGTTGACAAGAGCCTGCGTGATAGAATCGCGCCTTTGGCCGTTGGGCGTACCTCTGCGGCCAGCCTCCTTTTCCTGCAAGCCAAGCATGTCCCTACTGACCAAAATTTTCGGTAGTCGCAACCAGCGGCTGCTCAAGAAGCTGCAAAAGACTGTCCGCGACATCAATGCCCTCGAACCCGCGCTGGAAACCCTCTCGGACGAGGAACTCAAGGCAAAGACGCCCGAGCTGCAAGCCCGTCTCGCCGCAGGCGCCACTCCTGACGACATTCTCCCCGAGGCCTTCGCTGTCTGTCGCGAAGCCAGCAAGCGCGTCTTGAAGATGCGCCATTTCGATGTGCAGCTTATTGGCGGCATGGTGCTTCATCAGGGCAAGATCGCCGAGATGGGCACGGGCGAGGGCAAGACGCTGATGGCGACTTTGCCCGCCTACCTGAATGCCTTGGCCGGCACGGGCGTGCATATCGTGACCGTCAATGATTACCTCGCACAGCGCGATGCGGAATGGATGGGCAAGCTGTACGGATGGCTCGGGTTGACCACCGGTGTGAACCTCTCGCAAGCGCCGCACGATGTGAAGCAGGCCGCGTATGCAGCCGATATCACCTACGGCACCAATAACGAGTTTGGCTTCGACTACTTGCGCGACAACATGGTCTACGACCTGGCTGACCGTGTGCAGCGCGGGCTGTCGTTTGCCATCGTCGACGAGGTGGATTCCATCCTGATCGATGAAGCAAGAACGCCACTGATCATCTCCGGACAAGCCGAAGACCACACTGAGTTGTACCGAAAAATGAATGCCTTGCCGCCGCTGCTGACTTTGCAGATCGGCGAAGAAACGCCGGATGGCAAAGGCGTGGTCGAGGTGCCGGGTGATTACACCAAAGACGAAAAGGCGAATACGGTACTGCTGACCGAAGCCGGGCATGAGAAAGCGGAACGTATCCTCACCGAGATGGGTTTGCTGCCCGAAGGCGCATCGCTGTACGACGCATCGCATATCACCCTGATCCATCATTTGTACGCCGCGCTGCGAGCGCACACCCTGTTCCACAAAGATCAGCAGTACGTGGTGCAAAACAATGAAGTCGTCATCGTCGATGAATTCACTGGCCGTCTGATGACCGGCCGTCGCTGGTCCGATGGTCTGCATCAGGCCGTCGAGGCGAAAGAAGGTGCGCGCATCCAGAACGAAAACCAGACGCTGGCGTCGATCACTTTCCAGAATTACTTCCGCATGTACGGCAAGCTGGCTGGCATGACCGGGACTGCCGACACCGAGGCCTATGAATTTCAGGAGATTTACGGGCTGGAGACCGTGGTCATCCCGCCGAACCGCCCAAGCCAGCGCAAAGACCGCCAAGATCAGGTGTTCAAGAATGCCGCGGGCAAGTACCGCGCCGTGCTGGCTGACATACAGGATTGCCATGAGCGCGGCCAGCCGGTGCTGGTGGGTACGACCTCGATCGAGAATTCCGAGCTGATCTCGCAGATGCTCACGCAAGCCAAGCTGCCCCACAATGTGCTCAATGCCAAGCAGCATGCGCGCGAGGCCGAGATCATTGCGCAGGCCGGTCGCCCGAAGATGATCACGATTGCCACCAACATGGCGGGTCGCGGCACCGATATTGTCTTGGGTGGCAATGTCGACAAGCAAATACAGCTGATTGAAGCCGACGAAGCGATTACCGCTGACGAGAAATCCAGGCGCGCGCAGCAACTGCGCGATGAATGGCAGTCACTGCATGACAGCGTCGTGACTGCCGGCGGCTTGCACATCATTGGTACCGAGCGCCATGAATCGCGCCGCATCGACAACCAGCTGCGTGGCCGATCCGGCCGTCAGGGCGATCCGGGTTCCTCACGTTTTTATCTCTCGCTCGACGACTCCCTGCTGCGTATCTTTGCTGGCGAGCGCGTGCGTGCCGTCATGGAACGCCTCAACATGCCGGAAGACGAGCCCATCGAGGCTGGCATTGTCTCGCGCTCCATTGAGTCGGCGCAGCGCAAGGTCGAGGCCCGCAACTTTGATATCCGCAAGCAGCTGCTCGAATACGACGATGTCGCCAACGATCAGCGCAAGGTCATCTATCACCAGCGCAATGAGTTGCTTGAAGCGCAGGATATGACCGAGATCAGTCAGGCCCTGCGCCATGGTGTGTTCACCGATCTTTTCCGCCAGCATGTGCCGGAAGAGTCGATGGAAGAGCAGTGGGACCTGGAAGGATTGCAGGCCACGCTGGCGGCCGAGTGGCAGCTGGACCTTCCGTTCACTGAGATGCTGAAGAACGAGCCTGAGCTGGCTGATGAAGCGCTGCTTGAGCGCTTGCTGCAGGCGACAGATTCGGTACATCAGGCCAAGGTCGATCTGGTCGGACAAGATTCCTTCGGCGGTTTTGAGCGCAGCGTGATGTTGCAGAGCATGGACTCTCACTGGCGCGAGCATCTCGCCGCGCTCGATCATCTGCGTCAGGGCATTCATTTGCGTGGCTATGCGCAAAAAAATCCGAAGCAAGAATACAAGCGCGAAGCCTTCGAGCTGTTCGCGCAGATGCTTGAGCTCATCCGTAACGATGTCGTGCGCATGGTGATCACGGTACGCGTGCAGTCGCAGGAGGAGATCGCTGCGGCAGAAGAGCAAATGTCGCATCCGCATCTGGAAAACGTGCACTACCAGCACCGGGATTTCAATCCGGCGCTCGCAGCGGAAGACTTACTCGCGCCGGCCGATGACGATACGCCAGGTGGCGGTATGGCGAAGGTGGGTCGTAATGACCCTTGCCCTTGCGGTAGTGGTAAAAAATTTAAACAGTGTCATGGCAGGTTGGCGTAATTAACGCGCCAGTGTTCGCAGACAAAATGTAAAGACGCTGTGTAAAGACGCTGCGCCTCGGCCTGTGCCGGGGCGAGGTTTCAAGCGCCGGTGCTCTATGATTCATCATCCCGGCGCAGGCCGGGATTCACGATCACGCTGGCGCCGTGCCAGCGCAGCAAAGTAGCCCAACCTTTTGACCCCACAGGCAAGCGCATGGCAGTCAATCTTCCTCTCCCCATATCGAATCAACTGAAGCCCGTCAAGGGTATACAGCTAGGCTATGCTGAAGCGGGCATCAAAAAGCCAGGCCGCAAAGACTTGCTGCTGATGACGCTGGCACCCACCGCCACCGTCGCCGGTGTGTTCACGACCAACCGTTTTTGTGCAGCGCCGGTGCAGGTATCACAGCAGCATCTCGCCAGCGGCACAGGTATCCGCGCACTCGTCATCAATACCGGCAATGCGAATGCTGGCACGGGTGAGCCCGGCCTTGCGAGTGCGAACGCCACCTGCGAAGCGGTCGCCTCCCTGTTGGGCTGCGAAGCGACACAGGTGCTGCCATTTTCGACGGGCGTGATCCTGGAGCCTTTGCCGGTGGATCGCCTCATTGCCGGCTTACCGCATGCCCAGGCGAATCTGAAAGAAGATCATTGGTACGAGGCGGCCGAGGCCATCATGACGACGGACACGCAGCCCAAGGCGGCGTCGCATTCGGTCACCATCGCGGGCAAGACAGTCACGCTGACCGGCATATCCAAAGGGGCTGGCATGATCAAGCCCAACATGGCGACCATGCTTGGCTACGTCGCCTGCGACGCCAAGGTGCCGCAGCCGGTGCTGCAGCAGATCGTCAGACGCGCCGCAGATGCCTCGTTCAATTGCATCACCATTGATGGCGATACGTCGACCAATGATGCGTTCATGCTGATGGCGACGGGCGCGGGCGAGCTGGAAGTCAGCGACGCGAACTCGCCAGAATGCGAGGCACTGCAACAGGCGATCACGGATCTGTCGCAGGAACTCGCGCAGATGATTGTGCGCGATGGCGAAGGCGCCACCAAGTTCATCACCGTGCAGATCGAACAGGGACGTGACGTGGAAGAATGCCGCAAGATTGCTTATGCCATCGGCCATTCACCACTGGTGAAGACAGCTTTCTTTGCCTCCGATCCCAACCTGGGTCGTATTCTTGCCGCGATTGGCTATGCGGGCGTGGCCGATCTTGATGTGAACAAGCTCGATCTATACCTTGATGATGTCTGGGTAGCGAAGCAGGGAGGTCGCCATCCGGATTATCGTGAGGAAGACGGCCAGCGGGTAATGCAGCAGAGTGAGATCACGGTGCGGGTTACACTGGCACGCGGCACGGCCTCGGCGACCATCTGGACCTGCGATCTCTCGCATGAGTATGTGTCGATCAATGCGGATTATCGGTCCTGATAAAAACAACATGAAAGAACTTGAACAATTCCTGCAGCGTGCCGAATCGGTACTGGCGCGCGTCGAGCAACTACTACCAGCCGCAGCGCCCGAGATCGACTGGAGCGCGACGGCGTATCGCTGGCGGGTCAGCCGTGATGGTCGTGGTCATTTGCAGGCTGTCCATCAGCCATCGTATATCCGGCTCGACGATCTGCGTAACATCGGTCCGCAAAAACAAGCGATCGAGCAGAACACCCAGCAGTTCATCACGGGTCGTCCCGCGAATAATGTCTTGCTGACCGGCGCGCGTGGTACGGGCAAGTCATCGCTGATTAAGGCCTGTCTGGCGCAATTTTCAGATCGCGGTCTGCGCCTGATCGAAGTCGACAAAGAGCATCTGGTTGATCTGCCCGACATTGTCGAGCTGATTGCGCTGCGTCCCGAGCGCTTCATTATCTTTTGCGACGATCTCTCATTTGAGGAGGGCGAGGGCGGCTACAAAGCACTGAAAGTCGCGCTGGATGGCAGTATCTCTGCGCAATCAGACAATCTGCTCATTTACGCGACCTCGAACCGCCGTCATCTGCTGCCAGAAAAAATGTCGGATAACGAAGGCTATCGTCATGTCGATGATGGCGATTTGCATCCGGGTGAGACTGTCGAAGAAAAAATTTCGCTCTCCGAGCGCTTCGGGCTGTGGCTGTCTTTCTACCCATTCCGCCAGGACGATTATCTCGATATCGTTCATCACTGGCTCGCTCACTTTGGTGTTCCTGCTGCGCAGTTTGGCGAGGCAGACGCCGAGGCGCTGCGCTGGGCTTTGCAGCGTGGTTCGCGCTCGGGTCGAATTGCCTGGCAGTTCGCGCGCGACTGGGCAGGCAAGCACGCGCACGGCTGAAGACGATGGCAGCACCGATTGATGTCGCTGTTGGCATCCTGATGAAGCCGAACGGCGATGTGCTGATGGGGCAGCGCCCGCAAGGCAAACCCTATGCGGGATACTGGGAATTCCCCGGCGGGAAAGTCGAAACTGGCGAGAGCGTGATCGAGGCTCTGAAGCGCGAGTTTGCTGAAGAGATCGGCGTGCAGATTTTGTCCGCGGATGCCTGGTGTGGTGTTGAGCATGTATATCCGCACGCGCATGTGCGACTACATTTTTTTATCAGCCGCGAGTGGCAGGGCGAGCCACATGGGCTGGAAGGTCAGCAGCTGGCGTGGCAGGGAAGTTTCGACGTGACGCCGATCTTGCCGGCGACGATACCGCTGCTGCAGGCGCTGGCTGAGCGACAATAATCTCTGCTTATTGGGGCACGTCAGGGTCTAGATCACCGACCGGGGTCGAGCCCGGTATCACGTATTTTTCTTCGGCCCACGCACCCAGATCGATCTGCTTGCAGCGCTCGCTGCAGAAGGGGCGGAAGATATGGGCTTCGGTCCATTCGACCTTGTGGCCGCAGGTCGGACAATCAACGACCGTCACCATGATGACGCATTAGAAGTTGCAGAGCGTGAGATCGAAGGGCACATCGCCTTCGTAGGCCTTGGGCTTGTTATCGCCGCCTTGCGTGGTGAAGCGTATCCACAGCACATACTTGTTGGCCGAGATTTCCGGTATCGCTGCCAGCTGGGGATCCAGGCTAACGCGCAGCAACTGGTAGGTGCGTCCCTGAAGCATTTGCTGGAAACTGCCGGCGGTGGCCACGATGTGCGCTGCCCGGCCGGACTCGCGCAGCAAGCGCAGGATGATGGTGATGGCAGAGAACAGCGGCTCAAGCGGCGCGAACCAGCTGCTGATGTCCGCGCGGCGCTGGCTGGACGATTGCTGCTGCCACGCATGATAGGAGGGCAAATCGAACTCGCAGGCACCGCCCGGAATGATGGTGCGACCGCGTATGCTCATGAGCCATTCGTTGTCACGTATGTGCTGCCCTGTCTTGCCCTGGATGCTGATCAGCGCGGCGCTGGTGCTCTCGATGTCGGCGAGCACCGCATCCAGACGGGAACTCTCGACATTGGGGTTGGATTTAAAGCCGAGCAGTGTTTGCTTCTGTCGTTCTAATTCTTGCAACAGATCGGATTTCAGGTCAGCGCGGCCCGCGACCTCAAGCATCTCGTAAATGGTGGCGAGCGCCACATGATGCTGCAAATGATGATCCTGCGCGACGAAGAACCGGTACTTCTCGTACAGGTCTTCAAGCCGCAGCAGGGTGCGAATACGCTCATTGAATGGGTATTCGTAAACGGTCAAAGCGGCAGTCCTCGCGAGTTGGCTAAAAGCAGATTCCGTGATTCTGACCGAAGCAGTCGGAAATTACAAACTTCTTGCGGCTAAAAGCGCTCGGTTTTGCGCTCGGAGACAGAGGTCGAGCGTTCGGCCAGCGCAAGGTAGCGCTGATGCAGTGCAGCGACCGACTGCTCGAGCGCTTCTGGCGCCTGATCATTGACGATCACATCATCAGCGACGGCCAGTCGAGCTTCGCGGCTGGCCTGGGTCGCCATGATCGCGCGGACTTGCTCAGCCGTCAGCTGGCTGCGGCGCATGACTCGCTCAAGTTGCAGCGCCTCGTTGCAGTCCACCACCAGCACACGATCCACGCTGTCTTTCCAGCGGCCCGATTCCACCAGCAGCGGCACGACAAACACCAGGTATGGGCCGATCGCCTGCTCGGCGTCGATCTGCGTTTGCTGCCGGATCAGCGGATGAAGAATGGCTTCGAGCTGCTGTTTCGCACCCGCATCGGAGAACACGCGCTCGCGCATGGCGGCGCGGTTCAGCGCACCCTCTGGTGTCAGAAAGCTATCACCAAATTGCTCGGCGATAGGCGTCATGGCTGCCCCGCCGGGGGCGGTCAGCGCATGCGCGATCTGATCGGTGTCGATGATGGCGGCGCCCTGTTGGGCGAGCAACTCGGCGACGGCGGATTTTCCGCTGCCTATGCCACCGGTCAGACCTACCGAAAATCGCTTGAAGGCTTTCGCTGTCATGTTGGCGATTGTCTTTCAGACGCTGCCGCTGGCCGGGGAACTGTCAAGCGCCCAGCCAGGCGTGAAGCAGGGGCTGGCCGAACAACAGCGCGATCAGCCCGGCGGCGGCCAGAAAGGGGCCGAAAGGAATCGGACGATCGCGATGGTGTTCACGAAATATGATCAGTGACAGTCCGACCAGGGCGCCCACGGCAGAGGACAGCAGCACGATCATGGGCAGCATCATCCAGCCCAGCCACGCGCCCAAGGCTGCCAGCAGTTTGAAGTCGCCATACCCAATGCCATCCCGGCCCGTCACGAACTTGAACAGCCAGTACACCATCCACAGCGACAGATAGCCGACAGCGGCGCCGATGACGGCATCGCGCAAGGGCACGAAAGTACCGTCGAGGTTCACCAGCAGCCCCAGCCACATCAATGGCAGAGTCAGCTCGTCAGGCAGTAGCTGCGTGTCGATGTCGATGAAGGTCATGGCAATCAGCATCCACAGCAGCAGCAGTGCCGACAGACCGGCGGTTGCACTGCCCAGATGCCAGATCACGATGCCCGACAGCACGGCAGAGAGCAACTCTACTGACGGATAGCGCGCCGAAATCGGCGCATGACAGTAACGGCAGCGGCCCTTGAGCCAGACATAACTGAGGATGGGCAGATTATCTGTTACCGAGAGCGCATGACCGCAGGCCGTGCAGGCAGAGCCGGGCAGCACTAGGTTGTAGCGATCGGTGTGAGGCGGCTGGTCGTCATTTTCCAGCGCGAGGTAATTGTCGGATTCGCGCTGCATCATGATCGGAAACCGATAGATCGCGACGTTCAGAAAGCTACCCACGATCAGTCCCGGCAGCATCCAGAACAGCGTCGCACTGACACTGTGTGGAGGGGCTGCGAGCAAGGCAGTCAACAAGATATCGGTAGAGTCCAGCATCGGTGTCGGTTATCAGAGCGGTTCAGTGCAGTTCAGAGCAGACTCGGGTCAGACCACTGAACCGAGCTTGAAAATGGGCAGATACATGGCAATGACTAACCCGCCAATCAGCACGCCGAGCACGACCATGATGATCGGTTCCATCAGAGAAGACAATGAGGCGACTGCAGCATCGACTTCTTCTTCGTAGGCGTCGGCAACTTTGCGCAGCATGGATTCGAGCGCGCCGGATTCTTCGCCGATGGCGACCATTTGCGTGACCATGGATGGAAAGACATTGGTCGATTGCATGGCGACATTCAGGCTGGTGCCCGTGCGTACTGCAGCAGTGATGCGTCGGGTGGCCTCAGTGTATACCGCATTGCCGGAAGCGCCGCCCACAGAATCCAGCGATTCTACCAAGGGCACGCCGGCCGCGAACATGGTGGACAAGGTACTGGTCCAGCGAGCAATCACCGCCTTGCGAATCACTTCGCCAAACAGCGGCAGACGCAGCGCCAGCTTGTCGGTGGCGACCTGAAGGGAAGGCGAGCGCCGCCAGGTCCGATAGCCCAGCACCGAGATCGTGACCAGTGCCATCAGCATGAGAAACCCGTATTTGACGAAGCGATCCGACAAAGCGATCACCAGCTGCGTTGGCAGCGGCAACTCGGCGCCAAAACTCTCGAACACTTCTTTGAAGGCAGGGACCACCCACACCATGATCACCGCCGTGACGATGCAGGCCACCCCCAGTACCGCCGCCGGGTAGAACATCGCCGAGCGCACCTTGCCTTTGATCGCCAGCGTTTTTTCTTTGTAGGTGGCGAGTCGAGCGAGCAGTTGCTCGAGAATGCCGCCTTGCTCGCCGGCGGCCACCAGGTTGCAGAACAGCGCATCGAAGTACATCGGGTAGCGGCGAAAGGCTTGCGACAGACTGCTGCCGGTTTCCACATCGGCTCGGATATCCAGCAACAGCCGCGTGACCGCCGGGTTCGCATGGCCGCGCGCGACGATATCGAACGATTGCAGCAGCGGCACTCCTGCTTTGAGCATCGTCGACAGCTGCCGTGTGAATACGCAGATATCCTTTTCATGGATCCTGCGTTGACGCTGAGACGGTTTTTTCTTCACCCGTACATCAGTCAGGCCCTGCCGACGCAGTGCGGCATCCACGCGCGCCTGCACGCTGGCGCGCATTTCACCCTGTACCCACCGTCCGCTCTTGTCCTTACCTTCCCAGAGATAGACCGTGTCGCTGCTCTGACCCGGACGGGTCTGACCGACAGATGCCATGCGAATTCTCCTGACGAATCATGATGTAGATCGTGACTGCGGTTGCGTGAGTCCTGCCTACGGGTTAGTGCAACTGAGGATTTCTTCCAGTGATGTCAGCCCATGCCTGACTTTCAGCAAACCCGATTCACGCAAAGTTCGTATACCCTCGCGACGTGCCTGCGCCTCGATCTCGAGTGCCGTGCCATGCGCCAGAATGATGCTTTCGATGGCTTCGGTCACAGGCATCACCTGATACACACCCACCCGCCCTTTGTAGCCACTGCCACTGCAGCGCTCGCAGCCCGCCGGGCCGTACAGCGGCGTGCCATCGAGTTGTGATTCGTGGAATCCGGCCGCGAGCAGGGCTTTGTCGGGGAGCTCCATCGCTTGCTTGCAACTGCACAGTCGGCGCGCCAGTCGTTGCGCCGTGATCAGATTGACGGCAGCACCGATATTGAATGCGGCCACGCCCATGTTCAGCAGCCGCGTCAGCGTCGACGGTGCATCATTCGTATGCAGGGTGGAAAACACCATGTGACCGGTTTGTGCTGCCTTGATCGCGATGTCGGCAGTCTCCAGATCACGAATCTCGCCGACCATGATGATGTCCGGGTCTTGACGCAGGAAGGCGCGTAGCGCGACCGGAAAGCTCAGCCCGGCGCGTTCGTTGATGTTGACCTGATTGATGCCGGGCAGGTTGATCTCTGCCGGATCTTCTGCGGTGGCGATATTCGTGCCCGGCTGATTGAGCAAATTCAGGCAGGTGTACAGCGACACGGTTTTACCCGAGCCCGTCGGGCCAGTGACCAGCACCATCCCGTAAGGGCGATGGATGGCGTCCAGCAGCAAGGCCTTTTGATCTGGCTCATAGCCCAGCGCATCAATGCCCAGTTGCGCCTGACTGCCATCGAGTATGCGCATCACGATTTTTTCGCCGAACAGCGTGGGCAGCGTCGAGACACGGAAATCAATGCTACGTGTCGCAGAAACCTGCAGTTTCATTCGTCCATCTTGTGGCACCCGCTTCTCGGAAATATCGAGTCGCGAGATCACCTTGATGCGCGACGCAAGCTTTTCCTTGATGGCTAGTGGTGGCCGTGCGATCTCGCGCAATTCACCATCGACCCGAAAACGTATCCGATAAAATTTTTCAAAAGGCTCGAAGTGCAGATCCGATGCACCCATATTGATCGCATCGGTCAGGATCTTCTGTAAAAAACGAACGACCGGTGCGTCATCGATTTCGCTGGCGCCTGTCTCGTTATCGGCAGAGGACTCGGTCTCTTCAGTAAACGATACGCTATCGAGATCATCGCCGATCAGTTCGCTGAGGTTTTGCTCCGCGCTTTGCGAGAGCTGGCCTATCATGTCAATCAGCTGCGGATAGGCGACCACCACCGGTTCCACCGCCAGACCGGTCTTGAACTTCACTTGCTCGATGGCTTGCTGCTGGCTGGGATCGGCCATTCCTAGCGACAATTTGCCGCTGCGCCGCGACAGCACGATCACGCCGTGACTGCTCATCAGACGGGGATCGATCATTTTTTGTGGCAGGGCTTCGGGATTGACCGCAGTCAGATCGAGCAGAGGATAGCCAAAAGTCGTCGAGCAGAACTGCGCGAGTGCGTCGGCCCCGATCGCACCACTGCGTATCAGGGTCTCGATGAAGGGCAGTTTTTCTGTTGCGCTGCTACGCTGGGCAGATTCCAGCTGCTGCGCGGTGAGTAACTGTGCCTGCAGCAACATGCGCGGCAGGCCGGAGGAATTCGCGGCAGGGCTGGCGGGCGCGGGGATGGTCATGGGGACGATTAGCCGGTGGTGACATGCAAGGCGGCTGATCATGCGCGATGAATGACACTTACCCGTCCGGATCGTTGGCCGTGATTGTCAGCCTTGGGTCGTCTGCCGTGTCTGATGACGAGAGTTGACGTGAAGCCGCAACATTCTGATGGATGAGGCTTGAATCACCGCAGCGCTATGCGTTCACGTTGGCGGTCGGTACAGCTTGACCATGCGTATCGCTTGCTCTTGTACCTGAACGATCTCGATCACGACATTGGCGATCTTCAGGCTGATGCTGGCTTCAGGAATATCTTGCAGTGTTTCGAGCAACAAGCCATTGAGTGTCTTTGGTCCGTCTAGCGGAAGGTCGAGCCCAAGGCGCTTGTTGACATCGCGCAGAGACATACTGCCTTCGAGCAGACAGACGCCTTGACTATCCCAGTCGAATTGTTCTGCGCGCGTCGCACTCGGGGTCGAGGTGGTGAATTCACCCACCATCTCTTCGATGATGTCATCCAGTGTCACCAGTCCCTGCACCTCGCCGTACTCATCGACGATGATGCCCAGACGCTCGTGATTTTCTTGAAAATACTGTAACTGCGTGAATAAATCGGTCTCTGCCGGTATGAAATAAGCGGGTGTCAGCAGCTCGCGGAAATGTTCAACGCTTAGCTCATCGTCGCGGTTGAGTAAAGCCATGGCTTTACGCACGTGCAGGATGCCGGCGATCTGATTGATCTCGCCCTCATGCACCAGTAGCTTGTTGTGGTAGCAGGTGGTCAGCTGATGCTTGATCTCATCGACCGGGACCGAGAGATTCAGCGCCTCGATCTGCGCGCGTGGCGTCATGACATCTTCAACGGTCACCTGCTCCAGATCAAACAGATTTAACAAAATACTTTTGTGTTTGACCGGAATAAAATTGCCACCTTCGAGCACCATCGAGCGCAATTCTTCAGGCGACAGCCGTACATCGCGCGCTTCCCTGCCCGTGCGCAGGCCCATCAGGCGCAGCAGCGCACGCACAAACAGATTGACAAACCAGATCGCCGGCCTGGCCAGCAGGATGAGCGGCTTGATGATCAGCGAGGCCGGCAGGGCGATTCGTTCCGGGTAGGTAGCCCCGACCACCTTGGGCGTGATCTCCGCAAACACAATCAGGAAAAAAGCGACCACTGCCGTCGCGATGGTAATGACTTCCTGATTGTTGCCGAAGGCAGCAATGGCAATCGAGGTGACCAGCGCGGTGATCAGCGCATTGATCAGTGTATTGGCGATCAGAATCAGTGACAGCATGCGATCGGTATGATCGAGCAGCCATAGCGTGGTTTGTGCCAGCCGCGAGCCTCGGCGCGCCAGGTGCTTCACGCGGTGCCGGTTCAGCGCCATCAGCGCCGTTTCGGAGATGGAGAAAAAAGCCGAGGTGCAGGTCAGTACGGCCAGCGACAGCAATTGCACCCACAAGGGCACGGAATCCATGGATTAGCGTCGAGAGTGTGCGCAGCGAGGCGCGAAAGAGGAATGCCGAGTATAGCGCAGGCGGCAAAACGGACCCGTCATGGCTCTGCGCCTGCGCTGAGAGGGTCACAGCGCGCCGCGAAACACGACACAGACCGCGGCGCGCAGCGGCCGGACACCGTAAAAGCCTGCTGTCAGCATCGGTCGGTACACTGCAGGAATCGATGCTCTGGATTCAAGTGAACGGCCATGCCCAACTGGAGTTACCTGATCGCCCGCCTCGTCAGCGCCATGGGTTCATGGCTGGACGCCAGCAATCTTCGTAATCGCGTCTACCGGCTGCAGCAAGAGAACGAACTACTGCGCGTGGCGCTCGATGACATCCGGCGCATGGATCCCGAGGGCCGCCTTGGTTGGTACGCACGCGAGGCGCTGCAGCGGGCTGATCTGCGCGACTGAGGCGACGCCGCTGTCATCAGCGCCGGTATCAGCGCCGGTATCAGCGCCGGCGCGGGGTGCTGCGGGACGAGCCACCTGCCGGGTTTTTGCTGTTGGTGGCCCGGCGGGCTCTGCCAGACCAGTGCTGCGACTCGGCCCGCAAGTGCGCATTGAACACGCGGGCAATCGGGGACAGTTGCTTGCCTTTTGGGTACACCACGTGCCATTGCGACGCGATCGGAAATCCCTCTGCATCAAGCACCGCGACATCATCTTCTTCCAGCCTGTCGTGCAATGCATGACGCGAGATCACCGACAATCCCAGGCCACCAGCGACCGCTTGCTTGATGGCCTCGTTGCTGCCGAGCTCAAGCCTGAGCAGTGGAGAGAAGCGCAATTTTCTGAACTGTGCATCGACCGCCATGCGCGTTCCTGAGCCGCGCTCGCGCAGAATGAAGCGCTCACTCGAGAGCTGCTGCAGGGTGATTTTTTTTCGGTGCGCCAGCGGATGCGACCGCGGCGCAATCATCAGCAGCGGGTTGGGCATGAATACCTGATCTTCCAGATCCATGTCGTTGGGCGGCATGGACATGATGTAGAGATCATCGAGATTGTCTCTCAGTCGTTGCACCACACCGTCCCGGTTGAGTACCTCGAGCGAGATATCAATCTCAGGATGCGCAGTGCAAAAACTTCCCAGCAGACGCGGCACGAAATATTTTGCGGTGCTAACCACCGCCACGCGCAAGCGTCCGCGCGTCAGGCCTTTCATCGCATCGATTTTTTGTTCGAAGAGTTCCCACTCGCCCGCAATCGTGCGCGCCGTGCGAGCGAGATCTCGGCCCGCCTCCGTCAGATGAACACGGCGCGAAATCACCTCATAGAGCGGCAGCCCCACGAAGTCGGCGATCTCGCGCAGCTGCATCGACGCGGTTGGCTGAGTCACATGCAGCAGGCGGGCCGCTGCGCTGACGCTGCCGGTGTCGGCTAATGCGAGGAACAGTCGCAGCTGACGGAAAGTGACATTTATGGTCATAGATATATATCTATGGGTAACTATATAAAAATCGATTATACCTGATGAAAAAAGCAGCGTAAGCTGCGCGCAAAGGAGTAATTCATCATGCAAAATTTTCTTGATCCCGCCATTCTTTTCTTTGTGTTTGGCGTGGCGGCCGGCCTGTTGAAGTCCGACCTCGATGTGCCACAGCCCATCGCCAAATTTTTGTCGCTCTATCTGCTGATGGCCATTGGTCTGAAAGGCGGCTTTGCGCTGGCGGCCTCGGGGCTGGAACCCTCGATTGCGCTGAGTCTGGGTGCGGCGCTCACGATGGCGTTTCTCGTGCCTGTGCTGGGCTATAGTTTTTTAAAGACGCGCGTCTCGCGCTTTGATGCCGCCGCCGTGGCGGCATCGTATGGGTCGGTCAGCGCGGTGACTTTCGTGACGGCGATGCAGTACCTCGAGGGTCAAGGTCTGGCGCCCGGCGGTCACATGGCTGTGGCGATGGTGCTGATGGAATCACCGGCCGTGATCGTCGCTGTCACACTGGCCAACCTGCTCCGGCAGCAGCAGAGCGCGAACATGGCAGTCGGCGGAACCGGCGTCGCTGTGATGGGCACCGGGCCCGGCACCTCGGTCGGCAAGATCCTGCACGAGTCACTGACCAATGGCGTGCACTTGCTGCTGATTGCCTCGCTGTTGATTGGATATCTCAGCGGGGAGGCGGGTAAAGCGATGATGCAGCCGTTTTCCTTTGATCTGTTCAAAGGCATGCTCGCCTTTTTCTTGCTTGACATGGGGCTGACGGTGGCAAAGAACGTGGGCTCGGTGCGCGGCAAATCCCCCGTGCTGATCGCCTACGCCGCGCTGGCGCCGCTAGTTCATGCCAGTGTTGCGCTGCTGCTCTCTGCTTTGCTGGGCTTGCCGATTCCGGATGCGATTCTGCTGATGGTGCTCTCGGCCAGTGCGTCGTATATCGTGGTGCCGGCCGTGCTGCGCTACGCGATACCGGAGGCGAATCCGTCCATGTATCTGGGTCTTGCGCTGGGAATTACCTTCCCGCTGAACATTCTGATTGGCATACCGTTGTACACCGTTGCCGCGCGGGTCTTGCTGTCGTGATTGGGATCAGGGGATGCGATTGAGTAATCGGCAACGCTGAATATCGCAGGCTGTGGGCAGCGATGACCGATATTCGGGAAAAGATTTCAGCAGCCCCGGGTTGCGCGTGAAGCACTGGCCACCCTTGCCGTCATGGTAGTACGACAGCACATCGACGCAGCGGCGCGAATGCGCCATCAAGCCGTAGAAGTGACCCATCTCATGCGAGAGCACCATTTGCAGCGTGTCGAGCGCGTTGTGTGCAGGGTTGCGCTCATTGAGCAGATGAAAGGCTTGCGCACCGAGCGATAACTGGTGATTACCCAGATTCGCCAGCCCGAAATGCCCGCCGCTGCCCGCTGCATCCCACTGCACGACGATATTGCCCCGGCTGGATTGCAAGCTCGGTGGCGCCACCATGACTTGCGCGGGGATGCCGCACCGAGACCATTCGGCCGCCGCTCTGTGCAGCAGGCTGAGCACCTGCTGTTCTCTGAACCAGCTGGGCGCACCCGAGTGACGATAACTAAAGGTGAATGCGCCGGCGGCTGCCAGGCGGTCCTGACCATCGCCCCAGGTGGCCAGCTCGCCATCTGTACACTGCGCGATTTCCAGATTACGCAGCAGGGCATCTGCACTGGCGGGCGCCACCGGTATCGCCAGCAGCAGGCCGACAAGAAGTCGGGAGAGCAGAGACAGCAGCCGCGTGTGATTCAGCCGCGTGTGATGGAGCGGCAAGACATGAAGATTCAATTCAGCGTGCAGCGTCAGTGAGGCGGGGCGGTTACGCAGGCTCGGTGGCAGCGTCGGCGTCAGCGCCGGATTCACCGCCCGCTTCCGGCGCGGCTGCCGTACCGGTTGTTTCGATGGCAGCGGCTGAAGCATCGTCGGATGTATCGCTCTCGGGGTCGACCATGGCTTGCGCGTGCTTGTTCGCGACCGGTTGCGGCGGACCATCGATATTCGATCCCAGGCATCGCCCCATCAGTGCGTTGGCGGTCTTGTAGCCCAACTCGGTGAGCGCGAGCACGCCGCCACCCGGGCGCAGAATGCCCATGTAGATCAGCTTGTCCATCTGCTTTTCGTGACGGATGAATTCGCTGGGCAATTTGCCGTTATTCGCCAGCGCGATCATCAAATCGATGTCTTCAACGGATAGCACGTACATGATGCGGCTCCCGACCTTAACTTGATCGGAAGACTAGCCTATTTAACGCAGTCGGGTAAAGCAGGGCGGAGTTAAACAGTGAAAAGCCGCGGAGAATCGCGCGGAAATCGGCGTAAACCTCGTCAATCAAGCGCGCGAAGGCCGAGAGTTAGCAAAAAATAATCAGTCTGAGGTACCAACACCAGGCAGCGCCGCAGCTGCGTCAAAGAAGTGCTCCGCGCCTAGCAGGCGACCTGGACGTGGCACCCCCAGCGCGTCGATCTTTGCTTCTCGCACTCGCCACGCCAGTGACCCATCAGCAGCCAGTGTCATGCGCAGCACCCAGCCGGTACGTGTATCGTCGTCACTGAAACCATCGAACACAAAATTACCCAGACTGTAGAAAATCGGTTTGCCCCGATAGATCTCGATATTCTGTGCCACGTGCGGATGCCCGCCAACGACGGCATCGGCGCCATGATCGATCATGATCCGCGCCATCGCTCTTTGCCGAGCCGAGGCCAGCTTCTGATATTCCCAGCCCCAGTGCGGATAGACCACCAGAAAATCTACGCCCAGCTGTTGTTTAGCCTGCCGTATGCTCTGAATCACGAAGTCTTCATCCAGCCATGCACTGCCGGGCACATTCTCCAAAGCCTCGAAGCTTCGAGGAAAAAAACCGTTGTAGCCCAAAATGCCTATCCGCTTGCCCTTGATCTCGCGAATGAAAGGCTGATGTGCCTCGCGCAGATGGCGACCGCCGCCGACGTAGGGAATCGCGTGTTTGTCCAGCGAATTGAGCATATCGACAAAGGCTGCTTTGCCAAAGTCACCCGTATGATTGTTGGCCACCGACACCGCACTGAAGTACTGTTTGAGTAGTGGCAGGGCACGCTGTGGGGCGCGGAACGTGTAGGGCTTGTCTATGGGCTTGCCTTTGGTTGAGATCACGCACTCCAGATTGCCAAGGGTCAGATCGGCATCCCGCAACTCCTGCGCAAAATATCGAAAAGGATCTTTACCCGCGCGTATCAGCTTGCCCGGCGTATCGGCCAGCATCACATCACCCACGAACACTAGTTGAATGTCGTCACTCGCGCTGCTTGAGTACGACATGAACAGGAACGCTAACGGCCACAGAAGCCAGGAGAAAGCTACCCGCATGATTTACTCGCAGTGCGCAACACACTGAAAAAACATTTCGCGCTCAAGGTCTGACGAATACACCTTGTTCAGCCCGAGGCTGAGCGGTGCTGCCGGGCAGCGTTGCGGCGACAAGAGATGCTCGCTGGCGTGAATCAGCGTTGGTGAATGCGACCTCAGCTCGTAAACATAGGTCTTGAGCTTGGCGCGCTCCCGCAGCAGCTGCGCCTTGAACATGAAACGGTCGCCCAGATTCACCGACCGGAAAGCGAATACATCGGCGCTCGCCGGGATAGGCAGTACTTCGGTGGTCAGCCCGTAGTCAGCGTGACAAGTCACGCTGAGGGGTGCTGCGTCGGCGGCCAAGGCCGTGCCGGGCGCCAGCGGCCAATACAGGACAAGTAGCGTGAGAAAGAAGCGTTTCATGTACTGGGCAGATCCGAAGTGCGGCGACATCGCCAGCCATGACTCTATCGCATCTACCGACGCGTACCGGATAAAATCCAGAGAAACTGAGGTGTCTGCGGCTTGGGCACCGACAACGCCCAAGGTGAGCAGCGCACTCACCAACCTGCTTACCGCCACACGCACCGGACCCGCCATGTACCTGCCGCCGCATTTTGCCGAGACCCGGCCCGAGGAACTGCATCGCATCATCCGTGAGCATCCCTTGGGCATGCTGGTGACGCAGGCGGGTGGCATCCTCGACGCCAATCACCTTCCTTTCGAATGTGATTCCGACCAAGGCGCACAGGGCACGCTGCTCGCGCATATCGCGCGCGCCAACCCCTTGTGGACAGAGTGTCGCGCGGGCGCAGCGGTGATGGTGGTGTTCAGGGGTGTGGAAGGTTACATCTCGCCCAACTGGTATCCGAGCAAACACGAAACGCACCGGCAGGTACCCACCTGGAATTACGAAGTCGTGCATGTCCATGGACGTTTACGCATCGTGGACGATGAAAAATTCATTCGAGGCGTGGTGGCGAGGCTGACCCGCGAGCACGAAGCCACTGAACCCCGACCCTGGAAGATGGGCGATGCCCCAAAAGACTATATGGACGAGATGGTGAGCAAAGTCGTGGGTATCGCCGTCGAGATCGATCGTCTCGAGGGCAAGCGCAAGCTCAGCCAGAACCGCGAGAGCCGCGATATTCATCATGCCGTGAGCGAACTGACCCGGCGCGACCAGCATGCACTGGCTACCAGCATGTCAGCGGCATCACCCGCTTCTTCCGCTTCAACCGCGCGAGATGAATAAATCTGGCATTTCGCTGCTACTGAATCTGGCGCATGCGCTGGATCATATGTTCTTGCTCATTTTTGCGACGGCGGTGGGTAGCATCGCCGCTGACCTGGGTCTGTCGCGCTGGGAAGATCTGATGCCGTATGGCGCTGCGGCGTTTTTTTTCTTTGGCGTCGGTTCGCTGCCAGCGGGCAGGCTGGGTGATCTGTGGGGGCGGCGCCAGATGATGATCGTGTTTTTCATCGGTATTGGCGTATCGTCGCTACTGGTGAGTCAGGCCCAGACCCCGATGCAGCTGGCGTTACTGCTGGCCGTGATGGGTTGCTTCGCGTCGATTTATCATCCGGTTGGCATACCGATGCTCATGCAGTTCACCGATACGCCGGGCAGGGCGCTCGGATTCAATGGCTTGATGGGTAATCTGGGTATCGCCGTTGCCGCCGTACTCACAGGCTGGCTGGTCACATTCAGCGGCTGGCGCGCCGCATTCTGGTGGCCTGGTTGCCTGAGCATCGCACTCGGTGTTTTGTTTTGGCGGATGACTCGCGGCGACGATGTCGCGCCCGCCAAAAAAACTCGCACTGATACGGCCGTCCCGCATCATCAGCAATCCATGCTTTTTTTTGTGATGACGCTGGCAGCCACCACCGGCAGCTTGCTGTTCAATTTTTCGACTAACAGCAATGGCGAGGTGCTGACAGACCGGTTGCGTGGCCTGATCAACGACCCCGCCGCGATCGGCACCTTGCTCGCCGGCGTGTATGTGCTGGCCTCCTTTAGCCAGCTTGTCATAGGACATCTGCTCGATCGCATGCCTCTGAAAAAACTTTACCTGATCGTACTGGGGATGCAATTGCTCACCCTGCTGGCGGCGACACAGACGCAAGGATGGCTGTTTTATCTCGCGCAGATCGCCTTCATGTGCGCCATCTTTGCCGCCATACCCTTTACCGATGCGATGATCGTCAAGTATGTCGACGATGCCATGCGCAGCCGGATATCCGGCGCGCGCTTCGCCGTATCATTCGGCGCCAGCTCAGTCGCCGTCTGGCTAATCGGCCCCATCGTGAAGTCAGGTGGCATGACATCCTTCTTGTGGACCATGGTAGCCACCTCCGCTACCACCTTGACCGTCATCAGCTTTTTGCCGTCGACCGAGGAACTGCCGGGGGTATAAACAAAGGGATAAACAAAGGGACACTCACTTTGTAATGCTGCCTGCGTCAACCCTAGCCTGAGATTACAAAGTGAGTGTCCCACAGCTTGTCCCCAGCTTTGCCTGGCGCAGCGCTGATTCGTAATAAACTGGAGAAGAATTCAATTTCTCCTTGGCAGCAAAAAAAATTCAAATAACCCATAACAATGAACAAGGAGACGAACACATGACATTACCTACTCTGGTGTTGTTTGGCGCGGGCGGTAAAATGGGTTTTCGGCTCACGCGCAACCTGCTCAATAGCGATTATCTGGTCCGGCATGTTGAAGTCAGCGCTCAGGGAAGAGCCAAGCTTGCTGATGAATTGGGTGTTGAGTGCATGGATGCTGAGGTGGCGCTTGAAGGTGCCGATGTCGTCATTCTGGCAGTGCCCGACACGGTCATCGGCAAGATTGCCGCATCTATAGAGCCTCACCTCAAGCCCGGTACCATGATCATTACCCTGGATGCCGCCGCGCCTTTCGCCGGCCATCTGCCTAAACGTGCTGACCTCGTTTACTTTGTCACTCATCCTTGTCATCCCTCGATTTTCAATAATTCATCCAGCGAAGACGCACGGCTGGATCGGTTCGGCGGGTTGGCGGCGCCCCAGTCTATTGTCAATTCGCTGATGCAGGGGCCGGATGAGGCTTACGAGATCGGCGAAGCCATCGCAAAGACTATTTACGCGCCCATCCTGCGTTCTTACCGGGTCAGCGTGGAGCAGATGGCGCTGCTGGAGCCCGGATTGTCGGAAACGGTATGCGCGACGCTGCTTGCCGTCATGCGCGAGGCCATGGATGAGGTTGTGCGCCGCGGGGTACCGAAAGAGGCGGCGCGTGACTTCCTGCTAGGGCACATGAATATTCTTGCCGCGGTCATTTTTAATGAGATCCCCGGCGCTTTCTCTGATGCCTGCAACAAAGCAATCGCCTTCGGTAAGCCCCGACTCATGCGGGATGACTGGCTGAAGATTTTTGATACGGCAGAGATCTCTGACAGCATCGAACGCATCACTTGACCTTCCAGGAGTGCGCAGATTTTTGCCGCACTGCCGCATCCGTTTGTTGATGGTTCAGTGGAGGCGAGTTCATTGTTGGCGAACTGTCATGCAAGAAAGGCGCTTGGATTCACACCCTGAAACCTCGGCGCCCGTCATAGTGGATTCTCATTGACGAACCCGGACCATTGCGACAATATCTCCTGCGAAACGCGTGGTACCTGGACAATTTTAATAAATAAAAAACAAGGTGAAGGAGACTCCCCATGGCGTATGTATCAAGAGGAAAAAAACATGTCCTGCCTGCAGTAATCACGCTTGCTCTGTCGCTTTCTGCGGGTGCGGCCTCGGCGCAAAGCGCTGCGCAGAAGGCAGTGGACGCTGCCAAGAAGCTTTGCAACGGCAAAACCATTACCGTAGTCTGGGAAGCCGGTCTGCAATCGCTGGATCCGAAAAACTTCTCTGGGCCGATGTGGGAAAAGCTCACCAGCTGCAAGATCAATGTCGTTGAGGTTCCCACTGCCGAGATGTTCACCAAGATCATGCAGGAATACCGCGCTGGCACCGGTGCCTATGACGCGCTGAATATCATTCCTGCATGGCTGCCCGATCTGGCACAGGCAGGCGCCATCGAACAACTCGATACCATGGTTGATAAATATGGCTATCGTGCTGAGTTGCAGAAGATTGCACCGACTTATCGCGACAATCAGATGATGGTGAATGGCAAGATCTATGCATTCCCGGACGATGGTGATGTTTTCGTCATGTACTACCGCAAGGATCTGTTCGCCGACGCGGGCCTGCAAAAAGAATTCAAGGCCAAGTACAAGTACGATCTCGCGCCACCCAAGACCTGGAAAGAGTTTGGTGAAATTGGCCAGTTTCTGACTGAAAAACTCAAAGCCAAAGGTGTTTACGGTGCTTCGCAGTTTCGTGAGCCCGGCTACGGTAACTTCATGTTCCAGGAGCGCTTCCGTAACGAAGGCGGCAAGTTCTTCGACGCCAACATGAAGGCGCAAATCAATAATGCCGCTGGTGTGAAAGTCTTCACCGACTGGAAAAATGAAAACAAGTTCATGCCTCCGGGTGTGGAGAAGTTCGGTTTTGTAGAGAACCTTGCTGTCTTCCTGAAGGGCGAGAGCGCGATGACGATCTCCTGGCCGCCGTATGGCCGCTTCGCTGCCGGCTATATCAAGGATGAGGCGATGAAGTGGGTGCCCGAATCCAAAGTGTCTGGCAAGGTGGGTTATGCACTGCCGCCGGGCGGCCATCCGGAGCTGGCAGCGGGCTTCACCCTCGGTGTGGCATCGACCTCCAAGAACAAGGAGCTGGCTTATCTGTTCATCCAGTGGCTGAACTCCGAAGAGATTTCGATGAAGCGCGTACAGCTGCCGTTCGCTTTGCGCGATCCTTTCCGCGATTCGCATTTCACCAGCAAGGAGTACATGGCGAAGTGGCCGGATGCGAAAGATTATCTCGCCGCGCTGCAGGCGGGCTCGAAGACCGGCCTGCTCGATCTGTCGCTGATCCAGACTGACAAGTACGAAGAAGCGCTGCGTCAGGGTATCAGCCGCCTGTGGGCTGGTGAAGATCCGAAGAAGATTCTTGACGACGTTGCCAAGCAGTGGGATGACATCACGGCCAAAGTCGGACTGGACAAACAAAAAGCGGTGTACAACGCCTGGGCTGCAAAGAGCGGCGCTTATCCCAAATAAGCGCGGCCGGTATTCCCTGATTCACTGAGTGTCCGCCAGCGGCATCTTCGGATGCGGCTGGCGCCCCTCGACTGCGTTGTCGCTTGGAGACTCTCGCCTTGCCGTATGCTCAATCCGGACCTCAAGACCGCTATTTCCGGCATTTGCTGGTAGCGCCATCGATACTGGTGCTGCTACTGGTGGCGGTCTTTCCGCTGATTTATCTCATCCTCGTGAGCTTTCAGGGCATCACGATGACCGACAACGATACCCGCTTCATCGGTTTCGTCAATTACCTGCATTTGCTCGAAGACCGGCGGATGTGGGAGGCAGTGCTGCACACCCTGATGTTCCTGCTGATCGCATTGCCGCTGGAGCTCATCCTTGGCCTGTTCATGGCCCAGCTGTTTCTTGATCAGTTGCCCGGCCGGCAGGTGTTTATTGCCTTGCTGGTGCTGCCGGTGGTGATATCGCCCATCGTCGCTGGCGCCACCTGGTCTTTGATGTTTGATGACCGTTTCGGGCCGATCAATCAGATCCTTGGCTGGATTGCCGGGCATGACGTTCATCTGCTCTGGACCATCAAGCCTGAGCTCGTCTATTCGGCAATTCTGGTGGCCGAAGTCTGGCAGTGGACGCCCTTCATGTTCCTGCTGCTGCTGGCCGCACTGGCGAATGTGGACAAGTCTCAGCAAGAAGCCGCAGCGATTGATGGCGCGGGCTACTGGCAGATTTTTTTCAAGATTGTGCTGCCATCCATTTGGCCGGTCATGGCCATCGCGCTGATGATCCGCGCACTTGACTTGTTCAGACTGTTCGATATTGTCTGGGCGCTCACCAAGGGCGGCCCCGGTACCATGACCGAGACCTTGTCTATCTTTACCTACAACCAGGGATTCAAGCAGTTCGAGACCAGCTATACCGCGGCTGTTGCACTGGTCATCATCATCTTGTTGACTGCTGCGCTGCTATGGACACTGCGGCGCGTGGAGCTTTCCCGGTGAGAGCAATCCATAAGCGCCAACTGCGCATGGCCCTGCGCTTGACTGCTGCGGTAGTGATCACGGCGTTTTTCCTGTTTCCGGTCTACTGGTTGTTCATGATCTCTTTCAAGACGGCAGATGAGATCTACGCGTTTCCGCCGGTGTGGTGGCCTGCGAGCCTGCAATTCGGCAATTATCTGGTGCTGTTCAAGGATGGTGACGCCACGGCGGTGTGGAACAGTCTGGTGATCGCATCGGTCTCGACACTATTGGCCATGGTACTGGGCACCCTGTGCGCCTACAGCCTTGCCCGCTACAAAACGGGTGGCGACCATTTGTCGAACTGGGTGATTTCTCAGCGCATGGTGCCGCCCATTGCCGTGGTATTCCCCATCTTTCTGCTGTACGCTTTTCTGGGTTGGGTCGATACCTACGTTGGAATGATTTTGCTGTATACCGCTTTTAATCTTCCGTATGTGATCTGGATGATGCGTGGCTATATTCAGGATATTCCACGCTCCCTTGAAGAAGCCGCGCTCATGGATGGCTGCACGCGATGGCAAGTCATCTGGAAGGTCGTGCTGCCCATGTGTCGCGCTGGCCTGTTCGCCACGGCGATTTTCACTTTTGTGTTTGCATGGAATGAATTCCTGTTCGCTCTGGTGCTGACCCGCACTGAGGTCGTGACTTACACCGTGCAGGTCACACATTATTTTGGCGGGCAATCCAATTTCTGGACCAAGATCGCCGCTATGTCGGTGCTGGGCACGCTGCCGGTATTTGTGGCAGTGGTCTTCATGCAGCGGTATATGGTGCGTGGTATCTCGTTGGGCGCAGTCAAAGGCTAAGGACAATCAAACAATGGCCGACTTGAAGATTCAGGGCTTGCACAAGTACTACGGCGACCATCACGTCGTCAAAGGCATTGATCTTGAGATTCCCGAAGGTGAATTTATTGTGCTGGTCGGTCAGTCCGGCTGCGGCAAGAGCACCTTGTTGCGCACCATTGCTGGTCTGGAGAACGTCGATCAGGGAACGATAGAGATCGCCGGACAGGTGGTCAATGACATGGCGCCGAAAGATCGCGATATTGCGATGGTATTCCAGAATTACGCGCTGTATCCCTACATGACGGTCTACGACAATATCGCCTTTGGCCTGCGCGTGCGTAAGCTTCCAGAAGCCGACATACGGCAAAGGGTGCAGCGCGCCGCCGAGATGCTGGCGATTGATCACCTGTTGCAGCGCTATCCTCGTCAAATGAGTGGCGGCCAACTCCAGCGTGTGGCGATCGGTCGCGCTGTGGTGCGCAATGCCAGGCTCTACCTGTTTGATGAGCCGCTCTCCAACCTTGATGCCCAATTGCGCGATGAGATGCGTGGCGAGATCAAGCGCCTGCATCAGGAGCTGGGTAAGACCATGATCTACGTCACGCATGATCAGATTGAAGCGATGACCCTGGCCGACCGGGTCGTGCTGATGCGTGGCGGGTACATCGAGCAACAGGGCGCCCCGCTCGAACTGTTTGAGCACCCGGCGACCCGGTATGTGGCGGGCTTTCTCGGTTCGCCATCCATGAACTTCATTCCTGCACAGATGGACGTTCGGGACGACGCCCTGAGTCTGTCGCTGCAAGGGGGGGTGTCGCTGCCGCTGCCTAGCGAGCATGCCGGCGCGCTCGCCGCATGGCGCGGCAAAGCGGTGCTGTTGGGCCTGCGTCCTGAACACATGCAGCGTCCGGCAAGCCCGGGTGCTGTGCCCTTGTCGGTTCATGTCGAGCTGGTTCAACCGACCGGTCCACGCACTTATATCGAATTTCAGTTAGGCGGCGTGGCCGCTGTGGCGGAGGTGGGTGCACATGACGTGCATCGTGCCGGTGAGCAGGTCAGCCTGGCGCTGGATATGCGACGAGCCGTGATTGTGGACCCGGCCAGCGAGAAGGTGTTGTCCTCGGGCTCGCGTTAAAACATGCCCGCTGCCGGCCGAGGCAGCACTCAAGCACAGACCCGCCGGAATCCAACCGGCATCCATCATGACGGAGGCTTTATGGCGAGCAGCAAAATTTCACGCTCCATCATCCTGACGGGTACCGAGCAACGCGATGTCGTTGGACGCCTACTGACCGCGGGTCCCCTATCGGTGGAGCTTGATGGTGGCAACCTGCGGTATTTGCGGCTCAACGGTGTCGAGGTCATGCGCGCCATCGCGTTTTTGGTGCGAGACGAAAACTGGGGTACGTATGTGCCCCTCATCAGCGACCTGAAGATCGAGCAGCGCAATGACGGCTTCTCTGTGTCTTATGAGGCGACCTGCAGCCGTCCCGGTCAGAGCATTCATTACGCCGCACGTATTGATGGCAAGTCAAATGGCTCACTCGACTTTCATGCCATTGCCATGCCGCAGACCGATTTCCTGACCGCGCGTACTGGGTTTGTCGTACTGCATCCGCTGGAAGGTGTTGTGGGTCATCCGCTAAAAATCGAGCATGTCGACGGGACCACGACCGATAGCGAGTTTCCCGAGCAGGTGAACCCAGACTGCCCATTCCGCAACATACGCGCCTTGTCACACGAAGTGCAGACTGACCTCTGGGTACGAGTGACCATGGAGGGGGATGCTTATGAGATGGAAGATCATCGCAACTGGACCGATGCCTCGTTCAAGACCTATATTCGGCCATTGTCCAAGCCTTGGCCGTACACCCTTCCGCAAGGCGAGCTGATTGAACAATCAGTGACATTTGCCTTCAGCGGTCCCCTGCCAAAGGCCACCGGAAAAAATACGAGTCTGAGTAATCTCGTCACAGTCGGCCCGACAGCAACGCAGCGGGTTCCTCCCATCGGCTTGGGCATTCCACCGGAGGAGGCTGATGGCGCGCTGGCGAACCCTGCGCTGATGCAGCTACTGGCGCCGAACTTTCTTGCCTGCTTCTATGACCCTCGTCTGCATCATGGTGTTGATCAGCTTCGCAAGTATCGCGATATCGCTGAGCACACCCATGCCGAAGTGATGTTGGAAGTGGTGGTGCAGAGCATCGATGATTATGCCAACGAATTGATAGGTGTTGCCTCGCAAGTGAAGCAGGCCGGCCTGAATCTGGAGTCCGTGGCTGTCTGCCCGGTGGGTCACCTGAAGGCCGTGCTTCCCGGAGGCATTTACCCACCTGCGCCAGAACTCGACGCTTTGTATCGGGCGGCGCGTGCGGCGTTTCCGGGCATTCGTCTGGGCGGCGGCATGTTCTCGTTTTTTACTGAGCTCAATCGCAAGCGTCCGCCATCGCAGCACCTGGATTTCATTACCAATACCACCAGTCCTATCGTGCACGCGGCAGATGATCGCTCCGTCATGGAGACACTGGAAGCATTACCCTGGCAAATAAAAACTGCGCGTCATTTTTCTAAAGGAACGCCGCACCGCGTCGGGCCCAGCGGCATCGGTGCACGCGATAATCCGCACGGTGCAACATACTCGGAGAACCCGGACAATGGCCGCATCTGTCTAGCCAAAATGGATCCGCGCCAGCGGGGCCTGTTTTCGGCAGCGTGGACACTTGCCTATGTTGCCGAGCTAGTGCGAGGTGGTGTGGATCGCATCAGCATGGCCGCTCCTACCGGGCCATTGGGCGTGATGTATCGATCCACCGATGACGATCAACCCTACTACGATGATTTACCTGCCGCCAAGCAGGCTCAGGCGGTGTACCCGGTGTTCCATGTACTGAGTTCGCTTAACTGCGCATCGGGTGCCAAGCTGCGATCAGTAAGCATCGCCTCGGCTGACAAGGCGGCTGCCTTGGGTTGGGAAAATGCCGAGGGCCGGTGGCTACTGTTGGCAAATCTGACCGCTGAAAAGCAAACGATCAGGCTCAAGGGTGTGGGTGCACAGGCATCGATCGGTGTTCTGGACGCCGCCAGCTTCGCCGAAGCGACGTCAGCGCCAATAGCGTTCAGAAAGCGCAGCCGCTGGCTGGGTTCAGGTAACGAGCTGGTCCTGGATGCCTACGCGGTGGCGTGTATTTTTGAACGTTGACGCAGGCGTTACCACCACGCCCTCCCACATGCATGCTCGCTGAATTGTTTGTTCAGCCGCCTGGGTGGCTTCTTCATCCCCAACTCGGTGCAGTACACCACTCCGAGCATCGGTGGCTGGACCGCATCGGTCATGACCACCACCAAGAACGGTGCACGTGACGGCTCAATGCCCGCCGCTACGGTTGATGCTGACAAGTACACCGCTTATAACGTCAGTGGCTCGCTGGCCGGCGCCAGCCTCTCCGCTGGTTACCAGTCGCGTACCAACACCTACTCGTCGTGGGTTGCTGGCGGTACCTACGGTCTCGGTGATCTGACCATCGGTGCAAACATCAGCAGCCACAAGGATGAAGGCGCAGACGCCGTTGGTGCGTACCTGGTCAGTGCCAACTACGCACTAGGCAACGGTACTTCCATCGTTGGCGGTGTGGCACGTAACGATCGTTCCACGGAGCAAACGCTGACCAACATCGGCATCAAGCACGACCTGTCCAAGCGTACCTTTGTGTACCTGACGCACAACCGCGGTACCAACGGTGCGATCTCGTCGCTGTCAGAGCGTGGACGCTACGCGACCACTGGCGCCGACAACCAGAACACTGTTGTTGTTTATTGCAATGGAATGGTTTGAATCCCAGCTAACTTTACACCGGGCGCGGGAGAGATGATGATCTTCCCCAACACCCATTATGTGGGGGTGCGTGAATTGATTTTGCCAACGATATTTCCGCCCTTGCGTATTTCAAGATCGCCGTAAGCAATATCACCAGAAACCTGCCCGGTAGACTCAACCAATAAAGAATTTCTCGCCGTGCTCTTATCGAGGAGCTGGCCTGCGACCCGAATGTTGTCAGCTGTGGTGTCGCCAGTCACAACGCCATTGGTAGTCACGTTGACCGAATTAGCTCGCAGGATTCCGTCTACGGACCCGTCCACCTCAACTAAACCTGGTGCTGTCATCGTGCCTTTAGCCACCACCCCGGCACCGATCAGCAAATCCCCGCGTTTGTTATCGCTCATGAAATACTCCCGTTTATATTGTTTGCATAGTATATATGCCGCTGTTGCCGAGTCCCACGCGGTTTTGCGCGCCTCAATCGGCTGTGTCGCTTTAGTCGTAATGAGTCCACATTCTCAAAATACGAACGATCTTTTCTTTACGAAAAATTTCATAGACAAGGCGATGTTGAATATTGATTTTGCGTGAATAAGTACCTTTTAAATCACCAACCAGCTTTTCATAAGGTGGTGGATTTTGAAATGGGTCTGTCTCCAAAATGTAGAGCGATGCTTGGGCTTTATCTCTTAATCCTGCTGCCGAGAGTTTTTTTGCATCTTTGATAGCGTAATTGGAATAAACCAAATTCCAAGTCACCACTTCAGTGCCTTTTTGCTTTTAGCAAGAGGTTCGGCCATGGAGTCCTTAATAGACTCTCGCATGCCGGGGATTGCAAGAATATGAAGCGTTTCTTGAATAGCACTCCAATCTTCTTCAGAAACTAAAACGGCGTTAGCTCGTTTGCCGGATATCACTAC
>JBJTAS010000060.1:0-21735 GCA_046090895.1 Oxalobacteraceae bacterium | reverse complement strand
TGCCCGGATATCCCTCGGCGTACTTGTTGGTCAGCTGCGAGCCCTGGGCCTCCATCACTGCCGGCGAGGCGTAGTTCTCGGAAGCGATCAGCTCAATGTGGTCTTGCTGACGCTGGTTTTCTTGCTGGATGGCGGCCCATAACTCTGCGTCGACCTGCGCTATCGTCTGGCTGTGAGGGAATGCGCCCGGCGCGGCTGAAACTTTGTGCAACATGAGGGATCTCCTGGGGGGGCGGCCGAACGACGGGAGTCAGACGACCCAGTAAAAACGCTCGAGCAGTATATTGTACTGGTGAGTTCATTGCGTATAAATTCAGAATTTCTTACCAGCCGGGTAAGCGCTGCTTAACCATTGGCGTAGTTGTCAGAAAAATAAAAACGCAAGCCTATCAGCACCACAATGCGTGCGATGGGCTCGCGTTTATGAACAGCACAGCCTATTTGGCAGGCTGAACGATGTGCATTATTCACCCATCAGATGAAAAATTTTTGGTTAAAACAAGCCGACGATACGACCCTCATCATCAATGTCGATCTTCTCTGCGCTTGGCACCTTGGGCAGGCCGGGCATAGTCATGATGTCGCCACAGATCATGACAATGAACTGCGCACCGGCGGCGAGACGCACTTCGCGCACGTTCACCACATGGCCACTGGGCGCGCCACGCAGCGTGGCATCGGCGCTGAACGATGACTGCGTCTTGGCCACGCAGATCGGGTAGTGCCCATAGCCCGCCTCTTCCCAGGTTTTAAGCTGCTGCTTGACCTTGGCCGACGCGCTGATATCGGCCGCGCCATAGATTTTGGTCGCCACGGCCTTCATCTTGGCCAGCAGCGAATCGCTGTCTTGATAGACGAAGTTCATGGCACCGCCGCCCTCGGCCAGACGCACGATCTCGTGCGCCAGCGCTTCGGCACCTGCACCACCCTGGGCCCAGTGCTCGGCCAGCACTACGTTCACCCCCAGCGCTTTCATGCGGTCGGTGACCAGCTTGATCTCAGCGTCGGTATCCGCAGTAAAGCGGTTGATCGATACCACGCAGGGTAATCCGTAGTGCTTCGTGACGTTCTCGACATGACGCTCAAGATTCACCAGACCCTTCTCCAATGCTGCAAGGTCTTCACTGTTGAGATCTTTGACGTCCTTGCCACCGTGGTACTTCAATGCCCGTATCGTGGCCACGAGCGCGCAGGCCGAGGGTTTGAGTCCGGTCTTGCGGCACTTGATGTCGATGAATTTTTCCGCACCGAGATCTGCGCCGAAACCGGCCTCAGTCACCACGTACTCACCCAATTTCAGGGCACTTTGCGTGGCAATCACGGAATTGCAACCATGGGCGATGTTGGCGAACGGGCCGCCATGCACGAAGGCTGGGTTGTTCTCCAGCGTCTGCACAAGGTTGGGCTTGAGTGCTTCTTTCAGCAGCACGGTCATCGCACCATGGGCATTCAGGTCGCGCGCATGCACCGGCTTCTGGTCGCGCGTGTAGCCGATCACGATATCGCCCAGACGCTGCTTCAGATCTTTGACTGAAGTCGCCAGGCAAAAGATCGCCATCACCTCGGAGGCAACGACGATGTCGAAACCATCTTCACGCACATAGCCATTCGGGGTTCCACCCATACCCACCACGATGCTGCGCAGTGCGCGGTCGTTCATGTCGACGACACGCTTCCAGGTAATGCGGCGCGGATCGATATCCAGCGCATTGCCATGATTGATATGGTTATCGATCATCGCAGCGAGCAAATTGTTCGCCAGCGCAATCGCCGAAAAATCGCCCGTGAAATGCAGATTGATGTCTTCCATCGGCACGATCTGCGCATAACCACCACCAGCGGCACCCCCCTTGACACCGAACACGGGGCCAAGTGATGGCTCGCGCAGGCAGATCACGGTTTTTTTGCCGATGCGGTTGAGCGCATCACCCAGACCGACCGTGGTGGTGGTCTTGCCTTCCCCCGCGGGGGTCGGGCTGATGGCCGTCACGAGAATCAGCTTGCCATCGGGTTTGCCTTTGAGTGAGTCGACATACTCCAGCGAGACTTTCGCCTTGTAGTGACCGTAGGGTTCCAGATGCTCTTCGGCGATGCCAAGCGTGTGCGCCACGTCGGTGATGCGCTTCATCTTCGCCTGTTGTGCGATGTCGATATCGCTGGCCATGGGGACTCCTGAGGGTAAATTTTCAAAGTGCGCATTGTAAGGGAAGATGCGCGCTGTCTGCTTTGCGCGTCGCAGTGGCCTGCTCAGAATGCAGTGCTGGTGTGGAGAATTGCCGTTCGGTCAACTACCCCAGCCAGACATCAGGCGCCAAAAAACTCGCGTATCGCGGCTACGGCCTGGTGGATGCCTTGCGCATCCACATCGAGGTGCGTGACCATCCTCAGCCGATAGAGGCCAATGACCATCACACCGCGCGACTTCAGATGATCGACCAAGGCCTGCGCTCGTTCGCGCGCCTCATCTTGCAAGTCAATGAACAAGATATTGGTCTGCGGGGCTTCCATGACGAGCCCGGGAATATCCTGCAGCGATGCATACAGCATCTGCATCAGTGCGTGATCATCGGCCAGACGATCAATGTGATGATCCAGCGCATACGACGCCGCAGAGGCCAGCACGCCGGCCTGACGCATGCCGCCACCTGCCATCTTGCGCAAGCGGCGAGCACGATAGATCAGCTCTTTGGAACCGCACAAGGCAGAGCCCACCGGGGCGCCCAATCCTTTGCTGAAACATACCGACACACTGTCAAAGCACTGCGCGATGCGCCGTGCCTCATCACGAGGATCGGTTTTTTGGGCGTCGGCTTGTGCAACGGCAGCATTGAACAGCCGCGCACCGTCCAGATGCGTCGCCAGCCCGCGCTCGCGCGCCATCGCCGTCGCCTGCTGCAGATACGCCATAGGTAGTCGCTTGCCACCCAGTGTGTTCTCGAGTGTCAGCAAGCGCGAGCGCGCGAAATGCGGATCGTCGATCTTGATGGCGGCCTCGATATCTTTCAGTGCCAGGGTGCCATCGGGCTGGTGTGCAATCGGCTGCGGCTGCACGCTGCCCAGCACCGCCGCCCCACCCGCTTCCCACAGATAGGTGTGCGCATGGTGGCCCACAAGGTATTCATCGCCGCGCTGACAGTGCGCGAGAATGCCGCAAAGATTGCTCTGAGTGCCCGTGGGCATGAACAGCGCCGCCTCAAAGCCCAGCATGTCGGCAATGCGGTCTTGCAGCGCATTCACGCTTGGATCATCGCCGAATACGTCATCACCGAGTGGCGCATTCATCATGGCCGCGCGCATGCCCGGCGTGGGACGCGTGGTGGTATCGCTACGCAAATCGATGATCTTGTCCATGGCTTTCCTGCAGACGGATTAGTTGAGGTAAGGCTTGATCCAGCCCAGATTCTCTGACGTGCCTGCGCGCGGGTTGTATTCGCAGCCGACATGACCCGCATAGCCCAATGCGTCGAGCACACCAAACAGGTAGGGGAAATTCACTTCACCGATATCCGGCTCGTGACGCTTGGGCACACCGGCGATCTGTATATGACCGACATGGGCAAAATGCTTGCGCAGCCGCATTTCAATATCGCCTTCCATGATCTGCACGTGATAAAAATCCATCTGTACTTTCAGGTTGGGCTCACCCAGCTCGGCCACGATGTCATGCGCCTCTTGCTGATAATTCAGGAAGTACCCCGGAATATCGCGCGTGTTGATTGGCTCGATCAGCGTGGTAATGCCCTGCGCCGCGCACGCCTGCGCCGCGCGTTTTACATTCACCAGATAGGTCTTGCGCATCGTGGCGCGATCGGCATCGCTGATGGTTACGCGTTGCTGCGCATCGAGCGGCATGCGCCCCGCCATCACATGCAGGCGCTTGCAGCCAGTGACCTCAGCATAGCGGAGCGCTTTGTCTAATCCCTGTGCGAATTCATGCTCGCGGCCCGGCAGTGCGGCAATGCCGCGCTCGCCTTTGTCCCAATCGCCGGGAGGCAGGTTGAACAGGGATTGCGTGACGCCTGCGGACTTCAGCCGGTCAGCAATCTCGGCAGCATCGAAGTCGTACGGAAAAAGGTACTCGACAAAACGAAAACCATCGCGGGCGGCTGCAGCAAAGCGATCAAGGAAGTCGTGTTCCTTGTACATCATGCTGAGGTTGGCGGAAAAAACAGGCATGGCATTCTTTCAGTATGAAGTGTGTTGAGCCGGTTAGTACCGGAGCTTGAAATTCTGCTTGAGCTCAGCGATGGCATCATCACTCAGCGGATCAACCGCACGCCCCGACAGCAGCCAGAGCTTTGCGGTCTCTTCGAGTTCTTCCAGCGCGGCCATTGCAGCGGACAGCGAGCGGTGCCAGACGTTAGGCCCGAGACGCTCGATCATTACCGCTCGCAAGGGTTTGTCGGTACGCAGGGCTGTTTCGATCATTGCGGCGACACGCCTGGCGACATTCGGATCGCCGGGGCGGTGATAAGGCACGAGTGGCACATGCCCGACCTTCATCACGTAATACGGCGTGATCGGCGGAAGAATATCTTCCGACGTCCAGACGCCCATCAGCGTCAGTGCCACCAGATGCGTGGAATGCGTGTGGATCACGCAGCGTGCTTCCGGATCAGAGCGATAGATCGCCTGATGCAAGGACAGGGTCTTGCTGGCCGGCGCGCCACTGGTCTGCTGGCCGTGCAGATCAACGACAGCGATCTGTTCGGGTTCCATGAAACCAAGGCAGGCATCGGTGGGCGTGATCAGAAAACCCTGATCGGTACGCACACTGATATTGCCGGCAGTCGAATGCGCATAGCCGCGATCGAACAGTGACTTGCCGATTCGGCAGATGTCGTGGCGATGCTGATCCAGCGTCATGTCGCTCATGATTAGTGCACGCCTGGCATCGCCAGCGCCTTGGCGAAAAAGTCTTCGGTGCCGAAATTGCCCGACTTTAGCGCGAGCAGTACCGGCGCGGAGGTATCCAGCAATGGCTTGCCGACCTGCCCCGAGGTCCATGGCACGCCCGGATCAATGGTCTGGCCAATCTTGAGCGACTGCACACCGAGCGCATTCACCACGGCGCCCGAGGTTTCACCACCGGCGACGACAAAGCGCCTCACCTGCTGTGCAATCAGGCCTTGCGCAATCTTTGCAAAGCAGTGCTCGATCTGTTCACCCAGCGCGCTTGCGCCGAATTCCTTTTGCAAGGCAGCGACTTCTTCGGGTGGTGACGTGGCATAGATCAGGGAGGTCTCTATTTGTTGCGCATGCCAATCGAGTATGCGCTGCGCGACTGGCTCACCGGCGGCGATTTCACGCGCATCAATCTTTATGGCCGGCTTGCCGGTGCCTGTCCAGTGTTTGACCTGCGCATTGGTCGCTACCGAGCACGAGCCCGAGATCACGACCGCTTTGCCACCGGCCACGGGCAACTGCGCAGCATGGGCATCGGCCTTCGCGAGTCCTCTTTCGATATAGGCGGCTGCGAGGCCGAGCGCGAGTCCCGAGCCAGCAGTCACCAGCGGCACGTCCGCCAGCGCATGACCGAGCACCATCAGATCTTCATTGGTGATGGCATCGGCGATATCGATCACACCGGGGGTGTCTTTTTCTGCCGCGGCGATTTTTTTCTCGACGGCCTGCTTCAGCGATGCTGCACCTTGGGCTACCTGCAAATGACTGAGCAAGCCCACCTTGCAGCGGCTTTGCGCCTGCAATACGCGCACCAGATTCGCATCGGTCATGGGTGTGAGCGGATGATTGCGCATACCCGAATCTGACAGCAGCACGTCACCGACGAAGAGATGGCCTTTGAAAATCGTTCGCTGATTCTCCGGGAATGCGGGACAAGCAATCGAATAATGCGTGCCCAGTGCCTGCATCAGCGCATCGGCTACCGGGCCGATATTGCCGTGGGGGGTGGAGTCGAACGTGGAGCAGTATTTAAAATAAAACCGCTGCACGCCGCGCTGTTGCAGCCAGCGCAAGGCGCCCAGTGATTGTGCTATCGCCTCGGCGGGCGCAATGGTGCGCGACTTCAGCGCAATGACAACGGCATCAACATCGCCTGCATCAGTCGTGGCCGTCGGCACGCCAATGATTTGCACCGTGCGCAGCCCCGAGCGCACCAGCATGCTGGCGACATCAGTGGCGCCAGTGTGATCGTCTGCAATGACGCCAAGGATCATGACTTCTCCTTCGCTGCAGGCAATTCAATGCCGGTCATTTGCGCATACAGCTTGATGACCGCGCTGTCATCTTCCTGCCCGAAACCTGCACCCGCCGCACCCAGATACAACTGATGCGCCGACGACGCCAGCGGCAGTGCCATCGTGAGCTTTTGCGCCGCATCGAGCACGATGCCGAGGTCTTTGACAAAGATGTTTACGGCCGACAGCGGCGTGTAGTCGCCCTCGAGAATATGCGGCACCCGGTTCTGGAACATCCAACTCATGCCGGCCGAGTTGCAGATCACTTCGTAGAGCTGATGCGGATCGGCGCCAGCACGCAGACCCAGCGCCATCGCTTCGCAGGCGGCGGCGATATGTACGCCCGCCAGATGCTGATTCACCATTTTTACCGTCGACCCCGGACCCGCCTTGTCGCCCAGTCGATAGACCTTGCCGGCATAGGCGGCGAGCACGTCGTCGGCAATCGCAAATGCTTCCGGTGTGCCCGAGGCCATGACAGTCATCTCACCGGCCTCGGCCTTGATCGCACCACCAGATACCGGGCCATCGATGAAATGCACGCCCTTCTCTGCCAGCCGTGCCTCCCAGACGGGTGGCAATGCGGGATCCACCGTCGCGGCGGCGATGACCACGCTGCCCGGCTTGGCGTGATGAATCAGGCCGCTCTCGCCAAACAAGACCTGCTCAGTCTGCGCAGCATTCACGACCAGAATCAGGAAGGCGTCGCATTGCGCTGCAAGATCGGCGATGTCTTTCGCCACTTTGCCGCCTGCGCCTTGGAATTTCTGGAGGTTGGCGGGGCTGATATCGAGCCCCAGGGTACTGAATTTGCGGCGCTGCGCACTGATCGCTGCGCCATAGCCCATGGTGCCCAGGCCGATGACGCCGAGGCATCGGGCCTTGCTGACTGGCGTGTTCACTCTCGGTGTCTCCTCGTTATTATTGGCTTATCGATGTGTGGAGGCAGGAACCGTTGTTGCGCGATGCGAGTGTGCGATGCGCATCTTCAATCCTGCCGACATTGTACCCCCCGCGTCGACTTCACCTACGGATCGGCAACTAAGCGATAATGCGAGCGAGGCAGGCACTCAACACGCTCACAACAATAACAAAATCATCATGAATCAATTTGATATGCAGGGACGCCACGCGGTAATCACGGGGGGCGCCAATGGACTTGGGTATGCCGTCGTCTCGCGCATGCTGGCCTCGGGCGCCAGCGTGACGATCTGGGACAGAGACGCCACGGCTATCGACCGGGCTGTGGCTGAGTTGCGCGCTCAGTTTACTGGCGCGACTATTCGTAGCGAGGTGGTCGAGGTCACCGATTACACCCAGGTGGTTCGCGCCGCGAAGGCACTGGCCGCAACCGGCGTGGACATCGTCGTGAACTCAGCCGGGGTGTCTGGACCGAACCTACCCTTGTGCGACTATCCCGTCGATGCGTGGCAGCAGGTAATGAACGTGAATGTCAACGGTACCTTCTACGTCTGCCGCGAGCTGGTGCCACTGATGAAATTGAAGCAGTACGGCCGTATCGTGAATATCGCCTCCATCGCGGGCAAGGAAGGCAATCCCAACGCCAGCGCATACAGCGCCAGCAAGGCCGCCGTGATTGGCCTGACAAAATCACTGGGCAAGGAACTGGCCAAGGCCGGCATCACGGTGAATTGTGTGACGCCGGCAGCAGTGAAAACACCCATCTTCGATCAACAGACGCCCGAACATATTCAGTTCATGCTGAGCAAGATACCCATGGGGCGCTTCGGCCTGCCGGAAGAAGTCGCCTCACTGGTCTGCTGGCTGTGTACTGAGGAATGCTCATTCTCCTCCGGCGCCGTGTTCGATATCTCCGGCGGCCGAGCGACCTACTAGACCGCCCGCGTTCACGCAAAAAAAAGCCCGCTACATGAGCGGGCTAATCCCATATCGGAAAGACACGGGAGGAGACATCTTGGAGAAAAACGAATTCGTTCAGCAGTAGGGTGTCGCGACCAGATGCGCAGTGGTTTTCAGCGTTGATCGGAAATCTTTGCGAATCTCGGTCGGTGGCACCCAGCCATACTTGCGCCAGATGTCCTGCACATTGTCGATGTGCGAACGGCGCAGATACAGCCGACTACGGTCAAGCACCGGTATTGCGAATTCTATAACGTCTTTGTCTATTTTAGGCATGGCTGACTCCTTTGATGACAGCAAGCGACACCCTCCGTTCAGCAAGTAGCGTGCCCGGCAAAGCGTCGGAAATCCGTAAGCTTCTATATTTGATATTCATCGGGCGACCTACCGCGTCATCACAGCGATTTCGACCCCCAGCTGCGCCGCTTGTCCGGTCGCATCGCGCTGGCACGTTGCCTGCAACAGGCAAGGTAACCGCTGCATGAGGCAGCGGCCGCATTCAAAAACTGTCGGAAAAACCGATAACTACCTTATCCATCCCACCCAGGGGGCAAGCACGCACAAAGGCAAGGAGATCATCATGAGTATGGAATTCGGCATACGGATCAATTCGTCCGGCAGCGGACGCAACGGACATGAGCCAGAGGGCGGAAGCCGCCGGCAGCAGCATCAGCAAAAGCTGAAGGCGCTGATCGACGCGTTGAATGCTGGCGACCTGATTGAGGCGACGGTGAACTACCGGCTGCTGCTGGCATTCAGCCCGGCGCTCGCGCACAGTCATTTTGCCCGGGTAGGACAAGCACTGGCGAGCGCCAATCTGGTGACGGCCAAGCGCGTGATCGAAGAGATCTACGGTCAAAGCCAGGCTATCTTCAGGCGCTCCGCGACGCCTGCTTCGTTGAACGCTTCGGCCGTGCCATCCCCATCCTCGTCGTCGTCATCGCGGCTGGGCGTGCTGGTCGATTCATCGGCCTGACGCGACACCGACTACCGGCAAGCTGGCCCGAGCGAGGTAGCCCCACCCTACAAAGGGACACTCACTTTGTAGAAAACCTCCCAGACAATCCTACAAAGTGAGTGTCCCTTTGTAGGCCCTTTGTAGGGCCTCCCTTTGTAGGGCCGGCCGTACAAAGTGAGTGTCCCTTTGTAGAGTATCCCTGTGTAGGCCTCCCTTTGTAGGCCTCCCTTTGTAGGCCTTCCGTAGGCCGTACAAAGTGAGTGTCCCTTTGTAGGACCTGGCCGTACAAAGTGAGTGTCCCTTTGTAGGCCTCCCTTTGTAGGCCTCAGCGCGCAGTGTCGCGTATCGGCGGTACACGCCGCAGCGCGAGCCACACGCGCCGCCCCAGCCTCAGCAGCGGGTACAGCAGCCGCGCCAGCCAGCGGCGCTTGAAGAGCATGGCGTGCAGGCGTTCCGTGGCCGTTTGCGGCGCCCACTGGGACGCGAGCCAGTGCATCGCATCGGCGCCCGCGTACTGATCAACATCGGTGACCACCAGCATGCCCGCGTCCAGATCAATACCTTGCTGGAGGAAATGCCGGACTCTGGCATCGTCGGAGCGCGCGCTTATCAACTCGACTGGTCCCACCGCTTGCTGCAAGCGCAGAAAGCCGACGTAGGCGCGGCAAAAGTAGCAATCCCCATCGTAGATGATCAGTACCCGATCAGCGTGAGCGGCAGCGCTCATCTCAGGCCAACGCCACCGACTTCACCTGCAACCACACTGCTTGCCCGGAATGCAAACCCAGATCGACGACAGAGCGCTGTGTCACGCGTGCGATCAGCGCGTTTTCGCCCAGATGCAACAGAACGCGTGCCTGGCCTTGGGCCTCGTCATGGACCAGCTCGGCAATGCGCGCGGGCAGTACGTTTTGGATGGTGCTGGGCGCCGGGCGCTCGCAGGCAATACTGACATCGCGCGCGAGTACCCGAATGCGCACCGAGGCGCCGGTGCGCAAGCCCTGTGCGCTTGTCCACAGCGCGCCGCCGTTGAATGCCAGCTTCGCCAGCTTCCAGCGTTCATCGATCTCGACCACGGTGGTCTCAAGCACGGTACCGAGATCATCTGCAACACTGATCGGCAGATCGACTCGCGCCAGGGTCTCGATCAGTGATCCGCTGGCCAGCACGCGACCATTCTCCAGCACGACCAGATGTTGCGCGAGACGGGTGACTTCGTCGGGTGCGTGTGTGACATACAGCACGGGTATCCTGAGGTCGCGCTGAAGACTTTCGAGGTAAGGCAAGATCTCCTGCTTGCGACGCACATCCAGCGCCGCCAGCGGCTCGTCCATCAGCAATAGCGACGGGTTGACCGCCAGCGCGCGTGCAATGGCCACGCGCTGACGCTCGCCACCGGACAAGGACTGGGATCGGCGATCCAGCAGTGGCGCAATGCCCAGCAGATCGATCAGATGATCGAACTCGTCCGACGATGTGCCAGTGGCACGCCGGCGTCCGTACGCCAGATTGCTGCGCACGGACAAATGCGGAAACAGGCTGGCCTCTTGAAATACATAGCCCAGCGAGCGCTGATGCGGCGGCACCCATCGGTGCGCGTCTTGCCAGACAAGACCATTGACGCTCACCCTGCCGCGCACCTGCGGCTCGAGACCGGCCATGCTGCGCAAGAGCGTGGTTTTGCCGCAGCCCGAGGGGCCAAACAAGGCAATGAAGCCCTCAGCCGGCAAGTCGAGCTGCACCTCCAGCCGAAAGCTCGCGCGTTCCAGTTGCAGCTCAAGCTGAATGCCGCGCATCTCAGGACGCTCGCTTCGCACCGGGACGCCACCAGTGCAGCGCCATCAGCACCACGAAGGAAAACACCAGCATCACCGCCGACAGCGCATGCGCCTGCGCGTACTGCATCGCCTCGACATAGTCGTAGATCTGCACCGAGGCTACCCGGGTCTGTCCGGCGAGATTCCCGCCTATCATCAGCACGACACCGAACTCACCCACCGTGTGCGCGAAAGTCATGACCGAGGCGGTAATGAATCCCGGCAGCACCATCGGCACGGCAACGGTAAAAAAGGCATCCAGCGGCGAGGCACGCAAGGTGGCCGCAACTTCCAGCGGACGCTGACCTATCGACGCGAAGGCATTCTGCAAGGGCTGAACCATGAAGGGCAGCGAGTAAAACACCGAGGCGATGACCAGCCCCCAGAACGTGAAGGGCAGCAGCCCCAGACCGAGGGAGTCTGTCAGCTGACCCAGCGGCCCTTTGGGGCCCATCGCCAGCAATAGATAAAAGCCAAGCACCGAGGGCGGTAACACCAGCGGCAGCGCGACGACCGCGCCGATGGGCACGGTCCAACGGCTGGATGATTGCGCCAGCCACCAGGCGATCGGTGTGCCAATGGCGAGCAAGATCAGGGTGACGACGGCAGACAGCTTGAGCGTCAGCCAGATCGCTTGCAGTGCTTCGGGGTCCAGCATGGCTCAGGGGTCTCGCAGCAGCGCATAAACAGGGGTAATATCGGAATTTACTGGTGCTTATTTTGCCTGTCAATCGACTTTACTGCAGACTTCACCGCCGACCTCACCGCACGCCCGGGGCCTGCCTGCCCGGCCTACGCTGAATGTTCACAAGCCATGTCACGCCGCCCGAAGAACACATCGATCACTTACAGCCTGGATGCGGAACTGCAGATACGCGTCGGCGATGAGCTGCTGGCCAATGCCAAGCGCATTGCGTTACTGCGGCAGATACAGGCGCTGGAGAATCTGACCAAGGCAGCCGCGCTGGCCGGCTACAGTTACAAAGGCGCCTGGGATGCCATCGATCAGATGGCCATGGTCTCGGGCGGCGAGCTGATTGAGCGATTCGCCGGTGGCAAAGGCGGCGGTCGCACAAAACTGACTGAGCGCGGACATCAGCTGCTGCAGAACGTCACGCTGGTACAGGATGAACACCGCCGCTTCATCGATCGCTTGAATGCGCTCGCCAATGGCCTCGCGGGTGACTACGCATCACGCGCCGACACGGCGATGAAGACCAGTGTGCGCAACCAGTTCGCCGGCATCATTGTGTCGATCGCCAAGGGTCCGGCGAATGCCGAGATCGGTGTGATGGTCAATGGCATGCAGATCATCACCGCCTCCATCACACATGAGAGCTGCCGCGAGCTGAAGCTGCAAGTGGGGTCGAAGGTATTCGCCTTGATCAAGGCCTCGTCAGTGCTGCTGAGCAGCCGCGCACCCGCCGCAAGCCGCAACAGTTTTACGGCATCCGTGCAGGGTCTGACCCACGGCGATCAGCGATCCGAAGTCGTGGTCGGTGTGGCGGATGATCTCTCGCTGGTCAGCACGATGGCCAATGCTGACATTGAGCGATTGGGTCTGGTGGTGGGAAAGTCGGTGACTGCGAGCTTCGCGCCCTCGAGCGTCATCATTGGCGTTGCGGCCTGAACTGGCACGCGGTCAGTACGCCTGCGGGGTCAGGCTTACTTGAACTGCAGCGTGCTGATCACTGCCTGCGGCGTGAAATTCGCCTGTGCCTGCACCGCCTGACCGGTATCACCGGCGATCTGCGTGCGCAGCATTGCGCTGATCGCGTTCACATACGCCGTGCCGGACTGCTGGCCCACGGCAGGCGTTGCACTGCTCCGGCTAGACGACAATGACTGAACGGCCGACGCCAACGTGAGGCCCGCGACGCTCAGTTCGCTGGCATGGTCGCTGATGGTTTTCATGGCCAGATCGATCGCCTCATTCATCGACTTGGCCGCATCAACCGAGCTGATGCCACCGCGCCGCAGCAGCGAGGTGAATGGCGCATTCGGCTGCACTTCCAGTGCAGCGATCTGGCTCGAGGTACCGGGCGTCTTCCAGGTCAGCGTCAGATACCCGGGACGCTCCTGAGAGATCGTGAACGGTGCAGCGTCATAGCGCGGATTGGCCTTGAGCGCATCGCTCAGTTGGTTCAGCGTGGCATTGCTGTCCAGGGTCCCTGACAACAGCGCGAAGTCGCCTGCTCTGAGCTGTACGTTGCGCCCCGCAATCGCACTGGTACGCACGGCGATGTGTTGTACCTCGCGCGTACCATCGGCAAGACTGGTGTTGGCACCCGCAGTGGTTTGGTCGGCGATCAGGGTGGACGAACTCACATTGTCAATAAGGGACAAGGAAGCCAGATCAGATACCGCAGCCTCCGACGCCCAGCTCAGACTGAGGCCCGAACCAACACCGCCCGTCGTCTGCATGCTCAGCGTGAATCCGGCGCTCTGATAGGCGCTATCGGCCTGCAGCGCTGTCACCAGATCGGCGAGCGTCGCGTCGCTGCTCATGGCGCCCGACGAGAGCGTGACGTTGTTGGCGCTGAGCGTGACCGTCTTCCCTTGCAGGTCGATGTCGTTGAGTGCCACGCTCTGCACCTCGCGCAAGCCCGCGTCAGCACCGGCGCTGACTTGCGAGGCATCGAACACGCTAGTCGCAAAACCCGTCTGTGACGCATCTGGCGAAGAGACTGCCAGTGCGGCGCGGCCAGACTGTGCGCCAGCGGATGTCCACTGCAGCCTGAGACCACTCGCCTCGGCTGTGACCGTGAAAGGCATGCCGGCTGAGTAGCTGCTGTTGAGTGCATCAGCCAGTGCGCTCAGCGTGGTGCCCGCACTGAACGCCAGCCCAAAGCTGTTTTGCGAACCACTGCCATCATTGAGCCACACGGCGCTGGCGCTGGCCAGATCGCTATCGCTCACGCTGATGAATTGTTCTTCGCTCACGGCCGGTAAATCGGACGTCGAGATGCCTGTGACTAAACGCGTTGCGGTGAGTGCTTGTGCATTCGCCGTCAGCTGTAAAGCCGCAGTATCGCTGATCTCTCCCGTGTTCTTCCACTGAATGACGAGACCGTTGGCGCCGTTGTCGGCCAGCGTGAAGGCCGCATCGGCATAGTTGGCGTCGCCGCTGAGCCCGGCCACCAGATCCGATACCGACGCCGACGCCCCCAGCGCCCCCGTGCTCAGGGTGACACCCCCTATGCTGAGTGCGCCCGAGGTATAGGCAAGATTAGCGGCGGCCAGATGAATGAGTTGCTGCTCACGGGTGCCGGGCCCGAGGCTGCCCTGCACCGCGCGCACGCCAGAGGCACGCACCGCGTCTTCGCGCAGATCCGGGAGTGAGATAGCGATCTTGCCCGCGCTACCGGAGCCCACCTTAAAGCTCATGACGCCATCGCGCGCGCTACCGGCGGAACCGTCGAACAAGCGTGTGCCATTCCAGCTGGCGTTTTGGGCCGTGGAGAGCAGGCTTTTACGCACACCCTCGAACTGCGACACCAGAAACGCGCGCTCGGACTGAACGATCTGGTCGCTGGTGGCCTGCACCACGACTTTCTTGAGGTTCTGCAAACGGCCCATGATCTGGGCGTTGTTCTTGCCAACGACCTCGAGCATCGCTTGCGCGGTGTAGGCACTGTCGAGCTGACGCTGCAGATCAAGCTGCCGGATGGCAGACGAGTTGAGGCCGATGGCAGCCGAGCTGTTGGTGTCTGCCGTGGTGGCGACCCCCGGTATCGCAGTCGCCGCCGACACCGCGGCCGCCTGCCCTGCGCTACCTGTGCGGCCAAACTGAGCCAGCGCGAGCTTGAGGGAATTCAGACTGGATTCGAGGGTGATACTCATCAGGGACGCGGGCTCTGCTTGATCGGGACGCTCTGAGCGGGATGTTTACTGAAAATACCCTTGCCGGGCCGGGGCCTCAAGAACTGCGTGTGTAAAGACGATGAACTCCTTGAAGGCAGGCGGCAGACATGGATCTATCGGGCCGACTTGCCATATTGAGAATGTGACGCAACGCACAGGAAGCGGGGCCCGGACCTGGACCCTAAAGTTCCGCTGCGAAACGTCGATTCATCTTTTACATTTTTCCGGGGCACTCGCCATGTTGATCGAGCGCGTAGAACTTAACAAAATCAAGCTACAGGACGATCTGGTCACGCTGGAGTTGCTTCAGGTGGGCGAGAGCATTTTCTGTTCAGACTTCAAGAAGGCACAGAGTCTGCGCAGCCTCTCCTACTACCTGATCCGCTCCCGCAAGCTGGAGCGGAAATTTACCTTCCGCAAAATGGATCACGGCTGGCGGATCATCCGCATCAAGTGATCCGGCCTTGGCCGACTCGTCCCTGTTATCTCCCATGAACGCCGCCTCCTGAGGGAGGTGGCGCTTTCCTTTGGCTGTTCGGCAACTGCCTGAGACGCCCCATCAAGTGATTTCTTTTTGGTAATTATTATGCCAAACATAAGCGATCGCTCCGCCCTGCCTAGCCCCTGAGGCAAGGCCAGCCCAGCCTCCGCCGATAGATTTTTCTTTAGTAATAATTGTGGATAAGCAACATTTTTAATGCCGGCAACAAATTGCCGGTCTAGAATGGCAACCTCTGTTTGCATTTTTTGCTTAATTTGCTCTTGCCAGCGCCGGCTGGCGGGGCTCGCCTGCGGTGCGCCGTCCCCAGCCGCTGAAGGAACAGCAATGCCACGCTCAAATAAACATGCTCTGCCCGCACTCGTGCTCGCGCTTGGACTCGCCAGCGCACAGGCCGCGACGCTAGGCCCGATCAGCATATTGTCCAACCTCGGTGAGCCGCTCTCAGCCGAGATTGAAATCTTCGATCTCGCTGACGATGAAGCCGGCGATCTCGAGGTGGCGCTCGCCTCCGAGATGGAGTTTGAAAAATTCGGCGCGAACCGATCACCGCTGATGGAAAGTCTGAAGCTGCGCATCGTGCAGCAGGGACGCCGCCGGCTGATACAAGTCGCCACGGACAAGCCGTTGGATCAGCCCATCTACAGCGTGCTGCTCGAACTGCGCACCGACAACGAATCCACGCTGGCCGAATTTGCGGTGCTGCCCGAAGAAGCGGTCAAACCCTCAGAAGCACAGGCCAGCCATCCGGCCACCGGCACCCACGATGACGCTGCGGCACCCGCTGCCGCCAGCACGGAGTCTGCAGCCACGGTGCCTGCCGCTGTCCCCGTGTCGGAGGCGCCCGCCGCTGCTGCTCGCAGCAGCCCCGACGCGACGGTCGAGGTGGCAGGCAAAGGCGCGCTCAATCTGGCGTTGGCCGATCTGTCGTCTGGCAAGCAGCACACCGTGCAGCGCGGCGAAAACCTCACCTTGATTGCCCGGCAGTTATCCGTCTCGGATACGGCGCTGGACAAGTTCATTATTGCGCTTTATCAGGAAAACCCCGAGGCCTTCATGCAGCAGAACCTGCACTACCTGAAAGCGGGCGCCGTGCTGGCGCTGCCCTCAGAAGACGCGCTTAGCCTGATTGATGAGAAAGCAGCGCGCAAGACCATCGCGACCCAGTGGCAAACCTTCAAGAGTCTCCTGCCCGCCAAAGACGCGGCGTCTGGTGAGGACAGCGGCAATCGCTCGAGCACCCGCAAACTCAAGGCGGGCGGTGCCGCGCCCTCGGGCACCTCAGGCGATCACCTCACCCTCGCAGCGCTGAAACCCTCGGACACGGGCGGCCGAACGGAAGAAGAAGCCATCGCCGCCAGAAAAGCGGCTGAAGAAGCCAGCGAGCGCATTCGTCTGCTAGAGAAAAACATCCTTGACATCAAAACCACCGTGCAGACTGACAAGCCCGCCGAACCGGACAGCAAGGAGACATCGGCCGCCGAGAGCGCCTGGGGTATTCTCGCCTCGCCCGCACGCGACCTGATGATGCAGATCGCCACCGTGCTGCTGCTCTTTGCGCTGGTGATTGTCAGTCTGCTGCGGCGACAAGCCAAGTAAATCTGCGGAAGCTCCTGCTCTGGCTGGCGCTGGGCGGAAGCAGTGCTTGACCACCCTCGCCCGCAACTCTACTATCGGACCCATAACAAGACCAAGGCCGCGTGGAGAGACAGCGATGATCACCGAGAGACAGTCCCGGTTCCGCGATAATTATATTAATCAGATCAGTCCCTGGTACCACGGCCTGATCCATGTGGGGGTGATGTACTCGGCCGGCATCAGCGCCATCCTGTGGTGCGTCAGCCAGTTGCGCAGCCCTACGTGGGAGTGGCTGCTGATCATCCCGATCGCCATCGCCGGCAATTTTGTCGAGTGGGTCATGCACATGCACGTGATGCACAGGCTCAAGGATGTATTCGCGCTGCGCGCGATTTATGACAGGCACACGCGCCAACATCATCAGTATTTCACGGATAACGATTTCAGCATTCACAGTATCCGTGAGTGTCGTATCGTGTTCTTTCCGTGGCGCGTGCTGATCGTGCTGGCCGTGACCAGTGCCATGCTGGGTGGCTTGGTGTCTGTGGTGCTCGGGCCGAACGCGGGTTACATGCTACCGATCACCATGATCGGGCACTATCTGGTGTACGAGACTTTTCATGCGTGCTGCCACGTGCCCGAGAATGCCTTTGTGCGACATTGCCCTCTCATCAATACGATACGCCGTCATCACAGCGCACATCACAACATGGGCATCATGATGCACATTAATATGAACCTGACCTTGCCTCTGGCTGACTGGGCACTCGGCACCAGCGACCTTGACCGAGGATTGCTGGGTCATCTGTTCAACGGCTACGATACCCGCCATCAGAAACCCGCGCTTGCAAAGATCATGGACAAATATCGACGCGCACCGGTGGAAGCAGAGCGCGTCACGCTGGAGGGTCCACGGCTGGATGAAGACGACCTGCGCGCACTCGCGAGTGCGGGCCGTGTCGTTCCCGGATAGCGCTAGCAAGAGCCGCTGGCAGCTTCGATGAGGCCAAGGCTCTGACGATGAGAACGACAAATTTTATCTGGAAAGGATCACGCTCATGAGCTCTGAAATAGCCTCGTTGTCGGACGAAGAGAATGCGTATGCCAAAGCAGCACGCAAGCTTATTCCATTTTTATTCATCTGCTACGTTGTCGCCTTTCTGGACAGGGTAAATGTCGGCTTTGCCAAGCTGCAGATGGCGCCGGAGTTGCAGTTCTCGGATGCGGTTTACGGTTTTGGTGCGGGTATTTTTTTCCTGGGCTATTTCATTTTTGAAGTGCCCAGCAATATCATCCTTGAAAAAGTTGGCGCACGACCCTGGATCGCACGCATCATGATTACCTGGGGAATCATCTCCAGTGCATTCATGTTCACGGATCAGATCAGCTGGGGGTGGATCTCTCAGAGTGCGGGACTGACAGACTCGGAATTCACTTTTTATTTCCTGCGCTTCCTGCTGGGTGTGGCTGAAGCCGGTTTTTTCCCCGGCATCATTCTCTACCTGACCTACTGGTTTCCTGATCATCGCCGCACAAAAATGGTGGCATTGTTCATGACCGCCATCGCGATATCGAATCTGGTGGGCTCCCCGCTCTCCGGCGGCATCATGCAGTACATGGATGGCTTCTCCGGACTCAGCGGCTGGCGATGGTTATTCTTGGTCGAGGGTATACCCTCGATCGTGATCGGCGCTCTCGTATTGATTTATCTTCCCAACGGACCACATGACGCCACATGGCTGAGCGAGGAAGAGAAAGCCGCCATCATCGCCGCTGTCGAGAATGACAAGGCGAGCAAATCGCACGCTTCGCAGCACAATCTCATGGCCGCTTTCATGGATATCCGTGTGTGGGCGCTGGCCGCCGTGTACTTCAGCGGCGTGATCTGTTTTTATGCGCTGAATTTCTGGATGCCGACCATCATTCAAGAGCTCGGGATCGATAAAAAAGATTATCTCAAGGTGGGTCTGATCAGCATTATCCCGTGGGGACTAGCAGCGCTGTTCATGGTCTACTGGGGCGCACACTCCGACCGTACGGGCGAGCGCCGGTGGCATATCGCCGGCTCGCTCATGCTGACCGTCGCGGGGCTGGCCCTGCTCGCAGTGGTGGGCAAAGCACCGATACCGGCCATCATCGGACTCACCGTCGTGGCCGGTGGCACGCTGGCGTTCGTGTCGACCTTCTGGTCGCTGCCCACCGCCTTTTTGACCGGTACTGCAGCGGCGGGAGGTATCGCGCTGATCAATTCGATTGGCAACCTCGGTGGCCATTTCGGACCCGATCTGATCGGCCGCATTCGCGCCATGAGCAACGGCGCCACCGAGGCCGCCTTCTGGGCACTGGCAGCGCTGGCTTTCACGGGTTTGCTGATCACGCTATGGGTGTCACGCAGCGCACTGGGGCATACTCAGAGCGAATGAGTTTTTCAGCGCGCCTGCCAGGCACGCAGGGTTAGTGCACGGGGAGTACCACGGCCCCCGTGCCTCTGATCGCATCGTGGCGGCAACCGGTGCGCGACAGACCCTGGCAGCCTGCATTCAGGTTGTTACTGGGCACAAGCATGTTAGCCCGGCTCTTTGTCCAGCCGCTCCAGAAATTCATCGACGATCTCTTGGCCGACATTTACCACGTGCTCTGGTCCGGGAAACGCGCCAGACTGGACATCGGCGATGTACTCACGAAATCCTGCCACACGCTCGGCCTGCATCTGCTGGCGAAGCGCGTACAGATGGCGGTATTGTTTGGAGTGGCGCGGAAACGGACCGGGCCCATCTCCCAGAATATCTTCACCAAACAAGAACTGAATATCCCCACCGCTGCCCGCACCGATCGAGGAAGTAATCAGGCTAGTGCGGCGGGAAAGTGCTTGCAATATCTGCTGTGGGATCACTTCAATCTCGACCGCCCACGCCCCTGCATCCTCAAGCGCTTTGATCTGGCGATACAGTTCGATAGCCTCATCGGCGCTCTTGCCCACCGCGCGCAGACCACCTGTCCAGGTACTGCGGCGTGGCACCAGACCGACATGACCTTGCGCGGGCACACCGGCTTCAGCCATTGCCTGGATGAAGCGGGGACTCCACTGACACATGATGGCATCGCCCCCGATCTCCATCGCTGAGAAGGCAAGTCGCAAGGCTTCTTGGGGACTGGTAACGGCAATGAGAGGCAACGAAAACGACATGAAAGTGTGAGGCGCCGCCTGACGAATCTCTGCCGCGAGCTCAGGGTATTTGGGATCGAAGCGTACCTTGAGGGTATCAATGCCAGCCGCTTCAGCCGCCGCAGCCTCCTCGGGGGAGAACGCGAGTGTCTCGACCAGTGTGCGTTTTCCCTTGAGCTCGCGAATATCGCGCACCGTGTAGTTGCGCAGGCCGTAGGCGCCGGCCATTGTAGAAATACGCTTGAGATTTTTGCTCTGTGCGTCACGCGGAGGCACTGCTCCGCTGCTACGAGAAGTTCGCATTTTCTTCCCCTATTGTTCTGTTAACCAAAGGCGCCTGATTGAAAATTTTTATATCGTTTTTACATGTTATTTTTATCGCAATGGATGAGCTGCATCGCACTGCCTGCGCGTCTGCCTGTGAACCATGCGCGCTTGGTCAGGAAGCGTTATTTGGCAGGTTAACAGATAAGGCTTCCCGGTTGCGCCACGCCGTGAGCAGTGGATCACTTTCTGAGGTAAGCTTTTGGTGTTAGCTTGATGAACCCCGAACGGAGGTCGCCATGAAATACCTACTCGCCGCTGTCCTGTTTTGCCTGAGCAGCCTGTCTTTTGCACATAACTGCCCCAACGACATGAAGGCCATTGATGCAGCGCTGACTAGTACCAAGTTAACCGGCGCTGAGCTGGCCAGGGTGAAGGCGCTGAGAGCCGACGGCGAAAAAGCGCACGCCGACGGCAAGCACGCCGACTCAATGAAAGCATTGGGTGAGGCGAAGAAATTACTTGGTATTTGATGCTTACAAGTTTTCTCAACCACGAAAGGAGGTGATCGTGAAATATCTCGCACTGGTAGTCTTGCTCGTATCGAGCCCATTCGCACTGGCCAATGATTGCTCCGGCAAAATGAAGTCAGCGCAATCATCGTCACCCGCTGACAAAGTAGCCAGCGTAGAAGTTGGCAAAGATAGCAAGCAAGCCGACACCAGCAAGTCGCCTGCTGACTCAAAAAAGACCGCAACGAACTAACACAGCGTATGAGTTTTTTTAAAGCCACTGCCTAGTGGCTTTTTTTATTTACTTTTGGAAGCCAGTTTCGGCATCCGGAAAACGGTCTAGCCTATGGGCGTTTCTGAGCGTGGTTGTCAACAGTGGTTGGGTTACCTACCGAACTAAACGGCTGCGCGCTTGATAACACTCACTTCTCAAAACATGGGAAGATGACCTTCTTTAAGGAAAAAACATGACCATTTCTATGTTTCAGGCGAGCGTGCCGCGTATACACAACATGTTGACCAACCTGAGTCATTTGCTGGACAAAGCGCAAGCACATGTCGACGCCAAAAAATTGAACGAAGCCGTCTTGACGCAGTTTCGCCTTTTCCCAGATATGTTCCCACTGGCGCGCCAGGTGCAAATTGCCTGCGATACTGCTCAAGGCGTAGTGGCGCGACTTGCCGGCGTGGAGATTCCAGTCGCTGAAGATACGGAAGTGAGCATTCTCGATCTCAAGCAACGTATTGCTAAGACGATGATGTTTATTGAAAGTTTTTCTGCTGCACAGATTGATGGAACAGAAGATAAAGATATCATCACCAGGCGCGGCGATAAAGAAACCCACTACAAGGGCATGCAGTTTTTGCTGAATCATGCCATGCCCAATATTTATTTTCACATCACGGTTATTTACTCCATCCTTCGTCACAACGGTGTTGAAATCGGCAAGCGCGATTACCTGGGAAAAGTTTAAAAAAAGCTGGTTCCACGCTTTC
>JBJTAS010000059.1:0-9563 GCA_046090895.1 Oxalobacteraceae bacterium | reverse complement strand
GCAGCGCGCCGACTTCCTGCTCGAGAGTGAAGCGCCAGCGCGCCAGACAGCGCTCATGGTCGTGAAGCGAGAGCGTCGCCACACCGGCATGATCGGCATGATGGAGTGACAAGCGCTCGTGCAGCGGCCAGCTAGACCCACCACTGCCCACGGGATAGCTTATTATTCGCTCCGTTGTCAGCAGTATCTGGCTGACCGAGAACTGCATCGCCTCATCGAGGTCAGGCTCCATCGATGCCAGCACCACCTCCCCCGACTTGAGCACAGGCGGCTCAGCGCTTGAGCTCGTCGCTTCGTGGGAAGCATGGGCGGGCTGCAGGGAAGTCACGCTTGGCGGCATTTGTAAGAAATCGTATGAAGCAGTGGAATCGGAGCCAGTAATGGAGCGAAAATATCGATGAGACGGCGTCTGTTGCACCCACCGCCTACGACCGGCAGTGCGGATTGTCGCCGAACTCGGCAAGAACGTCTCGTCAGCCCTCTATCTTACCCTGTGTCTGCCTCAGCCTTATGACCGCCCCGACATGACAGCCCCGACGCCCTCACCCAGCACCGTCCCAGCCACGAGCCCGCCCAGCCCGCTGGAAATCCGCCTCCTCAAAACCACCTACCTGCGCGGCCCCAACATGTGGACCTATCGCGAGGTCATCGAGACCTGGCTAGAACTTGGGGTATTGGAGGAATGGCCAAGTAACAAGCTCCCGGGATTTGTCGACCGCTTGCTAGCCGTGCTGCCACAGGTCGCGGCGCATCGGTGCGGGGTGGGCTCGGACTACGGCTTCCTGATTCGACTCCGCGAGGGCACCTGGATGGGCCATGTAATGGAGCACGTCATCATCGAACTGCTCGAGCTCTCCGGCATGGAAGCGGGCTTTGGTCAGACCCGAGAGACCACCCAGTCCGGTGTCTACCGCATGGTGTTCAAGGTGCCAGACGAAACCGTTGGCCGCACCGCACTGGCGGCCGGCCACGCGCTGATGCATGCTGTGCTAAACGAGCATGACTTTGATTTGGCGTCATGGCTGGCCAAAATACGCAAGGCGATTGATGAGTGCTATCTCGGCCCGAGCACGGCGCACATCGTGGCCAGCGCCAGCAAACGCAAGATACCCCATATTCGTCTCAACAAAGGCAGCCTGGTGCAGCTCGGCTATGGCGCTCGCCAGAACCGCATCTGGACCGCCGAGACCGATCTCACCAGCGCCATTGCCGAGGGCATCGCCGGCAACAAGGACATGACCAAACGTCTTTTGTCCAGCTGTGGCGTGCCCACGCCACAGGGTACGGTCGTTCATAGCCCCGAGGACGCCTGGGCCGAGGCGCAGGACATCGGCTTGCCGGTGGTCGTCAAACCCCGCGACGGTAATCGTGGACGAGGCGTGATGCTAAACCTTCAGAATGAAGAAGAGGTCGTCGCCGCCTACCATGTCGCGCGCGCTGAGGATATCGACGTCATCGTCGAGCGCTACATCGAGGGCAACGAACACCGGGTGCTGGTCGTCGGCGGCAAGGCCATTGCCGTCTCGCGCGGCGAGAGTGTCTGGGTCACTGGCGATGGCCAATCCACGGTTGAGCAACTGATCGAGCTGCAAGTCAACAGCGATCCACGGCGCGGCAACGCCGACATTCATCCGCTCGAAACCCTGATCCCGCGCCAGAACAGCGTGATACAGGCCAATCTGCAGCGGCAGCGGCTAGCTATAGACGCCGTTCCCGACGCCGGCCGTCGCGTGCTCATCGTGGGCAATGGCAATCACTCGATCGATTGCACCGATGAGATCCATCCGGAAGTGGCCCATGCCTGCGCGCTGGCCGCCCGCATCATCGGGCTCGACATCGCCGGCATCGATCTGGTCTGCCAAGATATCGGGCAAGCGCTCGAGCAGCAACGCGGCGCGGTGGTGGAAGTCAACGCGGGCCCTAGCCTCCTGATGCACCTCAAGCCTGCGCAGGGCAAGCCCCAGCCCGTCGGCGACGCCATTGTTGATCACCTCTTCCCCGAGACCGAGGACGGACGCATTCCCATCGTCGGCGTGGCGGGTAGCCGTCACACCACCGACATCGCGCGATTAGTCGCCTGGCTGCTGCAAGTGGCAGGCTATCAGGCGGGCGTCGCCTGCCGCGATGGCTTGTTTGTCGGCGCGCGCCAGCTGGAAAAACAGAATGCCGCCCACTGGGAACCCGGCCAGCGGCTGCTCATCAATCGCAACGTCGAGGCCGCGGTATTCGAGCATGACCCGATATCACTGCTCACCGAGGGTCTGGCTTACGATCGCTGCCAGGTCGGGATCGTCACCGACAGCCTGCCCGTACCCGGTCTGGACGAGCAACTCATGACCGAGCCCGAGCACCGGTTCAAGATCCTTCGCACGCAGGTCGATGTGGTGCTGCCCTCCGGGACCGCCGTGCTGCATGCCACGGATGCCACCGTGCTCGAGATGGCCGATCTGTGCGATGGCAACGTGCTGCTGTTCGCCGCCGATGCCAACCACGCCGCCTTGCAGAAGCATCGCGAGGCAGGCAAACGCGCGCTGTTCCTTCGCGACGACATGCTGGTGCAAGCCGATGGCAGCCGAAGCTTTGATCTGGTCAGCCTGACCGACCTGCCCGCGAGTGTCCGCGATCTGGCACCCGAGGTGCTGCTCGCAGCGGTCGGCGCCGCGCTCTCGATTGGCATCGATATCGAGACCATCATCACCGGACTCAACACCTTCGAGACCAGTGGCGCCGAGCGCCGCGTGTCTGCCTGAACAACCCGAACACCAGCGATTCATGGAACTCATCAAAACCCGGGCCCTGCGCGGCCCCAACCTGTGGAGCCGTCACACCGCCCTTGAAATCGAGGTGCAGTGCCATGCGAAGGAATGCGCCCTGGATACGGCGCGTGGCTTCATGGAACAGCTGCGCGGGCTGTGCGCCGACATCGGCACGCTCGGCGCGCCCGGTTATCAGGGCCCGCTGACCTTGGCGCATGCACTCGAAGCGACGCTGCTGGCGCTGCAGGCACAAGCCGGTTGTCCTGTGAGCTTTAGCTTTACCAACCCGACACCCGAAGAAGGTCTGTATCAAGTCGTCGTCGAGTACAGCGAAGAAGATGTCGGTCGTCTCGCGCTGAAGATGGCGCAGGAGATCGTGGTGCATGTCTGGGAGTCCGTCACTGGCACGTTAGCGCCCGCTGCCGCAGCGCCCGACGTCACCGCCATGCTGGCCGAGCTGCGCGAGATGGATGAAGACTTGCGACTCGGCCCGAGCACCGGCTCCATCGTGGCCGCCGCCGTTGCACGCGGGATTCCGTTTCGCCGTCTCACGCAAGGCAGTCTGGTACAGCTGGGCTGGGGCGTGCGGCAACGCCGGATACAAGCGGCCGAGGTGGATTCCACGAGTGCCGTGGCTGAATCGATCGCGCAAGACAAGGATCTCACCAAGCGACTCTTGCATGCCGCAGGCGCACCCGTGCCCATGGGCGCGCCCGTGCATACCGTTGAAGAAGCCTGGGAAGTCGCGCAGCGGATCGGATTCCCTGTCGTGGTCAAGCCGCAAAACGGCAGCCAGGGCAAGGGCGTCACCGTCAACATCCAGACGCGTGAAGCACTGGAGCAGGCCTTCCCCAGCGCGACAGGCAAAGGCGCGGTGCTGGTCGAAAAATTTTTCCCCGGCAGCGACTACCGCTTGCTGGTGGTCGGCGACAAACTGGTGGCGGCGGCGCGCCGAGATCCACCGCAAGTCATTGGTGATGGTGAGCACACCGTGCGCGCGCTGGTCGATATCGTCAATACCGATCCGCGTCGCGGCGATGGTCATGCGACAGCACTGACCAAAATACGGTTCGACGATATCACCGTCGCCTGCCTCGCTGGACAACATCTCGCGCCCGAGTCCGTGCCCGAGAAAGGTCGCCGTGTCATCTTGCGTAACAACGCCAACCTCAGCACCGGTGGCTCAGCGACTGACGTCACGGATGATGTCCATCCCGAAGTCGCCGCGCGCGCCATCGATGCCGCCGGCATGATCGGGCTGCATGTGTGCGGGGTCGATATCGTCTGCGAAAACATCATGCGACCGCTCGAGGAACAAAACGGCGGCATCCTCGAAGTCAATGCGGCGCCCGGCCTACGCATGCACCTCAATCCCTCTTACGGCAAGGGCCGCAACATAGGCGCCGCTGTTATGGACCTAATGTTCGGTGCGGGTGACGACGGTCGTATTCCCGTGGTCGCGGTATCCGGCGTCAACGGCAAGACCACCACGACGCGTCTGATCGCGCATATTTTGTCGGAGAGTGGCCTGTGCGTTGGCATGACCAATACCGACGGCGTGACCGTGGGCGGGCGTGAAACCGATCGCGGTGACTGCAGCGGGCCCAAGAGCGCGCGCAATGTGCTCGCGCACCCGGATGTGGAAGCGGCCGTTCTCGAGACGGCGCGCGGCGGCGTGCTGCGCGAAGGACTGGGTTTTGACAAGTGCGCGGTGGCCGTGGTGACCAACATCGGCGAGGGCGACCACCTTGGCCAGAGCCACATGCATACGCCGGAGGATGTCGCCAGAATCAAGCAGATCATCGTTCAGAATGTCGCGCCGAACGGCCACGCCGTGCTGAATGCGGCTGATCCACTGGTAGCCGCGATGGCGCCACACTGCGCGGGCAAAGTGATTTTCTTCGCGCAAAGCGCGCAGCATCCGCTGCTGGCCACCCATCGTGCGCGTGGCAACCGGGTGCTGTTTGTCGAGAGCGGTCATATCGTCGTTGCCGAAGGTGCGCAACAACATCGGCTGCCGTTGTCCGATGTGCCGCTCACGCGCGGTGGTCTGCTCGGTTTTCAGGTGGAGAACACCCTCGCCGCCGTTGGCGGCTGCTGGGCACTGGACCTGCCGTGGGCGACGATAGTCGAGGGCGTCTGCAGCTTCAACAATGACGCCAAGAACGCGCCGGGACGCTTCAACCTGATGCACTATCGCGAATCCACCATCGTCGCAGACTACGGCCACAATCCGCATGCGATGCGCGCTCTGGTATCGGCATTCGACGCACTGCCCAGCACCGAATCCACCCGGCGTACCGTGGTCATCAGCGGTGCCGGCGACCGCCGCGACGAAGACTTGCGTAACCTGACCCGAGTACTGGGCGATGCATTCGACAATATCGTGTTGTTCGAAGATGCCTGTCAGCGCGGCCGTGCCGATGGCGAGGTCATCGCGCTACTCCGTGAAGGCTTAGAAGGTGCGCAGCGCGCCTCCCACGTGGAAGAGATTCGGGGAGAGTTCATCGCCATTGACCGCGGACTGGAAATGCTCAATCCGGGCGACCAGTGTCTGGTACTCGTCGATCAGGTCGAAGAGGCACTCGACCATCTTCAGAAACGTATCAGCGAGGGCTGAATTCGGCTCATCGTCGCAACGGAGCGGGCAAGATCTTGCCACTCTGCGGCAAACGATTGCCGCGCACTCGCTGGCATGCGCCATATTGGGTGGTGATTCGGCAGTGATTCGGGAGTGGAACGAATATTGCTGCAATCGCTGCATTTCCAAGCGGCGTCCGGCAACGGACGACAACGACCATGGTCACCAGCGTCAGCAGCACCACTGCAACCAGCGACGCGAGCGCGACTCCGCCGATTGCGCAAATCCGCTCTGAATTGACGGCCGCACTGATCGCCGCTGGCGTGAGTGATGCCAAAGCGACGGACTCCACGCCCAAGGGTTTTCCGGCAGACGTCAACTGGGCTGAGGCCTACAAGATGGTCACCAAACGGGTCGAGGACAACAATCCCTCCACACCGGGCAATCTTGTCTTGTCACCCGAGATGCTGAAAAAAGCACTGGCTGGCACCAAGACACTCGCCGAGCTGGGCGTGACCAGCTTCGCCCGATATCCCCGAGGCACCACGGTGCAAGGCGCTCTGGACCAGCTGTTCATGAACAAGTCCAATGGCGTGCTCTCTTCAGCGCTGGCCAAGGGCGGTGTCTATGACCTGTCCGCTTTCCCAGTGGGGACGACGGCGTATCAGGCCTTCAAGCTGATCGAAGACCCGGAGAATCCCGGCAAAGTATCGACGACCCGTTATGCCGAGTACAAAGATGCGTATTCCGCACTGACCAGTTTGGGCATCACCTCGTTGCAGAACTTCCCTCGTGCCAGCACCGCCATCGACGCCAAGAACCTGCTCGTACCCAAAGCCGACCTGATGCTGACGATGGTCGGCGTGGACAAGTCGCTGTTCAAAGACCCGAATGTCTCATCGCTCAATGCCGTCGCGCTGATGACCAAGCTGCCGGATTCCATCGCTCAGTTTAATAAACTACCGACCGGCATGACCTCAGAAGGCCTGGCAGCGCAGGCACTGGCGGCAAAGAAACTCGTCGCCATGGGTTATGACGACCTGTCAGCGTTTGCCGGAATGAGTGCGTTCAAGACGGGGGGCACGACTCCCATGCCACTCAATGCCGTGAACGCCCTCAAGCAAGTGATGCGCTCACCCAAAGCAGCCGATCTGCCAAAACCCGCCTCCGTCAGTACCGAGCGCTTGTTTCAGAGCACGCTAGTCGAAGAAAAGAAAAGCTATGGCTCGCCAGTCAAGATCACCAAGAGTGTGCTGGTCAAGCCGGTCAGCGAGCGTGTGATACCCAACACGATTCCTCCCACACGGGTAGTCACCGCAGCGGAAGTGCTGGCGTTTAATGTCGCCTACTGGACGAAAAAACCTGCCTGATTGATGTCTGGCGCGTGCATCAATATTATTTATTTTGCATCATTGTGCAAATGCCCGCGTAAAAAAAATCCACGCGTCAGAGGCTTTACACATTTAGACACTTCCGAAAGTTCAAATAAACAAGGCCTTCCCCTATACTCAGACCACGTATATGGACTAACCACGGGGATTATCAATGAATAAATATCTGATCGCGGCCGCCCTCGCCTGTGCCGCCTGCGCCGCCCACGCGGAAGCTGACTACAAGCCTTTCGTGATGTTCGACTATGGGCAAGAACGCGACGAAAAACATGACAACGTCGTGCGTGATTACATCAACGCGAACGTGACCGTCGGCGTTAAGGGCCCCAACAAAATCGAATATTCTGTCAAAGGTGGCCTGAGCCAGAGCCGTCCGAACGACAGCACCGGCACTACGACCAGTAACAATATCGAATTCAAAGTAAAAAAATCGTACCAGCTGACCGACTGGGCACAGCCCTACGCCGCCGTACGCTTGGGAGAAAAAATCAAATACGACGGCAAGCACTTTACGCACTACGCAGTCGAGGGTGGCGTGAAGTTCAAGCTGGCTGAGAACTTGGCTTTCGACACCGGCGTACGTTACCGGAACAGCTTCAGCAAAGCCAGTTTCGAAAAATACGAAGGTAGTGCCGGTGAGGATTACTCTTACGAAAGCGTCCGGCACCACGGCATGTTGTTATTCGATGTGGACAAATCCAATACGGTCGGCTTGCGCTACACGCGATCCAATGCAGATTATTACAAGGAAGAACGCGAGGGCTGGCGCGTGCATTACCAGCACAATTATTGATCCAGACGTATCCTGAGAGTTCAGGGTAACGCAAAGGGCCTGCAGCGATGCAGGCCTTTTTCTTTTCTAACGTCTCCACCCACATTGGCTAGCACTTGGCTCGGGTCCATGTCAGGGGGCCAGATCCAAGGCCTGCCAGCACCGTTTGCGGACCTTAGCGCCGACACCTGGCCCACAAGAGACCTCGCCTCAAGAGATTGGGGCCTGCATCGTGCGTAACGCACGATTGTCACAAAATGGTGTAAAGTTCAATTGACGAACGTGCCAGATTGGCCTCGTCGGCTTGCCCTCCCATCCCAATTGAGGCCCTGCCCGCGAAGCCGGATGGGCCGTCCCGATCCCTCTTTACGGGAGTGACCATGAACGCCTACATCGCATTTTTCCTGATGACGGGTGCCTTTTTCGGTGCCGCGACTTTCACGACTCGTCATTTGTTCAGCGAGGGTCCGCACGCGCCCGAAGCTACACAGCAACCCCCATCGCTCGCCAGTCGGGCCTTTTGGGTGATGGTGTGCACGTTCCTGTGGCCAATCATGCTCCTCACCGGCGTAAATACGGCCTGGGTCCTCACCAAGCGCAAGCGTCAACGCAGACTAAGCGAAAGTTGATCTGGACCACTCCACTCGGGATAGGTTTGTTCTCACCGGTGCGCTTCGGTACTGACGCTTTATCACTGGCATTTTTCACCGCGAATCTCTTTCTTGCGCATTGGCATGGTGTCAATCAAAGCAAAAATGTCTTCTAGGGCGACAGCCGTTGTGTGGAGTTTTATTTTGCCATCCTTGCCGATGAGGACAAGCTTGAAAACCTTGCCATCGATCGCGAAACGCTGGCTAAGCGATTGGTAATCTGCAGACCCGGAGATGAGATCAATATGCACCAGATCTCTTTTTCTGAACTCGCATGAATACTGCGCAGATCCTGTCGCATTTTGCATGGGCCCGCATGACACTGAACCCGCCAACGCAAAACTTTTCAACCATGACCATGAACACTAGCACGACTAAAGCGCCTGTGGCGCTCGGTACGTGATCGGCCTTCCGTTGTAAACCGCCATAGCTGATTATTTTCCAAGCTAGCCCATGAAATACAGTCACAAGGAGATTACCTTTCTTACTCAGCACGGCAAGGACCAGTTGCTGCAACCGCTCTTCAAAGAGAAAGAGCCGACCCCAGTCAATGCGACTTGTGCAACCCCTAGGATTCAGCATCACTCGATCTTGGCCGGCCAAATCCTGCTCGGCCCACACCGGACACCCGTAGACGGCACTCTACCGGACGCGGATCGCAGGCCGCACGTCGGCGAGCGAAATGCCGACTTGTATCGTACTATTGAATGAAAAGCAGGCTTACCTGATCCTGGTGCCGTTGGTAAGCGGTTCTGGTAGTGAGCGTGTTCAGCAGCCCGCCATAGCGCTGATGACATAAAAACTTACGGTGGATGATGAGCCAACTTAATGACCTCCATGCCAAAGTAGCGACGCTTAACGAGACTGAGCGCGTTGAGTACAACCGGCGCCTGCAAGCGGCAAAGGCGACCAAAGAATTCTCGGCACAACTCGCCAATGATTTAGAGCAGCTTGATCGCTCACTCGGAAAGCTGACAGCAGCTTCCACGATCGTACGTGTCATTTTTTTTGTGTCGATCGTGATTATCTCGCTCGCGACCGAGGGACGCCAGCTCTGGCTGGGACCGGTCGTCGGTTTTGGTGTGATCGTCTTGCTGATTGATAACCAAAAAAACAGGCATCTGACTCAACGCACCATCTTGCAGCAGCAGCGTAGCGCTGCCGAATATGACTGGGCTGCGATAGGCCTGGAAACCAGCCTGTTACAGGCCATCCTGGAGATGGAGGCAGCGATTCATGCCAAGGAGTCCAACTTTCAAAACTTACAGAACATCAGCAGCGCCCAAGCGGAACGAAAGCGCACACTGTCTCATTATGACTTTCAAATTCGCAATGAGATTTTTCTGAACATTCAAAATGAAAAGACCTTGTGGTAATAAATTGATGTGCTCTCCAACCGCTGGTTCATTGCAT
>JBJTAS010000058.1:0-53441 GCA_046090895.1 Oxalobacteraceae bacterium | reverse complement strand
AGGCATGTAGGCATTGAGCACGACCAGTTCGGCTTTCTCGATATCGGCCAGATCGTGACGGGCGCCGGCCTCGAACTGGGTGATCGAGTCCTTGCGCTGCTTGATCATTTTCTCGATTACGGACAATACCTGATCGTCATTGAGCTCGATGCGCTCGTCGACTTCTGTTTGATTGATCGCGGCATTGATCAGGCGAATGGTCGACAAACGTCCGCTGTCCTTGGCGCGCATTGCCGCCTTCATGTCTGCGCTGATGGTTTCTTTAAGGCTCATGGAATCTCCTTGCCCGGCCATGAAGGTTCACGACCGCATAAAAACACCAAAACCCGCTGCGGCCAATCCCGGAGCGGGTTTGCGATGTTCCCGCCTCACCCCAAGGGCGAGGCACACACTCAGAACAGCTTCTTGGGAAGCTGCTGGCTGCGGATGCGCTTGTAGTGACGCTTTACCGCAGCGGCAAGCTTGCGCTTGCGCTCCGAAGTCGGCTTCTCGTAGAACTCGCGCGCGCGCAGTTCGGTCAGCAGGCCGGTTTTTTCTATGCTTCGCTTGAAGCGGCGCAGAGCGACTTCGAAAGGCTCGTTTTCTTTAACGCGAACAGTGGTCATGAATAATTAACATACGTAAGTTTTAATCAGCCAGAGATTATATCAGCCGACCCGCCCTGGCGGAAGCCCAGCCTGAAAATCCTTGTCCAGACCAAAAATGATGTCAAATAGGCAGCATCGGCCCGATCAAACCGATAAGCCTGCCGCCACCCCGGAAGCCCAGGCCCACTGAAAGTTGTAGCCAACCAGCCAGCCGGTCACATCCACCGCCTCCCCCACAAAATGCAGGCCGGGCAGGGCTTTGACCGACATATCCTGCTGTGACAGCGCGCGGGTATCCACCCCACCCAGCGTGACCTCGGCCTTGCGATAGCCTTCCGAACCGTTCGGTCGGATCCGCCAGCGGTTCAGCGACTCGCCCAGCCGACGCAAGATTTTGTCCGGCAGGTCCGGCACGCGGGCGTCGGGCGTCAGGTCGTGTGCCATCAGCCAGGCCTCGCTCAAGCGCGACGGCAGAGACTGCGACAGCCAGTTGCCCAGCGTGCGGCGAATCTCTCGTTTGCCCTCGGTCAGTTCGGCGGCCACATCCCGACCAGGCAGCAAATTCAGCGAGATATCGCCGCCCTGCTGCCAATAACTCGATATTTGCAGCACCGCAGGCCCGGACAAGCCGCGATGCGTGAACAGCAAATCCTCGCGGAAGAGGCCGCGCGATTTTTTTTCACCGGCTTCGATATCGACTTCCAGTGAGATACCCGCCATCGGCACAAACGGCGCCCACGCGGCCTCATCAAACGTCAGCGGCACGAGGCCCGGACGGGTGTCAACGACGGGCACATCGAACTGCTTCGCTATCCTGAACGCGAAATCCGTAGCACCGATCTTCGGTATCGACAAACCACCCGTAGCGATTACCAACTTGCCCACCGTGATGTCGCCTGCCGTGGTACTGAGCCTGAATGACTCGCCTTCTCGCACGATGGATTTGACGCTCGCCGGCCTGCGCCACTGCACCTGGCCCGCATCGCACTCCGCCCTGAGCATCTCAATGATGTCTTCCGCTGAACGGTCGCAGAACAACTGCCCCTTGTGTTTCTCATGAAAAGGTATGCGATAGCGCTTGACCAGCGCAATGAAATCCTGCGCCGTGTACCGGGACAACGCGCTGCGGCAAAAATGAGGATTGTGCGACAGATAATGCTGCGCACTGGCCTCGGTATTCGTGAAGTTGCAGCGCCCGCCGCCCGAGATGCGGATTTTCTCTGCCAGCTTGTCTGAGTGGTCGATCAGCACGACCCGCCGGCCGCGTTGGCCCGCGACCGATGCGCACATCATGCCTGCAGCGCCGGCACCGATCACTGCAACATCAAACGGTTGGCTCATGCAGGCTCACGCATCTGACGAACGACCTGCACGCATTGCCTGACCTGCTCGGCAATCGGTTCGGGCACAGGCTGAAGACCTTCGAGCGCCTGACGTATCCAGTCGGCTGTTGTGATCGCGTCATTAGAAGCCGGCAAGGGCGGCGATTCATCGACTGGCGCCTGCTTCTCGATCAGCACCCTCGCTTGATGATCATGAAACCAGGTCACTGCCTGCGCGCGCTTGGCGTTGGCGACGGTTTCGCCCTCGGTACCCCGCATGAGAAACACATCACCCCGCGCCGCCGGTGCTACCGTCGAAAAGTACTCGGTGAGCATGGTCAGATAGTCCGGATGCGTGTACGACACCAGTCGCAACGCGGGCTGCGCAAAGGGCTGCATGATCTTGACCAGCGTATGCGTCGAGTTCCGCAGACCCAGCACGCGTCGCAGGGCCAGCAAGCGATGCAGTCGCGGCGCGAGCGCGGAGATTGGCATGAACACCGGTCGTTGCTGGGCAAATTCTGCCGCCATGGCGGCGGCATCATGAACGGGCGCCATACCCATCTCGGCAAGTATCTCGGCCGTGGTAATGCGACCCGGGTCGGTCAGTACGCCGTGCAAGAAGACCGGCACACCTTCGCGCGCCAGCAAGCAAGCCAGCAAAGGCGTGAGGTTAGGCAGCTGACGCGAGCCGTTGTAACTGGGGATGATGACCGGCGCCAAAGCGGATGACGGCGCTTGCAGCGGCGTAAAAGAGATTTCCGCGGCATCGAGAAAGCCGCCGATCTCGTTCACGGATTCACCTTTGATGCGCATGCCAATGAGCAGAGCGCCAAGCTCGAGATCGGATATCCGATCTTCCAGCATGGCGGTGTACAGCGCGCGTGCATCTTCGCGGGACAAATCCCGCGCACCTTTTTTACCGCGACCGATCTCGCGTATGAACGGTGCGGCGTGGAATGCTGGCGATGGACTGGACATGTCGCAAGCTTACACTGCCAGCGACCGTTCGGCCCTGTCCTTCCCGGGGTGGGTACACACAGCGACACCCATGACACCCATGACACCCGTGACACCACTCGTCAGACCATGTGACTAACGTCACCCTTGGCGAGTATGAGAATGATTTTGGGCTTTACAATTCGGTATGTCTCTCAAACTCACTGCTGCCCACCAGACCACGATGGGCTTGCGCGTACGTAATGACGATTGCGTCGGTATGATGATGCCCGTTGAGCCTGCGTTATCGGCCAAAGGCATGATCGGCATCGTCGCCGATGGGGTGTCTGGCAGCGCAGGCGGCGGCGAAGCCGCTAAGCTCGCGGTGCGCAGCTTACTGAAGGATTACTACGCTGCACCAGACTCAAACGTGACCGAAGCACTCGATACCGTGCTTTGCGCAATTAATCATCAGATCTACGAGCGAGGGGCTGCTTTCGCAGAGCGTGGCGGCATGGCGACCACACTCACCGCGCTGGTCTTGCGTGACCATGCCTACTATTTTTCGCACGTGGGTGATACGCGGCTTTATCGGCTGCGTAACGATACATTTGAACAGCTCACGACAGATCACGTCGCAGACTCGTCAGCAAAAAAACATCTGCTGACGCGCGCGATGGGGCTCGATGCTCGGGTCATGATTGACCACGGTACTGGCGAGCTCGAGACGGGTGACATTTTTTTGCTGGCCACCGATGGCGTCTGGGCTGTCGTACCTGAGCATGAACTCAGCTGGCATGTGTCAGAACTGGTGGATGACAAGCGTAGTGCTGAGGGTACAGCCCAACTCCTTATTGATGCCGCACTGGCCGCTGGATCGACCGACAATGTGTCGGTGCTAGTGGTGCGAATTGATCAGCTACCGACGATTCTCTGAGCTGCATTGACAGGCAGTTTGTTTGATCCTTTCACTTACAATACGGCCTGATACGAGCGCTTGATACCATCGCTCGATAAGTAGCTCACCATCCTCCTGACTAATCCCATGATCGTACTCGGTGTCGAGTCTTCCTGCGATGAAACCGGCCTCGCGCTGTATGACACCGAGCGCGGCTTGTTGTCGCATGCCCTGCATTCGCAGGTGGCGATGCATGAAGCGTATGGCGGCGTCGTGCCTGAGTTGGCGTCGCGGGACCATGTGCGCCGCGCTATTCCATTGCTCGAGCAGGTGCTCTCAGAGAGTCGCATTGATCTCTCTGCCGTCGATGCCGTCGCCTACACGCAAGGACCAGGACTCGCGGGTGCATTGCTGGTCGGCGCCTCCGTGGCGACCGGACTGGCGCTGGCACTGGATGCGCCTGTGCTGGGTGTTCATCACCTGGAAGGACACCTGCTCTCACCCCTGCTGTCGGCCACGCCGCCCGCATTCCCCTTCATTGCACTGCTAGTATCGGGCGGCCATACGCAGCTGATGCGTGTTGACGGTGTTGGTGCTTACACGCTGCTGGGCGAGACGCTTGATGATGCGGCGGGTGAGGCGTTCGATAAGTCAGCCAAGCTGCTAGGACTGGGATATCCCGGCGGGCCTGCGATCTCGCGACTGGCTGAATTCGGTGATCCGGGCGTGTATCAACTTCCGCGCCCGATGCTGCACTCGAAAAATCTTGATTTCAGTTTTTCAGGACTCAAAACCGCCGTTCTCACTCAGGTCAAACATCATCAGATCAATCTCTGCGAGCAAGACAAGGCGCATATTGCGCGGGCGTTTGTTGACGCTATCGTGGACGTCCTGGTCATGAAATGTCTGGCCGCGTTGAAACAGACCGGCATGAAACGGCTGGTGGTGGCCGGCGGCGTGGGTGCGAATAAGCAGCTGCGCACTGCGCTCAATACCGCAGCGGAGAAAAAACGCTTCGAGGTGTTTTATCCAGAACTGGCGCTGTGCACAGACAATGGCGCCATGATCGCATTTGCGGGTGCCATGCGGCTACAGCGCGACCCTGGCGCAGCACATCGTGAATATGGGTTCAATGTCCGGCCGCGCTGGCCGCTTGATGAACTGCGCCCTGTCTAGAAACAGCGCGTCAGCAGGTGCTCACCGGGTCTCTTGATGCTCTTTGACTGAAGGCACTTCCTCCGCCGGTGCAGGCTCGTCTGAGTCTTTCTTTTGTCCGATCCGAGTTTCTGTGCCTGCCATCAGGTTCGCGATGTTGCCACGATGACGATAGATCAGCAGTGCACTCATCACGATGATGGCAAATAATTCAGGGTTCGCCCCAAAGAACATCCAGTAGTACACCGGTGCGAAGATCGCAGAAATGATGGCAGACAGGGATGAATAACGCGTCGCCCGCGCCATGATCAGCCAGGTACACAAGGTCGCCACACCCACCACCGGGTGAATACCGAACAGCACGCCGAGTGCCGTCGCCACGCCTTTGCCGCCCTCAAAACCGTGGTACACGGGCCAGAGATGCCCTACAAATACTGCCAGGGCAACCAGCGCAACGCCTATCGTACCCAGCCCTAGCGTCTCATTGAACATCACGGCCAGTCCCACGGCGACCCAGCCTTTGGCGCAATCACCCAGCAGTGTCAGTAGCGCGGCGATCACATGACCTGAGCGCAGAACGTTGGTCGCGCCGGGGTTGCCAGAGCCGTAGCTGCGCGGATCGTCAAGACGAAACAAACGACTAAAGACAATGGCAAAAGAAATCGAGCCCAGCAAGTAGGCAGCGATAGCAGACAGGGCGATATTCATTGTTGCTCCAGCACGCGTGAAGACCGCATTATGCAACACCACCTGACTCAGGCTGAGGAAATGAGGAGCACATCCCGATGACCGGATCATCCCCTCGGATGATGTTGCGCATGAATATTCTTTAATCTCTCTCGGGCCACATGCGTGTAGATTTGTGTGGTTGAGATGTCAGCGTGCCCCAGCAACAGCTGCACCACGCGAAGGTCTGCGCCATGGTTGAGCAGGTGCGTGGCGAAGGCATGTCGGAGTGTATGCGGTGACAGGGGCGCGGTAATACCGGCCTTGAGTGCATGTTTTTTTATCAGGGTCCAGAACATCTGCCGGGTCATGGGCCCACCCAGCCCTGTCACAAATAGCGCATCATCGATCTTGCCATTTAAGATCACGGGACGTCCCTCTTTGAGGTAGCGTTCTATCCAGACCCGTGCTTCTTCCCCGAACGGCACCAGCCGGGTTTTGCTGCCTTTGCCGGTCACGCGCAGCACGCCTTCGTTCATGCCTACTTCAATCGTCTTCAACTGCACGAGCTCGGAAACACGCAAGCCACTGGCGTACATCAATTCCAGCATCGTTCGATCGCGCAAACCGAGTGCGGTAGTGATCTCGGGTGCCGACAGCAGTGATTCAACATGGGCCTCTGACAAGGTTTTCGGAAACCGGGGCGGCTGTTTGGCCGAGCGCAGCTTCCGACAGGGGTCGACCCTGACGCGATGGTTGCGCAGCGCATGCTGATAAAACCGCTTCAGCACCGCCAGCCGGCGGTTGGAGGAACTCGCCTTGCTGCTGGCATGTCTGAAAGCGAAATACGCATTCAGGTCAACGTCGGTGACCTCATACAGCGTTTTATGATGCTGCTGATGCAGCCACTCGGCAAACAGCAGAAGATCGCGTTTATAGGCGTCGAGCGTATTTTTCGACAAACCATCTTCCAGCCAGAGCGCATCGCAGAACTCGTCAACGATGTCTTGCCCGGGACGCTCACGCGCTTGCGCAGCGATTGCCATCAGAATCCCGGCACCTGCTCGTGCTGCAGCAGCCAGCGTTTGACACCCTGATGAAAACCGCCATCATGCCGCGCAAAACCACCGAGGCCACCGGTCGCCGTCACACGATGACAAGGAATCACCAGTGGGTACCAGTTCGCACCACACGCCTGTCCGACTGCACGTGGCGCGGATCCGATGCGGCGTGCGACCTCCGCATAGGTCAGCACTTTACCGCGCGGAATATGGTTGATGACTGTCCAGACCTTGCGCTGATGATCAGTACCCACCACGGGAAGATCGAGGTGAAATGCATAATCCGGATCTTTCAGATACGCTGCTACTTGTTGGTAGATTTTTTTGGTAAATGCATCGGGCGCTGGCTTGGCCGAATACTGCGGTGGCAAATACACCAGTTCACGCAATTGTCCGTCATCGATACGGATGCCAATGCCACCAAACGGTGCAGGTACGATGGCATGAAAAAAATCTGCGCCTGCTTTGCTCATCTGAATACCTCTGTGAAGACAGGCCGCCAAGACAGGCCGTATTGTTCGAGCCCGACCATCACCCGCCAAACAACAGCCGTGGCAACCACAGTGATACCTGCGGCACGTAAGTAATGATCATCAGAAAGCCTATCATCGTCAGCAGCCAGGGCATCACGGCTATCGTCAGCTCGGTAATGCCCATCTTGGTAATGCCCGAGGCCACATAGAGATTGAGCCCGACGGGTGGATGGCACATCCCGATTTCCATGTTTACCACCATGATGATGCCAAAGTGGACAGGATCAATGCCCAGCGCTGTCGCCACCGGAAACAGAATAGGTGCCATGATCAACACGATCGACGAGGGCTCCATGACATTCCCGGCCAGCAGCAGCAAGAGATTCACCACCAGCAGGAAGCTCACCTGCCCCAGCCCCTGGTCCATGATCCAACCAGCCATCGCCTGCGGTATACCCTCGCTGGTCATCAGAAAAGAAAACAGCACGGCATTGGTGATGATGTAGAGCAGCATGGCTGACATGGCCGCTGAATCCAGCAGCACCTTGCCCACTTGCGGCAAGCGCAGGTCGCGATACACAAAGACAGCAATCAGGAACGCATACACTGCGGACATGGCAGCGGCTTCGGTGGGCGTGAAGATGCCGGTGTAAATACCGCCCATCACCACCGCGATCAGCAGCAAACCCCACACACTGTCGCGAAACGCTCGCCAGCGCGCTCCCCAGCTGACACGCTCCATCCTCGGATAGGCATGCCGTCGTGCCAGCGCCCAGGTGGTCAGGCCGAGCAGGAAAGCGAGCATCAGACCCGGCACCACGCCCGCCATGAATAACTTTCCGACCGAGGTATTGGTTGATACCGAATACATTACCATCACAATCGAGGGCGGTATCAGAATGCCCAGTGCGCCTGAGGTGGTGATCACGCCCGCACCAAAAGACGTCGGATAACCCTGCCTTACCATGGCGGGCAGCAGGATGGAGCCAATCGCCACCACCGTCGCTGGCGACGAGCCGGACACTGCAGCAAACAAGGCGCACGCGAGCACGCCCGCCAATGCCAGACCCCCATGCCAGTGCCCGACCATCGAGGTCGCAAACTGAATCATCCGCCGCGCGACCCCGCCATGCGTCAGAAAATTCCCCGCCAGGATGAAGAACGGGATCGCCATGATCTCGAACTTCTCAATGCCGGTAAACAGCTTGAGTGCGACGGCCTGCACTGGCACCTCGGTCATGGTGAACAGGAAGGTCAGCACGGTGAGGCCCAGCGCGATCGAGATCGGCATCCCGGTCAGCATGAGGATGATCAGCAGCACAAAGATGAACAACGAGTTCATTGCCGACCCTCCGCGGCGTCTTCTGTCAGGCCTTCGACATGCGCATGATCGTGCACCGGCAACTCACCCCCGTGCGCGACATTCCATGCCACTTGCAGAAAACGAAAGCACATCAGCGCCGAGCCTAGCGGTATGGCGAGATAGACGAGCCAGATCGGTAACTCCAGTACCTCGGAAGTACTGGAGGTGTCTGAGAGCTCATAGACAAAATCAGCACCCAGCAACGCGATAATTCCGGTGAATACCGCCCCGGCAAGCAGACCAAAAAAAATGAATTTGCGCTGGTGAGATGCTGACAAGCGATTGACCAGCACGTCAACACCCACATGAATCCCGGTTCGTACACCATAGGCGGCGCCAAACTTAGCCATCCAGACAAACAGGTAAATAGTCAGCTCCTGGGCCCAACTGGTGTTCATGCGCAGCAGCCAGTCCTGTACCCCCGGTATCGGCAAGCCGGACGCATAACGATGAGCCACCGCGACGAAGATCACCACGGTCGCGGTACCCATCAGTAGCGCGATCAGCCATTCTTCGAGGTGGTCGAGGAGTTTCATGGTCTGGGTGCGTTGCGTGGAAATGAGTAACGAGTTTACTTGCCCGCGGCCGCTTTGACGGCGGCAGCGATCAGGTCTTTACCAATTCTGTCTTCCATTGTCTTGTGCACGGGTAGCAAGGTTTTGCGCCACTCGGCTTTCTCAGCTTCGCTGGGCAGGTAGACAGTACTCTTGCCCGATTTTTTAATCGCTTCCAGCGCCGCCTCATTTTCTTGTTGCGCGATCTGGTTGGCATAGGCCGTCGCCTGCTTCATTGCACCGTCGAGCTGGTTGCGTATATCCGTCGGCAGCTTGTCCCAGAATTTTTTATTCACGATGACTGCGTATCCGATGTAGCCATGATTGGTGACAGTCACATGTTTTTGCACCTCATGCATTTTCTGCGTGTAGAGATTGGAAGGCACGTTTTCGACACCATCGACCACCCCGGTCTGCAATGCCTGATAGACCTCTGAGAAGGCCATCACCTGCGGGTTGGCGCCCAACGTGCGCATCTGCTCGTCGAGCACCTTGGATGCCTGTATTCGCAGCTTCAGACCTTTCAGGTCGGCCGGCACACGCATCGTTCGGTTGGACGCCATCACCTTGAAACCATTGTCCCAGTACGCCAAACCCGTGAGCCCCTTGCCTTCGAGCTTTTTAAACAAATCGCGGCCGATCTGACCCTGGGTGACGCGCTCAAGCGATGCGTTGTCGGAAAACAGATAGGGCAAATCGAATAGCTCGAACTCTTTGACACCCAGCGGACCAAATTTGGCCATCGATGGCGCCAGCATCTGCACGGCGCCCAGCTGCAGCGCCTCGAGTTCTTCTTTGTCTTTGTAGAGAGTACTGTTCGGATACACCTCGATCTTGACCTTGCCGTGGGTCGCCGCCTCGGCCAGGTCTTTGAATTTTTCAGCGGCCTTTCCTTTGGGCGTGTCTTTGGCTACCACATGGCTGAATTTGATGACGATGGGTGACTGGGCGGCAGCGTCAGTCATCAATGCGGGCAGCAACATCAACGCGGCGAGAAGGGTGGAACGGATCATGCGAGTCTCCGGAAGATCAGGGAATATCGTTATTATCGTCTCGCGGCGTATTGTCACCGCTAGGCGAGGGGTTGACAACCGGCTGCTGCATGTTTTTCCAGCGCCCATCGTACATGCTCGCGCACCATCGCTGACGGATGGTCGGCACGGGCGCGCAGTGCCTGAACAATCGCCTCATCACCGGCGTGGTCTGCTGCCGCATTACCCAGTGCGACGGCGATGTTACGCAACCATCGTTCATGACCAATGCGACGTATCGCGCTACCCTCGAGGCGCTGACGGAAGGTTTCCTCGGTCCAGGCGAAGAATTGCACCAGGGTGGAACTATCCAGCGCGTGGCGTGCATCAAACTCGGGCAGTACGCTGCGCTGCGCGAATTTGTTCCACGGACAAACCAGCTGACAATCATCGCATCCCAGAATGCGGTTACCCATCAGCGGTCGCAGCTCAACCGGAATGCTCTCTTTGAGCTCTATCGTCAGATAGGAAATACAGCGACGCGCATCTAGTCGGTAAGGTCCCACGATAGCGCCTGTGGGACACAGATCGATGCAGGCGCTGCACTCGCCACAATGGGGGGTGATGGGTTCGTCGACGGGCAGGGGCAAGTCGGTGAAGATCTCGCCAAGAAAAAACATCGAACCCGCATCGCGGTTGAGCAGCAGCGTGTGCTTGCCCCGCCATCCGAGACCAGCTCGCTGCGCGATCTCGACTTCCATCACTGGCGCGGAATCCGTAAACACACGGTAGCCAAAGGGACCCACCTCTGCGGTCATTTTCTCGGCGAGCTGTTGCAATCTTGAGCGCAGCACCTTGTGATAATCCCGCCCGCGCGCATAGACCGAGACGACTGCCTGCCGCGCATCGGCCAGCCGTTGGAATTCGAGCTCGCGCCAGTGCGCTTCGTCGGTATCGCGCGGAAGATAATCCATCCGTGCACTGATCACGCGTAGCGTACCGGGCACCAACGCTGCGGGGCGCGCACGTTTGGCGCCATGCGCTGCCATATAATCCATGTGCCCGTGATAGCCCGCCTGTAACCAGGCGTCCAGACGATGCTCGGCATCGCCCAGATCGGCATCGGCGATTCTGATCTCTGCAAAACCTAGCGCCGAAGCCCATCCGGCGAGGGATGATCTGAGCGAGGCCAGCGATTGCGCATCGGTGTTAAGTGGACTATCGGACACGGCAGAAAACGAGCAGGACTAGCACGCAAAAAGACGAATTCAGATGCAGCACTGGAAAGAATACCTGAAGGATGAAGAAGCCACGCAAGCGCTGGGCGCATCACTGGCGCGTGTACTGGCACCGGGACTGTCGCTCCACCTGCATGGGGACCTCGGCGCCGGCAAGACCAGCCTGACGCGCGCCCTGCTGCATGCGGCAGGTCACCCGGGCCGGGTGAAAAGTCCGACCTATACACTGGCCGAGCCCTATTCGATCGTGCTCAACGGTGAACCGGTGGAGCTCATGCATTTCGACCTGTACCGTATGGGCAGCCCGGAAGAATTCATCGACGCCGGGTTTCGTGAGCATTTCGGTGCAAGCAAAGTCTGTGTGGTCGAGTGGCCAGAGCAGGCCAAGGGATGGCTTCCCCCTGCAGATATCGATGTTTTTCTGTGTATCGAAGGCAACGGCCGTGGGGTAGAATTGCACGCGATTACTGCTCTTGGCGCTTCATGTCTCGAAAAACTGCATTTCAGCCCGACTCTGTAAAAGCTGTTTCGCGCCGCACTGTGCTCAAGGCCGGCGCCACTCTCCTGCTGTCACTGCTTACCCATGGGGTTGCGCGCGCTGCGCAAATAGTCGCCGTGCGCGTCTGGCCAGCTGCTGATTACACCCGCGTCACGCTGGAAAACGACAGCAAGCTCAAGGCCACGCATTTCATGGTCAAAGATCCGCACCGCTTGGTAGTCGAGATCGAGGGACTCGACCTGGACGCCAAGCTGAAAAGTCTGGTCGCGAAAATCCAGTCCAACGATCCTTATATCGCTCAGGTGCGCGTGGGGCAGAATCGCCCCGGCGTTGTCCGGCTGGTGTTCGACCTGAAAGAAGAAGTGCAGCCTCAGGTGTTCACGCTGGCGCCGGTTGGCGAGTATCGACACCGGCTGATCTTTGATCTCTACCCGCTGACGCCCCCAGATCCGATCGCCGAGTTGCTGAAAAATGGCAAGCTCACGCCCCTGCCCATGGAAAAATCACCGGACATGGCCAGTGCTCCCTCGGGTGATGAGGATGAAAAAACGCAAACATTCAACCGGCTGGTCACCATCGCGCTCGACCCCGGCCATGGCGGCGAAGATCCCGGTGCGATCGGGCGTGGTGGCAGTCAGGAAAAAAACGTCGTGCTATCGATTGCCAAGCGCCTGAAAACCAAGCTTGAGCAATTGCCCAATGTCCGCGTGATGCTGACCCGGGATGCCGATTACTTTGTGCCGCTACAAGTGCGTGTGCAAAAAGCGCGCCGCGTACAAGCCGATCTGTTCGTGTCCATTCATGCCGATGCCTTTGTGGAGCCTACTGCGCGAGGCTCATCCGTGTTCGCGCTGTCAGAGAAAGGCGCCAGTTCAACTGCAGCGCGCTGGCTGGCCAACAAAGAGAACGAGGCCGATCTGATCGGCGGCATCAATATTCGCAGCAAAAATCAGCAGCTCGCCAGCGTGCTACTTGATCTGTCTACCACCGCACAGATCAATGACAGCCTGAAGCTGGCGAAATCCGTGCTGGGAGAGATAGGCACCATCAATCGCCTGCACAAGGCACAGGTCGAGCAGGCCGGGTTTGCGGTACTGAAGGCGCCCGACATTCCCAGCATCCTGGTCGAGACCGCGTTCATCTCGAATCCGGAAGAAGAAGCCAAACTTACGGACGAGGCCTATCAGGAGCAAATGGCCGAGGCGCTGAAGCGGGGAATACGAAAGTACATCGCCAAGCATCCCAGCCTGAAGCACCATAAGGTCACTTGACCCCCTCTGCCGAACTGCTCCCCCAATCGGCCCCTGTGGAGCGTTGATCGAGGGGCGCACCAGACAAGAAAATTTTCTTAAAGATAATTTTTGGTGCAAACATCCCAGATATTGCCCACTGATAAACTCAGAATTACAGTACATGTTGCAAAAATATAGGAATTGCGACACATCGGCTTGACCTGGCGCCACCAGCGACATAAGCTTGAAACGTGTTGCAAAAATACGGGATTTTAATCATGTCATCTTGGCATCCCGATCGGCCCTACAACGAACTGCCACTACTTCCTCCTCATGAGGAAGTCGAGACACGCGCCGTGCTTAAACAATGCATCACCGCCCGAGCCGCATTGGCCGAACTAAAACAGGCAGCTGAATTAATCCCCAACCAAGGCGTATTGATCAGTGCCCTGCCCCTGCTGGAAGCACAAGCCAGCTCGGAAATCGAAAACATCGTGACAACCGCAGATCGATTATTTCAGTACCTGCATGCCGATGAACATGCCGATGCCGCGACGCGCGAAGCGCTGCGATATGGAAGCGCACTGATGGAAGGCTTTCGCCTTCTTGAGAAAACACCGCTCAGTACGCGCGCTGCAGAGCAAATTTGCACTCAGATCAAGGGCGTCGACATGAAGGTGCGGCGGGTACCAGGAACAGCCCTGGCAAACGATAAAACAAAAGAAATCATTTATACACCACCAGTTGGCGAGGATTTGTTACGCGCAAAGCTGGCAAACTGGGAACGCTATCTCCATGAAGCCCACGACATCGACCCTTTGATACGAATGGCGGTGGGCCATTATCAGTTCGAAGCGATCCATCCTTTCACTGATGGGAACGGACGCACGGGTCGCGTGCTGAACAGTTTGTTTCTTATTCAGGAAGGTCTGCTGGCCTTACCGATCCTCTATCTCAGCCGCTACATCATTAGAAATAAAACAGACTACTACCGTCTTCTACTCGGCGTAACGCGCGACCAGACCTGGGATGAGTGGATTATTTTTGTGCTTAAAGGTATTGAAGAGACTGCACAATGGACCATCGCCAAAATATCGGCGATCCGGCAGCTATCTGCTTTGACCATCCAACACGTTCGCACCAACGCGAGCAAAATTTATAGCAGAGAGCTGGTCGATTTAGTTTTTGATCTGCCCTACTGCCGTATTCAAAATATCGTCGGCAAAGGCATCGCTGGACGCCAAACAGCCTCTCGCCATCTCAAGCAGCTCGTCGACATTGGCGTACTCCGCGAGGTAACGGTCGGTCGGGAAAAATTATTCATCCACACAAAGCTGATGCAGCTCCTGACCCAAGACGATAATGGCGTAACGGCTTATTCCGCCGCCAGCCCGTCACTACCCGCCATTCCCTGATCTATCATGGCTCGTCTGCTTGAACAATCTGACGCCGGCGGCCAGCACGACCGGCACCACTGCTGCGGCTAAGCCGATGAGCACAATCGTATTCAGATGATCGCGTATGACTGGAATATTGCCGAAGAAGTAGCCTGCAGCGACCAGCACCAGTACCCATAGCAGCGCACCCGCGACGTTGTAGGCCTGAAAGCGTGCATGACTCATGCCGGACATGCCAGCAACAAAAGGCGCAAAGGTTCGCACCACCGGCAGCCAGCGGGCGAGAACGATGGTCTTGCCACCATGGGTCTCGAAAAAGGCGTGCGTTTTTTCGAGTGCATCGCGGTCCAGCCAGCGATAATTACGTGTGTAAGCCTTCTGGCCGATCGCACGTCCGACAACATAATTAACGGTGTTGCCCGTCACGGCAGCCACGATCAGCAGCAAAGACAACAGGGGTGCATTCATGCCACCGGTCGCACAAAAGGCACCGCCCATAAACAACAAGGTATCGCCAGGAAGGAAAGGAAAAACCACGAGACCCGTTTCGGCAAACACGATACCGAAAAGCAGCGCATACACCATCGGGCCGTAATGGACGAGCAAATCACCCAGTGATTTGTCGATATGCAGAATCAGATTCAGCAGCTGGGAAAATTCCATTGTGGATCAGTATGCAGCGCAAAAAGAGCGCCGATCATACACTGTCCACAGGCCCCATCCACGCCCCTGCCAGAAAATCTGGAGACCACCCCCCGGTATAATCGGGCAATGGTGGCCTCCTTCCATTCCCAACCTACGCCAGAGCGCGTCATCCGTCCGCTCCCCGACCAGCTCATCTCGCAGATCGCCGCCGGCGAAGTGATCGAGCGTCCGTCGGCCGTGGTCAAGGAGTTACTGGAAAACGCGCTGGATGCTGGCGCAACCCAGCTCACCATCCGGCTGGAGGCTGGCGGCGTGAAACGTATTTCCATCAGTGACAACGGCTGTGGCATCCCTCCGGAACAACTACCGCTTGCGCTGGCCCGCCATGCCACCTCAAAGATCGCCAGCCTGTCTGATCTTGAAAACGTGATGACGCTGGGATTTCGTGGTGAGGCGCTGGCATCGATCGCTTCCGTCGCGCAGCTGAGCCTCACCTCACGCAGCCAGGGACAGCCCCATGCCTGGCAAGTCAGTGGCCATGCACCCTCCCAGACGACGCCGGCATCGGGCGCGCAGGGCACGGTGGTCGATGTTCAGGATTTGTATTTCAATACCCCTGCGCGACGCAAGTTCCTGAAATCGGAGCAGACCGAATTCGGGCATTGTGCGGAGGTCGTCAGGCGTATTGCGCTGGCACGACCTGATGTGCAATTCACACTGACCCATAACGGCAAGACCATCGATTATTGGCAGGAAAGCTCTTTCGAACAGCGCAGCGCACAGATTCTCGGCAATGAATTTGCGCAAGCCTCGTTGCCACTAGATGAAACAGCAGGTCCTTTGCATTTGCGTGGCCACGTTGGTCTGCCAACTGCGGCACGCGCTCGGGCAGATTCTCAGTATTTTTATGTGAACGGACGCTTCGTGCGCGACAAGCTGCTCACACATGCCGTGCGCTCGGCATATCAGGATGTGCTGCATGGTGATCGCTTTCCGTCGTATGTGATGACGCTGGCAATCGACCCGACGCTGGTTGATGTGAACGTGCACCCGTCCAAGACTGAGGTACGCTTTCGTGACAGCCGTGCTGTGCATCAGTTCGTTTTTCATGCGGTTAGCCGCACGCTGGCCCGCACCTCGGCCACCGCGCAAGGTGCTGTACCCGCACCGATGCCCTCCGGCTCGACTGCCCTGCCCTGGATTCATACTCGTCCGCGACAAGGCTCGCTGGGTGTGTCACAAGACACTGGGCGTTATGGCGCATTGTTTGCTAATGCACTGACGTCCATTCCTTCGGGTGCATCGAGCTCGTCAACGATGACCTCGCTTAACTCAGTGATTCAATCGGATAGCGACGAAGAAGAGCATCCACTCGGCTTCGCACTGGCGCAGCTGCATGGCATTTATGTGCTTGCACAAAATCAGCGCGGGCTGATACTGATCGACATGCATGCCGCGCACGAACGCATCTTGTATGAACAATTCAAGCAATCACTGGATGCCGATGCGGTACAAATACAGCCCCTTTTGATACCGGTGACCTTTGTTGCTGATCCTGTCGAGGTTGGCGCCGTCGAAGAACATCACGACACAATCGCGGCGCTCGGTTTTGATATCGCGGTGATGTCTCCGACGACACTGGCAGTGCGAGCCATTCCCGCCTTACTGAAAAACAGCGATGCGCAGTCGCTGGCGCGCGATGTGCTGCGTGATCTGCGCGAGTTCGGCGGATCTCGCGTGTTGGTCGAACGCCGCAATGCGCTACTGGGCACCCTCGCCTGCCATACCGCTGTGCGGGCAAATCGCCTGCTCAGCGTGCCGGAAATGAATGCGCTGCTCCGGCAGATGGAAGCTACCGAGCGGTCTGATCAGTGCAACCACGGCAGACCGACCTGGGTTCAACTTGCCCTGTCTGATCTGGACAAATTATTTCTGCGCGGGCAATAGCCCGGCACATCACCCAACGAATGAACCACCCCCCACTGCCGCAGTTCATCCACGCGCCTATTTTGGTGCTAGTCACAGCGTTGCTGATGATGCAGCCGCTGTCGACCGATTTGTATCTTGCATCCCTGCCTAGTCTGGCTACGGTCTTTGCTGTTCCCGTATCCACCGTGCAGCTGACGCTGTCATTGTTTGTAATCGGCTTTGGCAGCGCGCAGCTCATTGTGGGGCCGCTGTCGGATCGTTATGGCCGTCGTCCAGTGCTGCTGGCAGGGCTGGCAACTTACCTGATCGCCAGCCTGCTGTGCGGACTATCACCCTCCATCGAGCTACTCATTACGGCGAGATTCGTGCAGGCACTCGGCTGCTGCACGGCCGTGATGATTGCCCGCGCAATCGTCAGGGATGCCTATCCCCCCGAGTACAACGCACGCGTGATTGCGCGCGCCAGCACCTGGCTATCGATGGCACCCATCATCGGCCCCGTGCTGGGCTCGCTATTGCAGGTGAGTTTTGGCTGGCGCGCAGCGTTTGCCGTGCTGGGTCTGTTCTCTGCCACGCTGTTGATCTTCTGCGTCCTGCGGCTGCCAGAGACCAATGAACACAAAAATCCGAGTGCGACTCAGCTGAGCGGATTACTCGACAACTACCGACAGGTGATGGGCTCGCATGATTTCTGGAGTCATGTACTGCCCTCGGCGCTCTCGTATGGCGGTATCTTTCTGTTCATCTCGGGCTCTTCGTTCATCCTGATCAAGGTGCTTGGTATTCCCACCCAATGGTTTGGCCCCTGCTTTGCCCTGGCGGTGTCCGGTTACATGACTGGCACGCTGGTCTGTCGGCGGCTACTGATGACGATCACTGGTGCGCAGGCGCTGCGCATTGGCACCGCGTGCGCGCTTGCGGGTGGCAGCTTTTTCTTGATGGCGACACTGCTTGGTCTGTGGCACTGGAGCATGGTAGTACTGTCGATGTTCATCATCATGGCATCGCACGGTATTATTTTTCCGGTGACGCAAGCGGGTGCTATTGCACCTTTCCCCAAGCAAGCGGGCACAGCAGCCGGACTGATGGGGGCCATGATGATGGTCTGCGCATTCATCGTGGGCAGCTTGGTCGGCGGCACGCATAATGGGACGCTGTATCCGATGGCGGTGATCTCGTGCGGTATCAGTTTGTTGAACTTCATCACCGTGCGTATCATGGCACGACGCAGCGCGCTGGCAACGACTACGACATGACAAGGAATCTGGCAGTCGCTGTCATGGGGCCCACTGCGTCGGGCAAGACGGCCGCGGCACTGGCTATCGCACGCGAGATACCCAGTGAAATCATCTCGGTGGATTCCGCACTGATCTATCGCGACATGGATATTGGCACTGCCAAGCCCACGCAAGAAGAGCGCTCCGAAGTACCGCATCATCTGATTGACATTCGTGATCCGAGCCAGGCGTATTCGGTGATGCAGTTTCGTCAGGACGCGATACGTCTGGTGAGTGAGATTCAGTCACGTGGCCGACTGCCGCTACTGGTCGGCGGCACGATGTTGTACTTCAAAGGTCTTCGCGATGGTCTTGATGATTTGCCACAAGCCGATCTCGCACTGCGTGCGCAACTCGACATGGACATCGCACGCCATGGTACGCCCGCACTGCATGCACGCTTGCGCGACCTTGATCCGATCACGGCAGACCGCCTGCAGCCTGCCGACACCCAGCGCGTGCAGCGCGCGCTCGAGATCATTGCACTGACCAGCAAGCCAATGTCGGCACTGCTCGCCAAAGGAGCAAGAGAAGCCCTTCCTTTCGAGCTGATTTCATTTGCCCTTGAGCCCTCGGACCGCAGCGTGCTGCACCAGCGCATTGCGGACCGCTTCGATACCATGCTGTCCTCCATGCCCGGCTTGCTCGACGAAGTCGCCGCGCTTCGTGCGCGTGGCGATCTGCATCCTGGCCTGCCCTCGATACGCTGCGTAGGCTACCGGCAGGCGTGGGAACACCTCGATGGAAAAATCGACAAGGCGACACTGCGCGACCAAGGTATCGCCGCGACACGGCAACTGGCCAAGCGCCAGCTGACATGGCTGCGCGGCATGGCCGATCGCGTCGTGATTGATTGCCTCTCTGATCGACCGACCGGGCAGATACTTGCGGCGCTATCCTCCCGCCTCGGTTGACATAACGGCAGTCGAAAGAGATAATTACGGGTTTCGCGGTGATATAGCTCAGTTGGTTAGAGCACAGCACTCATAATGCTGGGGTCGGTGGTTCAAGTCCACCTATCACCACCAAAATGCGAAAAAGCCGCTGACCTGCCATGCAGTCAGCGGCTTTTTATTGAGCACCAGAGTGAAACACGCCTCACCCGAGCGCCAATCTGACGCTCTACGGCATAACGAGAGCGACTGGCGTCTCTCGCGTGGCTTATTTGGTCACGACGACGCTTTGTCGGGCGCGCAGCACACTGACGATACGCTCGATATCGTCAGGCTCGATATCTTCAGCCATCAACGCGTCGGTAAACAGCGCAATCATTAAATCAAACGATGCCTTGGTAATACCTTTCGAGGCGTGGGCCGCGTGCAATCCGGCGTCTGAGTATTTCAATGGCGGCTTGCCCATCGCCATGGAGACGAAGCGAATTTGATGATGAATCAGTCGCTCTAGCGGCACCTCTTCAAAATAACGACGCAAATTGGGCCGCCGCATCACGCGCTTGTAGAAGTCGCGAACGATGCGGGTTACCACGGGCACACCGCCGTATTTGTCGAACAAGGTCTGAGACATGCACGAATACTGCCATTTATTTGCCACGGAGAATATTTTCCATCACTCAGTATGAAGCGGGCATAGCCGTTCTTTTGCCGGGATGCCCGGGGTGAGCCTGCCGCCATCCACCAGATGTTTCTTTAGGGAACTAATAGTCGATAAAAATGACCGGTCGTCACCATTTTTGTTGACAGAGTAATAATATTTTTCTAAGGTGCGTTTAGTTGCTTTTTTGTCTACCTGTCCGCCTGTCTGACGCCAACGCGCAAAAAAATGTCCAAAACCGAAACCACACCTTCTGCTGGCACCCGCTCATATCGTGACGCGCTGAATCGATGGGGCGTCGGCCTCGGCGTAGCGGGATTGATCTGCGTGGCATCGCTTCCCGCCACGCTGGAAGCACAATACTTTTCGTCAGGCCTGATGCTGCTGCTGGTCTGGACGATGTCGCTGATCTGGCGCAATCGCCCTTCGCGCGCTGGTTATGAGGTGATACGAGTTGCCATGATCTTGATCAGCCTGGCGATGTCGCTGCGCTATCTGATCTGGCGGGGTGCCGAGACTTTGCCGCTGACTCTGGGCATCGCAGCAGTGAGCGCCGGGCTGCTATTGTTTGTTGCCGAGTGCTATTGCTTTCTCGTGAGCGCCCTGGGGCACTTGCCCAACCTGCGCAAGACGCTTCGAACCCCGATTCCCTTGCCCACCGAACTCGCGGCCTTGCCGGTCGTGGATGTCTACATTACGACCTACAACGAAGATCCGGAGCTGGTGCGCTCAACCATCATCGCCGCGACGCAACTGCGCTATCCCAACGAGAAGCTGCACGTGTATGTGCTCGACGATGGCGGCACGGGGCAAATGATCTCAAATCCGGAGCACTCGCGCGCAACCCAGGCACGTCAGCGCTCGAAGAAAATTCAGGCCATCGCGTCGCAGTGTGGTGCGAGTTACCTCACGCGTGAGCGCAACGACTACGCAAAAGCAGGTAACCTGAACGCTGCGCTGACACAGACCCGGGGCGATTTCATCGTGGTGCTGGATTGCGACCATGTACCTGCTGAAGATTTCATTGAAAAAACGCTGGGATTTTTTCTGGTGGATCCCAAGCTCTTCCTCGTGCAGACGCCACACCACTTGATTAACCCCGATCCGCTGGAACGCAATCTCGCCACCTTTCATCACTCACCCGCCGAGAACGACCTGTTCTACAACACGATTCAGCCAGGTCTGGATGCCTGGGGAGCGACGTTTTTCTGCGGTTCTGCGGCCATGCTGCGACGTGCTGCGCTCGACGATATCGGTGGCTTTTCGCAGGACACGCTGTCTGAAGATGCTGAGACAACGCTGCGCGCGCTATCGAGGGGCTACACGACCGTGTACCTGAACCTGCCACTGATTTCCGGGCTTCAGCCCGAGACTTTCAGCGGCTTCATTCAGCAACGCGCTCGCTGGGGTCAGGGTATGTGGCAAATATTCATGTTTCATAATCCCTGGCGTTTACCCGGACTCAGCCTGATGCAGCGCATGCTGTTTACAAATTTTGCCCTGTTCTGGGGATTCCCTGTGAGTCGGCTGGTGATGCTGATGATGCCGATCCTGACCCTGCTGCTGTCCGTGCCACTGGCCGACGCCCGAGTGATCGATGTGCTCGCCTATGGCGCGCCCGCACTGCTGTGCTCGACGCTGACGACGCAATTCGTTTACGGGAAATTACGCTGGCCTTTCATCTCTTATTTGTATGAAGTCATTCAGTCGGTGCATCTGACTGCAGGCATTGCGCACCTGCTTCGCAATCCGCGAGCGCCGCAGTTCAAGGTGACGCCAAAGGGCGAGATTCTTGAAAAAGACTGTGTCTCGACACTGGCAACTCCTTTCTATCTACTCTGTGCGCTCAGCTTTGCTGCGCTGGTCATGGGCGCTTACCATCTCCAGACTCAGCCAGCGACGCGCGATGCAACGGCCTTTGTCAGTGCATGGGCTCTGCTTGATCTCTTGTTTTTTCTGTGTGCGCTCGGCGTGACTCTGGAGCGCCGGCAGCGCCGGGCGCATCCGCGAGCGTCCGTGAGCTACCCCGTGCACCTTCGCACAGAGCATGGCGTTGAACTGAAAGGCACACTACAAGACGCATCGGCGACCGGAGCAGGGGTTTTGCTGACACGGACTACCGCCTCCGAGATACCACTCAAGCCTGCTATGGGCTTAGAGATTCAGGTGGAGGGCATACCGCATAAGCTGTACGGACGTCTGCAGAAAATGCACGTGATGCCATCGGGCGAGTTATCGTTAGGCTTGGTCTATTGTTTTCGTCATATTGAACAAGAGCGTGCAGCAGTGGCCATACCCTATGCATCGAGTCAGCAACTACTGAATAATCTCGAACGCCGGCACCGACAACTCAGCGTGATTACTGCATTCCTGACATTACTCAAGAAAGCCATTGTTCACGGTGGCTGTCATCTGATGGTCATCATCACATCAATGATCAAACAGATTGAAGACGCCTGGCAGCCTGTGCCAAGCTCAAGGGAGAGGTCATGATGGTCTACGCAAATCGGCCTTTCCTGCCACTGGCTGCCCGGCTCAGTGTCGTGCTTGGCACCTTGATATTCGCAGGCGTTTGGTCCGCCATGGCGCGGGCCGAGGATGTGGTGTTCTCGGGCGTTGAAGGCTCGTCGAACGGCCGCTATGCCTACCTGGGCGCTGTGATGCCGCTGGAGGGCGAGGCACTCGGGCGAGGCTGGTACCGGAAAATCGTGGTCAGCATGATCCGTTACCGGTTTACCTCGTCTGACAGGGGCCCGTTGGAAGATGTGCTGGGCTCTGTCCCGGGCATCGAAGGTGGCGTGGGCCACGCATGGCGATTCGACGCGAGAACACTCGATCTGTCGGCATCGGTTGGCTACCGCGATATCCGGCTGAGCCCTTTTGAACCCAGCGATGAACGAACCGGGCAGGTTATCACGCTCAATCCCCAGCTGATGGCCTACACACCTCTGGTCGGGCATGTCGATGCCGACCTGATCGCAAACTATGCTTTTGGGCTGGGGAGCAGCTTTGCGCGACTACGTGCTGGTTTCCGTCCAGCCGAACGCTGGCGCACAGGTATCGAGGCCAAGCATCTGAGAGGTGAGCACTATGAAACCCATGCAGCGGGTGTTTTCTTAGCGATACCGCTGAGCGGCAAGTTCACGCTGGAGCTCACCGCCGGAAAAGAAAAGCCGCGTGATGATCCCTCGGTCAGTTATGGTGGCATGGCCTTCTCGGCGGTGTTCTGAAATCGGCGCCCCGGATGGACCGAACACCGGACGGGTAGTGCCGCTAGAGATAGTCCCATCCGAATACGGCGAGCACCTGAGGGAAGCCCCAAGCGATACCGACAAAAAGACCAGGCGCTGCGGTACGTCACTGGCGCTCCTGCTATAATTTTATGCATCACCTCTCGCGTCGACCATGCCGGGATCACCTGATCATTGGCTTAGCGGATACATTCCGACGCCACGCTTTCTCATTCATGCAAAAAAAATTATTCATCAAGACCTTTGGCTGCCAGATGAACGAGTACGACTCAGCCAAAATGGCGGACGTGCTGCGCGAAGCTGAAGGCATTGTCAAAACCGACACGCCCGAAGATGCCGACATCATCTTGTTTAATACGTGTTCCGTGCGCGAAAAAGCGCAGGAAAAAGTGTTTTCTGATCTGGGACGCGTTCGTGAGCTGAAGCAAAAAAATCCCGACCTGATCATCGGCGTCGGCGGTTGCGTCGCATCGCAAGAAGGCGAGACTATCGTCAAGCGTGCTCCGTATGTCGATGTCGTGTTCGGTCCTCAGACGCTGCATCGGCTGCCAGAGATGCTGCATGCCCGCCGCGCCAAGGGCCGCGCGCAAATTGATATCAGTTTCCCGGAGATAGAAAAATTCGACCATTTACCACCGGCTCGCGTGGAGGGTGTGAGTGCCTTTGTGTCGATCATGGAAGGCTGCAGCAAGTACTGCAGCTATTGTGTGGTTCCGTATACGCGCGGCGAAGAGGTCTCGCGTCGCTTCGATGATGTGCTGGCTGAAGTCGCTCAGCTAGTCTCACAAGGCGTGAAGGAAATTACCCTGCTTGGTCAAAACGTGAATGCCTATCTCGGCAAGATGTCGGATGGTGATACCGCAGATTTTTCGCTACTGATTGAGTATCTCGCCGAATTCGACAACATACAGCGTATCCGTTACGTGACCAGCCATCCAAAGGAATTTACCCAACGTCTGATCGATGTCTACGCGCGTGTGCCCAAGCTGGTGAGTCATCTTTATTTGCCAGCGCAACACGGCTCAGACAAGATACTCGCCGCCATGAAACGGGGCTACACTGTACTCGAATACAAATCCATCATTCGCCGTTTGCGCGAGGTGCGGCCCGATATCACGATCTCTTCTGATTTCATTGTCGGCTTTCCGGGCGAAACCGACGCAGATTTCGAGGCGCTGATGAAGCTGGTTGACGATATCGGTTATGACAATAGCTTTTCTTTCCTGTTCAGCCCCCGCCCCGGCACGCCGGCTGCCAATTTGCCGGATGATACGCCCCACGAAGTGAAGCTCGCGCGACTACAGCGGCTACAGAAAGTCATTGCGGACAACACGCGCCGCTACTCTGATGCGATGGTGGGCAGCGTGCAGCAAGTACTGGTCGAAGGCCCATCCAAGCGGGACCCGAATGAATTACAAGGCCGAACAGAGAATAATCGCGTGGTCAATTTTGATGGAGGGCCCCATGCCACGCGGTTGGCCGGACAGTTTATTGACGTGTGCATTTCTGAGAGTCATCCCTTCTCATTGCGCGGCAAAGTCGTGGTGGATACATGAAATCCGCCAACAGCCCACCTCGGGGCGGCGCGAAAACTGCACAGGCTGCGCCACGCTATTTTTCTCCCGAGCCTGTCGACAACACGCGTTTAGCGAACTTGTGCGGCCCAGTCGATGAAAACCTGCGGCAGATCGCCGCAGCGCTGGATGTAACGCTATTTCGGCGCGGTGAAAAATTCATCGCTGACGGGCTCAATGCACAGCGTGCGGTCGAGATGCTCGAAAAATTCTATGCCTCTGCAGATCATCCCATATCCATCGAAGAGATTCAGCTAGCCGTGGTCGAGCACAAAGCGGCGACTCAGACCGACAAACCGGCGATTCTGAGCAAAGAAGCCGACGATAGCCCTGACAGCCCGGTATTGCGTACTCGCCGCAGCGATCTGCGCGGACGTACGCCGCACCAGGGGCAATACCTCAAAGCGATTCTCGAGCATGATGTGACGTTTGGCGTGGGTCCCGCCGGCACCGGCAAAACCTATCTGGCGGTCGCCTGCGCGGTCGATGCACTCGAGCGCGACGCAGTGCGCCGCATTGTACTGACAAGACCCGCCGTCGAAGCAGGTGAGCGACTGGGGTTTTTGCCTGGCGACCTGGCACAAAAAGTGGATCCTTATCTTCGACCGCTGTACGATGCACTGTACGACTTACTCGGTTTTGATCGCACACAAAAAATGTTTGAAAAACAAGCGATCGAGATCGCGCCGCTGGCGTATATGCGCGGACGAACGCTGAACCATGCATTCATCATTCTTGATGAAGCACAAAACACCACGCCGGAGCAAATGAAAATGTTCCTCACGCGAATAGGCTTTGGCAGCAAGGCGGTGGTGACCGGCGATGTCACACAAATCGACTTGCAGCGCGGCCAGAAAAGTGGACTGGTCGATGCGATGAGCGTGCTCTCCTCGGTGCGCGGTATTGCGTTTACGCGCTTCACCAGTGCCGATGTGGTGCGTCACCCTCTGGTAGGTCGCATTGTCGATGCTTATGATGCAGCGACTGCAGCGGCGGGCGCCACTGCATTGCGTGATGGCAGTAAATAACCCCTTGTTCCTTTCGGTGCAGTTCGCCGACCGGCGGCTGGCAGATCGACTCACCCGTACGAAGATACGTCGCTGGGTCAGCGCGGCTCAGTTCGCCCCGGCCGAGCTGACGATACGTTTCGTGGATGCTGCTGAAGCCCGTACACTCAACCGCGATTACCGCAGTAAAGATTACGCGACCAATGTGCTGACCTTTGCGTACAGCGACGAGGCACACGATGACGATATCGTTCGTGCCGATATTGTCCTTTGTACTGATGTAATCCTGAAAGAAGCGGCTGAGCAAAGTCTGTCTGTGGAACAGCATGTGACGCATCTTGTCGTACATGGCGTGCTGCATGCGCAGGGCTACGACCATGAAGATGATGACGACGCTGCCGAGATGGAACAGCTGGAAACCGACATACTCGCCCGACTTGGCGTACCTGATCCTTACGTTCAACGACACTGATACCGACGGCGTCATCTCCAGTTCTTACAGTGGTCCGTTCAGCAAGTGATGCAAGGCTTGCTGACAGGTTTTGCTGATCAACAAATTTCAAGTTAATAAATCTGCATCCTGCTCTCTCCGACCTTTGACCGTTTTACGGTATGCTCTAGTTTCCTGAACTCTGGCATTGCGCCATATGCAAGACTATCCCCCCGGTGGCCGCGCTGCCGACCATCCCAAGCCTCACCGTTCCTTGTTCGAGCGCCTGACCGCGCTGATCTCTCCCGAACCAGAAAACCGTAGCGAATTGCTCGAAGTGCTGCACGATGCGCACGAACGCAATTTACTCGATGCCGATGCCTTGTCCATGATAGAGGGTGTGTTCCAGGTCTCTGATCTGGGGGCACGCGACATCATGATCCCTCGTTCGCAGATGGATGTAGTCGACATCGCCCGTCCGATCGAAGAATGGATGCCGATGGTATTGTCCACGGCGCACTCGCGCTTTCCTGCGGTTGATGGTGATCGCGACAAGGTGGTCGGCATCTTGCTCGCCAAAGACTTGCTGCGCTACTACGCGGAAGACGAGTTTGATCTGCGCGATATGTTGCGGCCGGCGGTCTTCATTCCCGAATCCAAACGACTGAACGTCCTGCTACGAGACTTCCGTGCGAACCGCAATCACATCGCCATCGTGGTCGATGAGTACGGTGGCGTGGCCGGTCTGATCACCATTGAGGACGTGCTTGAACAGATCGTTGGTGATATTGAAGACGAATATGATTTCGATGAAGAAGAAGATAACATCCTGCCGGTTAAAGAGGGGGATGTCGGGCTGCGCTGGCGCGTGAAGGCGCTAACCGAGATTGAACAATTCAATGAAGCACTCGGTACGGCGCTATCGAACGAGGATGTCGATACGATCGGTGGTCTGGTCGCAAATCATCTGGGTCGCATGCCACGCAAAGGCGAACAGTTCGAGATCGATGATCTTCGCTTCGACGTGCTGCGTGCCGACGCTCGTCAGGTGCACGTGCTGCTGGTTGAAAAGCTGCCGCAGCGCACATTTGGAGAAGCCAGCTGATGCGCCCGCTGCGGCGCTCGTTCACTGATGTTCATTCCTGCGTCTGATCCGGGAACCGGTCAGGCCGTTGCTGCCCCTCGACCTCTGTCTCGCACGACGCTGCTGCTATCGGCATGCGCCGGTGCTGCCACCGTGTTTGCTTTTGCGCCGTTTCATGCATGGCCGTTGCAGCTGGCGTGTCTGGCGCTACTAACGCATCTGTTCCTTGGCACGGCTCGCGCACGCGATGAATTTTTGCTTGGATGGGCTTTTGGTACGGCTGCCCTGCTGAGTGGGACGCACTGGCTTTATGTGAGTCTGCATGTCTATGGCGAGATGCCGGCACCGGTTGCCGCGCTGGCTATCGTGCTGCTGTCGGCCAGTCTTGGCCTGCTCTACGGATTAGCCATGTGGCTGGCGGCCTGGGCTGCACTTCGCGCCAATAGCCAGGCATTCTCGGCCATCGCCATCCTGCCCGCCTGCTGGATGCTGGCTGATTGGACGCGCGGCTGGATATTCACCGGTTTTTCGTGGGTCGCTGCGGGTTATGCGCACACGACGAGCCCGCTGGCAGCTTATGCACCACTGATCGGCGTGTACGGGGTGGGCTGGTTGGCGGTAGTAACGGCGGGGTCGCTAGGCCTCATGCTCCACCAGCGTCGGCTTCACCCCATAGCGATCGGCTTGGCGGTGGTGATCCTGGGATCCGGTATCGCACTGACCCGTATTGCATGGACCCAGCCTCTGGGAAAGCCCATCCATGCGCGTCTGCTGCAAGGCAATGTGCCGCAGCAGATGAAATTCGACCCTGACCATATCGAAGCATCACTGTCGATGTACCGCGAGATGATCACGGAGGCACCTGCTGATCTGGTCGCTACGCCAGAAACAGCGCTGCCGCTGTTGTCGACGCAACTGCCGCCCGGCTATGTTGAACAGCTGGCGCATTTTGCGTGGGATAGCAACAGCACGCTGGTGGTCGGCGTGCCGTGGACGACCGGACCGGGCGTCTATTTGAACAGCGTCATTGGTTTTTCTTTTGCTCAGTCCACCCTCTACCGTTATGACAAGCATCATCTCGTGCCCTTTGGCGAATTCATACCACCGGGCGCGCGCTGGTTTGTGGATCTGATGAAGATGCCCCTGGGTGACTTTGGGCGTGGCGCGCTCTATCAGGCGCCCATTGATGTGCGTGAGCAGTGGGTCTTGCCGAACATCTGCTACGAAGATTTATTCGGCGAAGAAATCGCCGCACAGATCGCCGCTGCCCTCGACCGGGGAACGCCGGTGCCCAGCATCTTGCTCAATGTTTCCAACATTGCATGGTTCGGCGACACCATCGCGCTGCCTCAGCATGTGCAAATCTCCCAGATGCGCGCGCTGGAAACGGGCCGGCCGGTACTGCGTGCGACCAACACCGGGGCTACCGCAGCGATCGACAGTCAAGGACGGATCATTGCGCACCTGCCACCTTTCACGCGCGGCACACTGGAAGTCTCAGTGCAGGGTATGCAGGGCGCCACGCCCTATATCTGGCTGGGGAACACGCTGCCTGTGGGACTTGCGCTGGCCTTACTCGCTTTGCCGGGTCTCAGGCGTCTTGGGCGTAGTAAAAACGGCTAGAATTCCGGGTTTTCCGGATATTTCACCTCGGCGCGTCGCGCGGCTGCCCGCGCCAAATACGGGTCCCCATGAACACAACACCGACCTTCCAACAAATCATCCTGAAGCTCCAGCAGTACTGGGACGCACAAGGCTGCGCGCTGCTGCAACCCTACGACATGGAGGTCGGCGCCGGCACCTCGCATACGGCCACCTTCCTGCGCGCAATCGGTCCCGAACCCTGGCGCGCTGCATATGTGCAGCCATCACGACGTCCTAAAGATGGTCGCTATGGCGACAACCCGAACCGCATGCAGCACTACTACCAGTATCAGGTAGTACTCAAGCCTGCGCCGGAAAACATTCTTGAACTCTATCTCGGCTCGCTCGAAGCGCTGGGACTGAAGCTGACCGAAAACGACGTACGCTTTGTCGAAGACGACTGGGAAAACCCCACGCTGGGCGCCTGGGGACTGGGCTGGGAAGTCTGGCTGAACGGCATGGAAGTCACCCAATTCACTTACTTCCAGCAAGTGGGCGGCATCGACTGCAAGCCGGTACTGGGCGAGATTACTTATGGCATCGAGCGTCTGGCGATGTACCTGCAGGGCGTGGAAAATGTCTTTGATCTGGTGTGGACTGAATGGGAAGCGCGCGGCGTCAAAAAGCATCTGACATATGGTGATGTCTTCCACCAGAACGAAGTAGAGCAATCAGCCTATAACTTCGAACATTCGAATGCGGCGTTCCTGTTCTCGTTGTTTTCTAATTACGAAGCTGAGGCGCAACGGTTGATGGCCGTGCCGCTGGCGCTACCCGCGTACGAGATGGTACTCAAGGCCGCGCATACCTTCAATCTGCTGGATGCCCGTGGCGCGATCTCGGTGACGGAGCGTGCCGCCTACATTGGGCGTATCCGCAATCTCGCGCGCGCGGTAGCGCAAGCGTATTACAGCTCGCGCGAGCAACTCGGCTTCCCGATGCTGGGCGATTCGATCAAGGCTGCCTGAGCGGCACTCACGAACACAACGACTGAACAACATGAAGCACACACTGCTGGTCGAACTGCTGACCGAGGAACTCCCGCCAAAAGTATTGGGCAAACTGGGCGATGCTTTCGCCACGGCGATGTTCAACGGCCTATCCTCGCGCGCTCTGCTTGCTGAAGGTGCCCTTGTCACGGCGTATGCAAGCCCGCGCCGTCTTGCGGTCTCCATCCAAGGCGTACACACCTCATCACCCGACAAGCAGATCCGCGAGAAGGTACTGCCCCTCTCCGTTGCACTCGACAAGGATGGGCAGCCCGCGGCACCGTTAACCAAAAAACTCGCTGCGCTGGCCGCACAGGTCGGACGCGAGAGCATCGCATTGTCAGAACTGGAGCGTGCCAGCGATGGCAAGACCGAGAGCTTTTTTTTCACCTATACCGCACCAGGCCAAGCATTGGCTGGCGGATTGCAAGTAACGCTCGAAGAAAGCATTACCAAGTTACCGATTCCCAAGCTGATGAGCTACCAGCGTCCAAACGGCGACACGGTGCATTTCGTGCGACCGGTACACGGTCTGATTGCATTGCTCGATGACCAGGTCGTGCCGCTGTCCATTCTGGGGCTGCAATCGTCGCAGACCACGATCGGCCACCGATTTTTATCGCGCAAGCCCTCGCTGGTGATGACCTCGGCCAGCAGCTATGCTGAGATACTCGAGAAAGATGGACATGTCATCGCGCACTACGACACCCGCAAAGAAAAAATCCGTACCGCACTCCTGACGAAAGCGGGTGACGATCATATTCTGATGCCCGAGGCATTGCTGGATGAAGTCACCGCCCTGGTCGAATGGCCGGTGGTGTACGAATGCCACTTTGACGACGCCTTCCTGTCCGTACCCCAGGAATGCCTGATCCTGACCATGCAAACCAATCAGAAGTATTTCGCGCTGACGGATACCAGCGGCAAGCTGCGCTCGCGCTTTCTGATCGTATCCAACGTGGAAACCGCCGATCCGCAGCACATCATCGGCGGTAACGAGCGCGTAGTGCGTCCTCGTCTGTCGGATGCCAAGTTCTTCTTCGAGCAAGACAAGAAGAAAACGCTATTTGAGCGCTTATCCGGGCTCTCCAGCATCGTTTATCACAACAAGCTGGGGTCTCAGTCACAGCGCAATGAGCGCGTGGTGGCCATCGCAACGTCGATTGCCGAGTCGCTCAGCGCAGATGTCACGCTAGCCAGGCGCGCCGCGCAGCTTTCAAAAGCTGATCTGCTGACAGACATGGTGGGTGAGTTCCCCGAGCTACAGGGCATCATGGGCACGTACTACGCGCGCCATGATGGCGAGCCGGATGAAGTCGCGACAGCCATCGGCGAACATTATCAGCCGCGCTTCGCGGGCGATGCATTGCCGACAACGCGCACCGGTACCGTAGTCGCGATGGCGGACAAACTCGAAACGCTGGTCGGTATCTGGGGTATTGGTCTTGCACCGACCGGCGATAAAGATCCCTTCGCGCTGCGTCGTCATGCACTGGGCGTGCTCCGCATGCTGGTGGAGCAAAAGCTGCCCTTGTCGCTCTCGCATCTGCTAAGACAAGCAACATCGCAATTCAGCGAAAACTCTCAGTTCACTGATCCGGCAGGAGAGGTACAAGCCTTTGTTTATGATCGCCTGCGCGGTCTGCTACGCGAACGAGGTCATGCGCACGATGCGGTGGAAGCTGTCGTGTCCCAGACCCCCGACCGGCTCGACGATATTCTCGAACGCCTTGATGCCGTCAAGAGTTTCGCTGCGCTGCCTGAAGCCGCCTCGCTGGCTGCGGCCAACAAGCGCATCACCAATATTTTGAAAAAAAACGAAGACATACCTGGCGAGGTGCAAGCCAAGCTGCTGGCTGAACCTGCCGAACAAAGGCTGTATGGCGCCATGACTGAGACCCGACAAGCCGTTGATCGGGCGTTCGCAAAAGCAGATTTCAGTGCCACGCTCAAAGCACTGGCGGCGCTACGCGACGATGTCGATGCGTTCTTCGACGAGGTGATGGTGATGGCTGAAGATCCGGCGCTACGCGCCAACCGCCTTGCGCTGCTGCAGTCGCTGCACGCGATGATGAATCGCGTCGCCGATATCTCCCGACTCGCGGCCTGACGAATCCGGACGCATTGCCTGCCTGCCAGCGACCCGACCATGAAGCTGATCATTCTTGACCGCGATGGCGTGATCAACTTTGATTCAGACGCCTATATCAAGTCACCCCAAGAATGGGTCGCGATTCCCGGCTCCCTGCAGGCGATTGCGCGACTGAACCAGCACGGCTATCGGGTGGCTGTGGCGACGAATCAGGCCGGCATCTCGCGCGGCTTGTTTGATATGAAAACCTTGGGTGCAATACACCAGAAACTTCATCAGGCAGCACAGGCCGTTGGTGCACGAATTGATGCCATCTTCTACTGCCCCCACGCAGCGGATGCGCACTGCGACTGCAGAAAGCCCAACCCTGGCATGCTGCTATCGATAGGGCAACGCTTTGAGGTCAGCTTACACAACCTGCCTGTGGTCGGCGATTCCCTGCGCGACTTGCAAGCAGCCGCGCAAGTCGGTGCCGCACCTTATCTTGTGCGAACAGGCAACGGAGAACAAACCCTCGCCAGTGGCGACCTACCGCCGGACACCAAGATCTTCGATGATCTTTCCAATCTAGTAGATCGTCTGCTGCATGCAGAACGGGCAGCGCCCGAGACGGTAGAGATGGCACGCGCGGCATTGGCCAAGAAAAAATAATTTTTAACCAGCGGTGCACACCGCGCCCGCACCCAACGGACACCGAATGTCTTATCCTGTACGGTCCCTGCGATCTCTGCTGTTCGCGCTGCTGATCCTGCTGATCACAGTCATCTGGGCTCTCGCATGCTTTGCCTTCATCTTGCTACCCTACCGTCAGCGTTACTGGATGATCACGCGCTGGAATGTATTGATCATCCTCGCGGCACGCCACGTCTGCGGTATCCGCTGGCACGTCAAGGGTATGGAAAATCTCCCCGATGCGCCTGTCATCTTGCTATCCAAACACCAGTCAGCCTGGGAGACAATTTTTTATTGCTGGCTGATGCCGCGCCCTCTGATTTTCGTGTTCAAGAAATCCCTGCTCTACATTCCGTTTTTTGGCTGGGGGCTGGCGATGCTGCGCATGATCGCTATCGACCGCAGCAAGGGCCGAGATGCCATGGCGCAGGTGATTCGTGTTGGCAAACAGCGGCTGGACGATGGCCAGTGGGTAATCATGTTCCCCGAGGGCACTCGCACTCCGGTTGGCAAACAAGGCCACTACAAAGCAGGGGGCGCCATTCTGGCGATTGGCACCAACACGCAGGTCGTGCCGATCGCAATCAATTCGGGCGACTGCTGGCCGCGTAATGCCTTTGTCAAGACACCAGGGCTGATCACGGTGTCCATTGGCAAGCCGATTGCGCCAGAGGGCCTCAGCCCATCAGAATTGATAGTCCAGGTCGAAAATTGGATAGAATCCGAAATGCGGGTCATTACTCCTGCGGCTTATTCGGATCCGGCAGATGTTTAAACCATGACACTTGCCACTGAACTCACCACGATTTTCAAAAAGATATCCGGCATGTCGATAAGACAGTTTTTGCGTAAAAAATTTGTCGACCCGAACCAGTTGTCGCTGCTGGATACGTTTTCCGATGCCCAGTCGTCTGAGGCCCCGGTATCGCCGCTAGCCTCGACCGTGCCTGAAACGCCGATACCAGCCAACCACCGCCGCATCTATCTCGACACGCATTACCTCGATTACCGCCTGCTACGCTCGAAGCGACGCACGATAGGATTCCTGATCGATGATGATGGTTTGCGTGTCACTGCGCCCAGATGGGTGACGGTGACAGAGATCGAATCGGCCATCAAGGCGAAACAACCATGGATCTTCCGCAAGATTAACGAGCAGCGCGAGCGCTCCGTGCGCCGACTGCAGCCGCCGATGGTGTGGCGCGATGGTGCAAAACTACCCTACCTTGGCAGTGACATCACGCTTCGTATTACCGACCGCGGTAATACAGGCGCCCATTTCGATGAACACACCAGCGAGCTACATATTCATCTGCCCGCTTCGTCAACAGAACAGCAGCTAAAAGACCGTGTACAAGGCTGGCTGCAAGGCGAGGCCAAGAGACTGTTTGCGCAGCGGCTGGAGATCTACGCCGTGAAGCTCGGCGTCACTTATCAACGATTTTCGTTATCTTCTGCCAGCACCCAGTGGGGGTCTTGCACAGCGGATGGCCGTATCCGCCTGAACTGGCGACTGGTGCATTTTGCACTACCCAATATTGACTATGTGGTCGCGCATGAGCTGTCGCATCTGCGCGAAATGAACCATGGGCCGCAATTCTGGGCGACTGTGCAATCCGTCCTGCCGGAATTTGAATCGGCGCGCAAAGCGCTGCGCGAGCACGAACGGGAAAAGTTACCGAATTTCTGAATCCAAGGATCTTATGCGCCTACTTCACACCATGCTCCGCGTGGGCGACCTTCAGCGGTCGATCGATTTTTATACTCACGTGATGGGTATGACCCTGCTACGTACCACCGATCGTCCTGATCAACAGTATTCGTTGGCGTTTCTGGGCTATGCGAGTAACCCCGATCAGGCTGAGATCGAGCTGACCTACAACTACGGGGTTCATGAATACGAGATGGGTACGGCGTATGGTCACATTGCGATCGGCGTCGAAGACGCGGCGGCAACCTGCGCTGCGGTGAAGTCTGCGGGTGGTCATGTGACTCGCGAAGCGGGACCGGTGAAAGGCGGAGCAACCGTGATCGCTTTCGTGCAAGATCCGGATGGTTACAAGATCGAACTGATTCAGCGAGATGCTTGAGAAAAATTACAGCAAGCTCGCTAGCCTCACGTAAGAGGCCAAGGCTACTGTCTCTGGCCGCGATTGAGGATCAATACCCGCCTCTAGTAGCTGCGCCTCGGTAAACATCCCCGAGAGGCCATTGCGTATCACCTTGCGCCGCTGCGAGAACGCCTTCGTCACCACCTGCTCCAGCTTGATCTGCTCGCACGCAAGCGGTACGGCGATCGGGATCATGCGGACGATAGCCGATTCCACCCTGGGTGGCGGATCGAAAGCGTCAGGCGGAACGATGAACAGTAATTCCATCTGATAGCGCCACTGCAGCATCACGGACAAGCGGCCATAGGCCTTGCCACCCGGTTCGGCCACCATGCGCTCGACGACTTCTTTTTGCAGCATGAAATGCTGATCCTGCACCTGCTCGACGACGGCTGCCAAATGAAACAGCAAGGGGCTGGAAATGTTGTAGGGCAGGTTGCCGACGATGCGCAACTTGCGTCCGGGCGGCACCAGCGATGCAAAGTCGAACTGCAGTGCATCGCCGGAGTGAACGATTAATCGATCATGACTAAATTTTTTTTGCAGCCACCCGACCAGATCACGATCCAGTTCTACTGCATGTAGTTGACCCAGCGTCTGCAGCAGCAGCGCTGTCATCGCTCCCTGACCAGGACCAATTTCGACCATCAGATCATCGGCAGCTGGCGCAATGGCCCTGAGGATGTCATGCAGTACGTGCTGATCTGTCAGAAAATTCTGGCCGAATCGCTTGCGGGGAATATGCCTCATGCGCTGACGCGGCCCGAGCTGTAGATCATCTCGGCCGCCAATCGTATGGCTGTCTGCATACTGGCATCGTCGGCATGTCCGCTGCCTCGTGCTGCCATATCCAGCGCAGTGCCATGATCAACCGAGGTACGAATAATGGGTAAGCCGAGGGTAATGTTCACGCCCTGGCCAAAGGTCGCAAACTTTAGCACCGGCAAGCCCTGATCGTGATACATCGCCAAGATGCAGTCAGCATCCTTGAGGTACTTGGGCTGGAATAGCGTATCCGCCGGGTAGGGACCAGACACTCGCCAGCCGCGGGCACGCGCCGCTTCAATCACCGGTGTGATTACCTCGATCTCTTCACGGCCAAGATAACCCTCTTCACCCGCATGCGGATTCAAACCGGCGACCAGGATGCGGGGATCGGCAATACCGAACTGCTGCTTCAGATCGGTATGAAGGATGGACAGCGTGCGCGACAGGCTCTCGCGCGTGATGGCCGCGCTCACGTCCTTGAGCGAGAGATGCGTGGTCGCCAGCGCAACCCGCAGCATCGCACCATGGGTTGGCCCGGCCAGCATCATGACGACCTGCTGTGTGCCGGTTTTTTCGGCCAGGTACTCGGTATGTCCGGTAAACGCAATGCCGGCATCATTGATGGTGCTTTTCTGCACGGGTGCAGTCACGATCGCATCCACCCAACGATTCATCGCCACGTCAATCGCGATGTCTAGTGTCCGCAGCACGGCGGGGCCATTTCGAGCGTCTAGCTCGCCAGACACCGGGCGCGCTGCCAGCGGACAATCGATCAGACTGAGTCGTCCCGGTTCGCGCGGCAGGCTTTGTAGCGCAGCCGGGGAGGCCAGCAATGCCATGTGACGCTCTGGCAAGCATGCCAAGGCCAGCGCGTGCAGCTGCTGCGCATCACCGATCAGTACGACATCGAGCGTAGCGGCTTCTCGTGCGGCACGTACGGAAATTTCGGGGCCTATACCTGCCGGTTCGCCGCAGGTGATCGCTATGCGAGGACAGGGCATGGCAAAGAGATCAAAGGCAGTTACTGGGTACGCGGACTGAATTCATCGAGCCGGTATTCGACGTAGGCACGGTCACGCAATTGACGCAGCCAGTCTTCGTAAGCTTCTTCCAGCTTCTGGTCACGCAGGGCCTGCCGCGCCATCAAGCGCTGACGCTCGCGAGAGATTTCCTCGGTCTTGCTCTCCAGAACTTCGATCAGATGGTAGCCGAAGGGTGACTCGACAGGCTCGCTGACCTGGCCAGGGCGCAATGAATTCATGGCACGCTCGAATTCGGGCACGGTGTCTCCCGGATAGATCCAGCCGAGATCGCCGCCTTTGTTCGCCGAGCCATCATTGGAATACAGTCGTGCCAGGTCTTCGAATTTTGCAGCTTTGTTGTCGAGTCGCTCCCTCAGCTCGGTAAGCTTGCGCCTGGCCTCCGACGATGACACGATCTGGTTCACTTTGATCAGGATGTGACGTGCGCGCGTCTGCTGCACCATCGCACCTACCCCTGCCTTGGTGGCGCCGGCGGCGCGACGGCCATTTAGTTTGAGTACATGAAAGCCGTTCGCACTGCGCACCAGAGGCGCGATCTCGCCGTCGCCGATTTTTTCGACAGCATCGACGAATAACTGCGGCAGACGTGACACGCTGCGCCAACCCAGATCACCGCCGGACAGGGCATCGCCGGCATCAGAAAAACTCGCCGCCACTTTGGCGAAATCTGTACCTGACTTGAGCTGGGCAAGTGCGGTTTCTGCGCGCTTGCGACGCTCGGCGATCTGCTGTGGAGAAGCGTTCTCCGGCACGCGTACCAGGATCTGGGCAATGCTCAGCTCCTGCTGGCTGGCTTCAGGTTTACCACCGGCCGCCGCCAGATAATTGTCTATCTCGGAATCGGCGATTTGTAATTTATTGTCGACCTCTCGCTCACGCAAGCGTTGCAGTGTGATTTCTTCGCGAATTTCTTCACGAAAGCGAGCGAAAGACAATCCTTCGCGTTCCAGCTGATCACGGAAACTCTGTACTGATAACTGATTCTGCTCGGCGATGCGAGCTACTGCGCGATCCAGCATGATGTCGTCGATGCGAATACCGCTCTCGCGCGCCAGTTGCATTTGGGCGCGCGTGACGATCATGCGCTCGAGCAGTTGTTTTTGCAGTACGTCGCGCGGCGGCAATTGCATGTTCTGACGCTTCATGCGCTGCTCAATCAACGCTATGCGATCATTGAGCTCCTTGAGCGTGATGATTTCGGTGTTGACCACAGCAACTATCGCGTCAATCAGCACGGGCTGCTTGGCGGAGGTTTTGTCCTGCGCCTGGGCGATGGCAGAGATCACCGTTGCGATGACGGCCACCATGACAGCCATCGTCAAGCTGCGGGCCATCGCAAGCGGACTGAACCGGTTCACGGCACTCTTCATGACACTCTCAATTAATAGGTTTCGTAAGGATACTCGGTCGAACCGAGAGGCTGGTAGCCGGGCACATTGGCGCGCAAAGCGCGCATTGGGTTCGCACCCAGCATGGACAGGCCATTGAATTCCAGTTGCAGGAAGACGGTGGTGTTGGCCACACTCTGAGCGGTCGGGACCCGCTGACCGACGATGCGGAAAATCCAGCAATCCGCCTTGTACTCAATGCCGGCCAGCGACTGACCGAGCTGGCCTTCTTTCAGCAAATAGCTGACCCTGCCCACGCCGTACCAGCGATCACCGAGGGGCCACTGAGAGGATAGATCGATTAGCTCGAAGTTGGAGTTCGGATCGTTGGGTAAATTGCGTACGTCACGTCGGTATTGCATGTTCAGCACTTTCATGGGTGCCGGCTGCCAGAATGCGCCAATATTCATTCGGTTCAGTTCGTTACGACTCTGACTGAACTGAAAGTTGGAATCGACACGCAGCTGATCGGTAATCCGACCCGAGCCCAAAAACAGCATATCGGAGCGCGTCTCAGTCGAGAGCAGCGTCGATTCATTGAGAGTCACTCGCTGGTCAGAGAAAGAAAAACGCTGCGCAATCGCCAGTCGCACGCGCTCCATACCGTTTTGCTGCAGGTAGCGGGTGGTCAGTGCTGTTGTCACCTGATTGGCATCGCTGATCCTATCGTTACCGACAAAACGATTCTCACGGAATACCGTCGCGAAATTAAAATCAGCTTCGGTCGAATCGAAATTCGGGTAGATCGTGGAATCCTGTCGTTTGTAAGGCGTATGCGTGTAAAACACACGCGGCTCGAAAGTTTGTATCGCGGCGTTACCAAACAGGCTGGCATCGCGCTCATAGATCAGGCCTGAGTCCAGCGAAAAAGTAGGCAGCGTTCGGTTGGGCGCATTCATGGTCGGTGCCGCCGTCTCATCCAGGCTGTAGACCGTGCTGTGGAGGGACACACTGGGACGCAGAAAAAAACCCGGTGTCTGGTAGTTGTAGGTCAGCCGTGGATTGACCACCATCCGGTCACCCTGGCGCGGCATGCCATCCGCCGGGACGAACGTCTGATGAAAACGCGTGAACTCGGAACCCAGCGACCAGTTCAGCCCGGTAGTGTTCTCGCCGTAATAGTGGTAGTTCAGTTGCGGCAGGCGGCTGTAGGGGCGCTGAATAAGCGCGTTGCCGCTGCGATCCTGGAGCACCTGGTATTCGGTCAGCCGGCCACTCGCGGTCCAGTCCTGAGTGCCGTAATCCAGCCGCACATCGCGCACCAGCAGACGGCGAGCAATGCCGGGCTGATAGGCCCACACCCGACTGAAGGGAAAATCGCGCGCGTAATCATCGTCAGAGGCTGCATTCAGGTTGGTGTTCAGTGTCAGGCCCTGCCCAAACGTGTGCTTGTGACGCGAGGACGCAGCCCAGCGACTGGCACCGGTCTGGCTATCTCGATCAATCACTTCAAAATTGGCCTGACCGCCGTATTCTTCACCCAGATAACGCGCACTGCCACCCAGCATTAGACCGCGACGCGTGATGTAGTGCGGCGCCAGTATCAGGTCGCGATTTGGCGCAATATTCCAGTAGTACGGCGTGACCACTTCCAGCCCGCCGGAAGTGGATGTCGCGATGGTGGGCGCAAGGAAGCCAGAAACGCGCTCGTCGCTGAGCGGAAAAGACAGCTTGGGCGCTCCAACCAGTGGTACGCCCTTGAAGACAACCACGGCATTTTCTGCCACACCAACCTCGCGACCATTGTCCAGTGCCAGTGAACCGGAGCGCAGGTACCAATCCGGATCCGGACCTTCACAAGTGGTGTAGAAGCCGCCGATGACGGTTGCTTTGTCTTGCGACTCAAATTCGATACGGTCGGCCTTGCCATGCGCATTCATACGCATGAGCTTGTACACAGGATTTTGCAGAACGCCTTCGCCGGTATCGAGCTTCAGGCGTAGCTCGTTACCGGCGAATTGGTTACCTTCGCGCTGAAGGCGAACATTACCGATGGCGTCGACACGGTCTTCAATGATGTCGTAGGTCATGCGATCGGCCTCGATCTGCGTCTTGCCGCGCTTGATGCCCACCTGGCGTTCCATGCTGACATCGTGATCGGGACGGCCGGTGATCTGCTCCGCTTCGAATGAGGTGGGCCCGTTATCCTCGTCGGCACCCTCAATCCATGGGCGGCTTTGCGCGAGCGATAGCGCTGGCAACAGGGCCAGCGCGAGCGCCACCGCATTCAGGCGCCATTCGGCAACGGGTTGTAGAAGAGGCAATCGCCGGGTCATGAAGGGTTATGAGGCTGTATGAGCGCCGCGAATCGGAGCCGAATCCCTTATTATATGGGAACTCACTGCACGCGCTGACGCATGGCGGCGCTTTCAATTTGCCAATCTGCCTCCCTTTTCATTTCCGATGTCCGAATCCCCAAAGATCGATCGCCGCCTAGATGATATTTCTGCTTGGCTGAGGCAGCTCGACTTCCCCAAGACTTTGCCCGAAACGCTCAGGGCGGCGTCTGCCGACGCCAGTTTCCGACGCTACTTCCGGGTGGACACTCCCGATGGTGGTTCGCTGATCGTAATGGACGCGCCACCACCGCAGGAAGATGTGCGGCCATTCCTGCGTGTGGCCGAGTTGTTCGGTAAAACAGGGGTGACTGTGCCAGAGGTGCTGGCCAAAGATATTACTCGCGGATTTTTGCTGCTCTCGGATCTTGGCTCGACCACGTATCTGAAGCAGCTCAGCGCGGACACCGCACATAAACTGTACCTCGATGCCATCGACGCACTCATTTTATTGCAGGTGCAGAGCCGCCCCGGCCAGTTGCCGGAGTATGATCGCGCCGCCTTGCATCGAGAACTGATGCTGTTCCCGGATTGGTACATCAGCAAACACCGGGGCGCGAGTCTGAGCGAGGCACAAACTACCTCACTGAATCAGGTATTCGAGACGCTATTGGCGAATAATCTCGCGCAGCCTCAGGTCTATGTGCACCGCGACTATCACTCGCGCAATTTGATGGTACTGGACAAGGGTAATCCCGGCATTCTGGATTTTCAGGACGCGCTGTATGGCCCAATGACGTATGACTTGGTATCACTGCTGCGCGATGCCTATATTCAGTGGGACGAAGAGATGGTGCTCGACTGGGTGATTCGCTACTGGGAACGTGCGCGCCGCGCGGGCCTGCCCGTCAGCCATGATGTCGATGCGTTCTATAAGGATGTCGAATTCATGGGCTTGCAGCGACATCTGAAGGTGCTGGGCATTTTCGCGAGGCTGTATCACCGCGATGGCAAGGATGGCTATCTGAATGATATTCCGCTCGTGATGGACTACACCCGCAAGACGGCTTATCGCTACAAGGAATTCGCACCGCTGATCAAGCTGCTCGATACGCTGGACGAAAACACGACCCAGATCGGCTACACCTTCTGAGCACGCCACCATGAAGGCCATGATTTTTGCTGCCGGTCGCGGCGAGCGCATGCGTCCCCTGACCGATACCTGCCCCAAGCCCTTGCTGCCGGTGCGCGGCCGTCCACTGATTGTCTGGCATATTCTGAATTTAGTGCGCGCCGGTATCACGGAGATCGTGATCAATCATGCGCATCTGGGTCACATGATTGAAGATGCGCTGGACGATGGCCGTCAGTTCGGCGCACATATTACTTATTCGCCTGAGGGTAACGCGCTGGAAACGGCAGGCGGCATCGCAAAAGCCCGTCACTTGCTTGGCGACCAGCCCTTCCTCGCCATCGCTGGCGATGTTTACTGCCCCCACTTCGATTTTTCAGCGGCAAAAGACGTGCTCGAAGAGAACGATGTCTGGGGCAATCCCCATGAAGCAGCCACCCGCGACCTTGGCTGGCTCTACCTGGTGAAAAACCCTGCGCATCACCCGGACGGGGATTTTGCACTGGAGAGCTACGCGATAGCCAACGACGGTGAGCCACGCTATACGTTTTCCGGCATCGGTGTCTACCGCCCGGAGATGTTTGACAGCATAACGCCGGGCAGCAGCGCCAAGCTCGCGCCGATTTTGCGAGAGTTTGCGAATCAGCGCAGAATAGGCGGCGAAGTCTACCGCGGTGACTGGACCGACGTCGGCACAGTCGAACGGCTGGCGCAGCTCAATGCATCTCTCAATCACAAGAACTGATCATGACTCCTTACGCAAATCGCCGTGCCCGTGTGCTCGCGCAAATGCATGCGCAAGGCGGCGGCGTGGCCATCATTCCTACTGCCCCGGAAGTGATGCGCAATGCCGATGCCGATTATCCATACCGGCATGACAGCTATTTTTATTACCTGACAGGCTTTACGGAGCCCGAGGCAACGCTCGTGCTGGTCGCTGGCGAAAAAGATCAGGCCATCCTTTTCTGTCGCGAGAAAAATGAAGAGCGCGAGATCTGGGATGGCTATCGTTATGGACCCGAGGCGGCGCGTGAGGCTTTGGGTATCGACGCTGCTTATCCGATCGCCAGTATCGACACCGAGCTGCCTAAGCAGATGACCAACGCACCCGCGTTGTTTTATGCGCTGGGCAGCAGCAGCCCGCTGGATGATCAGGTCAAGGGCTGGCTGAACGCCGTGCGTGCGCAAGTACGCGCCGGCGTGAGCGCTCCGAGCGCCGCCATCGATATTCGCGTGATCCTGAATGACATGCGACTCGTCAAAGATACATACGAAATCGCCATCATGCAACGCGCCGCCGATATCAGTGCCGAAGCCCATGCGCGTGCAATGCGTTGTTCTCGTGTCGGACTGCGCGAATATCATCTCGAGGCCGAACTGCTGCACGAATTCCGGCGCAATGGCTCACAATCTCCTGCCTACGGATCCATCGTCGCCACCGGACCGAATGCCTGCGTGCTGCATTACCGCGCCGGTGATGCCGAATTACGCGATGGCGAACTCGTACTCATCGATGCTGGCTGCGAACTGGATAGCTATGCCTCGGACATTACGCGTACCTTCCCGGTGAATGGCAAGTTCAGCGGTCCGCAGAAAACGCTCTACGAGATCGTGCTCGACGCACAGTACGCCGCCATCGCCGCCACCCGTCCCGGCGCACGCTTTACTGATGGACATGATGCTGCACTGAAGGTACTCGCGCAAGGCATGCTCGATACCGGTCTGCTCGACAAGAACAAAGTCGGCTCAACCGATGACGTGATTGCGAACGGCGACTATCGTCAGTTCTACATGCACCGCACTGGTCACTGGCTTGGCATGGATGTGCATGATGTGGGTGACTACCGGGATCCTGCGCCCGCAGGCGCTGAAAAACCCTGGCGCACGCTGGCACCGGGGATGGTACTGACCATCGAACCTGGGATCTATGTACGTCCGGCAGAAGGCGTTCCCGACACTTTCTGGCATATCGGCATACGCATCGAAGACGATGCGTTGGTGACTGCAGACGGCTGCGACCTACTGACTCGAAAGGCACCCAAGACCGTCGCAGAGATTGAAGCAGTGATGAAAGGCTCATAGCGACATCATGACGACTCATGTCGACATCGCCATTGCCGGCGCTGGTCCGGTTGGCATGGCAACCGCAGCAATGCTGATCAAACGCGGTGTGGCCGCCGATCGTATTGCCCTCATCGATGGCAAGTCTGCACCAGTAGCAAGGCAAGATCCGCGGTCGATCGCGCTCTCGGAGGGCAGCCGGCAACTACTCGACCCGCTTGGCGCGTGGACCTCGTCCGGCACACCCATCACTGAAATTCATGTGTCGCGTCGGGGTAGTTTTGGGCGAACACTGATCAGTGCCTCAGATTATGGGCTGCCCGCACTCGGGTATGTGTGCCAGTACGGCGCAGTGGTCGAGTCGCTTGATTTGGTTTTGCTCCACTCGGGCATACAGTGGCTGCGGCCAGCTGCCGTCATCGGATTCGAAGAAACAAAAACGCAGGTTCAGCTGCAGCTTGACCCTGGCGGCATACTGCATGCGCAACTACTGATACAGGCCGAAGGCGGCATCTACGGCCAACAGCCGCCACGCGCGCGTCAACATGACTATCAGCAGACAGCCATCATCGCACAGGTACAGACCGACACCGCACCCCCAGGACGCGCATTCGAGCGCTTCACCTCGGAGGGGCCGCTGGCGCTGCTTCCGCAAGATGGTGCGTATTCAATGGTCTGGTGCATGCGCCCGACTACGGCAGAGCGTTTGCAGCAGTTGGATGATGAGCGATTTTTGCAGTTGTTGCAGGAAGTTTTCGGTCAGCGTGCGGGGCGATTCACACAGATCGGTGCTCGTCACGCTTATCGGCTGGGGCTCAACGCAGAACCCCGGCCATCACCACGAACCCTCGCTATCGGTAACGCGGCGCAAACGCTGCACCCAGTGGCGGGCCAGGGCCTGAATCTCGGCCTGCGCGATGCCTGCGTGCTGGCAAGCCTGCTCGCCAAAGAGATCACGCCGGAATCGCTGTCGACATTCTCCACTGTGCGACGCAATGATCGAAGGATGACCATCAGACTCACCGATCTGATGGCACGGGTGTTCAGCAGCTCGCCGGATCAATCGATCAGTCAAGACCTCTTGGGTCTATCGTTGGGTTTGATCAATGTGGTGCCAGCGGCCAAGCGGCGATTGGCGGAACACATGATGTACGGCGTGCGCTAGGAAGGCGCCAAGGTCGGATTAATCAACGGCCTTGACCATGTCTTCAATGACTTTCTTCGCATCGCCGAAGACCATCATGGTTTTGTCCATATAGAAGAGCTCATTGTCTAAACCTGCATAACCAGCCGCCATGGAGCGTTTGTTGACAATGATGGTCTTGGCCTTGTAAGCCTCGAGAATCGGCATACCAGCAATCGATGATTTCGGATCTTTCGCGGCTGGGTTGACGACGTCATTCGCGCCGAGCACTAAGACCACATCGGCTTGACCGAATTCGCTATTGATATCTTCCATCTCGAAAACCTGATCGTAGGGCACTTCGGCTTCGGCGAGCAGCACGTTCATGTGACCCGGCATACGGCCTGCAACTGGGTGAATCGCATATTTGACGGTCACACCCTTGTGCGCCAGTTTTTCAGAGAGCTCCATCAGCGCATGCTGCGCACGGGCGACCGCGAGTCCGTAGCCGGGAACGATGATCACGGTCTCTGCATTACCCATCAGGAAGGCAGCATCATCGGCAGAACCCGACTTGACATTGCGCTGCTGCTGAGAGCCGCCTTCGGCTGCACTAGCGTCACCGCCAAAACCACCGAGGATCACGCTGAAGAAAGAGCGATTCATCGCCTTGCACATGATGTAGGACAGGATCGCACCAGACGAACCCACCAGTGAGCCAGCGATAATCAGCATCGAGTTATTCAGCGAGAAGCCAATGCCGGCTGCCGCCCAACCCGAATAGCTATTCAGCATCGATACCACCACCGGCATATCTGCGCCACCGATGGGAATGATGATCATGACACCCAGCACAAAAGCGATGGCGGTCATGACAATGAATGGTGTCCATGCTGCCTCGACACCGGGAGCCACCACAAACACTAGCCCAGCACCAGCCATTACAACAGCCAGCGCCAGGTTCAACAGATGCTGACCGGGGAAGACAACCGGCGCACCCTGGAACAGACGGAATTTGTATTTGCCGGCCAGCTTGCCAAATGCAATGACCGAGCCCGAGAACGTGATGGCACCGACGAAGGTACCGATGAACAGCTCCAGACGATTGCCCAGCGGAATAGGCTCATCACGCGAGGAGATACCAAACGCCCAAGGTTCAGATACCGCCGCCACAGCGATACAGACTGCGGCCAGACCAATCAGCGAGTGCATCGCAGCGACGAGCTCAGGCATCTTGGTCATCTCGACCCGCTTGGCGAGTACCGCGCCGATGCTGCCACCAACGATGACGCCGAGTATCAGCAATCCGTAGCCCATGCCTTGCGGCGCCTCGGCCTTGAGTTTGACGATCAGCGCGATGGTGGTGAACGCAGCAATCGCCATGCCGGTCATACCGAATGCATTGCCCTGACGCGCGGTCGAGGGATGCGACAAGCCCTTGAGCGCCTGAATGAAACAGATGGACGCCAGCAAGTACAACAGGGTGACTAAATTCATGCTCATCATTAAGCCTCTTCTTTTTTGGCCTGAGCCTTGGGCTCTTTTTTCTTGAACATTTCCAGCATACGCTGAGTGACGAGGAAGCCACCGAACACATTGACGGCAGCCAGTGCGACCGCCAACGTTCCCATGAACTGGCCAACCGGGCCCTCCGTCAGCGCGGCGGCCAGCATTGCGCCGACGATGATGATGGCGGATACCGCATTCGTCACCGCCATCAACGGCGTGTGCAGCGCAGGTGTCACGGTCCAGACCACGTGATAACCGACGTAGATCGCCAGCACAAAAATGATCAGGTTAATAATGGTATGACTGACTTCCATGGTGTCCTCTTCGCGACGATGGTGGCTGCTTGAGCAATCCTTGGTATGGCTTAGTTCTTCTTCAGGCAGGTGATACGGTTCTTTTCATCGACAAAGACAACTTTCGGCTTGTACGATGAGACTTCTGCTTCGCTCATGGGCGAGTAGGTGCAAATGATCAGTAAATCGCCCAGTTGCGCCAACCGGGCAGCTGCACCATTGAGCGATATCTCGCCCGTGCCGCGCTTACCCCGTATGGCGTAGGTGGAGAAGCGCTCGCCGTTGTTGATGTTGTACAGCTCAATCTTTTCAAATTCGCGGATATCTGCCGCTTCCAGCAAATTTTCGTCTATGCCGCACGAGCCTTCATAGTTCAGGTCGCACTGCGTGACCGACGCACGATGAATCTTCGCGCGCAGCATGACACGTTGCATGAATTCTCCTACTTGCGCAGCACATCGCCACCAGTGCACATCATCGTGGCAGCAACGATTTCGTCAGTGCGATCAATGTGCAGCGCGCCTTCCTTGTCGATGATAAGTTTCAGAAAGTCGAGTACATTGCGCGCATACAGCGCCGAGGCATCTGCCGCAACGAGCGCCGGAATGTTGGTCTCACCGATGATCGTCACGCCATGTTGGATGACCGTCTTGCCCGGTTCAGACAGCGAGCAATTACCGCCCTGCTCGACTGCCATGTCAACGATCACCGAGCCAGGCTTCATGGCTTTGACGGTCTCCGCATTAATCAGCACTGGCGCCTTGCGGCCCGGGATTAAGGCCGTCGTGATGATGATGTCAGCCTGTTTGGCGCGTTCGTGTACCAGCGCCGCCTGCCGTTTCATCCACGCGTCGGGCATCGGGCGCGCGTACCCCCCAACGCCCTGCGCAATTTCACGCTCTTCGTCGGTCTCGTAGGGCACGTCGATGAATTTCGCGCCGAGCGATTCAACTTGTTCTTTGACCGGTGGGCGTACATCAGAAGCCTCAATGACAGCGCCCATGCGCTTGGCGGTCGCAATCGCCTGCAGGCCCGCCACGCCTACGCCCATGATCAGAACGCGAGCCGCTTTGACGGTACCGGCTGCGGTCATCAGCATCGGCATGAAGCGCGGATAGGCATTGGCGGCGAGGAGCACCGCTTTGTAGCCAGCAATGTTCGCTTGCGAGGAGAGTACATCCAGCGATTGCGCACGGGTGATGCGCGGCGCTGCCTCGAGCGCAAAAGCAGACAGGCCAGCCGCGGCCATCGCCTGGTTGTTATCGGTATCAAATGGATTGAGCATGCCAACCACTACGCAGCCGGATTTCATGCCGGCGCGCTCGTGCGCTGATGGGGCTCTGACTTTGAGAACGATCTCGGCGCTGAATGCTTCCTCAGCGGACACGATGCGCGCGCCGGCTGCGGAGAACGCTTCATCGGTGATGCTGGCTGCCACGCCAGCACCTGACTGGACCACCACCTGATGATTGGCAGCGACAAGTTTTTTCACTGTCTCAGGCGTCGCGGCGACCCGCGTTTCACCCTGCCGTGTCTCGGCTGGGATGCCGATTTTCATGGGGGCTCTCCAAAAAAAATGAAGCACGAATCTTACACGTAAATTAAAAAACAGAACAACCGTTCTTTTTAAGCGGTATCGCAGGCTCGTCGATGCCTAGCCTCAGGTCAATTGGTTGCTGAATTGATCGGTATCGTCTGCGTGAGCTTATCTGTTTGAAACCATTTGAATTCGTTAACAAAGGCGTGAATTCTGCCCTGCAAGCCAGCCCTCGGGGGAGTTTCATGATTGATGCGCCACAAGCGGAATGCAGTCAGCGACGCCACGAGGGCCACCCGCGTGCGGGTAAAATGCCGGCTTTTCTAAGGAAGCCATGTCCACTCTCTGGAAACCCTCGGTTACGGTTGCGGCCATCATCGAACGCGAAGGCCGGTTTCTTCTGGTTGAAGAAGAAACCAGCGACGGTATCCGTTTCAATCAACCTGCCGGACATCTAGACCCGGGGGAGTCGCTAATTGATGCGGTGGGGCGTGAAGCTTTGGAAGAGACAGCCTTTGATTTCACGCCTGAGTCGCTCGTGGGTATCTACATGTCTCGCTACGTGTCGAGTCGAACCAGCGAGGAGGTCACTTATTTGCGATTCGCTTTCGCGGGCGTACTGGGTGAGAGCCATGATCGCCCGCTGGACGAAGGCATCCTTCGTGCCGTTTGGATGACCCGCGAAGAGCTGCTCGCCTGCCACGAAAAACACCGCAGTCCCTTAGTGATGCAGTGCGTGGATGATTATCTGCTGGGTAAACGCAGTCCTTTGTCGCTGCTTTACACTCACCCGAGCGTTACCGGCCACAGCTATGCGTAAGCGGGTCGTGCTGGGTATGTCGGGCGGTGTGGATTCTTCTGTTGCTGCCTGGCTACTCAAACAACAGGGGCATGAAGTCATCGGCCTGTTCATGAAGAACTGGGAGGATGATGACGATGACGACTACTGCTCGACCCGGCAGGACTGGATCGATGCCGTCAGCGTGGCGGATGTGGTGGGTGTCGATATTGATGCCGTCAACTTTGCATCAGAGTACAAAGACCGCGTATTCGCCGAATTCCTGCGGGAGTACGAATCAGGCAGAACGCCCAATCCCGACGTGCTGTGCAACGCCGAAATAAAATTCACGGCATTTCTCGATCACGCGATGAGCTTGGGCGCAGACCTGATCGCCACAGGGCATTATGCTCGCGTGCGCGAGATCGATGGCCGGTTCGAACTCCTCAAAGCAGTAGATGCAAGCAAGGACCAGAGTTATTTCTTGCACCGGTTGAACCAGGCCCAGCTCTCCCGCACCCTGTTTCCACTGGGTGATCTGCATAAGACCGAAGTTCGCCATATCGCAGACAAGCTCGCGCTACCTAATGCACGTAAAAAAGATTCGACCGGTATTTGCTTTATTGGCGAACGTCCATTCCGCGAATTCCTGAACCGCTATTTGTCGTTCCGACCCGGGCCGATGATGACCCCCGAAGGGCAACTCGTGGGCGAGCATGTCGGATTGTCTTTCTACACGCTTGGGCAGCGAAAAGGCATCGGTCTGGGCGGCATGAAAAAATCGGCTCGCGTTGATGGGCACCACGATGCCTGGTATGTAGCGCGCAAGGATGTGGCCAACAATATTCTCTACGTGGCGCAAGGACACGATCATCCTTGGCTGCTATCGCACTCGCTGGAGGCGGATCAAGTCAGTTGGGTCGCCGGCCACCACCCGCCCGAGGGCCCCGTGTCTGCCAAGACGCGTTACCGGCAGTCGGATACGCGCTGCATTCACCGCCCCTTGCCTCACGGACAGTTCAGCCTGGATTTTCCCGATGCGCAGTGGGCGGTCACTCCGGGACAAAGCGCCGTTTTGTATGACGGTGATATTTGTCTTGGGGGAGGAATCATTGCCTCCAGTGGCACTAGCATGGCCTGACAAGGCCACCCAACTGGCTGAGACGTCAGGGTTACCCCAGTACCTAATACCCCCGTGAACCGCCCGAGTTGGCGCAGCTTGCCGCTACGCTCGCACCCGCTCCCACCCCACGGCCGGCAAATCAAAGCAAGACTCAAGAAGCCCTTGCCAAGCGCCTGAGAATCGCCAATAATCTAAACAAGAATTGTTCGCATTTACAAAAAGGCAGCAATTCCAGATATCTCGCCAACTTCCTAGGATCGATTCCAGCCATGATTGTTTGCATCTGTCACAACGTGTCGGACAAGGCCATACGGCATGCGATCGCCTCGGGTGCGGGGTCTTTGCAGGAGGTGCGCAGCCAGCTGAATCTTGGCAGCTGCTGCGGAAAGTGCCTGCCGTGCGCGCGGACGATCGTTCGCGAGTCTCTGGAGGACACCTCTCGCGCGATCATCGAAGTTCGCCGTGAACCATTGATCGCCTGAACGCCCGTCGCACCGCCGTGCCCCGCGGCGTTTTCCCTTGCGTGCCACTGTGCTGCTGTCGACACTCCTATACATTGACTCTCACAGCGCGGTAAGATTCTTATTGTCTTGAATCATTCCGATTCACGACTTTTAACACGGCGAGGTATTCATGAAGGGCGACCCGAACATCATCAAACTGCTCAATGATCAGCTGACCAATGAGCTGACTGCAATCAATCAATACTTCCTTCATGCGCGGATGTACAAGCACTGGGGCCTTGAAAAGTTAGGCAAGAAAGAATACGAAGAGTCTATTGGCGAGATGAAGCATGCCGACGTACTCATCGACCGTATCCTGATGCTGGAAGGACTTCCTAACCTCCAGGCACTGCACAAGTTGATGATCGGTGAGAATACGCCCGAGATGCTCGACTGCGATCTGCAGCTCGAGAAGATCTCGCAACAGACACTAAAGGACGGCGTGGCCGCCTGCGAGACTGTGCGCGACTATGTATCGCGAGAGATCTTCCAAAAAATTCTTGATGACACGGAAGAGCATATTGACTGGATCGAGACCCAAAAGGATCTGATCGACAAGATCGGGCTACAGAATTACTTGCAATCCCAGATGAATGACGAGTAAATACTCTACTCCGACCTAAACCGACAGGCTATCGCCCGCTCAGCAAACGTTGACTCGGGCGATGGTCGTCCCGAAAATTTTCCACAGATCACGTCGATGGATTCCCTGGATCAGACCGTCGGAAATGTGTCGCGGAATGACTGTCGGTCCGAGAGCTTTTCGAAAAGATGGGCCAAGTTCGGATGATCGCCGCGCCAGTCCAGCTCCGGAAAACGGAAAGAGATCCAGCCTAGCGCGCATCCGACCGCAATATCTGCGAGCGAAATGTGCGTACCGACACAGAAAGGCGCCTCGCCCAGCCCGGTCGCCATGGCCTTGATGCCGGTACGCACTTTGCCATGCTGACGCTCGACCCACCCGTCGCTGCGCTTGTCTTCAGGCCGCAGCAGGGTTTCCAGCCGAATCAGGATGCCGGCATCCAGCACACCGTCCGCGAGCGCCTCCCAGCACTTGACACTGGCGCGTTCACGACCAGAAGCGGGAATTAATTTGCCCACGGGCGACATCGTATCCAGATATTCCACAATCACACGCGAGTCGAACATCGCGCCTCCGTCCTCCATGATCAGGCAGGGCACCTTACCCAAGGGATTGGCCTCAGCGATTGTCGTATCCGGAGACCAGACGTCCTCAAGCACGAACTCGTACTCCAGCTTTTTCTCAGCCATGACAATCCGGACTTTACGTACGTAAGGGCTAGCGAGAGATCCAAGTAGTTTCATGTTGATTCGACAATGATCCGGGGGACGCGGATTATAGCACCGTGAATAACAGCGCACCTCTCCACGGGGTGTATCGGCGAGATACCAGTCTACCGAATGGTAAAATCGTGGATCGATCCGCTAGTTGACCTCTGCACGCCTGCTCGTTTGCTATGCCGCCCACCTCCCTCTCCGCCCTCTCCGCACTCTCTCCACTTGACGGCCGCTATGCTGCCAAGACCGACTTACTGCGTCCCATACTGTCCGAGTCGGGGTTCATGCACCATCGCGTGAAAGTAGAGATTGCCTGGCTGATCGCGCTGTCGGGAGCGGGTTTTGCTGAACTGAAGCCTTTCTCGCCTGACGCTCGTGCGTTTCTGGAAAAACTAGCAAGCGATTTCAGTGAGGCTGACGCCGCCCGCATCAAGGCCATCGAGGCGGTCACGAATCATGATGTGAAAGCCGTCGAGTACTGGATCAAGGAAAGGGTAGAACATCTGCCCGAGCTGATGGCGTCCTCAGAGTTCATCCACTTCGCTTGCACGTCCGAAGATATCAACAACACTTCTCACGGCATGATGCTCAAGGCGGCACGGGATACGGTGCTGCTACCGGCCATAGACAATGTGATTACCCGACTGGTCGAGATCGCCCATGCCAACGCTGATGTGCCGATGATGTCGCGTACCCACGGTCAACCTGCTAGCCCGACGACACTGGGAAAAGAAGTAGCGAACGTTGTCGCACGCCTGAGGCGTGCCCGCCAGCGTATCGCTGATGTGGAAATTCTCGGCAAGATGAATGGTGCCGTGGGCAATTACAACGCCCACCTTGCCGCTTACCCCGAATTCGACTGGCCAGCTTTCTCGCGTAAGGTGGTTGAGGAACATCTGGGCCTGACATTTAACCCCTACACCATACAGATCGAGCCTCACGACTATATTGCCGAGTTATTCGATGCGATAGCGCGCGCGAATACCATTCTGCTCGACCTGAACCGCGACCTCTGGGGCTATATCTCGCTCGGTTTTTTCAAGCAAAAAACCAAAACAGGGGAGATTGGTTCATCGACCATGCCGCACAAAGTTAATCCTATCGACTTTGAAAATTCCGAAGGAAATTTGGGCATGGCCAATGCCGTGCTGAAGCACATGGCAGAAAAACTTCCCGTATCTCGCTGGCAGCGCGATCTGACTGACTCCACCGTACTGCGCAACATCGGCGTCAGTTTCGGCTATGCGCTACTGGCCTACGACAGCTGCCTGCGCGGACTGAATAAGCTAGAGGTAAATTCCACTCGCATGGATGACGATCTCGACCACAACTGGGAGGTGCTGGCCGAGCCGGTGCAAACCGTCATGCGTCGTTTTGGTATTGAGAATCCTTACGAACAGCTTAAAGAACTCACGCGGGGCAAGGGCATATCGCGCGACGCCCTTCGGGAATTCATCAACGGGCTAATGATTCCTCAAGAAGCCAAAGATCGCTTGCTGGCGATGACGCCGTCTTCGTATGTGGGCTTGGCAGAGAAGCTGGCAGGAGATATCTGACCTCCGGATCGGGAGCTCGGTGGCTCGCAAGCCGAGAGCAAACCGGCTTGTTTTTCCCCCATCAAAACGCTCGAACACGCCTAAGGCAGAGTGAACGATCAGTGCGGCTGCGGCGCAAACACGCTGTCCAGTGAGATTGCCGTCAAAATGGCCTCAGTCCAGCCATCGAGTTGTTGCTCTTGCGCCTGCGCGAGACGATCGCGAACCCAAGCCGGCAATTCGCCAAAACGTCGCCGCAGCTGTCGTTCCAGAGATTGAACTTTGCCCTCGAGCCGCCCTTGCTGCATACCCTGCTGCATACCCTCCTCTTTCGCCAGTTGCTCTATCGATGTGATGTACACCATCTTCGATTCCTCCTCCAGTGTGTTCAAATCCTGCCTTAGCTGAGTCTGCAAGTCCTTGGGCAGCCGCATCATCCAGTCAATCACCCGAAACAGATCC
>JBJTAS010000057.1:0-26603 GCA_046090895.1 Oxalobacteraceae bacterium | reverse complement strand
GTTATATACGTCCGAACCGGTGAGTTGAAGCTTTTCCGGGCGCATCGGGATTTCTTTCCCGTTTTTGTCCAACTTGGGCTTCGGTATCATTTTGGTGTAGCTGATCGAGTCAGAATCGACCGTCACAGCTTGCACATAATCGCCGAAGCGAATGTTCTTTGCCATGCTTCCCCCCTAACAATTGATGTTACTGCCTGGCAAGAATACTTGATTGCAGACGCAATTGACAATCGGTAAATCAAATTAAATAGGAACCTGACAACGAACTGAATGCGCCAAAAAGCGCATAAGAGCTTGTTTTACGGTGCGATGGCGCAAAGATAATTATTTTTTTATAAACAATTTCTTCATCCAAATCGCCATATTTTTTTGTCACAGTTAAAAAGACAAAGCGCGCGTTGGTGGCGTTCCGGTGATGATGTCGTGTTTTGTTGCCTGAATGGCGACTTGTGTTGTCTGTCTTGATGCATGATTTGTCATTTGAACATTGCATCTGGTTTATTCATGCAATAGATATTGATCGAAAAACAATTAATCTCGATCGAAGTCTCGCTGTCTCCTATAATCCGAGCGCGTCAGGCAAACCGGATTCAATAATGAGAAAAATCATCATCCTGGGGGCAGGACAGGTCGGGGCGTCGGTGGCGGCCAACCTGGCATCAGAAGATAACGACATCACGGTCATCGATCTCGACGAGATGCGATTGAAAACGCTGGCCGATAAATTCGATTTGCGCACCGTGCAGGGGAACGCCGCACATCCCTCCGTACTGCGCGAAGCCGGAATCGAAGATTGTGAGCTACTCATTGCGGTAACCGAGGTCGATGAAGTCAACATGCTCGCCTGCCGTATTGCGCATGCCTTGTTTAACGTGCCAGATCGGGTTGCGCGAATCCGGGCGGTCGAATATTTCAATGACGTGCGGATTTCTGATGGCGAGCTGTTCGACATCAGCCATATGATCTGCCCGGAACAGGTCATCACCGATTATCTGCTGAAGCTGGTTGAATTCCCCGAGGCCTTGCAAGTACTCGATTTTGCGCATGGCCGCGTGCGGCTCGTTGCCATACGAGCGCGTGCCGACGGTCTGCTGGTGGGGCGCCCGATTGCCGAGTTGCCGCGCCACCTGCCAAATGTCGATGCGCGTATCGTCGCGATTTTCCGAGAAAACGCAACAGTCCGCCCGGATGGCGAAACCGTGGTGCGCGCCGGCGACGAGATTTTCTTCCTGTCCGAAAGCGGCGACATGCGCCACGTAATGCAAGAGCTGCGCAAAATGGACAAGCCGGTCAAGCGCGTGATGATCGCCGGTGGGTCGGATATTGGATTTCGTCTCGCGTCCGCACTCGAGGGGCGACTAAACGTCAAACTCATTGAGCCAGACAAGAACCGAGCTAAATATTTGTCCGGTACCTTGAAGCACACACTGGTGCTGCGCGGCGATGAGAGCGACGCCGAGCTGCTGGAAAGCGAGGGCATCGAAGAGGTTGACCTGTTTGTTGCGGCGACCACCAGTGATGAGCGCAATATCATTGCCTCGTTACTTGCCAAGCGCTCCGGTGCGGCGCGTGTCGTCGCGCTGATTCATCAGAGCTCGTATGTCGATCTGCTCGAGCGCAGCAACATCGACATCGTGATTGGTCTGGCCGAGGCAGCGATCAGCGACATACTCTCGCATGTGCGACGTGCAGATGTGGATGCCGCGCACAGTCTGCGCCGGGGCGCATCAGAGGCGCTGGAGGTGATTGTTCATGGCGATCGTGCAACCAGTCAGGTAGTTGGTCGACGAGTTGAGGAGATCAACTGGCCGGTCGGCGCGACGTTGGGGGCGATCGTGCGCGGCGAGCGCGTGATCATGGCACATCATGATGAGGTGATCGACTCCGAAGATCATCTCGTTATTTTCGTCACCGACAAGAAGATTATTCCGCGCGTGGAACGACTGCTGCAGGTCAGCGGTCTGTTTCTGTAGGAGGCGGGCATGGTGCGCCTGACCGTCGTTCTGCATGTGCTCTCGTTCGTCATCATGGTGGTGGCGGGCGTGATGATGATTCCCTGGATGGTGTCGGTGGCGGTTGGCGATGGCGCCGACGGGAGCTTCATCCACGCGATTGGGCTGACTTTGCTATTCGGTTATGTCTTCTGGCGGCAGACGCGGTTGCGGGTGAAAGCCCCCGAGCTTCAGCCAAGAGATGGCTTTTTGCTGGCGGCACTGACCTGGACGATCTCGCCGGTGTTTGCCTGTTTGCCTTTCATGTTCCAGTTCCCCGGCATGTCTTTTACGGATGCTTATTTCGAGGCCGTCTCCGGGCTTACGACCACCGGTGCCACCGTGATGAGTAATCTGGACACGATGCCTGTGTCGATCAATTTCTGGCGCTGCTTCATGAACTGGATAGGCGGTATGGGTGTGGTGGTGTTATCGGTTGCCATCTTGCCTTTGCTGGGCGTCGGTGGCAGTCAGGCGTTTAAAGCGGAGACGCCGGGCCCGATGAAGGATGACAAGCTCACGCCGAGGATCGCACAGACGGCCAAAGGTTTGTGGTTCGTGTATGCGGTGATCACCTCCGCGTGCATTAGCGCCTTTTGGCTGGGGGGCATGTCACCGGAAGATGCCGTCATGCACGGGTTCTCTACGATGGGGCTGGGCGGGTTTTCTTCGCATGATGCGAGCTTCGGTCATTTCAATTCACCGCTGCTCGAAGCGATCTGTATTGCCTTCATGCTGCTGGCGGGGATTAATTTTGCGACGCATTTTTTGGTGCTCACGCGCCGCACGGTGCGACCCTATCTGATCGATCGTGAGGCGCATGCCTTCTGGCTGCTCATGATCTTCAGTGTCAGTCTGGTGACCTATTTTCTTTGGCGCGAGCGAGTGTATCCCGATGCGCTGACTTCATTGCGATTTGCGGCATTCAATGTAATTTCGATCGCCACCACCACCGGTTATGCCAACACCGACTACAACCTGTGGCCTGCCTTCGCGCCAGTGTATATGCTCTTTCTGTGCTGCTTTGCGACCGCTGCCGGGTCGACCGGCGGTGGTATCAAGATGGTGCGCGCGCAGCTGCTGCTCAAACAAAGCTATGCTGAGTTGCGACGTCTGGTACATCCGCGCGCGCAAGTTACCGTCAAACTCAACGGACGACCTTTCGGAACGACGGTGCTGTACTCCGTGTTGGCCTTTGTTTTTCTGTATGGCGCCAGCATTATTGTTTTCACGATGCTGATGCTCTTTTCCGGTGCAGATGTGGTCACGGGCTTCACGGCAGTGATCGTCTGTATCAACAGCACCGGACCGGGCCTAAATCAGGTGGGGCCATCCACGACCTTTGAGGTGCTCTCGGATTTTCAGACCTGGGTCTGCTCGGTGGCGATGCTCTTGGGCCGTCTGGAGCTGTTCACGCTGATCGTGGTGTTCAGTCCGGATTTCTGGCGAAGGTAAATCCCCGGCTTCTCTAGCGCTGATCGGCGTGCGTGCTATTCTCCGAGCAGAAAAAAACCCAAGGAGATTCCGTATGTTCAAAGCTGCTCTGCGCGCGCCATTGCTGACCCTGATACTGGCCCTGTCGGGTGTCTCGCTGCCCGTCGCACTGGCATGGGCGGCGTGCCCGGAGGACGCCGCCGTGGATGCCTATCTGTCTGACTTCGCACACCGCAGGCTGAGCAAGGGCTTTGGCAATGAGATCACCCTGGCCGATGCCGAATGCGCCAAGCGCAAGCTGGGCCAGAAGCTGCCAAAATTTCTTGGCAGCCCCATTGGCTACAAAGCGGCTTTTGCCAATCCGGTGCTGCAGCAGCGCTTTGGCGTCGATGGCCCTAAATGGGGCTACATGTACGACCGGAATTTTGTCGACATCATCGCCGTGCTGCCCGCCGATTTTGGTGTTCGGCCACTGGTTGAGGCTGATTTTCTGGTGGAGGTCAAAGACCCCCGTCTGGCGGATGCCAAAACGCCGCTGGAGGCGCTGGGTTATCTGGAATCAGTGATTCCCTTCATTGAGCTGCCCGATCTGATGCTGGAAGGGCAGTTCAGCGGCAACGCAATGATCGCCACCAATGTCGCTTTTCGTGGTGGTGTGACGGGCATGGAAATCCCCGTGCAAAAGACGCAGGCCTTTCTGGATGCGCTGGCCAACATGACGGTGGTGATGACGGATGACGCCGACAATAAAGAGATCGGTCGCGTCAAAGGCACGGTGCTGATGGACCATCCAATCAACGCGGCGATGTGGCTGGCCAAAGAGCTCAAGAAAGATGGTATCCGGCTCAAAAAGGGTGATCTGCTCAGCCTGGGTGGCTTTATCAACCCGGTGCCGCCCAAGCCCGGTATGAAGGCCCGGGTGCAGTACATTGGCTTGCCGGGTGATCCACAGGTGACAGTCGAATTCAACTGAACAGGACAACGGCAGAGATAAACGATCACGACCATGATCGCAATAAAAAGGAGATGATCAATGGCTGAGTATTCGCGTTTTCTGCCCTGGGTCTTGTCGGGTTTTGGCGTCTTTCTGTTCCTGCCGTTCTCGCACCTGTTGTCCTTCATTTGCCTGGTGCTGTTCATTATTGGCTGGCGCGATTATCGTCAGCCGCATCACTCGATTTTGCGTAACTACCCGGTGTCGGGCCATCTGCGCTTCATGCTGGAGTACATCCGCCCGGAGATACGTCAGTACTTCCTCGAACATGACGAAGAGAAGCTGCCTTTCTCGCGTAACCAGCGCGCGATGGTCTATACCCGCGCCAAGCGCATGAATGACAAGCGCGGTTTTGGCACCATCAAGTCCATGTATGGATCGGATACGGAATGGATAGGCCACTCGGCGGCACCGCGTGAAGCTGACCCCAAGACGTTTCGCGTGCAGATCGGCGGCCCGCAGTGCAAGCAGCCCTATCAGGCATCGATTTTCAATATCTCTGCAATGAGTTTTGGTTCGCTCTCGCCAAATGCGATCCTGTCGCTCAACCGTGGCGCAAAAATGGGCGGCTTTTATCATGACACCGGGGAGGGTTCGATCTCGACCTATCACCGCGAGCATGGCGGCGATCTGGTGTGGGAAATCGGCTCGGGGTATTTTGGTTGTCGCACACCCACCGGTCATTTCGATCCACAGCGCTTCGCAGAGCAGGCCATCGCACCGCAGGTGAAGATGATCGAAATAAAAATGTCGCAGGGTGCCAAGCCTGGCCATGGTGGCGTGCTGCCAGCAGCCAAAGTCACACCCGAGATCGCCGCCGCGCGCGGCGTGCCGCTCGGGCAGGATTGTGTATCGCCCGCATCGCACAGCGCGTTTTCCAACCCAACGGAGATGATGGCCTTCATCCGCCAGTTGCGTGAACTCTCTGGCGGCAAGCCGGTGGGCTTCAAGCTGTGTGTTGGTCTGCCGTGGGAATGGTTTGGTATCGTCAAAGCCATGCAGCAGACCGATACCTGGCCGGATTTCATTGTGGTCGATGGCAGCGAGGGCGGCACGGGTGCTGCGCCGGTCGAGTTTGCCGATCATGTCGGCATGCCCATGCGCGAGGGCCTGCGACTCGTGCACAACACCCTCGTTGGCATCGGCAAGCGTGATCTGGTGAAGGTGGGCGTGTCGGGCAAGATCATTTCGGCGTTTGACATCGCGCGGGCGATTGCCCTCGGCGCCGATTGGTGCAACTCCGCACGCGGTTTCATGTTTGCGTTGGGCTGCATACAGTCGCGCAGCTGCCATACGGATCATTGCCCCACCGGTGTTGCCACGCAGGACCCAAACCGTCAGCGCGCGCTGGTCGTTGGCGATAAGGCGACGCGCGTGATGAATTTCCATGAGCTCACCGTCGAGGCACTGGCCGAGCTCGTGGGCGCCGCCGGGCTCGAGCACCCGGGCGATATCACCGCCGACCACATCATGGTGCGCGAGGCCGACAGTCATCCCGCGCCATTGGCCACTACGCTGCCCGTCGTCCCCGAGGGCGCCTTGCTGGACGAGAGCCAGCTCGCCGAGCTGCCCGAGCCATTCAAGACCTACTGGACCAGCGCGGATCCCGCGACGTTCGAGCGACGTAGGACAGCTCGCGCGGCCTGATTTTTCAGATTCACTCGTTAGTAAAACCCAAACCTAAAGACTGTGATCCCGGCGCACGCCGGGATCCATGGTCGTGGTCCACCTCCGCTCAATAAAACCCTCCAGCCGGGATCGGCAAAGCAAAATAAACTGTGATACATTTAGTCAAAATTAGATTTATATATTTTGATTGGGCATCAGGAGCGCGAGATGAATCTCAATGTTTTAAGGACACGGTGGGCGCGACTGGCGGTCGCGGTCGTTTTGGGCATGGGCGCCGGCGCATTGCACGCGGGCGATGATCTCAGAGCGCTGCTCGAAATCTTGCTCGAGAAGGGCATCATCACCCAGGATGAGTACAACAACAAACTGAAAAAAGTCGCTGAGGCGCAGGAGATCAAAGAGTTCAATCAGGCGCAAGATATCCGCAAGGCCAGCGCCGAGCTGCAAAAGAGGGCCGATGCGGAGCGCAATTTCTCGGCGGAGATTTATGGTCAAGTGTCAGCGGGCTATTACGCATCGTCGAACATGACCATGGCGAACCAAGATGTCTCGGGAATGAGCGACCAGCCCAAAGGCAACAACCGGATTGGGCTGCGTCTGGGTCGCGAGCTGGATGATGATGTGAGAGCGGTGGTGACGCTGGAATCGAATTTTTCGTCGAGAACCGGTGCGCTGGGTCGAGATGCCGGTGGCTATGGCTACACGGCAGGCGGTAACCCGGTGTTTGATCGCGAGGCGAATTTTCGCCTGATCTCCAAAGAAAAAGGCACGCTGATCCTTGGGCGAGGCCCCAATCTGCAAAACGAACTCAGCAGTGCATTCGATGCACGCCAAAACTGGAATTTCGGTGGCCTCAAACCGATAGGACGCTATGTCGGCTTTCATGGGGCCTCGGGCATTAACCGTGCTGACAAGATGATTCGCTATACATCTCCGGCATTCAATGGCTTTACCGTTGATACCGCAGTGGCCTTTGGTGGTGTGCCAGAGGATGAGCAAAAGGGTACCAATTACTACTTGGGTGGACGTTACAAGAAAGGTGGCTTCGAGCTCGGCTATAACCACATCGAGGCCCGACTGGCCAACGCCTCTGAGGTGAACAATCGGGTTGACTTCCTGGCGTCCAAATACACCCTCGACAAAATCACGCTGAACGCAGGTGTCGTGATGACTCGTAATCCCTCATCGGCCGTTGGTGGGACTTTTTCGACCACGACCGCGTCGGGAAGGGTAGACGCTGACACCTTCTTTGCGGGTGCGGTTTATCGTTTCATGCCTGCCTTTAGCTTGAACGCAGGTCTGTACCAGGTTCATGACAGATCCTCGAGCAAGGGCAAGAATGATCTGAGCATGCTGGCGACCGGATTGACCTGGTCGCCTTACAAAGAGTGGGATTTTTTCATCGACTACGCCAGTGTCTCGCGTGAGCGGGACGCGTCCGCCGCATTTACTTTGTACGATAAGTGGATTCCGGATACATCCACCAATGGCACAGGTTATTCGGAGAGCAAAAAAGGACAGTCAGGCGTGAGTGTGGGCGCTTTGTTCAGGTTCTGATTCAGGAGAGAAGAGATGAAGAGAGGTGTGATTGCGTCGCTGTGTCTGATGTTGCCCTTATGCGTTTGGGCGGCAGAAGTCAGAGTGGCAGTAGCCGCGAATTTTGCTGGACCGATGAAGGATATTGCGGCGGTGTTCGAATCCCAGACAGGACACAAGCTGCTGCTGACCCCGGGCGCCAGTGGGAAGTTCTATGCGCAGATCTCGAATGCGGCACCGTTCGACGTATTCCTTTCGGCCGATGACGAAACACCGCAAAAGCTGGAAAAGGTCGGCAAGGCCGTACAAGGTTCACGCTTTACCTATGCGATTGGGAGGCTGATCTTGTGGTCGCCCAAAGACAATGGGGTAACTGATGGGGTCGATCTACTCAAAAAAGGAGATTTCCGCTTCCTCGCCATCGCCAACCCGAGAGTCGCTCCCTACGGCACCGCGGCCGTACAGACGATGCAAAAAATCGGTGTGCTAACCCAACTCGAGCCCAAGATCGTCCAAGGCGAGAACATCTCACAGACACACCAGTTTGTTACCTCAGGTAATGCCGATCTAGGCTTCGTTGCCGTATCGCAGGTGTGGCAAAACGGCAAACTGAAATCCGGCTCTGGCTGGCTAGTGCCCGAGACCTACCACGACCCACTACGTCAGGATGCCGTGTTGCTAGATGCAGGCAAACAGTCCGAGGCAGCCAAAGCGCTGATGACTTTTCTAAAGTCCGACAAGGCGCGCGAGATCATGACCGCTTATGGGTACAAACATTAAACCTCCTACAAAGGGACACTCACTTTGTAGGATTGTCTGGGAGGTTTTCTACAAAGTGAGTGTCCTTTTGTAGAGGTGTCCCTTTGTAGAGGTGGCTACCGCGCCTAGGCGTCTCTTAGTTGCGTCGCTAGTGCCGACAGTCTGTCGGCTAGCGCAGCTCGGGCGGGTGCGTCGAGCAGGCTGGGGTCGAGGTCGATGGATATGCCTGCGGGATGGTCGAAGCTGAATGCGGTGCTTGCAGATTCGGTCCGTCGGCCGGTGACGGCGTAGGTTTGCACATCGCGGGCGATGCCTTTCATTTGGATCGCGCCGCGTTTTTCGGCGGCGACCATGTCTTCTACGTGCACGAAGGTCTCGTAGCTCATCAGGATGCCGCCGACATCGGCATTGGCTTCGAGTCGCTGGGCGAGATTGACTTCGCCGCCGATGATGGTGTACGACAGCCGCTGCTCGCTGCCGAAATTACCGACGTTGCAGTAGCCGGTGTTGATGCCGATGCGGATCTCGAACGGGTTTTCGAAGCCGCTTGTACGCCAGCGCTTGTGCAGTGACCGTAAGCGCTCAAGCATTGACAGCGCCATCTCGACACAGGCCCGCGCGTCCTCGCGCACGCCGCGTGATTCGGGGTCACCAAAGAACACCATCATCGCATCGCCCATGTATTTGTCTATGGTCGCGCCATGGTCTAGCGCGATCTGGGTCATCTCTGAAAAGTATTCATTTAGGTATTCGGTCAGCGCCTCGGGCTGCAGGCTCTCGGAGGTCTGGGTGAAGTTTTTGATGTCGGAAAAAAAGACTGTCAGCTTTTTGCGCTGGGTGGTGATACGAGTGTCGTGCTTTCCCTCGAACAGTGCCTGATGAATCTGCGGTGGCAGATATTTGGCCAGCTGCTGAGAGAGTGCCTCAAGCTCGGTCTTGCGCTGATCTAGCTCGCGCGTCTGCGTTTTCAGGTTCTGGTTCAGCTTGACCAGCCGCTGCTCTTGTCGGTCGGAGTGACGAGTCAGATCTTCGTTTTCGCGTACGACTTTGGAAAAGCGCTCGAACAATCGCTCCGCGAATGCACGCAGCTCGTTTTCGTTATCGCTCTTGAGTAGCGCCGGGCCTTCGGCCAGCAGCTGCTTCTCGCGATCGTAGAGATCGAATAACGGATCATCGCCCCCGGTGCTCACACTCACGCTGCCTTGACGTGGATCGGCAGGTCGGGGAAACGGTCTTTAAAATCTTCACCCAGTTCTTGCATGATGTCGTCATCCTCCTGGTGGTGCCAGGTGATGGCTAGCGATTGTCCATTTTTTCGGACCGCTTCAAGCCCCTCAAAGATCCTGAACATCGCTTTGATGCTGGAACTGTTGATATAGACCATCGCGACATCGACGGTCAGTGGGTTGGAGAGGGTAGTGGCAAGCTGATCAACAGCGACGATTACTTGTCCATAGAAAGCCGAGACATCTTCCGGGAAGGATTCTCCCTTCATGCTGAATATTCCGTTCTCGACCGACAAATGAATCTCGGGCGTGCGCTCGGTTGCTGCAATAGTCAATTCACTCATTGAAAGCTCTCCTCAAATCCTCGCCGCCAGAAAAAAATCCACGTGGTCTGCATCCACATCCATAAAAGCGAATGAGATCGGATGCGATGCACGGCGCGCTATTTCCAGCAAGCCTAGCCCGGCGCCCGGACCATCATGTTCATTGGATTTCGACATTCCCTCGCGGTACAACTGGCGTATGGTGTCTTTGTCGGCACCTTGCAGCTGCTCGAGCGTTCCTTTCAGCTTCACGGAGTCGTCGCGACGAATACGGTTACCGCAGACAATGGTGATTTCGTCATCTTGTTGAGAGATGCACACCATGCCAGAGGCGCCCTGGTCGGTGCGGCCATGCCAGATCAGGTTTTGCATGCCTTCCATGAACACTGAGAACACAGTGCGGGAGCGCTTGGCGTCATCCATGGCCTCCATGCGCGACTTGAGGATGTCGGCTAGCGTCACCATCAGCTCATCCGAGACGGCTCCGTTGTAGGCCATGATCACGCCGGAGGCGCGCATGGCAGCGCGTATGTCGATTGCCTTGGAAATGTCCATCACAGTCCCCGGGGGCGTTAAGGAATTGGGTTGCGCTCGCCAGGGCGAGCGGCATTAGGAGAGCAGCAGGCGAGCAGCATGTTGGTGTGATTGCGGTTTATTATTGGCCTGTAGGTGGCTGCCAACCCATCTTATTACACAATGTCAGAAGGCGACAATGACTGCATGGACGAGCATTGATAATTTGAAAACGGCACACCCAGCGCGAAAAATTTTATTTTTAATTTGAAAACTTCCAATCGGCGAAAATTTCATTCGCCAAAGATGCCGTCGGTGTCGCCGGTCTATAATGGCGTCGAATGCTCTGACAATAACCCAACAAAACCAAAGACAGGCAAGCATGAGCACCAGTGCTGAAGACGACATCCGTTTCGGTATGGATATGCAGCGATTCAAGTCGCTGGGGATTATCGATCCGCGATCCAAACACGCGATTGAAGCTTTCGATCATCATGAGTTCTCCAGCGCGGAGAGGCTGTTCTTCAAGTTGTGGGGCAGCGATCTGAATTCCGGCGTATTCCAGCCTGGCCAGAAAATCGCCGAGCGCGGCGAGCATGCTGTGTTTGCGCATGTGATTATCTCGGGCCATGTCGAAACGCGTGACGCGCAGGGTAATCAATGGCTGTTCGGCCCAGGCAGCGTCTTTGGCATGGCCGAAGGTCTGGCTGATGTGGTCTACCACTGGGACGCCACTGCCAAGACCGTGGTCAGCACCAAGTTCATTCCGCTGGATCGCGCGCTGCGCGAGGTGCGTCGCCTGAACCCCGGCCTGAAGGGCATATGCCGCTTTACGACCATGCGCATACTCGAGTTAACGTCACCACCCGCGACGCTGTCATGAGTGGATTCAAGCCTGTCCATTACGCCGATGGCCAAGTGCTGTTCGAGCCCGGCGATCCTGCGCAAAGCTTTTATGTGATCCAGAGTGGTCAGGTAGCCATTGTCGAGCGCCAGACTGAGCGACAACTGGCTTTGCTCTCAGCAGGCGAATCCTTTGGCGAACAGTCACTGCTGGCGGGCGGTGTGCGTAGCGCGGCGGCGCAAGCGGTGGGTGCAACCGTATGTCTTGAGATCACCGCACAGGGTTTGCGCGACTTATTGGCGAAAGAGGCCGGCATCGCCACGCAGGTGCTCGAGGCCTTGCTGCTCCAGCTTTACATGCGCAACGCCATCAAGCGCTGAAACTCAGCACCTCGCCAGACACCGGCAGCTGCAGCGGTGTGCCGGGCAGGCCGGCCTTGAGTTCACTGGCGATCTGTTCCTCGCCACCGGGTTTGCGATGAATGACCACCGCAGTCACACCCCTAGGTAGTGCCGCCAGTCTCGGCAGCAGCACGCTGGTGTCGAGATGCATAGACAACGAAGCCATCTCGCGCATCGAGGCCGGATAAGAGCATTCGACGATCACGGCTTTGAGTGCCGGATCATGCTGTGTCAGTTGCCAGAATTCCGGGCAGTCCGCCGTATCCCCAGAAAACGCCAGCGCCACACCATCGCGCTCCACCCGTAATCCGCACGCTGGAATGCCATGACGCGCGGGCATGGGCGTGAATGTCATGCCACTCAACGTGACGGATCCGGCTAGCGGGTTGAGCTTGAGGAAGGGTTGCTCGGGCGTGGGTATACGGGTGAAGTCGGGCCAGATCTGCTCATTGAACACATGATCCGACAGAATGCCGATCACTTCAGGTAACGCCCATACCTGCACCGGGGTTTGTCGGTGACTGCAGACAGAATCGATCATCAGCGGCAGGCAGGCAATGTGATCAAGGTGCGCATGCGTGAGCACGACGTGATCAATGCGCTGCATGTCCTCGAGGGGTAGGGTACCGAGCCCCGTGCCGGCATCGATGAGCACAGAGTCACCCAGTAGATAGCAGGTGGACTGGCGCGCCGTGCCGCCAATGCCGCCATGGCATCCAAGCAGTCGTATCGATATCACGCAGTATCTCCCTGTGGCATGTCTGATCGGCGTCAGAGTTTCCTTGGATGATATCCCAGCCCGTCGGGCTAGTTCTTTTCCCGTGATTTCACGCGGCTAGTGCCCTCCGCGCAGCTACATTTTTGTTAAATAATCTTCAACGTTAACTGTCTTAAATGACGGTTTGATGACAAGTCTCGACCATGGCTGTCGTGTGTCGTCTAAGCCGATAAACACGCGCAGAAATATTGTGGTTTGTCACGGAACTGAAAAATTTGAAACCAATAATCTCGCCCAGTCATCAAGAAATCAGGCGCAAACAGCGTAGCGTCGAGCAGCTCTTGATCTCAATCGCCACACCGTCAACGGAGAAAAATGAATGTCTAACTCAAAAATAATCGCAGCCAAACGCATCGCAGTTGCCGTGGCCGCTGTATGTGCTTCCTTGTCGGCACCGGCCTATGCCGCTGCGGATGATCTGAAGTCTCTGATGGATCTGCTCCTGAAGAAGGGCGTGATCACCCAAGCGGAATACAACGAACATATCAAAGCTGCCGAAGATGCAGCAGAAAATCGTGAATTCAAAGAGAAGCGCATCGATGCTGATGTCGCAAAAGCGAATGCCTATCTGCTCAAGAACGCAGACGCGGGTCAGGTCATGAAGAACGGGATTGGTATTCAGTCGGCGGATGGGCGTAATTCCATTCAGCTGATGGGTCGTCTGCACATGGATTATCGTAATTACAGCGATCCGGGTGTCGCGGCAGCTTCGGATCCTTTCACCAATCAGCTCGATGTACGTCGCGCGCGTCTGGGTGTGACTGGACAAATCGACAAAGACTGGAAGTACCAGATTCAGGGTACGTATGGTGCGACCAGCAATGGCATGAGCGAGAGCACCACCATCATCGATATTGCTTATCTCGATTACGCTGCAAATCCTGCGGCGATGTTTCGCTTTGGTAAGTTCAAGATGCCTTTCAGCCTTGAGCAGCTGACCAGCTCCAATAACATCGATTTCATGGAGCGTAGCTTCGCCAGCCAGAATGAAGGCGAATACGTGCCCGCGAAAGAGACGGGTGTGATGCTTCACGGTAGCCCAGTGGAAGGTACCAGCTATGGATTGGCCCTGTCGCGTGGCCGTGGTAACAAAACTTCCCAGTACGACGGCAACGACTTCATCGGCCGTTATACCGTGAACGTAGCCAAGCTCATGGGTCGTACTGACATCGTGACTCACCTCGGCGCGGGCTACAGCTCAGGTACCGTCGCTGCAGCGACTTCATATGCCAGCAGCCGCGACGAAACCCGGGGTGTCAGCGGTTTCTTCAGCGGGACCGAAACTGTACGCGCAGGCTCCAGCCGCACCCGGTCTAACCTCGAATACGCGCTGGCCTACGGACCCTACAAAGCCCAAGGCGAGTATTTCGTCATCAACTACGGTGACACGACTGCGGGTTCGAATGCAGTGAAACTCAACTACAACGAAGTCCTGTGGAACATCACCGGTGAGTCGCACAACTACAGCAACAGTGCCGGTACGTTTGGCTGGGTTAAGCCATCGAAGAAATTCAGTCTCGCCGATGGCGGGCTGGGTGCCTGGCAGGTTGGTGTCAGACTCAGCGAACTCGATGGCTCCGACTTTACGCGTGCTACTGGCCGTACCGACAAAGCGACTGGCATCACCTACGGCTTGAACTGGATCGTCAATGACAACGTCCGCTTCATGCTGAACTATACCGAGACCAAGTTCGATACACCGGTATTGGTGAGCACCAGTGGTGTGGCCGGCTCGGGCGTGTCGATCGACAAGGTCAAAGCGATCATGCTGCGCAGCCAGATCTCGTTCTGATCCCGATCAGTCGAGTCACTGAGCATCAACGCCCCTGCGGGGGCGTTTTTTTATGCCCGGATAAAAAGCCTTATCAGTTGTCGCGGCATTTGTCTTTCATTTTTCTACTTCGGCAACCAAGGCTACTCAGCCGTTCAGCGTACTATTACGGGATACTTTTCTCGGATGTCGTCACGCCTTGTGCCAGTGAGTCGCGAGGCAACCGACCAGACCACCTGCTGTTATCAAAACGATTATCAAATCGGAGTTCGTGTGTGGATACATTTCAAAGTATTGACGCATTTGTGCGCGTCGCGGAGTCATCCAGTTTTGCCGATGTCGCACGCCAGATCGGGGTATCCAAATCGGTGATTACCAGCCGCGTGCAGCAGCTGGAAGAATTTGTGGGTGCTCCGCTTTTTCACAGAACCACCCGGCATGTCAGGCTGTCTGAAATCGGCGAGCTTTTCTACAAGGAGTGCGCTGATCTGATTGCACGTGCAAATGGCCTGGTTGATCAGATGCGCGATTCCCGCGTGACGCCAACCGGAACCTTACGCATTCATGCCTTGCCCGGCTTCGTGCTGGGACACATGGCGCATCTGCTCAGCGAGTTTCAGAACCAGTACCCAGGCATTTCCATCGATCTGACCGTCAATGACGCGGTGGTCGATCCGGTGAAGGAAGGCTTTGATTGTGCACTACAGATTTTCCCGCCTGCCTCCGAGGACCTTATCGAGCGGCGCTTGTTCCAGGTGCGTCGGATATTTTGTGCTTCACCTGACTATCTGGCATCACATTCACCGATAGTGGAGCCTGAAGATTTGCAGAGCCATCGTCTGGGCTTGTACTCTCGCTACCCCTCACGCGACCGCTGGATATTCGCGGGTAAAGACCGCCAGGTGATTCTTGATCTCAAGCCAGCGCTCCGGACGAACAGCGTTCATATGTTGCGAGACTATGCGATGGATGGCGGAGGCGTTGTCTGCATTCCCACCATTGTCGCTGCGGAGGCGGTGGTGAGCGGGAAGCTCAAATTATTATTAGAAAACTATCAGCTTTCCCATTTCTGGTTTTCCGCAGTCTTCCCCAAAACGCAGCGCAACATGTTTAAGCTGCGTCTTTTCCTCGAACATCTCACCGCGAGTTTCTCGGAAATCCCGCCCTGGGACCACACGGTAACCAACGACGCCGCCGTTAAATAGGCACTGTTTGCTGCACTGCAGATTGTTCGGAAATTCCGAACATGGTGGTCGGTGTTGCAGGACTTCTGCTGCAGGGATATCGGGGCTACAGTCGATCTAACGACGGTTCCCCGGTTCGTTCTACCGTCCATTTTTAAAAGAGTAAAGAGGAGGCATCATGTCTGATTTCGTCACCCGCTTCGGCTCTCTCGACAACTACGAGAAGGGTCACATCGAGATTATCAACGACAACCCAAAAAATTATGCATTCTCGAATGTCTTCGAGGTGGCCAGCGGCGCCAAGCCGTATGAAAAGGTTGCGGTTGCCAAAAATTTTGAATACGTCATCGAAGCCATTCGTGCAGAAGGAAAGTCCGCCTGGATGGCCGCAGCGCATGATGAATTTTGTGTTGTGATGGATGGCGATGTCACGATAGAACTGGTCAAGCTGGATAGCCCGGATGCGGTCGCACCGTCAGGTACACAAGGTACGGTGAAGATCGCTGGCGAACCTGCAGGCAAGCGCATGGGGACGATACGCTTGAAGCGTGGTCATCAGGCGCTTCTTCCCAAGGGTGCAGCCTATCGTTTCGACAGCCCGGCCACGTCGGTGATGATTCAGCAGACGATTGCGGGCGACCTGACAGTGCAGAAGTGGGCCGAGATCTGCTACCGCTGATCGTCAGTCCTACAAGGTAAAGAAAAGAGGAGAACTTCATGAACGCAGTGTCTGAAAAAATGCCGGCCACCATCGCAGGCTATAAAACCTTTGAGCTGGGAGCTTTTACTTTTGCGCGTGATGAATATTTCGTCACTATCACCTGGCCAGTGCAGAGCGGACGACGCCAATCCCACACGATCAGTGCCGATGCTTTCTTGCGCGCGCTGATGCGCGATGTTGCGTGGGGCTTTTTCTATGGCGTGGTGAATTTCGATCCGGTATTTGGCACACGTAATCTCTACGGAAAAGTGGAATTTTTCGGTGGCCGACTCAATGAGCATTACCACAAGAATGGTTTGTCGTATGTCGAGGTATTCGACACGCCAGTCGCCATGAAATTGATCAAGGAAATTCTCGCTGACTGGGTCAATGCAGGTTTTGATCCGTTTGCAGCGCCCATGGAAACAGGTGACGCGGCCTTTGGCCAAAAGCATGGCGATAACCTCTCCGCGATTGATCGTTATCGCGTACCCACCAAGCGCATGCCGGGCATGGAGGGGGATTCACCGCTGCGTGGCGATGACAATGGTTTTCCGATTAACCGCGCGTTCGCCGATGTCGCACAAGACAAGCCAGAGATCAAGGCCGAACCGGGCTTTGAAAAAGAGATGCAGGCGTTTAATCTGTTTGCCTACCTATCGCGCTCGGATGTCACCTGGAACCCTTCGGTGACGTCGGTCTGCAAGAACAGCCTGTTCTGTCCGACCACGGAAGAATACATCCTGCCCATCATTCATGGTAACGATCGCGTTGAATGGTTTGTGCAGCTCTCCGACGAAATCACCTGGAATATTTCAGACAAAAATACCGGTCGTCCGCGTGCTCGTGTGCAGATGAAAGCGGGCGATGTGGCGGCCATGCCAGCCGACATCGCGCATCAGGGTTTCTCCAAGAAGCGTTCGATGCTGCTGGTCTGGGAAAACGCCAACCCGGACATCGTGAAGATGTATGAGTCGGGTGAATTGCCACCGTACCCCATCGAATTTTAAAAACCTCGCCGACCCTTTCCTCAGGAACGAGAGCGGAGAATGACTCCGCCGTTGCAGGACCGATCGGGTTCCTGGGGGGAGGTTTTTATCCAAACTTTGGTAGAAAACTCAGCATTCATGAACTCGATACAAAACAAGCTGTTCATCGGTGGCAAATTCGTCGATGCGCTGGATGGGGCAACGATTGAGGTTTTTAATCCGCATGACAATTCGCTGATTACGCGCGTCGCCGAAGCCAAGGCGGCGGATGTCGATGTGGCGGTGGCGGCCGCCGAGCGGGCATTTCCTGCCTGGAGCGCTATGGCCGCTGCTGAGCGCGGACGTCTGTTGTTGAAACTGGCGGATCGCATCGAGGCCGAAGCCGATGATCTGGCACGACTGGAGGCAATCGACACGGGACATCCCATTCGCGACGCGCGCAATATTGATGTGCTGCGCACCGCAGCTTGCTACCGCTATTTTGGTGGAATGGCGGACAAATTTCAGGGCAGTCTGGTACCGGTCGAAACAGGCTTTCTGAACTATGTCTCGCGTGTGCCGGTGGGTGTCGTCGGACAGATCGTGCCCTGGAATTTTCCGCTGATGTTCACCAGCTGGAAAATGGGTCCGGCGCTGGCGGCGGGCAATACCGTCGTCATGAAGCCCTCAGAGATTACGCCCTTGTCCACGCTGCGGATTGCAGAAATGATGGCCGAGATTGGTTTCCCCGAAGGTGTGGTGAACATCGTGGTGGGTTACGGTGCGACCGCCGGTCAGCACCTGGCGGAACACCCGGGTGTGGGAAAAATATCCTTTACCGGCTCAACGGCGATCGGGCGCCGAATCGTCGACGCTTCCAAAGGTAATCTCAAGCGGGTACAGCTTGAGCTGGGCGGCAAAGGCGCGAACATCGTTTTTGATGATGCCAACCTGATCGCTGCGGTGAATGGCTCTGCCTGGGCCATTTTCCATAACCAGGGCCAGGCGTGTATCGCCGGTTCACGCCTGATCATTCATGAAAAAGTTGCCGATGAGTTCCTCGATCGCTTTGTCACGCTGGCACAATCCATTCGTCTGGGTAATCCGCTGGACCCTGATACCGAAATGGGACCGCTGACCAGCACCGTGCACCGAGATCGCGTTCTGGCGTATGTGGAGGTGGCAAAGCAGCAGGGCGGCGACATTCTGGCGGGTGGCAAAGCACCGTCCCACCCTGATCTGGCTGCGGGCTGCTATGTGGAGCCCACCATCGTACGCGCCAAGCCGACCGACCGCGTATCGCAAGAAGAAGTGTTCGGTCCGTTTGTGACGGTCACGACGTTCAAGGATGATGCAGAAGCACTCCAGATTGCCAACGCAACCGAATATGGACTCGGCAGCGGCCTGTGGACTCGCGATGTATCGCGCGCGCACAAGATGGCGCGTGATCTACGGGCGGGCATGGTCTGGGTCAATAGCTACAAGCGGGTCAATCCCGGTTCACCTTTCGGTGGCGTTGGCCAGTCGGGCTACGGGCGTGAAATGGGCTTTGAGGCGATGCATGACTACACCGAGGCCAAATCGGTCTGGGTCAACGTCGACGCGCAGATCCTGCCGCACTTCAAACGCTAGAGGTAAGGGTGCGTTCCTTCGTCTACAACGGCCAACCCTCGCGCGTGGTGTTTGGCGCAGGGTCGCTGGCGCATCTGGAGCGCGAGGTGCAGCTGCTGGGTGCGAACCGCGCGCTGGTGCTTTGCACGCCTGAGCAGCAGCCACTGGCTGAGGCCATTGCAGAGCGACTCGGTGCGCGGGCTGCGGGTATGTACCCCAAAGCGGTCATGCATGTGCCAGCCGACACCGCCGCGGCTGCGGTGGATGAAGCCAGACGCCTGGGCGCCGACTGCGCACTGGCGGTCGGCGGCGGTTCAACCACGGGTCTGGGCAAGGCGATTGCGCTGCAATCCAGTATGCCCATTTTGGCCGTGCCCACTACCTACGCCGGCAGCGAGATGACGCCCATCTGGGGCATGACCGAGCAGGGCGTCAAGAAAACAGGACGCGACCCGCGCGTCTTGCCTCGCACGGTGATCTACGACCCGGAGCTGACCCTATCGCTACCCGTCAGCCTGTCGGTTACCTCCGGCATGAATGCCATTGCCCATGCCGCAGAGGGTTTGTATGCGCAGGACAGTAATCCGGTGATGGATTTGATGGCCGAGGAGGGTATACGCGCGCTGGCAGAGGCGCTACCGAAGATAAAGTCTGACGCCGCTGATCTCAGCGCTCGCAGCAGTGCCCTGTACGGCGCGTGGCTGTGCGGCACCGTGCTCGGCAATGTCGGCATGGCGTTGCATCACAAGTTGTGTCACACGCTGGGCGGCACGTTGAATCTGCCGCACGCCGAGGTGCATACCGTGGTGCTGCCTCATGCGATCAGCTACAACGCGTCTGCCGCGCCGGAGGCCATGCGCCGCATCGAACGGGCACTGCGCAGTGATGATGCTGCACTGGGTTTGTATCAACTGGCGAAGGACAATGATGCGCCGGTTGCGTTGCGCGATATCGGCATGAAAAGCGAAGACATTGATCGGGTGGTACAGATCGCCGTACAAAACCCGTATTGGAATCCCAGGCCTGTCAATCCTGAGGCCTCGGGTGCGCTGCGTGACTTGCTGCAGCGTGCCTGGGAGGGCGCGCCGCCCGGACACTAGTCTGGGGCGATGTCGTGTAGTGGCACCGCGCTGCAAGCTCGCGCGGTAGGTAAGCGCATGAAAACGTAAGTAGTCAACATAACCACACAAGGAGACATGACCATGACCATCACAAGACGTGGATTCATTCACGGAACAGCGGCGGCGGCGCTGCTTGCTGCTTCCGGTTTTTCTTTTGCGGCTGACACGATCAAGATCGGCTATGTGTCACCGCAAACTGGCCCGCTGGCACCCTTCGGTGAGGCCGACAAATGGGTTATCGAGCAAATGAAAGCCGCCTTCAAGGAGGGTGTAACGGTCGGTGGCAAGAAGTATGCGGTCGAGATCGTGCTGAAAGATAGCCAGTCCAATCCAAACCGCGCAGGTGAAGTGGCCAATGACCTGATCCTGAAAGACAAGGTTGCCCTGATTCTGACCGCCGGCACTCCCGAGACCGCCAATCCGGTCAGCGATGCCTGCGAACTCAATGAGCTGCCCTGCGTCTCATCCGTCGTGCCCTGGCAGCCGTGGTTCTTTGGTCGCAAGGGTGACCCCGCCAAAGGATTCAAATGGACGTATCACATCTTCTGGGGTCTTGAAGACGTGATCGCCAACTTTACCAACGGCTGGAATAGCGTCAAGACCAACAAGAAAGTCGGTGGTCTGTTCCCCAACGACGGCGATGGCAATGCCTGGGGTGACAAAGAAGTCGGTTTCCCCAAGCCTTTGTCTGCGCAAGGCTATACGCTGACGGATCCGGGCCGCTTCCAGAACGGCACGCAGGATTTCTCGGCACAGATCGCTGCCTTCAAAAAAGACAATGTCGAGATCGTGACCGGGGTCGTGATTCCACCCGATGCAAAGACCTTCCTGACTCAGGCTCGTCAGCAAGGCTACAAGCCAAAAGTCATCACGCTGGGCAAGGCGCTGCTATTCCCGGGCGCGATCGAGGCGCTTGGCGAGTTGGGCGATGGCCTGACCACCGAAGTCTGGTGGACTCCGTCGCATCCGTTCACCTCCAGCCTGACCAAGCAGTCTGCCAAAGATCTCGCGGCAGCCTATGAATCATCGACCAAGAAGCAGTGGACTCAGCCGATTGGATTTGCTCATGCACTGTTTGAGGTGGCGGCCGATTCATTGTCACGTTCCAAGTCAGCTAAAGCGGCCGATCTGCGTGATGCAGTCGCCGCGACGCAGCTCAAGACGGTGGTCGGCGATGTGAAATGGGGTGGTCAGGGTCCGTTCAAGAACGTGAGCAAGACGCCACTGGTTCTGGGTCAGTGGAACAAGGGCACCAAGTTCAAGTATGAATTGTCGATCGTGAACAATCAGGCAGCACCCTCGATTCCAGCGAGCGGCAAACTGCGCTTGCTGGCACCTTGAACCCCTGAGAAGCACAATGGCACTTCTCGCCCTCAAACACGTCAGCAAATCTTATGGCGCGCTGAAGGTCACCGATGATGTCACGCTGTCGGTGACCGAGGGTGAGGTGCTCGGTATTCTCGGCCCCAACGGGGCCGGGAAGACCACCTTGTTCAATTTGATTTCCGGTGACGTCAAGGCCGATGCCGGCGACGTCGAATTTGATGGAAAGCGCATCAACACGCTGCCGCCGTTCGAGCGCTGCCACCTCGGTATTGGCCGCTCTTATCAGGTACCACAGCCGTTTGGTCACATGAGCGTGTTTGAAAATCTGGTCACTGCGGCATGTTTTGGTGCGCAGGTAGCGGAAAAACAGGCGTGGGACATCGCGTGGGATGTGCTGCAAAAGACCGATCTCACTCGCTTTGCCAATCACCCGGCGGGAGGATTGACCCTGCTTAATCGCAAGCGACTCGAACTCGCACGTGCGCTGGCCACGCAGCCGCGGCTGTTGCTGCTCGATGAAATTGCCGGTGGCTTGACAGAGCACGAGGCGCAGGCACTGGTGGAAGAACTCAAACGTATCAAGCAATCCGGCGTGACCATGGTCTGGATCGAACACGTCGTGCATGCCTTACTCTCCATCGCCGATCGCCTGCACGTGATTAATTTTGGCAAAACGCTTTGCTCCGGTGAACCGCAGGTAGTCATGCAGGACCCCGAAGTGCGTCGTGTCTATATGGGATTGGACGCCTGAGATGCTCTTGCAGGCAAAGTCCATCACCGCAGCCTATGGCGATGCCCAGGCCTTGTTTGGTATCGATCTGGCGATACAAGACAAAGAAGTCCTGGCACTGATTGGGGCCAATGGCGCGGGTAAATCGACTTTTCTAAAAACGCTGACCGGGCTGCTGCCTGCATCGGCCGGCGAGATCTGGTTCAGTGGTGAGCGTATCGATCGCATGGATGCGGCCGATATTGTCAGGCTGGGTATTGCCATGGTGCCCGAGGGGCGACGTCTGTTTCCCAGTCTCTCGGTTGAAGAAAATCTCCTGATGGGTGCGCTCTCGGGCCGAACGGGCGACTGGCATCTGGATAGGGTGTATGAAATGTTCCCGATCCTGAAAGAAAAACGCCGTCAGCCAAGTACCTCGCTGTCTGGCGGCCAGCAGCAGATGGTCGCCATTGGGCGGGCTTTGATTAGCAACCCCAGACTGCTCTTGTGCGATGAAATATCGCTGGGGCTAGCGCCCGTGGTGATACGAGAAATCTACGCATTGCTGCCCAAGATGCTTGACGATGGTATGTCGCTCCTGATCGTGGAGCAGGATGTGCAGCTCGCCATGCACATGTCGTCGCGTATCGTGTGTCTGCAGGAGGGCACGGTGTCTCTGGAAGGCGCATCGGGCGAGCTGACACGTGAACAGATCAGCCAAGCCTACTTCGGAGTCTGAGCCATGACCGAGATACTTCTTCAGGGGGTGCTGCTGGGTGGACTGTATGCTTTGTTCGCTCTGGGGCAGTCTCTGATGTTTGGCGTGATGCGTCTCACAAATACGGCGCAAGGCGATTTTATTATCCTGGGCGGCTTTTTTGCGATCAGTCTGGTCGCGGCAACCGGTCTCTCACCCGCCATCGCCATACTGTTGATCGCACCTACCGCATTCGTGTTTGGCTATCTGCTGCAGCGCTTCGTACTCAATGGAACGCTTGGCAAGGATCCGCTGCCCTCGCTGGTCGTCACCTTTGGTCTGGCGATCGTTATTCAGAATCTGCTGCTTGAAATCTACTCGGCTGATCCTCGCTCGCTGGACGCGGGCAGTATTGCGCTGGACAGCATTGCCTTCGGGTCAAGTACCGTGGGAACGCTGCCTTTACTGACACTGACCGTGGCATTGCTGGCTACCATGGGTTTGCAGGCGTTGTTTTCATTCACGCCGCTGGGTCGTTCATTCAGAGCGGTGTCGGATGATAGCGAAGCCGCGCGTCTGATGGGGATACGCCCTGCCATCGTGTACGCACAGGCCACCGGACTGGCATTTGTATTAATTGCCATTGCGGGCACGCTTCAGGCCATGCGGACAACCGTCGCTCCCAGCGATGGGCCTTTGCTATTGTTGTTCGCATTCGAGGCCGTGATCATCGGCGGCATGGGGTCTTTCTGGGGTACCTTGCTGGGCGCGCTCTTGCTTGGTGTCGCGCAGCAGATTGGCTTTCGTTTCGATCCCGGCTGGGGGATCTGGTTTGGTCATCTGACCTTCCTGACCGTGCTGGTGGTGCGGCCTCAGGGCATGTTCCCCAAAACGAGGTAACTGATGAATTCAACCGGACTGAACTCGGAAATGCCTGCCTACGAGGTGGTGCGCAGCAATCGTTTTTCGCACTGGCTGCCGTCGGTTACAGCGCTGCTGGTGCTGGCGGCGTCGTCACTGCCCTTCTGGGGCGAGTCTAGCTGGATGCGTGAGTTCGTCGAGATCAGCTGCTACTTTTTGTTTGCGATGATGTGGAATCTGCTTGCGGGCTATGGCGGCATGGTGAGCATCGGGCAGCAGGCATTCTTCGGATTTGGCGGCTATGTCATGCTCATTCTTGGTAATGAGGCGGGGGTGAATCCTTTTGTTGCGATTCCGGTGGCCGCTGCCATGACCGCCGTGATTGCCTACCCGGTGTCATTGCTCGCGTTTCGGCTGCAAGGGGGATATTTTGCGATTGGTACTTGGGTCATTGCCGAAGTCTTCCGCTTGTCGTTTGCGAACCTGCATTGGGTGGGTGGCGGTTCGGGTACGTCTCTGATTGCTCTGCGCGATATAGAAAAAGCAGTGCGGGAATCAACGACCTACTGGATTGCGTTGGCCTGTGTGGTGGCGGTCGTCGCTGGTGTGTATGTGTTTCTGCGCTCGAAACGCGGGCTGGCACTGCTGGCGATTCGCGACAATGAAATGGCGGCCGCTTCGCAAGGGGTGGACGTGCGTCGCATGAAACTGGCGGTCTACCTCATCGCCGCTGCCGGCGCAGGCCTTGCGGGTGCACTCTATTTCGTGAGTAACCTTCGTATCTCGCCTGATGCCGCGTTTTCCGTTAACTGGAGTGCATTTGCCATCTTTATGGTGGTGATCGGTGGTATCGGGCGTATTGAGGGTCCGATGGTCGGTGCACTGCTTTTCTGGTGTTTGAATAAATTTTTTAGTGATTACGGTAGCTGGTATCTGGTCGGTCTGGGACTGATTGCTATGTTGGTCACCTTGTTTTTTCGTGATGGCCTGTGGGGCGCAGTACATCGCCGCTATGGCTGGTCACTGTTCCCGACCCATCGATTCTTGAAAGTGAGAGGCTGATATGCGCAATCTGACAGAACACAACCTGACCGATGCTGTCCTGGCCCGAATGGAGGCATGTCAGGATCCGCGACTCAAAGAGGTCATGTCGTCGGTGATCAGGCATCTGCACGCCGTGGTTCGCGAGGTCGAGCCGACCCCGCAAGAATGGTTTAGCGCCATTCAGTTTCTGACGCAGACGGGCCATAAGTGCGACGACGTGCGGCAGGAGTACATCCTGCTTTCAGATACGCTGGGCGTATCCATGCTGATGGACGCCATCAACAACCGCAAACCAGCCGGCGCCACCGAGTCGAGCGTGCTGGGGCCTTTTTATGTCGAAGGGGCACCGGAAAAACACACCGGTGCCGATCTCGCGCCGGGGCAGGGGCCTGGGGTAGTGGTTCATGGTTCCGTGCGCAGCGTTGACGGTCAGGCGCTGACCTCAGCCACGCTGGATGTGTGGCAGACCGCGCCCAATGGCCTGTATCACGTGCAGGACAGTCAGGCCGAGAAATACCATCTCTGCGGAAAAGTCTCGGTAGCCGCTGACGGAAGCTATAGCTTTCGCACGCTGAAACCCGTGAGCTATGCCATTCCCACGGATGGCCCCGTCGGCAAACTGCTGGACAAACTCGGGCGTCATCCGTATCGCCCTGCCCATATTCATTTCATTGTCTCTGCTCCCGGTTACAAGCCGGTGGTGACACAGCTTTTCACCGAAGGCGATGCGTATCTTGAATCCGATGCTGTGTTTGGCGTGAAAAATTCACTGGTGATCGATTATGAAAAAGCAGGCGAGGAGTGGAAAGTCAGTTATGACTTTGTGCTCGAGCCTGAGGCTTGAGGAGGCTAGCCATGTTTTTTCTTGTTCTTGCGACTGATGCGCCAGGCATGGCCTCCGTCCGAAAAGAAGTCAGGCCAGTACATCGTGCCTACCTGAGAAACCCGAACAATCATCAGATCAAGGTGCACCTAGGTGGTCCCACGCTGACGACGCAGGGCGAGGATATGAATGGCACCTTGCTGGTGGTCGAAGCGAACGATATTGCCGCTGTGTCCGAGTTTGTGGCGGACGATCCGTATTCACAGGCGGGGGTGTTCAAGTCGGTAGAAATACGTCCCTGGGCATGGACGCTGGGCGCTCCGGTGATGCCGGAAGTCGCGGAGGCGACGCGTTGAACTGGCAAGATCATCCGGATTGCCCGGCCGATGGAACCCGCCTCTGTGCGCTGGAGGATATTCCGGATCAGGGCGGTCGGGAAGTCAGCTTTGGTGAGGGCAAAGAGAAGTTTAAAATTCTCTTACTGCGCCGCGACGATCAGATTTGGACCTATGTGAATTTCTGCCCGCATTTCTCGTTGCCGCTGAATTATGAGCCGCAGACCTTTGTCACGCTGGATGGCCTGATCATGTGCGCGCATCACACCGCCTTTTTTAATTTTTATGACGGCAAATGCGTTGACGGGCCATGTATCGGCGATGGTCTGATTCCGCTGCCAAGTTTTGTGTCGGGTGGCGAGGTTTATTTCGGAAGACATGAGGTATTTGCAGAATCAGAGGGTGTTTGACCTTATTGATTATCGTTTTCGGCAACTATTCTTGAGGATCTTACTAACGACGATACAAACGCTGCCGAACCCGACATCTACAGCATTGACAGCTTTTGTGTGTCACACCCTGAGCTTGGGCCTGCCGACGGCGCCATGGCCTACCTCGATGCGCTGATGTCAGAGTGAGGAGGGCAGAAATCGAGCGCAGAGTTCGCGCGGAAAACTGGCTCGTTTGAGCCGCGGTATAGTCAAGGCTTAAATAATACGACCGTCACATCGTCTCTTCGCGCTTGCGACCCTTGCCAAGTCATAAAACTTGACCGTATTTCATCGGCGATAACTTGGCAATCGTTCTTATAGTGCTCCAAGATGATGTGGGTCAGTCGGCGGTAGCCAAATGAGACGGGGTGCGCAAGATCATCGCCGCCGATTTGGTCTGTCAGCCCGTCTGTCACTATCATAAATAAATCGCCAGACTCATAATGAATGTGCTTGGTCGGTAGAATTTTGGTGGCATCTTGGTCTTTGTAGCCAAGGCTGATTCGGTTGGATTTATAGCGGTGCAGCTCACCTCGACTGTCTACGTGGAACAAATCAATTTTTTCGCCCGCATACTCCAAAACTTTTTTATCT
>JBJTAS010000056.1:0-89947 GCA_046090895.1 Oxalobacteraceae bacterium | reverse complement strand
GCCAGCAGCAGCCTGTCCCAAGAAACGCCCACTGATGCCTACACCAGGGTGGATGCCAGTATTTCCTATGTACAGCGATATGCGAATGCCGACTTGACCTGGTTTTTTCTCGCGCGTAACCTGCTGAACGAAGATATCCGGCTGTCGACTTCACTGCTCAAAGACTACGCGCCTCAGCCGGGACGCAATGTCGTGATCGGCGTGCGTACGCGCTTTTAAAGAGAACCATGGAGGCGAGTTGCATGACATCAGCGCAACTCGCCCATCATGCTGACGATCTATAACTTTGCGTCAATGTGAGCGCGGCGCGACGTTACCACCGATTGTCGCCGCACATGAACTCGGGCAACGGGCATTTGATCAGGGCTTGCATTGACTTGCCAGCATCAGGCCGTTCTAATCCCGGGCATGCCTCTCTCTTTCATCGTTCGCCAGCTCGCATGAACCCACCCACGCTCGCTGATCCCCGGCTGTTATCAGCCTGCACCCTCTCGATCATGTCGTGAAAATCCTTGGGCTGTTCGGGAAACCTGCCATGCAGCATGTGCGAAAGCCGCGCTTGGGTAGTCATCAAGAAGCTCGCCGCACTTCCGATAAAATCGATGCCATCGAATCCGAACTGTCCGCTGAGTTCGGTACCCGCCAATGGCTACCTACCGACGCGCCGGATAAGGCCGGCAAAGATTTACCCGAGTTATCGCAATGCCTCGATGAAGCCGCATTGCTGTTCACAAATCATCAGATCGATGCAGCCCGAGCGCTTTTGCTTCGCGCGCGTTCATTGCCCGGGGATGAGTCAGAGCGCCGACAAATCTGGTGGATGCTGCTGGAACTGGCACTGGAGCAGAATCAGCCTGGCTTGTTTGACGAGGTGGCACTCGACTATGCGCATGTATTCGAAACTTCACCGCCGCAGTGGAAATCGCTCACACCCTCGCCGGCAGATCCGAACTGCGCTGTGCCCTTCATTTATTTTCGTGGAAAGCTGACAGGCAATAGTCTGCCCGCACTGCAGCAGCTGCAGCAGGCGGGCAGCAAACATTCCTCATTCTGTCTGGAATTCAGCACCCTTGCCGAAGCCGATCTAGATGGTTGCGCCCTGCTGCTGCAAGTATTCGCGCACTGGCAGCAGCACGATTGCCGGTTCAGCATCGCCGGCGGCGACCTGCTGATCGCTGCGGTCAAGCCGCTGATACAGCCAGGACGGCGCGATGATCCTGATGCTGGCTGGCGCTTGCTGATTGCACTGATGCGGCGAATGAACCGTCACGCCGAGCATGAGTCGCTGTGCATCGATTACTGCCTCACGTATGAGGTATCGCCACCCTCGGATGCACTCGCCGAGCAATCTGCGGCAGGCCTGATCGCGCCGACGGATGCCACGAGCACCTTCCTTCTGCCCGCGCAGATCACGCTCCCGGTCGACGAGCTGCTGGCACAAATACAGCGCTATGCGCACACCACCGAGCGCCTGGCGCTCGATGCGCACAATCTGGTACGACTCGAACTCAGCGCAGCGGCCCCCTGGCTGAGGGGCGTGCATCGTATTGCCGGTAGCAAGCCGGTAGAATGTCGACATATTGGGTTTCTTGTCGCACGACTGCTCACACTGGTCGGTGGCAACAGCCCGCTGACCATCATTCACCGCAAGCCCTGAGCCGCGATTCGTTGCGCAGGGCACTTTCATCTTTCACCACATGGACCAATTTCACGGAACGACCATACTCTCCGTCCGCCGCGGCAACATGGTGGCGCTGGGCGGTGATGGCCAAGTCACTCTCGGTAATGTGGTCATGAAGGGCTCAGCGCGCAAGGTACGCAAACTCTTTCACGGCAAGGTGCTGGCCGGCTTTGCAGGCGGTACCGCGGATGCATTTACCTTGCTTGAACGTTTTGAGTCCAAGCTCGAAGCGCATCAGGGCAACCTTTTGCGCGCATCGGTCGAGCTGGCCAAAGACTGGCGCACCGACCGCATGTTGCGCCGCCTGGAAGCGATGCTGCTGGTCGCCGACCGCGACGCGACGCTAGTCATCACGGGCAATGGTGATGTACTCGAACCCGAGGATGGCATCGGCGCCATCGGCTCCGGCGGCAGTTATGCGCAATCAGCGGCCAAAGCACTGCAAGAAAACACCGAATTGTCGCCCACCGAGATTGTCAAAAAAGCGCTAACCATCGCCGGCGAGCTATGTATTTACACCAACCTATCACTCACGATTGAAACACTGGACTGATGCGCTTACGACCATCATCACCTCTGACACCATTGAAGCCGCAATGAATCTCACCCCAGAGCAAATCGTCACCGAACTGGACAAGCACGTAGTCGGCCAGTCCAGGGCCAAACGCGCCGTTGCGATAGCGCTGCGCAATCGCTGGCGGCGTCAGCAAGTGCCTGATCCGCTGCGACATGAGATCACGCCAAAAAATATTCTCATGATCGGGCCCACGGGTGTTGGCAAGACCGAGATCGCGCGGCGACTCGCCAAGCTGGCAGAAGCGCCCTTCATCAAGATTGAAGCCACCAAGTTTACCGAGGTAGGTTATGTTGGTCGCGATGTCGACACCATCATCCGCGATCTGACTGAGATCGGCGTCAAGCAGACGCGCGAGCAAGATATGCGCAAGGTGCGCGCCAGCGCCGAAGATGCTGCCGAAGAACGCATTCTCGATGTACTACTGCCACCTGCACGTGATTTCGGCTTTTCCGGTGCGCAGCCATCCGAGGACAAAAACGACAACGCGACTCGCCAGACTTTTCGCAAGCGCCTGCGTGAAGGTGCGCTCGCTGAGCGCGAGATAGAGATCGACGTCGACGAGCCGCGCGCACACATGGAGATCATGGCGCCACCAGGTATGGAAGAGATGACGGAGCAGATCAAATCCATGTTTTCGGGTCTTGGTACAGGAAGAAAAAAGTCGCGCAAAATGAAAATCGCCGAGGCGATGAAGCTGCTGGTCGAAGAAGAAGCGGCGCGACTGGTTAACGAAGACGAGTTGCGTCAGCGCGCGATCGCCAACGTGGAACAGAATGGCATTGTCTTTCTCGACGAGATAGACAAGATTGCCGCGCGCGGCAGCGCACAGGGTGCTGATGTATCGCGGGCCGGTGTGCAGCGCGACCTGCTGCCGCTGGTCGAAGGCACTACCGTCAACACCAAATACGGTATGGTGAAAACCGATCATATTCTGTTCATTGCGTCGGGCGCTTTCCATCTGGCCAAACCCTCTGACCTGATACCCGAGTTGCAGGGACGCTTTCCGATACGCGTCGAGCTCGAATCGCTGTCCATCGCCGACTTCGAGCGCATACTGACATCGACCGATGCCTGCCTGACACGCCAGTATCAGGCACTGCTCGCCACCGAGAATGTCACCATCGAGTTCACCGATGACGGCATACGCCGGCTAGCCGAAATCGCTTTCTCGGTCAATGAAAGAACCGAGAATATCGGCGCACGCCGTTTGTATACCGTGATGGAAAAGCTGCTGGAAGAGATATCATTCTCGGCTGGCAGCGAGGGCAGTCGTCAGGTAATCGTCAATGCTACGTATGTCGACGACAAGCTAGCGGCGCTGGCAGTCAACGAAGATCTGTCGCGCTACGTGCTGTAGTTGCGCCTTGATCACTGCCTTGCACGACTTGCGGTGGCTCTGTAGCGACTTGGGGCGTCGGGGATGAGGCGGGCCGCTGAGCAGAGACCGACGTCGAGGCGTTCCCCTCCGACCCTGACGGCGCGGTGACTGCCAGTGCGGCAACATCCGGCAAGATCACTTCTCTTTCCATGCCACGCTCCGAGACAATCACAGCTCGCGCCTGTATGGCTTTCAGTACCAGCCCAGGTGTTACTTCCGCACTGATATGCACTGCACGCGGCGGCTTGCCCTCGATCGCCAGGATCGCCACACTTTCGGTATCACGGTCTGCATGAAGGATGCCGCGTAGCTGAACCACCGTTAACGTACGTTGCGGGTTGCCACCAAACAGCGTGTCGGCAGCCGATAGGGGTGGCATAGACCCCTGCGCCACTGGCGGCGCGACCACGGTACGCGGCGCAGGCGCGAACCACTGCAACAGCCAGTAGGCAAGGGAGGCGCACAGCGCGAGAAACAAAAGCAAGGATGCGGCGGCGGAGAGACGCTTCATCGGACCAGCTGATTAATCTCAATGATAGGCATCAGCACGGCCAGCACGATCAGCAGTACCACCACGCCCATGGCCAGTATCAGCAGAGGCTCGAGCAAGCCCGCTATCGTCAATGCGCGCCGCTCGAGATCTTGTTCTTGAAGCTGCGATGCACGGTTCAGCATCTCGGGCAGCTTGCCCGTAACTTCTCCGGCTTGGATCATGTGAATCAGCATCGCCGGAAAATGCGGATGGGCCGACAAGGCCCGTGCAAGACCGACACCTTCGCGCACGCTGGCCGTGGCATCGGCTACTTGCTCGCGCATGGCGATGTTGGACAGGGTATCACGGCTAGTCTGCAGCGCACGCAGGATAGGCACCCCTGAACTGATGGTGATCGCCAGCGTGCTTGCAAAGCGCGACGTATTCAAACTGCGCTCGAAGCGGCCAAACCACGGTGCCGTCAGCAACCAGCGATGCCAGCGCATTCTCAGCGCAGGATCACGTAGCGCATGACGCCAGCCGACAAATGTCAGCCCCATCAGCAGCGCGACCAGCCAGCCCCAATGACGCACAAAACCGGACAGCGCAAGCATGGCCGCCGTAAGCAAGGGCAGTTGCTGCTTGGTATTCGCAAATACCGAGACGATCTGCGGCACCACATACGTCAGCAGAAAAATCACGATGACAAAGGCCACGGCGGTGACGATCGCCGGGTAGGTAAATGCCAGCCGGACTTTGTGCACCAGCGCATTACGCCGCTCAACGAAGTCTGCGAGGCGCGACAGCACACCCGAGAGCTGACCGATATGCTCACCCGAGGCGACTAACGCGCGATAAATATCTGCAAAATCTCTGGGATGACGCGCCAGCGCATCCGACAGCGACGCGCCTCCCATCACCTCAGCACGTACCGATGCCACCAGATCTCGCACATACGGCCGTTCTGCCTGATCCGTCAGCGCAGAAAATGCCTGCTCCAGGGGTAGCTTGGCTTCCAGCAGCGAGGCCAGCTGGCGTGTGAACAACGCCAGCTCAGTGGTCGACAGCTTGTCACCAAAACGGCGCATCAGCGCATTGCGCTGCAGGTCCGCCTCACCCGTGATGAGATCTATCACCAGAGGCACCAGCCCACGTGAGCGCAAATCCGATCGTGCAGCGCGCGGGCTCTCGGCATGTACCACGCCCTTGCTGCTGCTGCCCAGCGCATCGACAGCCTCATAACGATAGGCCGGCATCGCCCGACTAGTCCTTCGTCACTCGCAGCAATTCAGCTTGCGTGGTCGTCCCATCTGCCAGCCAGCGCTCACCATCTTCACGCATGGTCTGCATGCCGTTCTGTTGTGCACTGGCGCGTATGTCGGCCTCGGCCACCTGATGGTGAATCTGCGAGCGAATCTCGGGGGTGGCCACCAGCATCTCATACACGCCGACCCGTCCGTGATAGCCCGTTCTTCCACAGTGATCACAACCCACCTCATGCCATTGCTGTCCATCAAAGCGGCGGCACTGCGTGCACAGTTTACGCAGCAGCCGCTGTGCGACCACACCGAGCAGCGAAGACGACAGCAGGAATGGTTCTATGCCCATATCCAGCAAACGCGTGACTGCCGCCACGGCATCGTTGGTATGCAGCGTTGCGAGCACGAGATGTCCGGTCAGTGAAGCTTGCACGGCAATCTGCGCCGTTTCCAGATCGCGTATCTCGCCTATCATGATCACATCGGGGTCTTGCCGCAGAATCGCGCGCAGCGCTTTTGCAAAGCTCATGTCAATGCGCGGATTGACTTGCGTCTGCCCGACGCCAGGCAGCTCGTATTCGATCGGATCTTCGACAGTCAGAATATTCGTGGTCGATGCGTTCAGCTGTGCCAGTGCCGCATACAAGGTGGTCGTCTTGCCGGAACCGGTCGGCCCCGTGACCAGCACGATGCCGTGCGGCTGTGCAATTAAGCCCTCGAATCGCTGCCGGTCTTGCTCGCTCATGCCCAGGGTTCGCAGGTCGAGACGTCCGCCCTCCTTGTCAAGTAATCGCAACACGGCGCGTTCGCCGTGGCCCGTAGGCAGCGTGGAGACACGCACATCGACGGGTTTACCGCCCACGCGCAGCGTGATGCGCCCATCCTGCGGTAATCGCTTCTCGGCGATGTCGAGCTGGGACATGATTTTTATGCGTGAGATCAATGCGGCGTGCAGGCCTTTTTTGGGCCGCACGATGTCGCGCAGTCTTCCATCGATACGAAAGCGCACGATAGATACTTGTTCAAAAGGCTCGACATGAATATCGGAAGCGCCCTCGCGCAAGGCTTGTGTCAGCAAAGCATTGATCATGCGTATCACGGGTGCATCGTCCGCGGCCTCGAGCAAATCTTCGATGGCGGGCATGTCCTGCATCAGCCGCGTAAGATCAAGATCAGATTCCACCTCGACGACGACTTGTGCGGCATCGCCACCCCGGCTCGCATAGGCCTGGGCAATCGCGGTCTCGAGTTGCTCGCGGGCGAGCCGGTGCAAGCGTAAGTGTCCGAAACGACGTCCGATCTCGGCCACCGCTGAAGGCTGCGTCGCATCAGAGAGCCAGACATCGACTGCATCACTACCCGCCTGGGCCAGCACACCAAAATCGCGCGAAAAACTGAATGGCAGTAGGCGCGGATCCTGCATCACACTCATGAAACACTTCCCCAAGGCTTGTGCAATAAAAATTCAGTGGTCGCCACATCACCGATTAGCGCTGATTGATCACCGGCGGCTCCACCGAAAAGACCTCGGCGGGCGGCGTTGGTTGCACCGGCGGCGATGAATCCCCGGCCGAAGGTAATGTCGGTGATGGCGAGGGCAATAGCGTGCCACCGGCGGGCCGACCCTCTTTCAGCGGCGGCAACCATGGCGAATCGGTCCGCGGCAAAAGCGCATTGGGCTCGGGTAGTATCGCCCTCTGCAAACCGCGCAGGTAGTCATATCGGTCGCTGGCGAGCGCAACGCTCTGGACTTCATTGCGCACCACGATGGGCCGCAGAAATACCATCAGATTGGTCTTGCCACGCCGCTTGGATTGGTAGCGGAACAGATAGCCGAGTACAGGAATGTCGCCTAAGCCCGGCACCTTTTCTACGGTGTCGTTCACGGTGTCTTCGATCAGTCCTCCGAGCACGATGATCTGGCCGTCATCGACCAACACATTCGTATCGATCGAGCGCTTGCTGGTAATCAGACCCGAGGTGGTGGATTGCTGAATGCTCGAGGTCTCCTGGTAGATCGCCATCTTCACTGTGCCGCCCTCGGAAATTTGAGGCCGTACGCGCAAGGACAGACCAATGTCGCGCCGCTCTATGGTCTGAAAAGGGTTGACCCCGGCCGTGCCGGCGGAGGCTGCCGTGGTGAATTGCCCGGTAATAAAAGGCACATTCTGTCCGACGATGATGCGTGCTTCTTCATTGTCGAGCGTGAGCAGGTTCGGCATCGACAAAATATTGGCTTTCACATTTTTTTCCAGCGCACGCGCCAGCAAGCCCAAACCCAGCGTGCCATCGCGCTGCTTGAAGAGGGCTGCAGTCAACCCATTACCCGGTGGCAGGGGCGTCTTGTTGGTGCCCAGAACCGAGGCAGCCTGTGAAATCAGATTATTGCCTTCACTGGAAAATCCGGTTAATACACCCACACGATAACTGCTGTTGCCATCGCCCGAGACACCGGCCCACTGTATGCCCAGCTCAGCCGCCTTGTCGGCACTGACTTCCACGATCAGCGACTCCACATAGACTTGTGCGCGCCGCGCATCGAGCTGATCGATGATGGCACGCAGATTACGATAGACGCGCTCGTTGGCCGTGATGATCAAGGTGTTGGTCGTCGTGTCTGCCTGAATGAAGCCTGCTGCGCCGCCGCTGGGCAGCAGCGCTTGCTGAGGCGCTGAAGACGACGGTGCAGCCTGCAGACCACTCCCCGGCGGCGGCGCCAGTGATGGCATACCGCTCTGCGCAGCCGCCGTCGGCACACTGCTCTGATTCAGCCCGGCGCTCAGCGCACCGGCGTCACCCGCCACGACGGTACGCAATACCTGTGCGAGCTTGGCCGCCTCAGCATTGCGCAGGTACACGACATGCACGTTGCCGGGCAGTGCCGTGGGCTGATCAAGCTTGGCGATCAGCGTGCGCGCCAGCTTCGCCTTGGCCTCTGTCGGTGCGCGAATGATGACGGAATTGGTTCTTGCATCAGCCAGCAGCATGACCCGACCCGGATCGGCGGCACCGGGTATGCTGCCTTGATCCAGCAAGCGATTGGCCGTGACCGCCAGATCCATGGCGATCGCATGCTCCAGTGCGAGCACATCCATCTCAGCGACTGCCGGTGTATCGAGCGAGGCAATGATGCGCGAGAGGCGCTTCAGGTTGTCCGCATAGTCGGTAATGATCAGCGTGTTGTTGGTCGGGTCCGTCGCCATGGTATGGTTTGGCGAGATCAGTGGCCTTAATACGGTGGCCAGTCCGGCAGCGCTCTCGTGACTCAGACGAAAAATTTGTGTCGCCACCTGATCGCCACGCAGTTCTCCCGTCTGCACGGGTACCGCCTGCAGCTTGGCATCAGCCTCGGGTACGACCTTGATATAGGCAGTGGTGCGCACCATGCTGAATCCCTGCAAGCGCAGCACCGAACTCAGCAGGTCGAAGGCCTGTGCTTTGGTCAGCGGCTTCTCTGAGACTAGATTGACCGTCCCTTTGACGCGCGGATCGATCACGAACGTATCACCCGTGTAATGCCCGATAGCTCGCACCACCGACTCGATGTCTGCGCCCACAAAATTTAACGTTGCCTGATGCGCCGCTGGGTCTTGCGCACGCGCCATCCACGACAGCAGCAGCAACGATGTCGTGGCTAATAGCGTCATCCCCGGTGGTACTCGTGCTCGTACACCCTGGAAGATCTGACCCACCGCAGTTTTAACGATCATTGGTTTTCACTGGAATTCGAGCGCGACAACGCGACGGTTTTCTCGCTGGCGCTGCTGGCCAAGAAGATTCAGCAGGACAGCCAGCCTTTGCTCCTGCCCCGGCTGTGCCCAGGCCTCTCCGCTGAACTGCAGCCGGCCATTCACGATCTCGCCGTGGCCCGACATCTGCAGCGGACCGGACAAGGTACTTAGTGTCAGTTGTGCACGCGCTCCCCGCCAGTCGAATTGCAGACGGTAGGCCCCCAAAGGTTTGACAGGTGACAAGGCCGATGCAATATCCGTCAGCTCCAGCCATAGGCGCCCATCGATATCGATACCGCTCGCGTGCGGGCGCAACGTGAGCGCAGACCATGACAACTGCATGCGTCCCGAGGGCAGCACGGTGTTCAGCGGTGCGCCGAGTGCCGCCAACCGTTCTGCAGGCAGCTGCACACTGGCCGGGCCCAGCTGCCACGCATACCAGTTGCCAGATACCGTCACGGTGTGGTCGAGCGCGTCGGGATTATCAATACGCGCTTCAACGACACCCAGCAGCAGCAGCGGCGACAGCGTCCAGTGGAATCGTCCGGGAAGCACCGGTGTGATCGGCGCACCGGAGTCAACAGCGGCACCGGCGAATGCGGAGCCCCGCCACACTCGGCCCTGCGGATCACCGAGCGAGAGACGGCCGTCGGTCTGTTGCTCCATCAGCAGGTTGAGCCAGGTCGCAGGCAACGAGAGCAGCACCGTCGCCGCCACGACCAGTACCGCGGCCAGTGCAATGAGCAGCAAGCGCGTCATTGCACGCGCTGGAGTGTAAGTTGCGCGTCGACCCGGCCCGGCAGATCGCGCATGACGATGTTTGACTCGTTGACGATGAGCCCTGCGGACAACTGCATTTGCTGCAGCCATTCCGCCAGCGCGGCGAAAGGCACGTTGCTGAACTGGGCAGATACGCGATTCTCACTGAACGTCAAATACTCGGCTTGCAAGCCCTTGTCATGCAGACTGCGCCCAAGTACAGCACGCGATAACTCGACGGCAGGCATGGACGATGCAGCCGGTGGCGGCAAGGCGGCCATCTCGGCGGCGAGTGCGCGCAGGTGGGCGAGTTGACTGCGCCACACCGGTAGCGTCTGCTGCCAGCGTGATCGCGCGGTCAGCGCCGGATCGATCAGTAATAACCAGATCAGCAGCAGCATCAGGATGACCGCACCGATACCGAGCAGGTACCGCTCGCGCGGCTGACGTGCTCGCCAGACGCGCCAGACGTCCTGCATTGACGCTGCCAAGGTCGCACGCAGGGTCGGTAACCCGCTCATCGCGCGCTCTGCACGTACCAGCGGTTAGATTCGCTGCTCGCTGACAGTTCCAGCTGACGCCCAATCAGTATTTTGCGAACCGCATCCAGCGATGGCCGTGCACCCGGTGTCAGCAGCAACAGCAAACGTGCATCGCGGTACTCGATCCGGGTGAGCGTGCGCGCCTCGAGGCCCGTGGCCTGCTGTATCGCGGGCCACGCCTCCCCCATAGCCGCACAAAGCCACAAAAAATCATCGGGCGAGGACTCACCCGCCACGCGGTTTTGCACGAGCCGTTGTTGCTTCATGCGCGCGACAGGATCGACCATCACCGTCTTGTCGTTCGCGGCATCATCGGGAAAAGCCTGACGATAAGTGCGCAGCATGTCCGCCTCCAGTTGCGCACCTTGCTGATGCAAACGCCACCAGTCGCCGTTCATCGCGAGCACATTCAGCAGTAACACCGCGAATGCCAGCGCCACGGGCCGCCGCCAGCGTGGCCAGTCGACTGCTGGCTGATCTTGAATGACGACAGCGTCGATCAGGTCAATCTCTGACCGCACGGCGGTGTCGAGCAGATCGTCCCACGATGTTTTTTGCAATTCGACCGGGCCAGATGTCGTCTCTGCAACGAGGGCCGACCGCCTCGCCAGCGCCTCCGTGAAACCCGGCCATGCTTGCTCGCTTACCGACAAGCGCAGTGGTCTGCCGGCGGCCATCGCCATCGCGGTGTCGAGCACACCCTCGGGCGAGGATGTGTCGCTATCCGCCGCGCTCAGTGACAGTCCTGCGCCTTCGGTATCGACGGCGCGAATGACCAGTTCACGCCAGGCGTGCGGCGCGTGAAAAAAATCAAACAGCCAGGCGACCACCTGCTCATTCGATGGCGGCAGACACAGCTGCAGCGGTACGGCAGACAAACGCCGCGCGCCGAGTTGGCGCACCAGCGTCACCCAGTGCACAAGCCAGGCTCGGTCGATCACGGCCACCCTGCGCAGTCCGTCGCCGGCCGGTCCGGTCGCCAGTGCGCAATCGGCAGGATCGCCAAGGAGGCGATCTTCGACCAGCGCGGGCAACGCTTGCCTGAGGCGATGCGCCGGCATAGGCGGCACGGCAATACGCATCAGCGTGACATCGCTGGCGGCAAACAGCAGCACGACGCGTGGCGACTGCCGAATGAGGTCGGACAAGGCATTGAGCCGAGCAGTGCCTTGCTCGCGCACCCGACCGCGTATGGCGAGCGCGAATGGCAAGGCGAGCTGCGTGCTGTCTTTCAGCGCGGCGACGTCAGCGCGTGCGGGCAAGCGCACATAGAGCACCGTCGTACTCGGCAAGGGAGTGCGTGTCGCACTCATGTCTGGTGCATCCACAGCAGATGCGTGGTGGCCGCGCTACGCTCGACCAAGGCCTGCACTTGCAAGCTGGCCTGACGAATGGCGACACGGCCATTGACGAGAAAGTAGCTAGTGGCCACCGAGAGCAGCGCAGGATCGATATCGGGCTTGCCTGGCAGCCGCGCGGAGATCTCGGACAGATCACGAAAACTCACCTTGCGCCGAGTGGCGATGAGCGTATTCGCATCCGCCAGTGACAACGGCGGCAGCCGCGCTGCCAGCACTTCAGCCCTCGTCGTATTTGCATTGACTGGCGTGGCGCGTGGCAGAAAAATAATGTCCTGCCGAATCGCCGTCAGCACAGCGGACGTAAAGCCAGGCACCGCCAACAGATCGTCTACCTGAACAAAGCGGATCATTCTGGGACGGCCTGATCCATGATCGGCAGCTTGCTGGCTCTGCGCCATCGCCTGCGCCGCCGCCCGCGCCAACGCAGGATCTTGTTGCAGAAAACCGAGCAACCTGGCAAATGCGGCGACTTCTTCCGGATTGATCTGGCCATGACTGGCGAGCGCGCTCAGGTTGAGTCTGGCTTGTGCATCTTGTATTGCGCCGGAGAGGACGGCCGTGGCCGCTTCCCCGGGCAACGCCGCCGATTCAACATAGCGATCCAGCCGTGTCTCGGACAAGGGCACGGCCCAGGGTTCTGTCAGATCATCAACGGTCGAATATGTGCCGTCCTCGCGCAGAATCAGTCTGGCCCAGTCGAGGGCGCCGCGCAGCACCCATTGCTTTTGCAATTGCAGCCGCTGGTTGTCAATTGATCGCACCTGCACCTGCTGCTGCCAGAACAGGCTAGCCACGAGGGTGATGGCGAGCGTGGTGAGCAGCATCGCAGTGACGATAGCGACACCGCGCTGCTGCCGTGCCGAACACGCCATCACATCACCCCTAGCCGGAAAATTTTTTGTAGCGGCGCCGGTCGATCGTCGAGCTGCAATGAGACTTCGACGCCGCGCCAGAGAATCTGTGTGGAGGTGCTGCCAGCCTGCGGATTCATCAGCGCAGAGCGTGAGGTCAGCGCGCTATTGCCGGGCTCCCAGCGGCGCCAGCCGCGTCCGTCATTGGCCCAAACACGCAAGCCCAGCGAGCGCACGCCTTGCTGCAAACGAATGCCCGGCCCACTGCCGTTCTGCGCTGTCTGCCATCCGGCATCAAGCGCTGACAGGTCGCGCGTGAGTGGCGACTCCTCGCGCGACAAGATACCGTCACGCAAGCGCCAAGTGACCAGCTGCAATGCGCCGGGCTGTGCCTCTGCCTGCACGCGGCGCGCAAGCGTCATGCGAGTGTCCTCGATCACTAGCGACGGGTGTCCATCCAGCGTATCGGCGTCAACGACCTGCGCGCAATCCGTCTGCCACTGCGCGAGGGCGATCTGCAAACTGCGCGCCTGTTCCAGTTCGCGGCTGAGGCGCTCGCGGCTGCGGGTGATGCTGTCAAGCCCGCGCCAGCCCAATACCGCAATGAATCCCAACACACTGATCGCGACCAGTAGCTCGATCAGGGTGAAGCCTGCGCCTCGGGCAAGCGGCGGCTCAGAGAGCATTCGGGACAATCTGCGACAGCGTAATGATGTGGTGAGTCGGCGCGCGCTCATCCACAACGCTCACTTCAACCCGCCGGAATGCAGGATTGGGCGTTGGATAAACCTGCTCGTCGCAGCGCAGGGCCAGCTCTGCCTGCACGCAAGCAAAGCTGCGATGGCCCAGCGGCGGCCATTCTTGTGACAGTCGTATCTGTGTCAGACGGTTTTCGGCTGACCAGGTGGCCATCATCGCGACGCGCAAGTCTTGGCTGTTTTGCGTCAGGCTGGCCACGGAACGCAGACTGGCAGCGAGTGCGGTGCCCATGATGACCAGCGCCACGAGCACTTCGAGCAGCGTGAAGCCGGATGTCACGCCAACTACGCTGACTCCTTTGCGCGAGCATGAATGAATCGACGAAATCATTGCACCTGAAAAGTTCCCAGCCCATCAGCCTGCACTGAGATGCTGTGTCCCGCCAGCATTAGCGTGAGTAAAAAAGCCTTATCGACAGGCTCACGACCAAAACTGATACGCACTGGAAGCCGCTGGCTGGACGCCGGTGACAGACTCAGTTGCACCGGAGCGCGACTGAACTCACGCTCGCGCCACATCGCATCCTCGGTGAGTGGCCGCCAGGTGTCCTCCTGCCGGATCAAGAAACGGTAGCGATAATGATCGGCCTCAAAGGCGATGGGCTGATTGCGAACAATCGCTTCATCACGCGCCATCTGCAACAGCAGCGCTATGCGCTGCGCCTCACGCTGCAACCACTGGCGATCACCTGGCATCGCATTCAGCGCCACAGCACCTAACAAGATCCCAGCGATCACCAGCACAACCAACAACTCAAGTAGCGTGAATCCTTTGCGCCAAAGAGGCTCAGTCCGACCAGGAGCCCACATCGGCGTCATTCCCGGTGCCGCCCGGCTTGCCATCCGCACCATAGGAATACACATCGACTTCTCCGTGCAAGCCAGGCGATTGATACGCATAAGCATTACCCCAGGGATCTTTATTCAGCCGGTCGAGGTAGCCACCGGTCTTCCAGTTGGGGGGTATCGGACCACCCGAGGGTTTGCTGATGAGTGCTTGCAAGCCCTGTTCATTTGTCGGGTAGCGTTGATTGTCCAGCCGGTAAAGCTTGAGCGCCTGCATCAAGGTGGCAATATCCTGTTTCGCCGCAATCACGCGCGCATCATCAGTGCGCCCCATCAGACGAGGCACCAGCAGCGCTGCCAGCACGCCCATGATGACGACGACGACCATGATTTCGATCAAGGTAAAGCCGCGCGAGCAGCCTCGGCGCGTGCGTAAGAGAGCTAATACAAGAAGGGGCATGGCGTAATCTGCAGCACAAGTCGCTGGACTATGACGTCAGGGCATGAAAAAAGTGCCCTGCGCTTCGTCACTCTGAAGTCGTCATTATTCAGCAGCGGGAATGATCAACGACGACGACGGTCAAAGGTGCTGTGACTTGGCATGCGCGATGCTCAGATCACGGATGTCCTTGGGCCATGTCATGGCCGGTGAGGTAATGCGCGTTGGGTCAGCTCGGTATCCTGAGTACGTAACCGCTAGCTCGGATGGGGTCAATGCTCGGCGCGCGATTCGCGAGCGAGTAATTGCTCGATCGCTGTTGCAGGAGATTCCGCATCGAACAGCACACGCGCTACGGCATCAACGATGGGCATGTCGATACCATGCTGCTCAGCCAGTGTTTTTACCGCCCGCACGCAGCGCACGCCCTCTGCCACATGCCCAAGCTGCTCCATAATGGCAGGCAGGGATTGGCCTGCAGCGAGTCCCACACCGACTTGACGATTGCGCGAGAGATCCCCCGTGCAAGTGAGTATCAGGTCACCCACACCCGTCAGTCCCATAAAGGTTTCCAGGCGACCGCCAAGCGCTGTGCCGAGTCGTGTGATCTCGGCCAGTCCGCGCGTAATCAACGCGGCACGGGCATTCATGCCCAGCCCTAGCCCATCGGCAATGCCGGTCGCTATCGCAAGAATGTTTTTCACTGCGCCACCCACTTCGACACCAATGAGATCGTCCGTCGAATACACGCGAATGCTGCCACCATGCACCGCATTGACGACTCGCTCGCGCAACGCCTGGCTGAGCGAACCCATAGTGAGCGCGCAAGGCAGGCCACGCGCCACTTCCTGCGCAAAGGATGGGCCCGAGAGCGCACCGACGGGGAGCGCATGCCCGAGCAAGTGCTGCACGACCTGATGCGGCAACAGCGCCGTGCCTTCTTCAAAGCCTTTGCACAGCCAAACCAGGTTATCTACCCTGTGGGCTGCCAGCGCGCCGGCCAGCGAGCGCAATCCGGCCACGGAGCTGGCCACGATCAGCAAGCCCCCTTCGGCATGCGCGAGCGCTTCGGGGAAATCAGCGCTTACCTGCAAGGCCTCGGGAAGCATGATGCCGGGTAGGTAGCGCGCATTCTGGCGCGAAGTGCGCATCGCCTCGACAGCCTGAGCATCACGGCTCCAGAGTACGACGGGATGCCGGCGGGACAGCACCAGCGCGAGCGCGGTACCCCAGGCGCCGGCGCCGAGCAAAGTGATATTCATCGCGGGGATTGAAGAAAAATACGAAGGATGGCGCTACGTTCAGTCGCCCCAGATCTCGGCTGCCTTGACATAGCCCGTCTCGCCATCGCGATGCCTGACTTTGATCCATGCCGAACTGATAGGCTCAGCCAACTCAAGCAGCACACCCTTGGCAGCGGTAAAGACAGCAGGCGCATTGTCATTCGCCGCAGCGCGCGCCGTCAGCTGCGCGACCTCGACGATGAAGGTCCGGCGAGGACTCAGCAAACGGGTCTCCATCCAGCTCAGATCGCCGCTGGCATCGCGCACGCGCGTCCAGTCACCATTGGCAAAAACGATCTCTACCGGCATACCCGCCGGGGCAACATGAAGCTTGCGTGATTTTTGCGCAGGCGCGTCATACATGATCGCCGGACCGGGACCCACCGACTTGAAATCAGCCGCGGCAGCGCCGCTCGCCAGTGCAAGCCATAGCAAGGCGGGCAGGGCAGGGTGACGTGCGCGGCGCATGCGTCTCAGTGCTGAACGTCCGATGCCTCAGCCAGCGCCTGCTTGCGCTGGTGATAGAAGGCCTCGAAGTTGATTTCATTGAGATGAATCGGCGGGAAACCCGCGCGCGTCACCATGTCGGCGATGTTCGAGCGCAGGTACGGATAGAGAATGTTCGGGCAGGCGATGCCGAGCAAGGGATCCATCTGGTCTTCCGGGATGTTGCGCGCCTCGAAAATACCCGCCTGCTTGCACTCGACGAGAAACGCGACCTTGTCACGGATTTTTGCAGTGACGGTGACTGTAATCGTCGCCTCATGAATACCGTCAGCCAGCTTTTCAGCACCGATGTCGATAGCCACTTCCATGCCCGGGCCCTCTTGTTCGAGAAAGATAGCCGGCGAGTTCGGCTGCTCCAGCGAGAGGTCCTTCAGATAGATGCGCTGGATATTGAAGACCGGCTGATCTGCGCCGGACTGATTTTGTTGTTCGGACATGAAGCTCTTTCGTCAGTGGGTGAAAAGTCAGCAGAAGCGCGGTTGAGTCAGGCGCCCTGCAATAGGGGTTCCAGCTTGCCTTCACGATCCAGCGCAGACAAATCGTCAAAGCCGCCGACATAGGTGTCGCCGATATAAATTTGCGGCACGGTGCGACGACCCGTCTTTTCCATCATCGCGATCCGCTGCTCAGGCTCGAGGTCGACGCGTATCTTGTCGATCGCTTCGATGCCTTTGGATTTCAGCAAACGCTCGGCCATGTTGCAGTAAGGGCAGACTGCAGTGGTGTACATGAGTACTCTGGCGCTCATTGCCGTATGCTCCCTTCGAGAATGAATCAATTCACTGTACGCGATCTCAGGCGGCTGTGGGTAATCCCTGAGACTGCCACTCGGCATAGCCGCCACTGAGCACATAGACTTCACCAAAACCTGCACGGCCGAGTTCGGACGCAGCGCGGTTAGCACGCGGCCCGGTCTGACAGATCAGCAGCACGGTCTGTGCTTTGTCCAGTTCGGGGATGCGCTTGTCAAGATCACCGAGCGGAATATTCTTTGAATGGCGCAGATGACCGCCCTTGAATTCGTCGGGGGTTCGCACATCGATGATGCTGACCTTGCTCTTGTTGAGCAGCTGCACTGCCTGCAGCGTGGTCAGTGAATTTTTGCTGCGAGTGAGTGCAGGCCAAGCCAGCGCGCCCCCGGATACCAGCGCTATCAGGATGAGCCAGATATTGTCAATCAAGAATTTCACGACGATCCCATCGTATTCAGCAAGCGCGTCATTATAAAATAGAAGGCTCGATTCATTCAGCGGTCTTCGCGGTCCCGTGACCTGCCCTGATGTCTTTTTCCCTCACCCCGCCCATTTTCAGTCGCCATGTACAAAATTGTCTTGATGCGCCACGCCGAATCCATCTGGAATCGCGAAAATCGTTTTACCGGATGGACCGACGTTGACCTCACCGACCAAGGGCTTGACGAAGCCCGCCACGCCGGCCGGCTGCTAAGAGAAGCCGGGTTCACTTTTGACCTCACCTATACCTCGGTGCTCAAGCGCGCCATCCGCACGCTCTGGGTCACGCTCGACGAAATGGACCTGATGTGGCTGCCCACCGTGCACGACTGGCGCCTGAACGAGCGCCACTACGGCGCGCTGCAGGGCCTGAACAAGGCAGAGACCGCCGCGCAGTACGGGGATGAGCAAGTGCTGATCTGGCGGCGCAGTTATGACACGCCGCCTTTACCGCTGGCGCCTTCCGATCCGCGCGCCTCCTTCAACGACCCGCGTTACGCTGCGCTCAAGCGCGACCAGATACCGCTGACCGAGTGCCTGAAAGATACCGTCGCCCGGGTCCTGCCGGTCTGGACTGAATCTGTCGCGCCCGCAATCCGCGCCGGTCGGCAGATCTTGATCTCGGCGCACGGCAATAGTCTGCGCGCACTGGTCAAATACCTAGACGGCATCTCCGATCAGGACATCGTCGGGCTAAATATCCCGAATGGCCAGCCACTGGTGTACGAACTGGATCCTGATCTCCAGCCCGTGCGCAGCTACTACCTCGGCGATGCCAGCGCCATCGACGCAGCTACCCAAGCCATCGCCAACCAGGGCAGGGCCACGTAAGGAATGTCACTGAACAGGATGTCGGCCCGAGCGCGCTGGGCCACCTGCGCCGCGACAGCCTGGTGGTGGTTCGCTCCGGTGTTGCTCGCCCCGGTGTTGCTCGCCCACTTGTTACTTACTTCTTTCTTGCTTACTCCTTCGTCGCTCGCTCGGGCGGAGACCCCGGTCAAATCCGTCGAGCGAGCGCGTCAAAAGCAAGCCGCCGAAGAAGAGCGCGCCGAGCTGCGAAAAAAACTCGATCATCTCAAAGAAGACATCGTTCGCACCGAGAAGGCCCGTGGCCATGCGGCCGACGCACTGGCGACCTCTGAAGCAGGCATCTCGACCGCCAACCGCAAGCTGCGCGAGCTGGCTGCCGAACAGGAGCGCACGCAACGCCGGCTCGCCAAACTTTCTCTCAGCCAGGAGACGCTGGAGATCGCTGTGCGCCAGCAACGCGAGCGGCTGGCTCGCCTGCTGCGCGAGCAATATGTCAACACTCAGGATGATCGCCTTCGTCTGCTGCTCTCTGGGGACAATCCCAACCGCATAGCGCGCGAGCTGCGCTACCTTGGCTATATCTCTGCCGAGCAGGTGAGGGCTATCGACGAATTGCAGCACAACCTCGCCACCATCGACGCCAACCGGCAAGAGGCCGAAGAAGCGCGTCACGCGCTGCAAGATATCGCTGATGAGCAGCGTGAACAAAAGGCACTGCTCGAAAAAGACAAGAACAAACGCAAACAACTGCTGGTTCAGCTGTCGGACAAACTGATTCGGCAGCGAAAAGAAGCCGGTAACCTCGCGCGTGATGACGAGCGCCTGGGTGCGCTGGTCGAGAAGCTGACAACCCTGATCGCGCAGCAGCGCAAGGCCGAGGAAGAGGAAGCCCGGCGGCGCGCGAAAGCCGAGGCGCGCGAGCGCCACAAACTCGCCGCGAAATCACGCGCTCCCGACAAGCGCGCCGACAAAGTCGCCGATAAAAACGGCGACACCCGCAGCGACAAGCCCGTCGGCAAGACAGCATCACGTGAGTCCGAGGCTGAGCACGCTGCGGCCGAGGCTCCCACGGCACAGGATGGCGGCACATTTGCCCGCCTCAAAGGCCAGCTGAAGATGCCGGTCAAAGGCGAGCTGCTGGCCAGTTTCGGCGCGCGCCGAGCCGACGGCCCGAGCTGGAAAGGCCTGTTTATCAAAGCGGCCGAAGGCGCTGAGGTGAGAACCGTGGCCGCCGGCGAGGTCATCTTTGCGGACTGGATGCGCGGCTTTGGCAACCTGCTGATCGTCGACCATGGCGGGCAGTACATCAGCATCTATGGCAACAATCAGGCACTGCTACGACGCCCGGGAGACAAGCTCAAGGCGGGAGAGGCGATTGCCACCGTCGGCAACAGCGGCGGCAATGAGCAATCGGGTTTATACTTCGAGCTCCGTTTTCAGGGGCGGGCACTCGACCCCGCGGGTTGGATCAACAGGTGAAACATGGGTAACAGACTGAAGAATTTTGGACTGGTTGGGCTAGGTCTGGTTGCCGGCATCGCCGGCTCCATGCAATTCGATGCCCAGGCCCAGCGCAACGCTGGCGCGCCACTGCCTGTCGACGAACTGCGCCAGCTCGCTGATGTGTTCGGCCTGATCAAGTCTGACTATGTCGAGCCAGTCGAAGACAAAAAGCTACTGACCGAAGCCATCTCCGGTATGGTGGCCTCGCTCGATCCTCACTCCGCCTATCTGGACAAAAAAGCCTTCAAAGAGCTGCGCGAGGGCACACAGGGCAAATTCGTCGGGCTCGGTATTGAGGTCGGCATGGAGGATGGTTACGTCAAAGTCATCGCGCCGATCGAAGATTCGCCCGCGTACAAAGCCGGGCTAAAAGCCGGCGACCTGATCACCCGCCTCGACAGCACCCCGGTCAAAGGCATGACGCTGGACGAAGCCGTCAAGCGCATGCGCGGCGAACCCAACACCAAGATCACGCTGACCGTCGCGCGCAAAGATGAAGACAAGCCGCTGCTGATCACGATCGTCCGCCAGGAAATCCGCGTGCAAAGCGTCAAGGGCAAGATCGTCGAGCCCGGCTATGGCTGGATCCGTGTATCGCAGTTCCAGGAGCCGACGGTTGAAGACCTGGCCAAGAAAATCGCTCAGTTGTATCAGCAGGATTCTCACCTGAAAGGACTGGTGCTCGACTTGCGCAATGATCCGGGCGGCGTGCTGCCGGGCGCCATTGGCGTGTCGGCGGCTTTCTTGCCCAAAGATGTGTCCGTGGTGTCCACCAATGGCCAGCTACCGGATTCCAAGGCGACTTACTACGCGCGGCGCGAATACTATGCCAACCGCGTTGGCGGTGATCCACTGTCACGCGTGCCCGAGGCCGTCAAGAAGGTCAAGATGGTGGTGCTGGTAAACTCGGGTTCGGCGTCAGCCTCCGAGATCGTCGCTGGTGCGCTCCAGGATTACAAGCGCGCGACCATCATGGGCACGCAGACCTTTGGCAAGGGTTCGGTGCAGACCATACGCCAGCTCTCTGCAGACACCGCAGTCAAGCTGACGACCGCGCGCTATTACACGCCCAATGGCCGCTCGATTCAGGCTAAGGGTATCGTTCCTGATCTGATGGTCGACGAATACGCCGATGGCGACGGCCTCAACGGACTGCGTCTGCGCGAATCCGATCTTCAGAAGCACCTCTCGAACGACAAAGACAAAGAAGCGGGCAACGGTGCGAACATTGTCGACGAACTCGAAGAGCAGAAGCGCCTCGCTGCGCTCGAGAAAAAGCGCAAGCCACTCGAATACGGCAGCAAGGAAGACTTCCAGCTATCGCAGGCACTCAATCACCTCAAGGGCCAGCCGGTGCAATTGTCGAAGACTGCAAAAGTCGAGAGCAAAAAAGAATCGTCCATCAACAGCCCGGATAGCAACGGCGATAAAAAATAATCGCCACTGAATTTTTCCACGGCCGCCTTGCTGCGGCCGTTTTTGTTCCCACCATCCCACGAACCAACGCCGCATGAACGACGAACAACTGCAGCGTTACTCGCGCCATATCCTGCTCGACGACATCGGCATTGACGGTCAGGAGAAGCTACTGTCAGCGCATGCGCTGGTGATAGGCGCTGGCGGGCTGGGATCACCCGTGGCGCTGTACCTGGCCTCCGCCGGCGTGGGCAAGATCACACTGGTGGATCATGACGAGGTCGACCTGACCAACCTGCAGCGACAGATCATCCATACGACGGCACGTGTGGGACAAGCCAAGGTCCTGTCTGCACAGCAGGCGCTGCAGCAGATCAACCCGGAGGTGAACGTAATAGCGCTGCGCGAGCGCGCGGATGAGGATGGGTTGCGCGCGCTGGTCTCATCGGCCACCGTCGTCCTCGATTGCACAGACAATTTCGCGACCCGTCACGCAATCAACCGCGCCTGCGTTGCCGCACAGGTACCGCTGGTGTCCGGCGCCGCAATACGCATGGATGGGCAGGTGGCGGTGTTCGATCCGAGGTCGGGCGAGACCGCCTGCTATGCATGTCTGTTCCCGCCAGATCAGCAGTTCGAGGAGGTCGCCTGTTCGACCATGGGCGTATTCGCGCCGCTGGTCGGCATCATCGGCACGATACAAGCTGCAGAAGCACTGAAACTGGTGGCGGGCGTTGGCGATTCGCTGGCCAACCGTCTGCTGTTGCTGGACGCGCGCAGTATGGAATGGACCAGCATCCGGACCCAGCGCAGCGCGGATTGCCCCGTGTGCGGGAAAAAATAAACGCGGCCTGATCAGGCCGCGAGCAGGCTCAGCATCAGCATTGCGCCCTCGGAGGGGAGGTGCTGAAAGCCACTCTTGGCAAATCGATGCCAGCGGCCGATCACGAAAGCCATCATCATGCCGGCGCGTGCCGCACTCTCTGCATCCGGTATCGCGCCCTGTGTCGCCGCCAGCTTCCAGGCTTGCCGCAGCGCGAGTTCGACGCGCTCGACGAACTGGTTCATCCTCACCTGCAAGCGCTCGTCTTCATTGACCAGCACATCGCCGATCAAGACCTTGGTCATACCCGCATTCTGCTCGGCGAAGTCCAGCAGAATGCCCGCGATACTCAGCGCCTGAGCGCGTCCATTCTCTTCCTGACCCGTGATCTGATTGATCAGGGTGAAGATGGTGGTCTCGATGAACTCGATCAGGCCCTCATACATCTGCGCCTTGCTGGCGAAATGGCGGTACAGGGCCGCCTCGGAGACATCCAGCCGGGCGGCGAGCGCCGCCGTGGTGATCTTCTCACCCCTCGGGCTTTCCAGCATCTGCGCGAGTGCCTGCAGTATTTGCAGCTTGCGTTCACCCGGTTTCATGTTGGCCATGGTTGGTCTCGGTCGAGCAATCGGTTCAGCATCCCGGCCGGATCGCGCGCCGGGAAAGGTGGATGCCTGATGTAATGTAACCCAGACTGGGGCTGTCTTGCTCAACAGCGAGATGGCTCAGCGATGAACCAGCCGAGACAGCCGCCGGGGCAGCTGACTGAGGGATTTCACTCGGATGTCCACGAAAGAAGGCCGGCCGGTTCGTGCAGGCAGGTAGCCCGTCAACCATACCGTCCGCAAGCCCAGCGAGCGCGCCGACTTCAGGTTGTCCAGCGTATCCTCAACCAGCACGCAGCGCCGGGCCGACAAGCCTTCGCGCGCCAACAGCTTGCGCAGCAAGAGCCGCGAGGGCTTGGGCCGTAATTGCCGGTGCACGACCATGGATTCGATGGGCAAATGATCGGCGAAGTGCCGGTGCAGCCCCAGATGGCGCAGCACATGATGCGCATAGCTGGCCGGCGCATTCGTCAGCAGGATCTTGCGCCCCGGCAGCTGCCTTAACCGGCGCGCGGTGCCGCGTTCGGCGCGGATCATGGTCGACAGATTCTCGAACTGGTGCGCATCGCGCAAAAAATCTTCCGAGCGCACCGCATGATGCCGCATCATGCCCAAGAGCGTGGCGCCATATCGCTGCCAGTAAGTGATACGAACCGCGTTGACCGCTTCGGGATGCGAGGGTTGCGCCTCGGATTCGAGCACGCGCGCGATCAGTGCGTTCATGTTGCGGTTAATCGCAGGGAAAATCGCGTGCGAGGCGTCGTGCAGGGTGTTGTCGAGATCGAACAGCCAGACAAGATCGCGCTTCAAGGGCGAGACTGACGCTGTGAATGTAATTAGTGGGAGCGGATCATGGTGCCGAATGCCTGCTCGGTCAGCACCTCGAGTAGCAAGGAATGCTCGATACGGCCATCAATGATGTGCACGGTATTGACGCCCGATTTTGCAGCATCCAGCGCGGAAGAGATCTTGGGCAGCATGCCGCCGGAGATCGTGCCATCGTCGAACATTTCATCGATCTCGCGCGCGGACAGGTTGGTCAGCAGCTTGCCATGCTTGTCCATCACGCCGGGGATATTGGTCATCATGATCAGCTTTTCAGCGCGCAGGATCTCGGCAATCTTGCCCGCGACCAGATCGGCATTAATGTTGTAGGCCTGACCATCCTCGCCAAAACCAATGGGCGAAATGATGGGGATGAATGCATCGTCTTGCAGCGCCTGGACGACGGCTGGATTAATCGCTTCGATCTCGCCGACAAAACCGATGTCGAGAAATTCGCCAGGGTGATCCTTGTCTGGCATCTGCATCTTGCGAGCACGTATCAGGCCGCCATCTTTGCCCGTCAGACCGACCGCCTGACCCCCGTAGTGATTGATCAGCATGACAATGTCCTGCTGCACCTCACCGCCCAGGACCCATTCGACGACTTCCATCGTTTCTTCGTCGGTAATGCGCATGCCCTGCACGAAACTGCCTTGCTTGCCGATTTTTCTCAGCGCATTGTCAATCTGCGGGCCACCACCGTGCACGACGACGGGATTCATGCCGACCAGTTTGAGCAAGATGACATCGCGCGCGAAACCATGCTTGAGACGCTCCTCGGTCATGGCATTACCGCCGTATTTGACGACGATGGTCTTGCCATGAAATTTGCGGATGTAGGGTAGCGCCTCGGCCAGAATCTCGGCCTTGATCTCGGGAGCGATAGTCGTGATGGACATTACAGTGAGGGGAGAGGTGTGGAAGGAAAGGCAATTCGCAAAAGAATTTTACAGCCAAATACGTCAGCCTCTGCGCTTAAATCGCTAAACAATCCATTGCTTTTCGGGGCAGGCAGCGTTAGCCTCGCGCCCATCACTATCCTGAGCCCGACTAACCCGACCAAGGAATGCGATGAGTCACTGTCTTCACTGCGGAAAGCCATTCCACTGCGCGATGGCCGATGGCGAGAAAGATCAGCCCTGCTGGTGCTTCACGCTACCGGCGATTCCCGCGTCAGCACTTGCTGCTGCCGGCGGCGATGGCAGCGCCTGCTTCTGTCCAGAGTGTCTGCAGAGGATCGCGCAACAGGCAGGCGTCGTGTCGCCATGACGCGTGCCGCATCAGGGTGTGGCGCAGCTGCGGATGGCAGCACCCGGGAAATCCGGCAGCATCACCTTGAGCTCTGGTTTGTCACCGGCGGCGAGGCCCTGCAGCCGGTAGGCATAGCGGGCTGAGTTGAGGGGATGTTCTTCGATGCGCGCATCGGAGATACCCGCTTTTTTCAAGCTTTCCAGCTGCGCCAGCGCCAGTTCGCCGCTGCTGAACAATCCAACCGAGATGCCCCATCGTCTCGAGAGCGGCTCTTTCACCACCGAGACATCATGGAATCCCTGCGCGCGTAACTGCGCCAGCCGGCGGTTGGCACTGGCTTCGTCAGGCTGCGGCGGAATGAATACCAGATTGGCCGTCGGCGCTTGCACCATTTGCTTGGTCGGCAATGCGGGCAGCTTCAATCTGGCCAGCCGCGCCTCAAATTTGGCCGCCATCGCACTGTTGAAATCACCGATCTCGGTGCAGGCCGGCGCAGGTAATGCCGGTGCTGACGACTTGGTGAGCGGATTCGACAAGAGCCGAATGCTCTCCGGATTGAGCTGCTGCGCGAGTCGCTCGGGTTCGAGCGATGACAAGCCCGGCAGCGGACCGGGCAGCAAGGTCAGCAGCACCAGATTAGACAACAGTAACAACCAGAAAAAAAACCTGAAAATCGCCATCAGGAAGCTCCCACGACAGAGGCATGCAAGCCCAGCAGCACCAGATTATCCACTGCGTCAGCGGGGAAGGGCAAATGCGGCGCGATGTAAGGTGCTGCGCCGCCGGAAATCACGCAACGCGCCGTGGGATCTTGTCGCTGCGCCATGGCCTGCACCATCGCACCCACTTGCGCAGCCAGACAGCCACTGATGATGGCCGCTTGCGTATTGTCGGCAAACACAGGCGCGCGCGGCGCGGCCTCGACGGCGGGCAGCAATGCGGTGTTGATCGCCAGCGAGTTGGCCATCGTGCCCAGCCCGGGGACGATCATTCCGCCGATGAAGCGGCCATCGGCTTCGAGCGCATCAATGGTCGTGGCCGTGCCGCAGGTGACGACCAGCAGCCGCTCGCCAGGAAAGCGATGGCGTGCCCCGATCAGTGAGGCAAACCGATCGCTGCCCAGCTGATCGGGCTGCGCATAATGATTCTTCACGCCAGCGCATTCCGCGCGTGATCGAAACCATCGGACGGCAACATCCTGCCCGCTGCGTTGCTGAAGTTTCATGGATAGCAGCTCGCCCAGCGCCTCACCCGCCACGTTCGACACCAGCGCTTGGCGCCAAGACAGATTGGCCCATGCCGCATCAAGCGCAGCCGGCTCGCTGCGCGCGACACTGCCGTAGGCTTGCCAGGTGCCCGGTGTCGTACCAGCGGAGGTCAGCGCCCACTTGATGCGCGTATTGCCCGCATCAACCAGCAGCATGCGCACCTCCGTGCGATAACGATTGATCGGCAGGTCGCAGGGATACGTCACCGGCGGCAATCGCGATGCGACCCGCTGCCGTATCGAGCAACAAGCGACCGGCGCCGTCAATACCACGTGCGATGCCCTCATGCAGCAGCAGCGCCTGCTCACTGATACATACAGCCTGGTTCTGGTAAAGGTGCAGCGCATGCCACCGATCGATGAAAGGAAACAGGCCATCGAAATCAAACACGTCCAGCGCATCGCAGAGCGCATCGGCGAGTCTGGCCAGTACCTCATTGCGATCGATAGCGGCCAAGTGATCGGCCGACGCGGGCTGCAATGCTGCAGCGGCATGACCCAGCGCCTGATCGCGCGCCTGATTGGATCGCACATTCAACCCAATACCAATCACGCCCCAGAGCTCGGGCGCACACGGGCGCTGCGCCGTATCAATCAAAATCCCGCCCAGTTTGACGCCATCCAGCAAGAGATCATTCGGCCACTTCAATTGCACCGGCCAGCCCAGTCTCTGCAGGGTTTCGGCGACGACGGCGCCGATCATCAGCGACAAACCCGACAGCCGAGACAGCGGACCCTGAAACGGCCAGGCGAGCGAAAAGCACAGACTGTCGCCAGGTGCGCAGTGCCACTGCCTGCCCAAGCGTCCGCGCCCTGCGGTCTGCACTTCGGCCGCCAGCAACATCGGCCCGGAAAGGCGGGCGATCCGTGCACGAAGTTCGGTATTCGTCGAGGGCAGGGAGCTGATCACCTCAATGATCATTCCCTGCTGCGCGGCGCGTGCGCGCCCGGCGATCTGATCGGCATTCAGTAATGGCATCATGCGCGCATTGTATCGGCAGCACGGGTGACGCTGCGATAAAACTCACCTACACTTGCCGCCATGTCGACGCCTCTCATGCCACGAGCAGACGAACCTGAATCCCGTGTCAAAGCCGACCGCAAGGCGTCGGCGTCGGTGCGGGTAGCGCTCGTGTTTTATGCCATGCTGGTCATTTACGCCAGTTGCTTTCCGTTTTCTGGATGGCATGACAATGGCCTGCTGCCATGGTCTTACCTGGGTGAACCAATGCCACACTACTGGACAGGCTTCGACCTGGCCGTCAATGTGATCGGCTATGTGCCACTGGGCGCACTGGCCGTACTGGCGATGTACCCCCGGCTGCGCGGCACACAGGCGGTTGCTGCGGCCAGCATGGCAGGCATCGCCCTGGCGCTGCTGCTGGAGTCTGTGCAAAGCTATCTTCCATCACGCGTTCCGAGCAATCTTGATCTGCTCACGAATGGCAGCGGCATGCTGATCGGCGCGCTGGTCGGCGAAGCGATGCGCTCGCCAGTGCTGGAGCAGAGCCGTCTGCGTGAATTGCGCCGCGCCTGGTTTTCAGAACAGGCGAGTCGTGGATTGATCGTCGTCGCGCTGTGGCCGCTCGCGCAGATTTTTCCGCAACCCTATCTGTTTGGTCATGGACAGTTGCTGGGGACGGTATCGCGATGGGTATCGGCATGGCTGGAAGCGCCGATTGACCTTAGCCAGTGGCTCTGGACCGAACTCGGATCGGGCATGGAGCATTATTTTCCAGCGGAAGTCATCGTCACTGCGTGTGGCATGACCGGCGCGGTGCTCAGCTTGCTCTGCCAGACACGTCGTCATGCACCGAAAACCCTGCTGGCAATCACGCTCCTGATGGCAGCGCTGGGCGTAAAAACGCTGGCGCATGCCCTACTGTTTGATCCCGACGATGCCCTTGGTTGGCTCACACCCAGCGCAAGCAGCGGTCTACTGATCGGCATCGTGATGCTGGCCGGGCTCTCGTTTGCGCCACCCCTGGCACAACGGCGTGCGGCCATTTTCGCGCTGGCACTCGGATTGGGGGTGATGAACATCATGCCTGCCAATCCCTACTTCATGTCAACGCTGCAAGAATGGGTGCAAGGACGTTTCCTGAACTTCAACGGTGCGGCGCATTTCCTGTCACTCACCTGGCCACTGTTCGCACTCTGGTTTCTCACGCATAGCAGCCAGCGCAGCACACCTCAGTCAGCGCGCCACGAAGTGTAGAACCTGTCTGGTTTGGTGGTTGGCAAGGCACTGCCTGCACCGCCAGCAGCTTAACGAGCCAGATTCTGCGTGCGTACCGGGAGTGTATGATGCCTGCCTCTGACCACGCGCTCTCTGCCCTCTCAAGATCTCTCGCTCATGACCCACCACGCCTACTACCAACATCATGTATTCGTCTGCCTCAACCAGCGCGAGGACGGACGCCCCTGCTGCCATGATCGCGGCGCTGCCGGCATTCAGGAATACGCAAAAAAACGACTCAAAGCGCTGGACATGAATGGCCACGGCAAGATACGCATCAACAAGGCCGGCTGTCTGGATCGCTGCGAAGAAGGTCCGGTGCTGGTCGTCTATCCGGAGGGTATCTGGTACACCTATGTGGATCAGCAGGACATTGATGACATCATCGATACGCATCTGATCGGTGGCAAGGTCGTTGAGCGGCTCAAAATCTGATCCTTCAGATCGTTCTGATCTCTGCGACCATGAATGCTCAGACTCAGTCATTCACACTGCAAGGCGCCGCCGGCTCACTGGAATGCAAACTGGATCTTCCGCCCGAGGCCGCGCCCCGCGGTATCGCACTGATTGCGCATCCGCATCCGCTGTATGGCGGCACACTGGATAACAAAGTCGTACAGACACTGGCGCGTGCATTCGTCGCGCTTGGTTATGTCAGCGTGCGTATGAACTTTCGCGGCGTCGGCCAATCCGGTGGCACGCATGATGAGGGACGCGGAGAAACCGATGACATGGCGCATCTGCATGCACATATGTGTGCGCAATACCCGGGCTTGCCGGTCGTGCTGTCAGGATTTTCATTCGGCACCTTCGTGCAGTCGCAGTTGCACAAACGCCTGGAGCAGCAGCACCAGCCAGCCGAGCGACTGGTGCTCGTGGGTTGCGCGGCAGGCAAGTGGGCGCTGCCGGAAGTTCCCGCCAATACCCTGATCATCCACGGTGAGCTGGATGACACGATACCACTGGCCGATGTGCTCGACTGGGCGCGGCCGCAAGACTTGCCCGTCGTGGTGATCCCCGGAGCAGATCATTTTTTTCATCGCAAACTTCATCACATCAAGCAATGGGTGCTTGATCTGTGGTCACGCTAAAGCGCACCTGCAGCTATAATCGAGCCCACTTCCCTGCTGTTTTTGCCCTGCACTTCACGAATGAAAAAAATCCTTGCGGCATGCGCCGTCTGCCTGATCATGGGTACGGCCGCCGCCCAGACCCTGCCTCCTCCGACCATCGCCGCACGCTCTTGGCTGCTGCTCGATGCCACCAGCAACCAGATACTTGCCTCTCAGGATACGGATCAGCGCATCGAGCCTGCCTCGCTGACCAAGATCATGACGGCCTATCTGGCCTTCTCGGCGGTGCGCGACAAGAAGCTCGACCTGAACCAGACCATCAATGTGTCCGTCAATGCCTGGAAGGTTGATGGTGACAGCTCGAAAATGTTCATCGAGCCGAACACTGCCGTGCGCGTGAATGACCTGCTGTATGGCCTCATCGTTCAGTCAGGCAATGATGCCGCCATCACGCTGGCGGAAGCCGTTGCCGGCTCCGTCCCCGCCTTCGCCGATCTGATGAACCGCGAAGCGCAGCGCATGGGCCTGAAGAACACGCGCTTCGCGAATCCGCATGGCCTGCCTGATCCGAATAATTATTCGACTGCGCGGGATCTCGCGGTGCTGGCTTCACGCCTGATTGCCGATTTTCCCGAGTTCTACAAAATCTATTCGACGAAAAGCTTTACCTACAACCGCATCACTCAGCCCAATCGTAATCGTTTGTTGTGGCTGGATCCGACGGTCGATGGCATGAAGACTGGTCATACGCAAGCCGCCGGTTATTGCCTGATCGCCTCAGCGCGCCGGCCAAATGGCAACAGCGAGCGCCGACTGATTTCGGTCGTGCTGGGCACGGAATCGGATGGGGTGCGGGCTCAGGAAAGTCAGAAGCTGCTGAACTGGGGTTTCATGAATTTTGATTCGTTCAAAATCTATTCGAAAGGTCAGACCGTGCTGACATCCTCAGTCTGGAAGGGCTCGCAGGGCGATGTCAAACTCGGCTTCAATCAGGATGTGTATGTGAGCCTGCCGCGCGGCAGCAGCCCCAAACTCAAGCCGGTGGTCGAGCGCACAGATCCACTCGTCGCACCCATTCCGCAATACAGTCGGGTAGGCACACTGAAAATGACGGCTGACGGCAAAGTCGTCAGCGAAATTCCTCTGCAAGCGTTGGAACAGATCAATCAGGCGACGATTTTTGGCAGGGCTTTTGATTCGGTACGGCTGCTGGTAATGCAAGGTCTGTCTTTCTGATTTCCCGACCCGACACCAAGGAGAGGGTGATGATCAATCTACATCCTGAGAAAAGCCTAATTACCTACCCTTGCGATTTCCCGATCAAGATCATGGGCGCAATGCAAGAACACTTTGCCGACACCATGGTGGCGCTGGTCAGCCTGCATGATCCCGATTTTCATGCGGGCAAAATGGACATGCGTCCATCGACCCAGGGTAATTACCTGTCACTGACCGTGACCGTGCGCGCCACCAGCCGCGAGCAGCTCGATACCCTGTACCGGGCGCTGTCATCGCATCCCATGGTCAAGGTCGTACTGTAGCCATAGTCATGAGGACGACGCTGATCCGGCAGCGCGGCAGCGAAGACTACGAGATCACCTTTGCGGCCATGCGCGCTTTTACCGATGCGCGCCATGCGAATACCCCGGATGAGCTATGGATTGTTGAACATCCCCCGGTGTTCACGTTGGGCTTGGGCGCAGATGCCGCGCATGTACTCAATCCGCAGCAAATACCTGTCTTCCAAACAGATCGCGGCGGTGAGGTCACTTATCATGGCCCCGGTCAGGTCGTCATTTATCTGTTGGTCGATTTGCGCCGCGAAGGACGCAAACTCTTGCCCCGCGACTTCGTCACTCGCATTGAACAAGCCGTCATCGATACGCTTGCGGCGTATAATCTCCGAGGAGAGCGCAAGCCAGGCGCGCCGGGAATTTATGTCGCCGATGGCAAGTACCAGGGCGCAAAGATCGCCGCACTAGGCCTGAAAATACGCGCCAGTGGTTGCACCTATCACGGCGTATCGCTGAATGTCATGATGGATCTTGAGCCCTTCTCGCGGATAAATCCCTGCGGCTATCCTGGACTGACCACGATCGACATGCACACACTGGGAGTGAGTGCATCGCTTATCGATATGCAGATAGCGCTGGCAAATCAACTGCAAAAACAACTGAGCACCTGATCATGCCTTCCGACAATACGAACGCTACCGCCTACAACCCAAACGAGAAACAAAAGGGGGCAGGCAAAACGGCACGCATACCGATCAAGATCGTTCCCGCAGACAAGCTGCCCAAGCCGGACTGGATACGCGTCAAAGCCGCCTCGCCCACGACACGCTTCTACGAGATCAAGGACATTCTTCGCGCGAATAATTTGGTGACGGTGTGCGAAGAGGCGTCTTGCCCCAACATCGGTGAATGCTTTGGCAAAGGTACAGCCACTTTCATGATCATGGGCGACAAATGTACGCGGCGTTGCCCGTTTTGCGATGTGGGTCATGGTCGCCCCGATCCTCTGGATCCGAAAGAACCCGAGAATCTCGCGCGCACCATTGCAGCACTCAAGCTCTCGTATGTCGTCATCACCTCGGTCGATCGTGATGATTTACGCGATGGCGGCGCCGGGCATTTTGTTGAGTGCATACAGCGGGTACGCGAACTGTCGCCGAATACGCGCATCGAAATATTGACACCAGATTTTCGTGGTCGCATGGATCGTGCATTGGACATCCTCAAGGCTGCACCGCCCGATGTAATGAACCACAATCTCGAAACCGTGCCGCGCCTGTACAAGGAAGCACGCCCGGGGTCGGACTACGCGTATTCACTGAACTTGCTCAAACGCTTCAAGGAACTGCATCCCGATACGCCAACAAAATCCGGGCTGATGGTTGGCCTGGGAGAGACCGATGAAGAAATTCTCGACGTCATGCGCGACCTGCGCACACATGCAGTGGATATGCTCACCATTGGCCAATATCTGATGCCCACTGGAGATCATCTGCCAGTACGCCGCTACGTGCACCCGGACACGTTCAAGATGTTTGAAGAAAAAGCAACCGAGATGGGCTTCGTGCATGCCGCGGTCGGTGCCATGGTACGCAGCTCATACCACGCGGACCAGCAAGCGCATCAGGCAGGCGTGAAATAAAAAGCTCACGGCACGGCGTGAGCTTTGAGATATCTGTCGCGCGTTCCGCTCAGGCCGAAAGCGCCTTCTCGATCAGCTGGTGCATGCTGGGAAACTCAGGAATCCCCACGTAGCGTTTCAGTATGCTGCCATCCTTGCCAATGACGAAGGTCGTGGGTGTGAGCTTCACATCGCCAAATGATTTCGCTGCACTGCCATCGGTATCGAGTGCCACTTTGAAAGGCAGCTGGCGAGTCTCGGTGTAATTCAGCACATAGTTGGGCGGATCGTAGCTCATTGCTACGGCGACGAACTCCAGCCCCTGGTCCGCATACTTGTTATAGGTGGCCACCATCTCTGGCATCTCTGCGACACAGGTGGTGCAGCTGGTTGCCCAGAAATTCACCATCACCACTTTGCCACGCAAAGACTCCATAGCCACCTGCTCGCCCGTGAGTGTCGTGAAGCGGACTGCGGGCGCGGTTTCTTTTTTGAAGAGGGATAGCGCGGCAAACAATACCAACCCGAGGATGGCCAGCAAGCTCATGGTCTGGATGATAGTCAGCCCAGCGTAGCGGCGGGGGAAATGGCGAGACATGCAGAGTTCCTGAAGAATGCAACACAGAAAACCGTATTATAGGACAGCCGCTCTGCGACATTCGCGATCGCAGAGCGGGTGTGGCGAGCTCTGACGGCGTTTTGACGCCTGCCAAGAGAGGATCAGCGTGCCGTGTCCTTCTGCTGATCCGTAGCTGGCTTGACGCTTAACTCCTTGAGCTCGTCTTCGCTGATGTATTCGAACAGCTTGACGACTTTTTTGATCTTGTTCGCTGCATTGCGAGCGACCTCGGCGGCAAGTTTTCCCTCTCGCTGAGTCACCCGACCCATCAGGTACACGACACCTCGGTCCGTGTGAACCTTGAATGCGTTGACATATAAATCTTTGGTGTCGACGATGGCTGCTTTTACTTTACCCGTGATCAGCGCATCGTTTGAACGCGCACCCATGCTGGACACCGACGCCACCACCAGATCGTTTTCCACCGATTTCACGCCATCGATGGTGAGGATTTGCTGCTCCACGTCGGCTTTCATTTTGTCATCCTTGACCTCGCCCGTGAGCAGCACGCGATGATTGAAGCTGGTGACTGCTACCCGGCCGAGTTCGCCGGTGATCTTGCTGGCGCGCCCATCGCCCTTGAGCACGATGGCAGCATCATCTGCCTGCGCGCCTATCGTGCGTCTATCGGTTGCGGAGACAGAGCCCATCACCGTGCCGCCCACCATCAAGGGCAAACAAGCCTGCACGCTGATCGCCACGCTGGCAGCCAACACTGCCGCCAGCAGCGGACGCCGCCAAAGATTTACTCTGTCAAAGAATTTTGCTCCAGCTTTCATTCGGTATCTCCTCCAAAAAGTGCAACATCAATACCATCGCAAAGACAATGAACGATCAGCAGATGAACTTCCTGTATGCGTGAGATGCGCTCATGCGGTACGCAGATATGGACATCCGCGTCGGTCAGCAGGCGGGGAATGTTGCCGCCAGCGCGGCCGGTCAACGCGACCACGCGCATCTCGCGCTCCAACGCCGCTTCGATCGCTGCCATCACATTGGCGGAACCGCCCGATGGGGTGATGGCCAGCAGCACATCGCCCGCCTGCCCGTAGGCCTGAACTTGCTTGGCGAAGATATCGCCAAACCCATACTCATTGCCAATCGCCGTCAGGATAGACGCATCGGCAGACAGCGCCATCGCCGGCAAAGGTAGCCGCTCACGCTCGAACCGTCCCACCAGCTCCGCCGCAAAATGCTGGCAGTCGGCGGCGGAGCCCCCATTGCCGCAGGCTAGGATGCGATTACCGTTCGACAACGAGGTGAACATCAGCTCGATCGCCTGCTCGATAGGCCCCGCCAGTTCGGAAGCCGCCTGTATCTGGAGCTCGGCAATCTCGTTGAAATGACTGATGATGCGTTGTTTGCTCATAGAGCACCGATTATAAATGCAGCAACCCGCTCTGCGCCGACCCGAGAGATCGATGGCGGCTGTACTACGCTAGGTGTTGTCGGTGTTTGCGCTCGCGGGGAAATTTTTTCTGTTGTCCGCACCGGCCACCAAGGCATCTTGCTAGCGCCGAAGCATATCCCGTATCCATTGCAGTGACTCGCCATCCATGGCCACCAGATCGAAGCGACAAGCAGGCGGATGGCGATACCGCATCAAGTAATGCTCGGCCGTTCGCCACAGCCGCTGCTGCTTCACGGGGCCGACACTGGCGGCCGCGCCGCCATAGCGCGTGCTGCTGCGTGACCGGACTTCGACAAATACCAGCACACCGACGTCTTGCATGATCAGATCGATCTCGCCCACGCGGCATCGATAATTACGCACGATCAGACGCAAGCCCTGTCGCACCAAGTAAGCCAGCGCCCGGTCTTCCGCCTGCTTGCCTAATGCAACCGTCATGGCTGTCGCTGTCGGGCAGTTTTGTACAATGCGCTGATGACAGGCAAATGACTGCCTGTGCGCCTGCCCGACCTAGGCTCCCCTGATGAACTCATTGACGCCGTCGTTCTCGCCTGATTGCCTGGCCCTGCTCTGGGATGAGATGGACCGACAAACTTTTCCGGAACGCGCATTGTACGTAGTCGCGACACCGATCGGAAATGTGGGTGATCTCAGTCTGCGTGCGATACGGGTGCTTTCACTGGCCGATGCGATTGCGTGTGAGGATACGCGCAACACCGGGCAATTGATGACGCGTCTGGGCTTGTCGAAACCGCTGTTTTCTGCCCATCAGCACAATGAGCGTGAGACGGCGCAACGTATCATCGAGCGATTGCACGCGGGCGCACGCATCGCCCTGGTGTCGGATGCAGGAACACCTGCCGTATCGGATCCCGGCGCGCGCATTGTCGATGCTGTGACAGAAGCGGGTCTGAGGGTAATACCGATAGCGGGCCCCTCGGCCGCGATCGCGGCGCTGTCTGTAAGCGGACTGCGCTCCGACTCATTTCATTTCGTTGGCTTCATGCCCGCAAAATCTTCGCAGCGAGAGCAATTACTGGCAGGGCTAGTCTCTTCAACCGCCAACCTGGTGTTCTATGAAGCGCCACACCGGATTCTCGAAGCATCGCAAGCATTGCTGAAAATTCTGGGGCCAGAGCGTCGCATCGTGATCGCGCGCGAAATCTCTAAATTGTTCGAGCAAGTTCACCGGTGTCGCCTCGCCGACGCGCCCGGCTGGCTAAGTGCCGAGGCCAATCATCAGCGCGGCGAATTCGTGCTGGTCGTAGAAGGACAGAACGCTACCGATGATCAACCGCTGTCGGAGGCGCGCCGCATCGTGCAGACGCTGCTCGAAGAACTCCCGGTCAGTCAGGCAGCCGCACTGGCGGCAAAAATCACTGGGATGAAAAAAAATACGCTGTATCAGCTTGCTCTGGAACTCAGGCCGGAAAACCCTGCCGACTGAGCGCGACGGACCGAGCGCAATCCACTCAGCCCGCTAGCGCTGAACGATGGCGGTACTGATCTGCGAGACGGCCCTGAGCTGCTGGGCCGCGGCGCTTGCTTGCTCACGCGATGCAAACGGACCGCTGTGCAAGCGATACAAGCCGCCGGTCTGCACCACCGTGGGCGGCGGCAGCTCCGAGGGCCAGCCCGACAATAAACGCTCGCGCATGGCCTGCGCATTATTGGCCTGCGCATACGCACCAAACTGCAAGAAGATACCCGTGCTCTCTGCAGCGACCGGCGGCACACCTCCTCCGGCCAGTCGGGCAATAGGATCTTCTGCGCCGGGCGAGGGCGACTTGCTTACTGATTCACGACCGCGTTTCTCGGCCTGCAGCCGGGAAATCTCCTCGGGCAGCAGTCGCTCCACTTCCAGCTCGGTGCTGCCGCTCTGCACATAACCCAGCTTGAGGGCGGCGGTATACGACAGATCAATGATGCGCTCAGGATGAAATGGCCCGCGATCATTGACGCGCACCATCACCTGCTTGCCATTGCGAAGATTGGTGACTCGTGCGTACGACGGTATCGGCAAAGTGGGATGCGCTGCCGTCATCTTGAACATGTCGTAGATCTCGCCCGAGGCCGTGCGCTGGCCATGAAATTTCTTGCCATACCAACTGCCTTTTCCGCGTTGCACGAAAGGGCGACTGTCCGTGATCGGCACATACGTCTGCTCGAACACGGTATAGGGCTTGCTGGGACCTTTGGCGTAGGGCTCTATCCTCGGCTCGGCATCGGGAGTGTCCAGTAATCCTTCGGGCATCTTGTCCGCCGGGCCATCGTCCAGATAATAGCCCCCCGGTTTTTTGCCGGCAGTCGCTGCATCCACCGCAGGGGCGGAGGCGACAGCAGCAGCCGGCGCAGAGGGCGCGGGTGCAGCAGTCACTGGCGACGGTGCACGCGGTTCGTCACGCACCGACAGATCGACCGTGGTGCAGGCAGACACACTTAGCAGAGACCACAGTGCCGCCACGCCCGGCCAGCGGCTGTAGGCAGGTGAGGATGATCGCGGCCACTCCATCGAAGCGCTCACTGCGTCAGGTCTGCACCAGCTTGCGGTGACGCTGTATGCTCATCAGCGTACCCACACCCAGACTGAGGGTGACGAAGGCGGTACCCCCGTAGCTGATGAATGGCAGCGGCACGCCGACCACTGGCAAAATGCCGCTCACCATCCCCATGTTGACGAACACATAGGTGAAGATGGAGAGCGTCAGCGCACCGGCGAGCAAGCGCGAGAACAGCGTGGGGGCGTTCGCAGCGATGATCAATCCGCGCCCAATCAGCAGCAGATACAGGACCAGCAGCGCGCCATTACCCAACAGACCGAACTCTTCGGAGAACACAGCAAAGATGAAGTCTGTCGTTCGCTCGGGAATGAACTCCAGATGCGACTGCGTACCATTGAGCCAGCCTTTGCCGATCAGCCCGCCCGAGCCGATCGCGATCGTGGATTGAATGATGTGAAAGCCCTTGCCGAGCGGGTCCGAGGTCGGGTCGATCAGCGTCATGATCCGGTGCCGCTGATAGTCATGCAGTAGAGTCCACAGCAAGGGTAGGCTGGCCAGCCCGGCAATGCCCAGCCCAATGATCAAGCGCCACGACAGCCCAGCGAGAAAGATCACAAAAAAACCGGACGAGGTCACCAGCATCGCCGTACCCAGATCGGGCTGTCGCAGAATCAGGCCCACCGGCAGCGCCAACAACAGCGCCGCCGCAAAGAAGTCGCGCCAGCGGATCATGCCCTCGCGCTTCTGAAAATACCAGGCCAGCATCAGCGGCAGCGCAAGCTTCATGATCTCAGAAGGCTGAATGATCACGCCAATATTCAGCCAGCGGCGAGCGCCATTCTTGATCAGACCGAATAGGGCGACGCCCACCAGCAAGGCCAAGCCGGTTACGTAGATCGGCACGGCGAAACGCATCAGCTTTTGTGGGGGGATCATGGCTGCGATCCACATGACGGCGATACCAACCGCAATATTGCGCAAATGACCTTCGAAACGCCCCGGGAAATCCATCGCCGCAGAAGAAACGGCCAGGCAACCCAGCAAAAGAATCAGGCCGAGAATGATCGTCAATGAACGGTCAAAGATGAAAAAGCGCCGGCGCACGGTCTCCAGGACCGGATAACGACCTCCCTGAGCTACTGCAATCATGGTGCGCTCCCTGTAGACCCGTTGGTCGTTGCCGGCGCGGCGGGCTTGACCGGCGGCTTGTTGGTATTGCCGGCCGTCGTGCTGCTCGCGGGCTTGTTGTTACCCGATACCTGCGGCGCTGCAGGCAACACCGCAGCGGGTGCCGCCGGAGTAGGGCCCGGCTTTTGCGGTGTCGGTACCGGCGCCGCCGGTGGCGTGAGGGGCTTGGGCAGCGCGGTCACGGCGGTGCTAGCGGTAGCAGCGGGTGCCGCCGTCGGTGCCGTCGTGGATGGGGTCGCTGATGCACCGCCCGCTGGCAGTGCGACCTCGGTCGCTGCCGGCTTGCCGGATTTCGCAGGGCTCTCAGGCCGCTTGCCCAGCAGGTAGTAGTCGATGGCAAGGCGAGCAATCGGCGCAGCGGCCGCTGCACCAAAGCCCGAATTCTCGACAATGACAGCGAGCGCGATCTTGGGCTTGTCGGCCGGTGCAAAAGCGATATACAGCGAGTGATCGCGCAGCCGTTCAGCAATCTTGCTGGCGTCGTATTTCACGCTCTTGCTCATCGCAGCCGCTTGCGCGGTGCCGGTCTTGCCACCGGAAAGGTAGGGGGCATTGGCAAAAGAACGCGCTGAGGTTCCTTCCTTCGTCACGCCCACCATCGCCTGCCGGACAAAATCGACATGCTCCTGCTTGAGTGGTATCCGGTAGCTCTCTTTAGGCACGGTGAGTTTGCGAGACTTGTTGGTACCGTTCTCGACCATCTTCACCAGGTGGGGCTTCATCACCACGCCGTTGTTGGAGAGATTCGACACCGCATGCGCCAGCTGCAGTGGCGTGAACGAGTTGTAGCCCTGCCCGATGCCGACCGAGATGGTCTCACCGGCAAACCACTTCTGCTGCTCGGGGCGCTTGTAGGTCTGTCGTTTCCATTCCGCCGAGGGCAGCACACCGCGACGCTCGTTTTCCAGATCAACGCCTGTAAGCTGGCCAAAGCCAAACGGCTTCATGAAGTCGTGTATCGCATCAATGCCCAGATCGTTCGCGAGATTGTAGTAATAGGTATTGCAGCTCTGGACGATGGATTTGTACATGTCCACGCGACCATGGCCGCCTTCTTTATCGTCGCGGAATTTGTTGTTACCGAACCAAAAGAATCCAGGATCAGAGATGGCCTGCTCGGGCGTGCGCTTGCCAAGTTCAAGTGAGGCGAGTGCCATGTAAGGCTTGAAGGTCGAGCCCGGCGGGTAGCTGCCGATCAGGGGACGGTTCAGCAGCGGCTTGTCGAGCGAGGTGTTGAGCTCTTCCCAGCTTTTCGCATCAATGCCCTCGACAAACAAATTGGGATCGAAGGTGGGCATGGAGACATACGCGAGAATATCGCCGGTCTCTGGCTCGATGGCGACCAGCGCACCACGGCGGTCACCGAACGCTTGCTCGATGATCTTTTGCAGCTCGATATCCACCGAGAGAATCAGGTTGTTGCCTGCGGTCGGTGCGGTACGCGATAAATTACGCACTGCACGGCCACCCGCAGAGACTTCGATCTCGTCATAGCCGGTGATGCCATGCAGCTCTTTCTCGTAGCTCTTCTCGAGACCTTCTTTGCCGATGTACTCGGTGCCGCGATAATTTGCGCCGTCCTCACTGGCTTCCAGGCGTTCTGCCTCGGCCTTGTTGACCCGACCGATGTAACCAATCATGTGCGATGCGGTCTGGCCCAGCGGATACTGACGGAACAGACGCGCCTGAATATCGACGCCGGGAAAACGGTAGCGCTGCGCTGCAAAGCGCGCGACTTCTTCATCGGTCAGACGGGTGCGTATGGGTAAGCTCTCGAAAGTCTTCGATTCTTCCATCAGACGGCGAAAGCGCTTGCGATCCTTGGGCTGAATATCAACAAGCTGGGAGAGCTCGTCGATCACGGTGTCGAGATTACGCTCGATCTTCGCCGGTGTAATCTCCAGCGTGTACGCGGAGAAGTTACGCGCCAGGACCACGCCATTGCGGTCGATGATCAAGCCACGGTTAGGCACCGCAGGGACAATGGAGATACGGTTACTCTCGGCGCGCTCGAAATATTCACTATGGCGTATGGCCTGCAGCCACAGGAAGCGCAGCATCAAGAGGCCAAAGCAGATGAACACCACCAGGCCAGCGACAGACAGGCGCATCCTGAACAGCTGTAGTTCGCGTTCTGTATCTTTTATCTCTGTCATTGCTTGCCGTAAGGAGACCTCAGCATGTCATGCACGACGCAGGGGATGGCATCAGATCGGGCGTGTCTCGTCACGATCGACAGCACGTCGCTGGGGCGCCAGCAGCAGCCAGCAAACCACCGGCCAGATCATGGTCGCGACGATGCTCTGCGCAAAAAACAGCCAGCCGGGTAATTTGCCGGTGACCGCCAGCTGAATCAGCATTTGCACTACCTGCATCACGACCAGCAGCGGCAACACGTGCAGTGCCTGCACGGTGGGGCGGAACCAGAGCACGCGGCGGTGGATAGTGATCGCAAAGTAGGACAACAAGGTGTAGGCAAGCGCATTCTCGCCCAGCAGCGAGGCACTGTGCACATCCATTACCAGCCCCATGAGGAAAGCGATGCCGATACCCACTTTGCGCGGCTGATAAATGCTCCAGAAAACCAGTGTCATCGCGACGAAGTCGGGCACCCAGCCCCAAGCACCCCAGGGGAAGAGGTTCATGAAGAACGCTGCCACCAGGCTGAACGCGATGAAGGCAGGATTGACCGGCAGCAGAATGTGGTCACGATCGATCATGGATTCTCCGGATCTTTGCGGCGCTTGCGAGGCTCTGTCTGCGAACTGTTCTCCGAGGGCGGCGGCGGCGGCATGTCTTTCGCATCTGCCAGGAGCACCAGCAACTGGCGGTGACGCGAGACGCCGGCACTGGGCTGACAGAGGATACGGGCGAAGGCATCGGAGGTCTTGGCATCCACCGATCCCACCGTCGCCACCGCAAGCCCGGACGGGTAGACACCATCGATGCCGGACGTCAGCAGCACGTCGCCTTTTTGAATATCGGCATTCGAGGCCATGAAGCGCAGCTCGAGCACATTCGACTGTCCGCGTCCGTAAGCCACGCTGCGAACACCGCTGCGTAGCACTTGCACTGGGATCGCGTGATCTTTGTCGGTCAGCAGCGTCACCTCGGAGGTGAAGGGGAATACGCGCGTCACCTGACCGACCACGCCAAGGTCGTCGATCACTGGCTGGCCAGCAAGAACGCCATGGCTGGAACCGCGGTCGATGATCACCTTGCGCGAGAAGGGATCGCGTGCGTCGTACAGTATCTCGCTCATCACCGACTTCAGCGTCAGACGCTCGGAGGCAGCGAGCAGCTTGCGCAGATGCGCATTCTCGGCAAGCAGAATCTGACTCTGCTGGAGTTGCTGCGCATTGAGCACCTGCTGCTCTTTCATGCGTGCGTTCTCGACCTTGAGGCCAGAGAGCGAGGTGAAATAATCTGTCGTCGCAAAAAATGCATCGCGCGGCAGCATGGCGACGACCTGTAAGGGATAGAGCGCAACGCCGACCGCCTGCCGGACCACGGCCAGTGCCTTGAGGTGGGAGTCCGCCATCAGCAGCCCCAGCGCGATCAGCGCGAAGATCAGCATCTTGGCGCGAGCGGAAGCGCCTTGCTTGAAGAGTGGCGGTGGCGTGTATTCCATCAGTGCGAAACTTTAAACCAATTGATGGTCATCACAACACGACCGACAGGCCCCGGGCCGCAGACTGCCCGGCTGACGCTACCCGACACCAGCGGGAGGGCAGCAGAGAAACGGAGACAGTGAGGCCGGCGGCGAGCGGGGAGCGAACGGCCGGCGAGCATTTACTCGTAGGAGAACAGAGAGCCGAGCTTATCCATGCGCTCCAGTGCCATGCCGGACCCGCGCACCACGCAAGTCAGCGGGTCTTCAGCCACCAGCACCGGAAGACCCGTCTCTTCCATCAGCAGTCGGTCGAGATCGCGCAGCAGCGCGCCACCGCCGGTGAGCATCATGCCCTTTTCGGCGATGTCGGCGCCGAGTTCGGGTGGCGTCTGCTCCAGCGCGTTCTTGACGGCCGAGACAATGCTGTTGAGGGGGTCGGTCAGCGCTTCAAGTACCTCGTTGCTCGAGATCGTGAAGGAGCGCGGAATACCTTCGGACAGGTTGCGGCCCTTGACTTCCATCTCGCGCACTTCGGTACCCGGGAAAGCGGAACCAATCTGCTTCTTGATGGTCTCGGCGGTTTGCTCACCGATGAGCATGCCGTAGTTGCGGCGAATGTAGTTAACGATCGCCTCATCGAATTTGTCGCCACCGACGCGGACCGAGCCTTTGTAGACCATGCCGCCCAGCGAGATGATGCCGACCTCGGTCGTGCCGCCGCCGATATCGACCACCATCGAGCCCGTCGCTTCGGACACGGGCAGGCCGGCACCAATGGCGGCAGCCATCGGCTCTTCGATGAGAAAAACCTGCGACGCGCCTGCGCCCAGCGCGGATTCACGGATGGCACGGCGCTCGACCTGGGTTGAACCGCAGGGGACGCAAATGATGATGCGCGGCGAGGGCTTGAACAGCTTGGTATCGTGCACCATGCGGATGAACTGCTTGAGCATCTGCTCGGTGACGGTGAAGTCCGCGATCACGCCATCCTTCATCGGACGGATCGCCTCGATATTGCCGGGCACTTTGCCAAGCATCTGCTTGGCTTCCTTACCCACGGCCTGAATGTTCTTTTTCGCATTGGGCCCGCCCTGCTGGCGAATAGCCACCACAGAGGGCTCGTCGAGCACGATGCCCAGACCTCGCACGTAAATCAGCGTGTTCGCTGTGCCGAGGTCAATGGCGAGGTCGTTGGAGAAATAACTGCGAAGAAATCCAAACATGAAATCGTATCCTTTTGCGCCCGGATCATGCTCCGGGCTTTGAAATTACCCATTTGTTGCCAGCGCTGCGCCTTGGGTGACCTGTTTGTGAGTCTCTGGTGAGCTTTCACAAGGCGCCTTTACGGCCATAAACCTGACATTCTACCTTATAATTCCTTGCAAATTGGCCGGTAGAAACGCGAAAAAATGAAGTGCTTCGGGGTCTTTTCCGCTACGAAACCTGGCGCTTGTCGAGTTTTCCATTTTTTAATCCCTGACCTGCGCAAACAACGCGCGCACGCCTCATGTCTCTGACCCTGAACGATATTGCCCGCCTGTCCAAGTTGGCCCAACTGGAGCTTGATGAGCCGCAGTCGGCCGATGCACTCGACAAGCTCAACAGCATTTTTCTGCTTGTCGAACAGATGAAAGCCATCGACACCACGGGGGTCAGCCCGCTGCCACACCCGATTGCTGTCTGGCGCGATGATCTTGCACTTCGGTTGCGCGAGGACGTGGTCAGCGAAACCAATCATCGCGAGGACTATCAGAAACCGGCACCCGCCGTTCAGGACGGGCTGTATCTGGTGCCCAAGGTTATCGAATAATCACGCCGAGCTGCGCCGCCATCGCGGCACGCGGCGACAGCTCGCCGGTCTACCTGCTCATTACGGAATGCACACGCACACACTCACCGAACTTTCAGCGCAGCTCAAGAGCAAACAGGTCTCCGCCACCGAGCTGGCCCAGCTGTATTTGCAGCGCATCGCCGCCAGCACCCTCAATGCATTCACCGGCCTGAACCCGGATCTGACCCTGGCACAGGCCAAAGACGCGGATGCACGCATCGCACGCGGTGACTCCACCCCCCTGACCGGCCTACCTTTGGCGCACAAAGATATTTTTGTTACGCGGGGCTGGCCATCAACCGCGGGATCAAAAATGCTTGCTGGCTACAACAGCCCGTTTGATGCAACTGTCGTGGAACAGTTCCGCAAAGCAGGCATGGTCACACTGGGGAAATTGAACTGCGACGAATTTGCGATGGGCTCGGCGAATGAAAATTCGTTTTTTGGTGCAGTGAAGAACCCGTGGGATACCCGCGCTGTCCCCGGTGGGTCTTCCGGCGGTTCTGCTGCAGCAGTCGCAGGTGGCCTCACACCCGCCGCCACCGGTACCGACACAGGCGGCTCGATTCGCCAGCCCGCAGCCCTGTGCGGTATCACCGGCATCAAGCCCACCTATGGCCGAGTGTCACGCTACGGCATGATCGCTTTTGCATCGTCACTGGATCAAGGCGGCCCAATGGCGTGGACTGCAGAAGACTGCGCACTGCTCTTGGGCGCGATGGCGGGTTTCGATGAACGCGATTCGACTTCCATTGAGCGCGAACCGGAAGATTTTTCCCGGCACCTGAATGATGATCTCCAAGGTCTGAAGATCGGCATGCCGAAAGAATATTTTGGCGAGGGCCTGGCCAGCGATGTTGAACAGGCCGTGCGCGACGCATTGAAAGCTTATGAAAAGCTGGGCGCGACGCTGATCGATATTTCATTACCGAAGACTGCACTATCGATCCCCGTGTACTACGTGATCGCTCCGGCAGAAGCTTCGTCAAACCTGTCGCGCTTTGATGGGGTGCGCTACGGTCATCGCGCAAAAGACTATGCCGACCTCGCTGACATGTACCGCAAGACGCGCTCCGAGGGTTTTGGCGACGAGGTAAAACGCCGGATTCTGGTTGGCGCCTACGTACTCTCCCACGGGTACTACGATGCCTACTATCTGCAGGCGCAAAAGATCCGCCGGCTGATCGCGCAAGACTTCCAGCAAGCCTTTGCGCAATGCGATGTGATCATGGGGCCGGTCGCGCCCACCGTAGCCTGGGATCTAGGCTCGAAAGTAAATGATCCGGTTGCCAATTATCTGGCCGACATTTACACGCTCTCGACTAGCCTCGCCGGCCTGCCGGGCATGTCGATACCCGTGGGCTTTGGTCAGGGTGACAAGAATAGCAAGCGTCCTGTCGGGCTACAGTTGATTGGCAATTACTTTAGCGAAGCGAAACTGCTCAACATTGCGCACCAATTTCAGCAGACGACTGATTGGCACACACGCCGTCCGCAGGCCAGCTAAGCGCACCACGCACCAAAAACCTGACAAGGAAACGCATCATGCAATGGGAAGTCGTGATCGGGCTGGAGACACATGCGCAGCTCACTACGCAATCCAAAATTTTCAGCGGTGCGCCGATTGCCTTCGGCGCCGAACCCAATACCCAAGCCTGCCCGGTGGATCTTGCGCTGCCCGGCGTGCTGCCCGTGCTGAACAAAGGCGCGGTCGAGCGAGCGATACAGTTTGGGCTGGCGGTTGGTGCCACGATCGCGCCAAGCTCGGTCTTTGCGCGCAAAAATTATTTTTATCCTGATCTGCCCAAAGGCTATCAGATCAGTCAGTTCGACATCCCGGTCGTTCAGGGCGGCACCATCAGCTTTGCGATCGAAAAAGAGGGCAAGGCCGACATGAAGACCGTGCAGCTGACCCGCGCCCATCTGGAAGAAGACGCCGGTAAGTCGCTGCACGAGGATTATCACGGCATGACGGGTATCGACCTCAACCGTGCCGGCACACCGCTGCTCGAGATCGTGACCGAACCGGACATGCGCAGCGCTGCTGAAGCCGTCGCCTACGCAAAGGCGCTGCATGCACTCGTCGTGTGGCTGGGCGTCTGCGATGGCAACATGCAAGAAGGCTCCTTCCGTTGCGATGCGAATGTGTCGGTACGCCCTGCCGGGCAGCAGGCATTCGGCACCCGCTGCGAGATCAAGAACCTGAATTCTTTCCGCTTCCTCGAAGAAGCCATTAACTACGAAGTCCGTCGCCAGATCGAGCTGATCGAAGAGGGTGGCACGGTCGTGCAAGAGACCCGGCTCTATGATCCGGACAAAAAAGAAACCCGTTCTATGCGCAGCAAGGAAGATGCGATGGATTATCGCTACTTCCCTGATCCCGACCTGCCACCGCTGGTGATCGCGCAGGCGTGGATAGACCGCGTCAAGGCGTCGCTGCCCGAGCTACCCGGTGCGATGCGTGAGCGCTTCATCAAAGACTACCGTCTGCCCGAGTATGACGCCATGGTCCTCACGCAGTCCAAAGGCATGGCCGCTTACTTCGAAGCAGTGGTCGCCGCAGCGGGCAAGGAACAAGCCAAGCTCGCCGCGAACTGGATGATGGGCGATGTGGCCTCCATACTGAACCGTGAAGGCATGGAGATCAGCGAATCTCCGGTCAGCGCGGAGCAGTTATCGCTGCTGGTGACACGTATTGCCGATGGCACGATCTCAAACAAGATCGCAAAAGAAGTATTCGCCGCGATGTGGGAAGCCCCATCGTCATCCGCTGCACTTGCCGACGACATCATCGAATCGAAGGGGTTGAAACAAATCTCCGACACCGGCGCACTGGAGAAGATAGTCGATGAGGTACTCGCTGCAAACGCGAAGTCGGTCGAAGAATATCAATCAGGCAAAGAGAAGGCATTCAATGCGCTGATTGGTCAGGCGATGAAAGCGTCCAAGGGCAAGGCGAATCCGACGCAGCTGACCGAATTGTTGAAGCTGAAGCTAGGCTAAGCGCCTCTGCACTAGCCGACCTTGCCTCATTCTGTGGGTCTATGCAACGCCGTACTTCTCCCGATAAGCAGCCACCGCTGGCTTGTGCTGCGCCAACTCAGAACCGGTGCCAGAGAGATAGCTGAACAGATCGTTCAGGTTCGCAATCGGCAGCACCGGCATGCCAAAACTCTGCTCGACTTCCTGCACGGCTGACAGTGGCGACAGCGCGCCCTCGGCGCCGCTCTTTTCCATACGGTCCAGTGCGATCAGTACCGCACAGGGTGTCGCACCGTTGGCGCGAATCATCTCCACAGATTCGCGTACCGAGGTGCCGGCAGAGATCACATCATCAATGATCACGACGCGACCCGCGAGCTTTGCACCGACGATGGTGCCGCCCTCACCATGATCCTTGGCTTCTTTGCGGTTGTACGCGAAGGGCACATTGTGACCTTTGGCCGCCAGCGCTACCGCCGTTGCCGAGGCCAACGTGATGCCCTTGTATGCCGGACCGAACAGCATGTCGAAATCTATGCCTGAATCCAGCAGGGTCTGCGCGTAAAAGGTCGCCAGCTGCCCCAGCCGCTCGCCATCATTGAACAAGCCCGCATTAAAAAAATACGGCGACAGCCGCCCCGCCTTGGTCGTGAATTCGCCGAAGCGCAACACACCGGCTTTGACAGAAAATTCAATGAATTGCTGACGCAGTTTGCTCACGTAATCACCCTGACAATTGACCTGCCCAAAACCTGCCAAGCTCACATTTTACAGCGCGTCCCGCACGCTCTGATCGGTTATGCTTGCCGCTATCCAGCGAGACTTTTATATTCACAGACCATGAAAATCATCTCAGCCAACCTCAACGGCATACGCTCTGCCGCCAAAAAGAATTTCTTTGAGTGGATGCAAAAGCAGCAGGCAGACTTTATCTGCGTGCAAGAGTTGAAAGCGCAAGAAGCGGACATGACGGATATCTTCCTTTCGCCGTTCGGTTATCACGGTCACTTTCACTACGCCGAAAAAAAAGCTTACTCGGGCACGGGCGTATATTCGCGCAAGGCACCCGACTCCGTCACGGCAGGATTCGGTAATGCGGAGTTCGATGCCGAAGGACGCTACGCGCAAGTCGATATCGGCAAGCTGTCGGTGATCTCGCTGTACTGCCCATCCGGTTCATCCAGCGACGAGCGGCAGCAGGCAAAATTTCGGTTCATGAAGGCCTTCATGCCGCATCTGATCGAGTTGCGCCAGTCAGGCCGCGAGGTGGTGATCTGCGGCGACTGGAATATCGCCCACAAGGAAATCGATCTGAAGAACTGGAAGAGCAACCAGAAGAACTCAGGCTTTCTGCCAGAGGAGCGTGCCTGGATGACGAGCGTGCTGGATAAAGCCGACTGGCGCGATGTGTATCGCTTGCTGCATCCCGAGGCCACAAGCGAGGCCTACACCTGGTGGAGCAATCGCGGACAAGCGTGGGCCAACAATGTCGGTTGGCGCATCGACTACCACGTTGCCACGCCGGGCATTGCGGCGACTGCGAAGCATGCCTCCGTCTACAAAGACGAGCGGTTCTCAGATCATTCGCCGCTGGTGATTGACTACGGTTTCCCTGCCTGAACCAAGCGTCGGCGCGGGATCTCGCCGGCGGAGTCCCGCGCCGACTTCATGAGCGCAAAAGACCGACAGCAAGGCAGGCATGATCGTGATCCCTTTGCCGAGTCGTCAGCATGACCCTTTGCATGCTGGACACCCATAGCGCCAGCGATGTCATTCGGGGAGGTCGCCCTGCGGTATGCCAGCGGCTGCTCAGCGTTCCTGTGGAAAATCTGGTGATATCTACGATCACCGAAGCCGGGCTACTACCCGAAAAACCAGTAACACACCGCTATCGATGCCACCACACCGGCCAGATCGGCCAGCAAAGCGCAAGCCACCGCATGCCGCGCGCGCTGTATGCCAACAGCGCCAAAATACACCGCCAACACATAAAATGTTGTCTCGGTGCTTCCCTGTACGGTGGCAGCCAGCAGTGCCGGAAAACTATCAACGCCATGTGTGCTCATTGTCTCGATCAGCATCGCGCGCGCAGCACTGCCCGAGAAAGGCTTGGCCAGCGCGGTGGGTAGCGCATCAACGAAACGCTGGTCCCAGCCGACAAACTCTACAACAGCGCGTATCAGCCCGAGCAGCACATCGAGCGCGCCCGATGCACGCAACACGCCGACTGCGCACAGCATCGCCACCAGATAAGGCAGAAGATGTTTGGCCACCTCGAAGCCTTCACGCGCCCCATCAACAAAAGCTTCATACACGGGTATGCGTCGCACCGCGCCGGCCAGTACGAATATCAGGATGAGCCCAAACAGTGCCGCATTACCCAGCAGGGAAGACAGCGCCGCCAGCGCCGCGGATGACAGCCCGGATAGCAGCGCGATAACACTGCCAAACGCGAGCGCCGCCGCGAGCAAGCTTCCCATGAAGACCGGGTCGCGCAGTTTTAAGCGCTGAACGACAGCCACTGACAAAAACCCGGTGAGCGTCGATGCGGCGGTGGCCAGCAGGATAGGCAGAAAAACCAGGGTGGGATCCGCTGCTCCCTGCTGCGCGCGATACATGAAAATCGACACCGGCAGTAGCGTCAACGAAGAAGCATTCAACACCAGAAACAGTATCTGTGCGTTACTCGCGACGTCGGGTACCGGATTTAATGACTGCAATTCGCGCATGGCCTTCAAGCCTATCGGTGTGGCGGCATTATCCAAGCCGAGCGCGTTCGCAGTGAAATTCATGGTGATCAATCCCAGCACGGGATGACCGGGCGGCACCTCGGGCATGAGTCGCATGAACAGTGGCGACAGCCAGCGCGACAAGGCCTCGACCAGTCCGGCTTTTTCGGCGATGCGCAAAAAACCCAGCCACAGCGTGAGCGTGCCAAACAGCAGAATCATCACTTCAACCGATAATTTTGCCATCGCGAACAGACTGTCGACCATGCTCGCGAACACAGCCGCATCCCCGACAACCAGCCATCGCCAAGTGGAACTGAGCGCGGCAATGACAAAAAAACTCAGCCAGAGAATATTCAGCATCGACCTTCCATGGTATCGAATCCGGTAGGCAACTTGACCGCCAGCCCGCAGTGTAGCGTGCGCAACATAGCGCTGTGCAGATCTACCAGGAGCGCTGCTGGCTGCTAGTATCATGCGATGCCCGACAACCCTGACATACCCCAAGGCACTGCCACACAAAAAAAATGTCGGCGGCAAGTGCAAGTCGATCGCGCGTCGCTCACGAAAAAACTCGGACCCGGGCTAATCACGGGCGCCGCCGATGACGATCCCAGTGGTATCGCAACGTATTCTCAGGGTGGGGCGCAGTTCGGCTTGCAGATACTATGGACCTTGCTGATCACTTGGCCATTGATGGTAGGCATACAGTCAGTCAGCGCGCGCATTGGCCGTGTCACTGGCGAAGGCCTGGCCAGCAATCTTCGGCGCTGGCATGGAAAAGGACTTTTGATCACGGTCGTCGGTTTACTAGTCATTGCCAACACGATCAATATCGCGGCTGATCTCGCGGCAATGGCAGATGTCGTGTTACTGATCGCAGGCGGATCGCCTACGGTCTGGGTCGTGATATTCGGCACCACCTCGGTGCTGCTTCAGATAATTATTCCGTATGTGCGCTATGTCCGAGTACTGAAGTGGCTGACGCTTTCGCTGCTCGCTTATGTAGGTACGGTGTTCACCGTGCAGATCGACTGGGGCGAGGTGCTCTATTCTTTGGCGCTGCCTCGCCTGCAATTGAATGCCCGTTATCTGACCACGCTGGTCGCCATTTTGGGTACCACTATCAGCCCCTATCTGTTTTTCTGGCAGGCGTCGCAAGAAGTCGAAGAACTCAAAGCAAATCCCGGTGCACGACCGCTGCGGCAAGCGCCAGAGCAGGCCAGGGCACATCTGCGGCGTATCGCGATCGATAATTGGCTAGGCATGGGAATATCTAACCTGATCGCTTTTTTCATCATGCTGACCACGGCAGTAACGCTGTTCAGGCAGGGCATTACCGATATACAGAGCTCACGCGATGCGGCGCTGGCACTCAGACCGATCGCCGGGGAATTCGCGTTCCTGCTGTTCGCGCTGGGTATCGTTGGCACCGGCTCGCTGGCCATTCCCGTGCTGGCGGGCTCTGCGGCCTATGCCGTGGCAGGCGCCTTTGCGTGGCCGGCCGGACTCGATCTTCGTCCCGGGCCGGGTGTTCGCTTCTACGGCATCATCTCGGTATCGACACTCGTCGGTGCCGGCATCGGCATCAGCGAGATCGATCCTCTACAGGCGCTGTACTGGGCCGCTGTGCTCAATGGCATCGTCTCCGTGCCCATCATGATCGTGATGATGCGCCTGGCGAGCCAACGCCGAGTGATGGGCGCTTTCGTGGTCACGCGCGAGCTGAAATGGCTGGGCTGGGCCGCCACCGCTGCAATGGCCAGTGCCGTGGTGCTGATGCTCGCACTGAAAATTCAGCAATGAATCACGGATCTTGCGCAGGCTGATCTGGATTCCACGGAGCGATCTTCGGCAATAGCAGCATGCCGGGAATGGCCAGTGCAAAGCAGATCAGGAAGAAAACAAACCATCCTGTCTGCGCGACGATGAAACCCGTGAGTGCATTAAAAAAAGTACGCGGCACAGCCGCCAGACTGGTGAATAACGCAAACTGCGTCGCGGTATAGCGCTGGTCTGTGGTCGTCGCAATGTAGGCCGTGAATGCGGCGGTGCCCAGACCCACGGCAAACGCCTCAAGACCAATCACCAGACCCAGCATCACGCTGCTCGGCTCGGTACCGGCCGCAGTCATGCCCGTTTGTGCCAGCAAGGCAAAGCCGAGAATGGCCACCGCCTGCAATACACCAAAGATCCACAGGCCGCGATTGACGCCGGTTTTTTCCAACCAGACCGCACCGAGTACGCCGCCCGCCAGGCTCGCCCACAAGCCGGCATTCTTTGCCACCAGTCCGATCTGGGTGCGGGTATAGCCCAGCTCCATGTAAAACGGGGTGGCCAGCGCGGTCGCCATGGAATCGCCGAGCTTGTAGAGGAAAATGAAGGCCAGTATCAGCATGGCCTGCGAAAAGCCGCTGCGATGCATGAATTCCCGGAAAGGCTCGACAACGGCTTCGCGCAGTGTGCGTGGTGGCTCACCATACATGGCGGGCTCGCTGATCATCAAGGTGGTGATCAGGCCGGGCAGCATGAATAAGGCCGTGACACCAAATACGGTTTGCCAGCTCAGAAAGTCAGAAAGAATCAGTGACAGCGATCCTGGCACCAGCGTCGACATCTTGTACGCATTGACGAACAGCGCGGTGCCTGAGCCCTGCTCGGCATCGGACAACAGCTCGCGCCGGTACGCATCGATCACGATATCTTGGCTGGCAGACAAAAACGCGATGACGCCAGCGAGTGTCACCACGGCGCTCAATTCGCTCAGCGGCGAGAAAAAGCCCATGCTGCCGACGGCTGCGAGCAAGGCCAGCTGCGTGAAAAACATCCACCCCCGACGACGGCCCAGCAGCGGAAAATGGAAGCGATCCATCAGCGGCGACCAGAGGAATTTCCAGGTGTAGGGAAAACCCACCAAGGCGAACAAACCAATGGATTTCAAGTCAACTTGCTCAGCCTTTAGCCAGGCTGAGAGCAAGTTATACAAAATGAACAGCGGCAGACCTGAGGTAAAACCCAGCATCACGCAGATCAGCATGTGACGGCTGAAATAATGCCGCCAGGGCTTTGCCGCAGGCACTGCTGAAGTGGAAGGTGTCGTCATGCGCCCAGTGTCACGGTGAGTCTATTTTTTACGAAGCCGAAATACCGCGAGACTGCCGCGCCAGTTCGGCAAGAAGACGACCGGTGCGCCATTCTCTTTGAGTGCCACGCATTCGATGACCCGCAACCCCACCTCATCAGCCAGATCAGAAAAATCGCTGATCGTCGCGCAGCGCAGGTTGGGCGTGTCATACCACTGGTAGGGCAGGCTTTCGGATACCGGCATGTGACCACTCAGCAAGGCCAGACGATGCGGCCAGTGCGCGAAGTTAGGAAAGGACACGATGGCCTCACGCCCAACGCGCGCGATATCGCGCAGCACACCTTCGACATTTTTCATCATCTGCAGCGCGGATAGGCACAGTACGCTGTCGAAGGCATCATCGGCGAACATGGCGAGCCCACCTTCCAGATCTTGCTGTATCACTGAGACGCCGCGATGCACGCAACGCGGTATGCGCGCATCATCAATCTCGACACCGTAACCGGTACAGTTTTTTTCCACCTGCAGATAGTCCATCATCGCGCCATCACCGCAGCCCAGATCAAGCACGCGCGCACCGGGCTCCACCCAGTGCGCGATGAAAGCGAGGTCGGCACGCAAGCCGGCAAAGCGCTCGGTGATCACGCTGCCTCCTGCCGCACCGCCAGCACCGGCGTATCGAGTCCGTGCCAGACCTTGTCGTAATACGCACGCACCACGGCCAGGTAGCGTGGATCGTCAAGCAGGAAAGCATCATGCCCGTGGGGCGCATCAATCTCGGCGTAGCTGACACGCCGCTCATTCTTTACCAATGCCTGCACGATCTCTCGGCTGCGCTCAGGCGCAAAGCGCCAGTCCGTGGTGAACGACACCACGAGGAACTCGGCCTGCGTCCCCGACAAAGCGGTGGCCAGATCGCCGTCGCAGATGCGCGCAGGATCAAAATAATCGAGGGCCTTGGTGATCAACAAATAGGTATTGGCGTCAAAATATTCGGAGAATTTATCTCCCTGATAGCGCAGATAGGATTCGATCTCAAAATCAATGCCATAGCCGAACTGGTAATCCGTGCCGCGCAGATCGCGGCCAAATTTTTCGGCCATGTCATCGTCGGATAAATACGTGATGTGGCCGATCATCCGCGCCACACGCAAGCCGCGCTTGGGTACCACGCCATGCGCATAAAAATCACCTTCATGAAAATCCGGGTCAGTCAGTATCGCCTGACGTGCCACATCATTGAATGCGATATTTTGCGCGGAGAGCTTGGGCGTCGATGCGATCACCAAACAATGACCGAGTCGGTCCGGATACAGCGTGCTCCAGGCCATGGCCTGCATGCCGCCCAGCGAACCGCCCATCACCGCCGCAAATTTGCGTATGCCCAGCGCATCGGCCAGCCGGGCTTGCGCATGGACCCAGTCTTCAACCGTCACGACCGGGAACGATGCGCCGTAAGGTTTGCCTGTGGCTGGATTGGTATGCATGGGGCCGGTAGAGCCAAAGCACGAGCCAAGATTATTCACGCCGATGACGAAAAAACGCTGGGTATCCAGTGGCTTGCCGGGGCCAACCATGTTGTCCCACCATCCCGCGCTCTTGGGCTGCCCTTCGTAGGTGCCCGCCACGTGGTGCGAGGCATTCAATGCATGACAAACCAGCACGGCGTTCGAGCAATCCGCGTTCAGCGTGCCATAGGTCTCGTAGACCAAGGTGTAGTCGGACAGCGCAGCGCCGCTCTGCAGAGGCAGGGGCTCGGCGAAATGCATAGCCTGCGGCTTGACGTTTCCTAAGGATGTCATCGACAGCGATTTACCTGCACAAAAAAACAAAAAGCCCGAAAGCATCGGTGGCTGTCGGGCTGGATTCGTACATCGATTCGAGCTCGCTTTAGCCGTATTTGTCCGGGAAGTCCCCGAGCGCCCGCAAGCTAAGGTCAAATCGGCGCGTCAGACGAAGCATAGCGATTTCGGTGCCCAGCGTCAAACGGTGGGCCGCGCAGTGGAGGTTCAAACAGCCTCAGAGCAGGCGCAGCCGCTCGACCGCATCGGCAATGGCTGGCGCTTCATAGGTCTTGAGAATTCGCTTCACCGCGGGCTCGATGAGGTCAATATCGGCATTGAGTATTTCCTGCTTCACCGTCAGCAACTGCGCCGGGTGCATGGAAAACTCTCGCAGCCCCATGCCCAGCAGCAGTCGGGTGAGTTTGGGGTCGCCGGCGACCTCGCCGCAGACGGCGACCGGTATGCCCGCTTTCGCACCCGCTGAGATCGTCGTGTGCAGCAGTTGCAGCACGGCGGGGTGTAGCGGGTTGTACAAGTGCGCCACCTCGTGATCGACCCGGTCAATCGCCAGCGTGTACTGGATCAGGTCATTCGTGCCTATGGACAGGAAATTCAGTCGCTTGATGAACAGCGGCAGCGTCAGCGCGGCGGCCGGGATCTCGATCATTGCGCCGACTGGGATATTCGGATCAAATTTTTTCTTGGTGTCGCGCAGCTGTGCCTTGGCTTGCTCGATCATGGCGAGGCTCTGATCGATCTCGAAGGCATGCGCCAGCATCGGTAGCAGCAGGTTGATCGGGCCATAGGCTGAGGCTCGCAGTATCGCGCGCAACTGCGTGAGGAACATGTGCGGCTCGGCCAGGCAGTACCGTATGGCGCGCAAGCCTAGCGCCGGGTTCAGCGCTGTCTCTTCATCCTTGTCCAGCGGCTTGTCCGCGCCGATATCGAGCGTGCGTATGGTGACCGGACGGCCCTTCATCGCCACCACCGCCCTGCGATACGACTCGAACTGCTCGTCTTCCGAGGGGAGCCGGCTGGCTTGCCCGGTACGTCCCATGAACAGAAATTCGGAACGGAACAAGCCGACGCCGACCGCACCCGCGTCAAGCGCCGCCACGCAATCTTCGGGAAGTTCGATATTGGCGAGCAAGTGAATGCGGGTGCCATCACTGGTCACCGCTGGCGTTTTTTTCAGCTTGCCGAGTTTTTTTCGCTCACGGATCAGCTGCGTCTGTGCATCGCGGTATTGTTCCAGCACGATGGGCGCAGGATCGACGATCACGATACCGGCATCGCCATCGATGATCACCCAGTCATCTTCAGCGATCAGCGTTGACGCGTTGGACATACCGACCGCCGCAGGAATATCCAGGCTGCGCGCGACAATCGCAGTGTGAGAGTTCTGGCCGCCCAGATCGGTAACAAAACCGACGAATGCGCGATCGCGAAACTGCAGCATGTCCGCCGGCGAAATATCGTGCGCGACAACGATCATCTGCGGCAGCGATTCGTCAGCAAACGAACTTGAGGGTAGTGCCGTGGCTGACCCGATCAGCCGCTTGAGTACACGCTCGCCGACCTGCCCGATATCATTCTTGCGCTCGCGCAGATATTCATCTTCGATCTCGTCGAACTGCGCGGACAGTTCATCGATCTGCGTCAGCAATGCCCATTCGGCGTTGTAATGTCGGGTGCGAATAATCTTGAGCGGCTCTTCGGCAATGATGGGGTCCGAGAGGATCAATGCGTGCACATCGATGAAAGCCGCTAGCTCGCTCGGCGCATCGGGCGGCAGATCGCGGCGCACGGTCTGCAGTTCCTGGTTAACAGCACTGATCGCGGCGCTCAGCCGCTGCGCCTCAGCCTCGACACGCTCTTCCGGCACTAGATAATGCTTAACGTCGCGCGCGGCTGGGCGCAGCAAGTGTGCGCGACCGATCGCGATACCCCGCGAGACCGGTATGCCATGAAGCGTGAATGAGGCCATGATGACGGTGTCCTGTTGCGATGTCGTTTATTCGCTCTCGCCAAAACGCGCAGAGATCAGGGCCACGAGCGCATCCATGGCGGCTTGTTCATCGACGCCATCTGTCTCCAGCGTCACCGTTGTGCCCATGCCGGCGGCCAGCATCATCACGCCCATGATGGATTTTGCATTCACGCGTTTCTGATGACGGCTCATCCAGACTTCGCACTGGAATTTTGCTGCCAGTTGCGTCAGTTTGGCTGACGCGCGTGCGTGCAATCCAAGCTTGTTGATGATGTCAATATCCCTGCTGATCATGTCTGTCTGCTTATTGTCATGGTGGGGAAGGGTTATCTGAGCGGCGAGGCTGCGTGGTTAGCTGGTCTGCTGCTCTACCCGGCACATGCCTCGCTGGCCGCCAGCCAGCGCCATGTCAGCCACACTGTCCAGCGTGTTGTGACGATAGCTGATCGCGCGCAACAGCATGGGCAGGCTGACGCCGGCGACGACCTCCACTTTGCCGGGCACACAAATCGGTAAGGTGCAGTTGCAGGGAGTGGCGCCCATGATATCGGTCAGCACCAGCACGCCCGCCCCATCATCAAGGCGCGCTATCGCCTCGCGCGCAAGTCGCCTGACCTCGTCGGGATCCTGATCTGCGGCCACATCCAGCGACTCGAGATGCTCGGGCGCCGCGTGAAATACGTGCGTTGCCGCTGCGATAAAGGCCTTGCCCAGGGGCGCGTGCGTAATAAGGAGTATGCCAATCATGGCGTCACAATCATGTCGAGCGTCAGCGTCAGTCGCCTGCCAGCATACGCTCCAGCGCATCGATGAACAGACCTGCCACATCAACACCGGCTTGCTCAGTAATCTCTCGAAAACAGGTCGGACTGGTCACATTGATCTCGGTGAGGTAATTGCCGATCACATCCAATCCTACCAGCAAGAGACCCCGCTGATGCAAAACCGGCGCCAGGGACTCCGCAATGTCTCGCTCTCGCGTCGAGATGGGCATGGCGATACCACGCCCGCCAGCGGCGAGATTACCTCGCACTTCACCCGCCTGCGGAACGCGCGCGAGACAGTAAGGCACCACCTGCCCACCGATTAACAGTACCCTGCGATCGCCATCAACGATCTCAGGAATATAGCGCTGGACCATGATGGTGCGCGCGCTATGTTGCGTGAGTGTCTCGATGATGGCGCCGAGATTGAGGCCTTGTTCGCCGACGCGAAACACACCTTCGCCACCCATGCCATCGAGCGGCTTGAGAATGATGTCGCGATGCTCACGATGAAATTCCCGAATGAGCGCTGCTTTACTCGTCACCAGCGTGGGTGCGATGAATTGCGTGAAGCCGGTGATGGCAAGCTTTTCGTTGTGGCTGCGAATAGCGCCAGGACGGTTGACGATGCGCGCACCGTCGGCCTCGGCGCGCTCGAGCAGATACGTCGCGTATACGTACTCCATATTGAATGGCGGATCAGTACGTTCGACAACGATATCGACATCGCTCAGGGACATCAGCACCGGCTCCTCCTGACGGAACCAGTCTGACGCATGGCCGGTCAGCCTGACACGCGAGAGAGACGCCAAGACCTTGCGACCATCAAACATCAGATCCGCATGACCGAAGGCATACAGCGCATGCCCGCGCCGCGCGGCCTCGACCATCATCGCGTAAGTCGAATCCTTCTCGATCTTGAAGCCGGCCAGCGGATCTGCGGCAAAAGCAATTTTCATGAATCAGACACCTTGTTAAGGCGGTAGCAAGCGCAGGCTGTCCGTTGTGCGATCAGTAGACCTCGGGATTGGGATCGGTCTTTTCCAGCTCCAGCGATGCCGCCAGCAAGGCCAACCGCGCGACAACGCCGTACATATAAAAGCGATTCGGCGCTGCCGTACCGGGTTTGGCGGCGAGATCGGGCAAGGCATGCTGCTGCGCGAAAGCCAGCGGCACAAAGTGCGCTCCCGGAGAATTGAGATTTTCATCGACACCGCGCTCAGCATGCACGCGGTAAAAACCCCCGACCACATAACGATCAATCATGTATACCACCGGCTCGGCGACAGCATCATTGATATGTTCAAAGGTGTGGACACCTTCCTGAATGATCACGTCGGACACTTCCAGGCCTTCCTTCACCGCGGACATCTTGTTGCGCTGCTTGCGATTGAGCTCGCGCACTTCGCTGGCATCGCGCACCGTCATGATGCCCATGCCATAGGTGCCGGCATCCGCCTTGACGATCACGAAGGGCGTTTCCTTGATGCCATATTCCTTGTATTTTTTACGTATCTTGGTCAGCAGGGTATCGACGCTACTGGCCAGACAATCCTCGCCGGTACGCTCATGAAAATTGATGCCCGTGCATTTCGCAAAATAAGGATTGAGCATCCACGGATCGACATCGACCAGCTTGCCGAATTTTTTTGCCACGTCATCATAGGCCGCGAAGTGATTGGTCTTGCGTCGCACAGCCCAGCCCGCATGCAGCGGAGGCAACAGCGTTTGCTCGTGCAAGTCTTCAAGGATGCCGGGAATACCTGCTGACAGATCATTGTTCAGCAGGATGGTGCAGGGATCAAAATTGGTCAGGCCGAGGCGACGCCCATTCGCAGAACGCTCCAGCGGCTCCAGCGTGATGCTGTTGCCATCCGGGAGATCAATCATGACAGGCTGCTTGACCTCATCGGACAAGCTACCGAGTCGCACATTCAGTCCGGTCTGGCGAAAGATCTGCATCAGCCGGGCAACGTTCTGCAGATAGAAGGTGTTGCGCGTGTGTTTCTCGGGCACCAGCAGCAAATTCTTTGCGTCCGGACAGTATTTGTCGATCGCGGCCATCGCAGCCTGCACGGCTAGCGGCAGCATTTCGGGGGCGAGATTATTGAAGCCACCGGGGAAAAGATTGGTGTCTACCGGCGCCAGTTTGAAACCTGAATTGCGAAGATCGACAGAGCAATAAAAGGGCGGCGTATGTTCTTGCCACTCGAGCCGAAACCAGCGCTCAATGGCCGGCGTCGCAGTCAGAATCTTCTTTTCAAGTTCTAGCAACGGACCATTCAGGGCCGTGACAAGGTGGGGCACCATGGGAAAACCTTCCGGGGAATCAGACTGCGGCGGGGCGCGAATCCACGCCAAAGCGGGGATTTTAACGGACAAGCATGACTCGTGCCCCAACTCAGGGAGCCGTTCAGATGGGGACGCTATGGCTAACTGCAAGCGGACGGCGACATAAAAAACGCCTCCGCGGTGGGAGGCGTTTCTGGCCCAATGCACCGGGCCCTTACTGAGGAGGAGACTGTCGTCAATCAGCGGTAGTAAGCGGTCTCGCCATGGCTGGAGATGTCGAGGCCTTCGCGCTCTTCTTCTTCCGTCACGCGCAGACCGATCAGCAGATCAGCGATCTTGTACGCGATGTAGGCGACGATACCGGACCAGATGACCGTGGTCAGCACACCTTGGAACTGAATCCACACTTGAGAGGCTATGGAGTACTCCGGCGAGGCGGCATTCGCCACGTAGTCGAAGATGCCCGTGCCGCCCAGTGAAGGCGCGGCAAACACGCCGGTCAGGATGGCACCCAATGCGCCGCCCACGCCGTGCACGCCGAACACATCTAGCGAGTCATCCGCGCCAATCAGGTGCTTGAGCCCGTTCACGCCCCACAGGCAGACAACCCCTGCGAGCAGGCCGATGACCAGACCGCCCATCACGCCCACGAAGCCGGCTGCGGGCGTGATCGCCACCAGTCCAGCAACTGCGCCCGAGGCCGCACCCAGCATCGATGGCTTGCCTTTCAGGATCCACTCGGCAAACGACCAAGAGCAGACGGCGCCAGCAGTGGCGAGCAGGGTGTTGGCGAAAGCCAGAGCCGCCGAACCATTGGCTTCCAGCGCAGAGCCGGCATTGAAACCAAACCAGCCCACCCACAGCAGCGATGCGCCCACCATGGTCAGCGTCAGGGAGTGAGGTGCCATCGATTCGCGACCGAGGCCAACACGCTTGCCGACGACGACGGCACCCACCAGACCCGCGACCGCGGCATTGATGTGCACTACGGTGCCACCGGCGAAATCGAGTACGCTTTTCTGGAACAACCAGCCCGAGACAGCCGTGGCTTTCTCTGCAGCCGCCGCATCCGTGAATGCATCAGGGCCAGGCCAGAACCAGACCATGTGGGCAATTGGCACATACGCAAAGGTGAACCAGATGACCATGAACACCAGCACCGCCGAGAACTTGATGCGCTCGGCGAAGGCGCCGACGATCAGGCCACAGGTGATGGCGGCGAAGGTCGCCTGGAAGCAGGCAAAAATCATTTCAGGAATCACCACGCCCTTGCTGAAAGTGGCACCGGGTGAGTCCGGTGTCATGCCCTTCATGAAGAGGCGATCGAGGGAGCCGAAGAAACTACCCCCCTCGGTGAATGCGAGTGAATAACCGTACACAAACCAGAGTACGGTAATGAGGCTGAAAATCATCATCACCTGCATCAGCACCGACAACATGTTCTTCGAGCGGACGAGACCGCCGTAGAACAATGCCAGACCCGGGATCGACATCATGATGACCAGCAGCGTCGCCACGATCATCCATGCGGTGTCACCCTTGTTGGGTACCGGAGCAGCCGCTGCCTCGGCGGGCGCCGGTGCGGCCGCGTCAGCGGCAGCCGGTGCGGCCGCAGGTGCGGCTGCCGCTGCCGGCGCTGCAGCTGGTTGCGCATCCTCGGCGGATGCGACAGGCGTCATGCCCACGGCTAGCAGCAGGATCCCGGCGCTCAAGAGGCTTGTGAACCATTTTTTCATGTTGAATCCCCTTTAGAGTGCTTCTTTGCCGGTTTCGCCCGTACGGATACGAACGACTTGCTGCAGGTCGTAGACGAAGATTTTGCCGTCACCGATTTTGCCCGTGCGAGCCGCGTTCTCGATCGCCTCGATCACGCGCTCCAGAATGGCGTCGTCAACGGCTGCCTCGATCTTGGTCTTGGGCAGGAAGTCGACGACGTACTCGGCGCCGCGATACAGCTCGGTATGACCTTTCTGGCGCCCGAAGCCCTTGACCTCGGTGACCGTGATGCCTTGCACACCGATGGCCGAGAGCGCTTCGCGCACTTCATCGAGCTTGAACGGCTTGATGATGGCAGTGATGAGTTTCATTTCAGCCTCTGGGTTGGATTAGAAAGTTTTGATGAGCGATACCACCAAGCCTGCTGCGCCGGTATTTTTGTCAGCTGGCTTCCTTGCGGCTGGAGTAACGTAGTAAGCCTTGTCGGTATCGGCTGCAACGTAGGCTGCAGAGGCAATGACAAAGCCGAAGTCCTTGGTCACGCCGAGCCTGTAGTCAGTGAAATTCGCAGCCGAGAGGTTGGCCACTTTCTGATACCCAACGTGTGCGTTGAGCACATAACCATCAGCAAGAGGGAAATCTGCGCCGAAATCATAGTAGGCGCTGTTGCTACTGCCTTTCCAGCCGAACAAATCGGACAAGCTGTGTGAGTACTGAAAGTAGTACGGACCCGTGCCGATTTTGCCGTTCAGCTCAAAGGTGTTCGCGTTACTGGTGCAGTACAACGCGGCAGGTGTACAGGTCACGGCGTCAGCGTAAGTGTTTTTCGGATACCAGTAGTACAGACCACCTACCTCGTACTGCCAGCCTGGCGCGAGCTCACCGCGCTTGCCACCATAAACGTCTATCTCGAGGTTGCCGTCGGTCGCGCCACCGTCCTCGATCCATTTAATCGTGTAGCCAGTCGCACCAAGGAAAATGCCAGAAGGGTTGTTCACATAGTCAACCCCTGCGGTGTACGAGGGCTTGAAACGCGATTGGGTCACACCACGATAACGGTAGTCGGAGAGAATGCCCGCCTTGAAGGTGACCTCATTGTCCGGTTTGGATGCTGCATCGTCGGCAGCGGCAAGACCATGGTGGGCTCCAAGTGCTGAGAGTAGAGCGCCAGCTAGAATAGTTTTTTTCATTGTTTTCCTTCTTGATGTTAAATAAAAAACCTGCCCACGAATCCCGTGCGTGCCGGGGGAACTAAGCAGGACATGTGCCAGCTGAAAATCAGGAAAAGTCTTGTCATTTCAGCCAATTCCGCTAGCATCGAGCCTTGCGTCAAGGCAGACCGACAGCGAGCGTTGCACCATCAAGGCGCGGCCGCCTCAATTCAGTGCATGTTTCATACTAGCAAATCTTATGAACCCTAGACCCAGCCTGCTTTCCGATTTGCAACATAACATTCAAGAGGTGTTGCAGCGCTCCCCCGCGCGCGACCTCGAGAAAAACCTCAAGGCGATGCTCAATCAGGGCTTTGCCAAACTTGATCTACTGACCCGCGAAGAATTCGAGATCCAGTCTGAGGTCCTCGCCCGAACGCGAGCAAAGCTCGAAGCCCTGGAAGCTCGCGTCGCCGAGCTCGAGTCCCGACTGCGGTCCTGAGGCCCGATGGGGCTGGCCGTCTTACGCAGCAGGGCGCTGTGCGGGCTGGAAGCGCCCATGGTCAGTGTCGAGGTTCATCTGGCCAATGGCTTACCCGCCTTTACCATCGTCGGACTCGCCGAGGCCGAGGTGCGAGAGTCTCGCGAGCGCGTCCGGGCAGCGCTGCAGAACAGCGGCTTTGACTTCCCCGCTGGACGCGTGACGGTCAACCTGGCACCCGCCGACCTGCCCAAAGAATCGGGTCGCTTCGATCTGCCGATCGCGCTGGGCATTCTCGCCGCGTCGCGGCAACTACCCTCTGCTGAACTGGATGGCTACGAGTTTGCTGGCGAGCTGTCGCTGTCGGGTGAATTGCGTCCGATTCGCGCAGCGCTGGCCATGAGTCATGCGATGCAGGGCTCTGGCGCGCAGCGACGAGCATTCATTCTGCCTGCGGCCAATGCGGCAGAGGCGGCGCTGGTGCGTGAGGCCGAGATTTATCCCGCCAGCTCCCTGCTGCAGGTGTGCGCGCATTTTTCTTCGGCCAGCCCCGAGACGCGTCTGGTGCGCACCCGCGCCGCGCCCCTAGAGTCATCCTGGCAGTACCCTGATTTTTCCGAGGTGCGCGGGCAACAGCAGGCGCGCCGGGCGATGGAAATCGCGGCCGCGGGCGGGCACAGCGCACTCATGGTCGGACCTCCGGGCGCAGGCAAGTCCATGCTGGCTAACCGCTTGCCGGGCGTGTTGCCGCCCATGAGCGATCAGGAGGCCATGCAGGCCGCTACGGTGCAATCGCTCAGCGGTCGTTTCTCGCTGGCGCACTGGGGCTGCCGACCGTTCCGTGCGCCGCACCACACGGCCTCGGCGGCGGCCCTGGTGGGCGGCGGTGGCGTGCCTAGCCCGGGTGAGATATCGCTGGCGAGTTACGGCGTACTGTTTCTGGATGAGTTGCCCGAGTTTGATCGCAAGGTGCTTGAGGCGCTGCGCGAGCCGCTCGAATGCGGCCAGATCACGATCTCGCGCGCTGCGCGACAGACGGTCTTTCCGTGCCATTTCCAGCTGATCGCCGCCATGAATCCCTGTCCGTGCGGCTTCCAGGGACACCCCTCGCGCGCCTGCCGCTGCACCCCGGACAGCATCGCGCGCTATCAGGGAAAGATCTCCGGCCGCTTGCTCGATCGTATCGACATGCTGGTGCCGGTCGCCGCGCTGTCCGCCGAGGACATGTTGCGTCCCGCCACGGGCGAGCCGTCCTCCGCCATCGCTGCAAGAGTCCTGCAGGCGCGCAAGGTACAGCAGGAGCGGCAGCACAAAACCAATGCCGCGCTCTCCACCGGGGAGCTGGATGCCCTGTGTGCGCCAGATGACGCCACGCAGTCGCTGCTTCGCAGCGCGATGGAGCGGCTGCAGTGGTCAGCGCGCGCTTATCATCGCGTGCTCAGACTGGCCCGCACGATTGCCGATCTCGATCACTGCGCGCGCGTGGCGGCATCGCATGTCAGCGAGGCGATCCAGTACCGGCGAGCCCTCGCAGCGCCTCAGTAAGCCAAAAATTCAGCGCGGCTCTGCTGTTACCATCTCGCTCATGCGATCCATGAGGCACTCAAGGCGTAGCAGCTTACTGGCGGCGATCTGGGCGCTGGCCTTGTTGGCGTGCAGCCCGAACCTGAACTGGCGCGAGCTTCGCGACGCCGACGCTCGCTACACGGTGCTTCTGCCAGCCAAACCGGCAAGCCATTCACGGACAGTCACGCTGGGCGAGATGAAAGTCGACCTGCACATGACAGCAGCGGAAGCAGACGAGATGAGTTTTGCGGTGGCCAGCGCCCTGATAGACGATGCGGCGCAGCGCTCTGAGGCACTTGAGCTGATGCAGCAGGCGATGGTGAAAAATATCGCTGGCAACATCACCCATCAAAAGATAATCAAGCTCAAGGACGGCACCGAGGCCACCGAGATCGAAGCCCGCGGGGCGCTGGCCAATGGCAACCACGTCATATTGTTTGCGCGCTTCGCAATGAAAGACCAGCGCGTCTATCAGGCGGTGGCTATGGGACCGCCGCACCGGCTGAGCGCTGAGATCGCCGATACCTTTCTCGCCTCTTTCGCGCTGCAGTAATGCCCCATCAATCTCACTACCTTCAGGGCCGGCTGGCGACGCGCGTCGTGCTGGTATTTGGTGGCGCCTATTTTTTGTCTTATGCGTTTCGTGCCATCAATGCCGTGATCGCGCCCGCACTGACGGCCGATCTGCAGTTATCGAATGCCGATCTGGGTCTGCTCTCGTCAGCCTATTTCCTTGGCTTCGCCAGCTTGCAACTTCCGCTGGGCGTATGGCTGGACAACTACGGGCCACGACGTACCGAGGCGGCTTTGCTCGTGTTTGCTGCACTGGGCGCCGCGATCTTCGCCACCAGCGACACACTCGCCGGATTGTGGGCCGGGCGCGCACTGATCGGTGTCGGTGTCTCCGCGTGCCTGATGGCGCCCTACAAAGCCTACCGGAGCTGGTATGCGCCGGAACGTCAGACCCAACTCGCCAGCTGGATGCTCGTGTTAGGCACGGCCGGCGCGCTGGCCACCACCGTGCCCGTGGCCGAGCTGATGCCCCTCATCGGCTGGCGCGGCGTGTTCTGGCTGATGTCGGCACTGATTGTGATCGCCACCCTGACCTTGTTCTTTCGCTTGCGGGATGTCGAACGCGAGCGCATGCAGTTCACGGTGACTCCCCGTTCCGCCCCGGATACTTTGTCGTATCGAGCGATATTCACGCATCCTTACTTTCGCCGCATGGCGTTGCTGGGCAGCGTGCACCAAGGCGGTTTCATGGCAGTGCAAACGCTGTGGGCGGGCCCCTGGATGACCCAAGTGCTGGGGCTGTCAGTCACACAAACCTCGCGCGTGCTATTCGCATTCAATCTTTCCCTGATGCTGTCCTATCTGCTGCTGTCCTGGTGGGCGCCACGCCATGTGTCGTTTGGCAGTCAGCGCGGCTGGCCTGCCCTGCGCGTAGTCGGCGTGGGTATTGGTCTCTCCATTTTGCTTCAGCTGACCATGCTGCTGCTGCCCTATGCCTGGGCATGGTTGCTATGGCTGCCTTTCGCGTTACTGGTGACGGTGTCGACGCTGGCGCAAACGCATGTCAGTCTGTCATTTCCATCGGCGCAGGCGGGGCGAGTGAACAGCGCCTACAACTTGTCATTGTTCATCGGCGCTTTCAGCGTGCAATGGGGCCTGGGTTTGCTGATCGATGGGTTTGTCGCCCATGGATGGGACAACGCCGCGGCGATCCGTCTGGCATGGTGCGTGTATGTGCTGGTGCAAGGTTTTGCGCTGTTTCGTTTCCTTACCAGCAAAGCCTTGGTGATTACCCCAACAAGTGCGGCCACGACGCAGTAAACCCGGCAAATCCTGCTGCGGGCCATGCTATCGTGACCGGCTTCCTACCTTCACTTGTTTGACACGGGCCCATGTTAATCACCTTCAAATCCAGCGCCGCTGCCGATGTGCTCATGTACAAAATGCACGCCAAACCCTTGCTCGACCTGCTAGGGAAACCCGTCGATCAGGGCGTCATCACTGCTGAGGAAATGCCCGACGCCGTCGCGCATCTGGAAGCCGAGGTTGCGCTCAGCAAGCGGCAGCCCGCACCGCAAGAGAGTGACGCTGACCCAAGGGCAGAGGAAGACGATCTCGACTCTGGCAAAAAAGTCAGCTTTGCCGCACGCGCCTTCCCGCTTCTCGACATGATGCGTGCAGCGAAACGCGACAACACCTTTGTGATGTGGGGCGTCTGATGCAAGATCTCGACGCGCATGGTCAAAGCCACTGAGACCTTGAAAAAGCCGTCGCCAGGATCCACACTTCCGCAGCTGTCGCTGGCACTGGCGCTGACCGGTGCGGCTCAGACACTGGCGCGAGTAGACACCGGCACGTCGCTGCCCCGGGCACTCGCAGACACTTTCACGGCACTCGATACCCTGCCCGCCACGCGTGGCGCAATCCAGGATCTTGCCTACCGCAGCTTGCGGCTTTGGGGGCTGGTCATCACCGTGCGCGCGCGGCTGCTGGACGCACCGCCAAAGCCTGCGCGGCTAGGCGCCTTGATCGGTGTAGCACTGGCGCTGCTGATGGATGAAGCGCGGCCCTATACCGAGCATGCAGTCGTTGATCAGGCGGTCTCGGCCTGCGCCGCGGATCGCGAGCTGGGCCGCGCCAAGGGTCTGGTAAATGCCGTGCTGAGACGTTTTTTGCGCGAGCGGGAATCCCTCCTGAACCAAGCGCGTGCGAGCGATACCGCGCGCTGGAACTACCCGCCATGGTGGATCGACAAGGCCCGCCAGGATTGGCCCGATGATTGGGAAAATCTACTGGCAGCGGGGCACCAGCGCTCGCCACTGACCTTGCGCGTGAACCGGCGCAAAACCACGACCAAGGACTACTTGTCGCTGCTGGACAACTCTGGCATCGAGGCGCGGCGCATAGGCGAGTACGCGATCCGGCTGGCGCAACCCGTGCCGGTCAATGCGATACCCCGCTTCGCCGATGGCTGGGTATCGGTGCAGGATGCCGCCGCTCAGCTGGCTGCACCCTTGCTGGATGTGTCTCTCAAGATGCGCGTACTGGACGCCTGCGCGGCGCCGGGAGGCAAGACCGGTCATCTGCTGGAAACCGCCGATATCGATCTGCTGGCGCTGGATCAGGATACAGAGCGGCTCAAGCGCGTCGTGCAAAACCTTGAGCGGCTGTCGCTGCATGCGCAAGTCCGCGCCGGCGATGCGCGCCGTCGCGACTGGTGGGATGGTCAGCCGTTTGACCGCATACTCGCCGATGTACCGTGCACGGCTTCCGGCATCGTGCGCAGGCATCCGGACATCCCCTGGCTCAGACGCGAGTCCGACAGTGCCGAACTGGCGCAGTTGTCATCCGAGATGCTCGACAACCTCTGGCAGATGCTCAGACCCGGAGGCAAGCTATTGATCGTCACCTGCTCGGTGTGGCCGGAAGAGTCCGCGCTGCAGGCTGAGGCCTTCGCGCAGCGGCACCGTGCGCAGCGACTGCCCGCGCCGGGCCAACTGCTGCCTACCCAAAGCGCTGCGGAAGACCACGATGGGCTCTTTTATGCGCTACTCCAAAAGCCTCTGGTTTGATACTATCGCCCGGTTCACGAAACGTGGTTTTTTTACCACTCTCTATTCAGGGTCTCATTACGTGGGAGTTTTCCGGCCAGCGTCTGGCAGCCACCGTCGCTCCGGCGTCGGCGGGGCCCGCTTCAGAAAGATCAGGCAACTGTTCCTGGCCGGCTGTCTGCTGCTGATCGGCGCGTGGGCCACATTGCCGGCGCAGGCCAACGACGGTATCGAATTCGTTGATGCGGCGCTTCAGCTGTCCGACGAGGGCTATGCGCTCTCTTCGAACTTCTCGGTCGACCTGACCCCCCCGCTAGAAGATGCACTGATGCGTGGCATCCCGCTCTACTTCAAGCTTCAGCTTGAAGTATCACGCCCGCGCTGGTACTGGTTCGATGACGTCGCCATCAAGGCTAGCCGGTCGCTCCGACTGTCCTACAACGTGCTGACCCGGCAATACCGGGCCTCGATCGATGGCAGCCTGCACCGAAATTTTTCGCGGCTAGACGAAATGCTGGCGCTGTTACGACATACGGGACGCTGGCAGGTGGCCGAGCCCGGCGCACTCAAGCCGGACACCAGCTACAGCGTCGCGGTACAGCTGAGTCTAGACGTATCCCAGCTGCCCAAGCCGATTCAGGTCAGCGCGATGGGCAGCGGCGAGTGGCGCATGTCCTCTGGCTGGGCACGTTTTTCGCACAAGACTGAGGCCAAATGAGCCGCGCGCTGCGCTACCTGCTCTTGTCTGCGGCTGCACTGGTGGCCGTACTGCTCTACCTCCTGACTGCGGCCAGCGCCAACACGCAGTTGTTCGAAACCTATTACTCATGGATCTTGGGCGCCAATGTGGCCGCCGGCGCGCTGCTGTTCGTGCTCGTGCTGTTCCTGCTCGCTCGCCTGGCCAGTCGTTATCGCCGCAAACGTTTCGGTTCACGCCTGATGACGCGGCTGGTACTGATGTTCACGCTGATGGGCGTGCTACCCGGCGTGGTGATCTATCTGGTGTCGGTGCAGTTTGTCTCGCGCTCTATTGAGTCCTGGTTTAACGTCAAAGTAGAGACTGCGCTGGAGTCCGGACTCACGCTGGGAAGAAGTGCACTCGAAGCGTCGCTGGCCGATCTGAGGCAAAAGGCGCGCGGCGTGGCGTCGGAACTCTCGGAGATGTCCGACCCAGCACTCGTCGCTCAGCTGCCCAGAATTGCGGAACGCAATCGGCTCAATGAGGCGGCAGTCGTGTCTGCCTCGGGCCACTTGATCGCCAGTGCATCCAACAGTGTCGCCGGTCTTGTACCGGATCTACCCACCCCCTCGATGATCGCCCGAGCGCGTTCCATGGACGGCTATGGTCTGGTAGAAGGAGACACAGAAACGACGAGCGGCAGGAGTGCCACATCGAAAAACGTACTCCGCCTTCGCGTGGTGATTGCCATTCGTGGTGACGGTTCTCTGCTGTCTCTGGGTGGCGGACGTCCGCGCTATCTTCAGATCATCCAGCCCGTTCCGGAGCAGCTCGTCGCCAATGCAGAAGCCTTGCGTATCGCCTACGGCGAGTACCAGGAGCGCTCGCTGGCGCGCACCGGTCTTCGCAATTTTTATCTGGTGACACTAACGCTGACCTTGCTGCTCGCCATATTTGCTGCGATGGTCAGTGCCTTCCTGCTGGCGACCGATCTCGCTCGACCCCTGTTGCTGCTTGCCGAAGGCACCAAGGCCGTCGCCGAAGGCGATCTGTCGCCAAGACCCATCGTCGCCAGCACCGACGAGCTGGGTACACTGACACAATCATTCAACCTGATGACGATGCAGCTCTCCGAGGCGAGGGAAGCGGTAGAGCGCAACCGCAAGGCACTCGAAGACGCCAAGGCGTATCTGGAATCCGTGCTGGCGAACATGTCGGCCGGCGTGATGGTGCTGGACGATCAGCTGCGACTGGTGACCTTCAATGCGTCGGCAGAGCAGATACTCCATTGTGGACTGACAGCGTGGCTCAAACATCCTTTCGTGAGCATTGACGGCCTGAGAGATTTCAGCGAGCCCATCATTCGCGCTTTTTCGGAACAAAACGCACAATCTGCCATGAGTCAGACGGATGCGCGCGATCAGCACTGGCAACAGCAGATCGGTCTGCCTGGCCGCTCGGTCGAGTTGCAAGCGCCGGCCGACATTACCTTGCTCGCACGCGGTGCACGACTGCCCGTCGGCTCCGGTCTCGGTCATGTGGTGGTCTTTGATGATATCTCCGACCTGATCTCCGGGCAGCGTTCAGTCGCCTGGGCGGAGGTGGCACGGCGTCTGGCGCACGAAATCAAGAATCCGCTCACGCCGATTCAACTCTCTGCCGAACGGCTGATGATGAAACTGGAGACCCGGCTCGCGGGTGCTGATCTGGCGCTGCTTGAGCGAGGTACTAATACGATCGTCAATCAAGTGGTCGCGATGCAGCAGATGGTGGACAATTTCCGCGACTATGCGAAGACACCGCCACCACTACTCAAGCCGCTGAACCTCAATGCGCTCATAGCGGAAATCTTCGAACTGTATGGGGGTGCTGAAAACAGTCGACATCTGCACGCGCAACTCGATCCGGCCTTGCCTGAGGTTCTGGGTGATGCAACCCAGCTGCGCCAGGTGCTACACAACCTCCTGCAAAACGCACTCGATGCGACGACAGAGATCTGCGGTGATGACAGCCCGCCGCACATCGATCTGGCCACAGAAGCCATCCACTACACCGATGCCGATGGCAGCACCCGCGTCGCAGCGAGACTGAGCGTCACGGATAACGGCCCGGGTTTCAGCGCCGCGGTGCTTCCCCGTGCTTTCGAGCCTTACGTGACCTCTAAGCCCAAGGGCACAGGCCTGGGCTTACCCGTGGTGAAGAAGATTATCGAAGAGCACGGTGGACGCATCGAATTGATCAACCGCAAGGAAACCCGCGGCGCGCAAATATCAATCCTGCTGCTCAAGCTGGCGGGCATTTAAACATTTGACATTAAGAATTGCAAAAAATACAATTTCCTATCAGGCGAGGCACTGAATCATTCCCGGCGGGATCGCGGGCCCGTGCCGCTGTACGACGCGGGATCCAGCAGGAGCGAGGGCTTGGTAGCACGCTGCGGGTGTTTTTTGATGAGCCCCTCGGTGGTAAAACGGTATAAAGATGGAGACTCACCCATGGCAAACATACTGGTAGTCGACGATGAAATGGGTATCCGGGAGCTGCTCTCGGAGATACTGGGCGACGAGGGGCATGTCGTCACTACGGCAGAAGACGCCAACCAAGCGCGCGAGTTGCGCGTCTCGGGCAGCCCTGACCTGGTGCTGCTCGATATATGGATGCCCGACACCGATGGTGTCACCCTGCTTAAAGAATGGCAGCGGGACGGGCTGCTCACCATGCCGGTCATCATGATGTCGGGTCATGCCACCATCGACACGGCGGTCGAAGCGACGCGCATAGGCGCGATGAATTTCCTCGAAAAACCGATATCGCTGCAAAAGCTGCTCAAGACGGTGCAGCAGGGACTGTCGCGCAGCCAGGATCAGGCACGCGGCGCCATGCTGAACCATCACAGCCCTAGCCGAAACGGAACCAGCACCGACAAAAACGGCCTGTCGGCACCCGCGACGACCTACGCCAGCCTCAGTAATTACTCCAGCGCGTTGGGCGCGACCAGCGCGACGTATGCGGCGCCCGAAAAAGAATTCCGTGTGTCTTTCGAGCTACCACTGCGTGAGGCGAGAGATGCTTTTGAGCGCGCCTATTTCGAGCATCATCTGGTCCGCGAAGGCGGCAGCATGACGCGCGTCGCCGAGCGCACCGGACTCGAAAGAACCCATCTCTACCGCAAGCTGAAGCAGCTCGGCGTCGAGTCCAGCAAGGCCGCAAAAAAGTCAGGATGACGCTGGTACGACTCGTGCACGGCGGTGATGCCGCCGCACGCGAACTCGCCATCATCAGTGAGCTGCCGCCCGGATCAAGCGCTGTTGCGCTGATCGAAGGAATCGCGAGCGAGCGCGAGCTCAGCCATTCGAGCGCGCTGACCGTGATCCGTATTGCGCCGGGCTGTCCTTGCTGCACTGGCAGCCTGACCATGCGGGTGACCCTCAATCGGCTGCTCAGACATCCGCCCGACATCCTGTTCATGAGCCTGACAGACGCATCCCATTTGGCCTCCGTGCAAAGTTTTTTGCGAGAAGCGCAATATTGCGGTAGGCTGAAGCTTGGGCCTGAATTGGATTGTGGACAGTGATGCGAAATTCAGGCGCTAGGTTAGCACCGCACTATTGAAATTTCCCTCAGCAGCACCATGTCGGACAGCAGGAAGAGACCCGCACGCAGTCCCTCCGCTTTTCTCCAAGGAGCCCGCATGAACCTGATCTACAACAGCGAACACTACAGCGTGGTGGAATTTCGCGCAGAGGCAGGAATGGAAGCCATGCGCTTCGGCGGCTATGAAATTCTGGACAAACCCGCTAAAAAAGAAATCTTCATTGCCGGTCCGCTGGCAGAGTCCTTTCGTCAGCATGTGCGTGAGCTGATTGCCAGCGAGCCCAGCATCGAAGAAATCGACGAATTTCTGGGTGGCTATGGCTCGCTGATGGCACAACCCGTGGTGCTGCACTGAAGCGATTCAGCCAACGAGTCCACCTGATTGCACGCCAATTCTCGGCCGGTCACCAGCAATCAGTCCGGCATTCACGATCAGCTGCAGGCACTCGTGGAGCGCCACGCGCGCTGTCCCTACCGACGTCCTATTGCTGATCACAGTCGACTCGGATTTGACACCGCAATCACTGCCTGGCAAGCATCAGGTAGCGCAGCGCCCATCATCGACGCTGGCTGCGGCGTTGGCTGGTCCACACGCAAGCTGGCTCAGCGACACCCTGATCGCTTCGTGATCGGCATCGATCAATCCGCCGACCGCCTGGAGCGCGAGCTACGCTGGGACGGCGAGGTGCCTGGTAATCATTGTCTGGTGCGTGCCGATCTGGTCGATTTCTGGCGACTGATGCTCGACCATGCCATGTATCCCTCGCATCATTACCTGCTCTACCCCAATCCCTGGCCAAAAAAATCTCAGCTGGCGCGCCGCTGGCATGGACACCCGGTATTCCCCGCATTACTCGCCCTGGGTGGGCAGATCGAATGTCGCAGCAACTGGAAAATTTACATTGAAGAGTTTGCATCGGCGGTCAGGCAGCTGACCGGCGTGCCCGTCCACTGCGAGCCTTGCCCACTGGAGGCAGACGCGCTCACACCGTTTGAGCACAAGTACCGAGCCTCGGGTCACGCACTCTGGCGCTGTCAGTTACAGCTGCCCATGCGCCTGGCGAGCGCAAGGACGCCGGCAGAATCGTGATACCGTTGACAGACTGCCACCTCAAACATCGCCACCATGTGCCAGCTGCTGGGAATGAATTGCAATGTCCCGACTGATATCGTGTTCAGTTTTACCGGTTTTGCGACACGCGGCGGCCTCACCGATGAACACAAGGATGGCTGGGGTATTGCGTTTTTTGAAGGTGCCGGCGTTCGCCTGTTCGTCGATCATGAATCCGCGATCGCCTCACCGGTAGCTCACCTGATCAAAAGTTATCCGATCAAATCAAAAAACGTCATTGCGCACATCCGCAAGGCAACCCAGGGACAGGTCGCGCTGGAGAATTGTCATCCTTTTGTGCGTGAGCTATGGGGCAAGTACTGGGTGCTCGCCCACAATGGCGATCTGAAAAATTTTGCCCCTGTGCTGAACGGGCCCTTCCGCCCCGTCGGGACGACGGATAGCGAGCTGGCGTTTTGCTACTTGTTGCAGCAGTTGCGAGAGAAATTCGGCAACGTACCGCCGACGACGGACATGCTTCGTGCCAGCCTGGAAGCATTGACCTCTGACATCGCCGCGCACGGCGTATTCAACATGATGCTCTCCGATGGATCAGCGCTGTATGCACACTGCTCGACGCGGCTACATTACCTTGTTCGCCAGTATCCCTTCACGCAAGCCAAACTCTCCGACGAAGACCTGACCGTGGATTTTTCAGAGGTCACCACGCCGAATGATCGCGTTGCCGTCATTGTCACCGAACCGCTCACCACCAATGAGACGTGGCAAGCATTCGGCGCGGGCGAGTTGAAAGTCTTTGTCGAAGGCACTCCGCTACACTGACTCGCCAGCAGCTCAGAGATTAGGTGCGAGCCAGCGCTGCAGCTGCTCGACGCTGACTTTCCGCCGCGCCGCCATATTTTTGAGCTGATCTTCGCCAATCTTGCCGACGGTGAAGTACTTGGACTCCGGATGCGCAAAATAAAAACCGGACACCGACGCCCCCGGGAACATCGCATACGATTCGGTCAAACTCATGCTGATATCGTCGCACTCGAGTATGCGGAACACATCTGCCTTCACCGTATGCTCGGGGCAGGCCGGATACCCGGGAGCAGGACGTATCCCGCGATACGACTCCGCGATCAGCGCGGCCGTGTCCAGATGCTCATCGCTTGCGTATCCCCATAACTCCTTGCGCACACGCTCATGCAGATACTCGGCAAAGGCCTCGGCCAGCCGATCTGCCAGTGCCTTGAGCATGATGGATGAGTAATCGTCATTGGCGTCCTCGAAACGCTTTTCATGCTTTTCTATGCCAAGGCCTGCCGTCACGGCGAACATACCGACATAATCGGTCACACCAGAAGATTTTGGCGCAATGAAATCCGCAAGGCACTGATTCGGGCGCCGCACGCCATCGATCACCGGCCGCTCGGACTGCTGACGCAGACCGTAGTAGGTGAATGCGACTTCGCTCTTGGTCTCGTCGGTATAGACCTCAATATCATCATCATCCACGCTATTGGCTGGCAAGATCGCCATCACGCCATTTGCCGTCAGCCAGCGGCCATCGATGATCTTCTTCAGCATGGCCTGCGCTTCGCGGTATACATTGCTCGCCGACTCACCCACCACCGGATCCGTCAGGATCGCGGGGAAAGGTCCCGCGAGGTCCCAGGTCTGGAAAAAAGGGCCCCAGTCGATATAGTTCGCTAGCACGCCGAGATCCACATTACGGAAATGTCGGCGGCCGATAACTTTCGGCTTGTGGGGCGCAGCAGTGCCACTGAAGGACAATGCCATCTTGTTCTTGCGCGCCGCCTCCAGCGACACCATGGGCAAGGCTTTCTTGCCCGCGTGCTGGTGACGGATGCGCTCGTAGTCGGCCGCCAAATCGGACACATACTGATCGCGAGCCTCCGGCGTCAGCAGCGACTGCGCCACCGACACCGAGCGCGACGCATCGGGCACATAAACCACGGGCCCTTCGTAGTTCGGCGCAATCTTCACCGCCGTATGCGCGCGGCTGGTCGTGGCGCCACCGATCAGCAGCGGTATCTTCAGCATGCGGAAATGCGGGTCGCGCTGCATCTCTTTGGCGACATGCGCCATCTCCTCCAGCGACGGCGTAATCAAACCCGACAAGCCGATGATGTCCGCATTCTCTGCTTTAGCTTTGGCCAGAATTTCAGAGCAGGGCACCATCACGCCCATGTTCACCACTTCAAAGTTATTACATTGCAGAACCACGGACACGATGTTCTTGCCAATGTCGTGCACATCACCCTTCACGGTGGCAATCACGATCTTGCCCTTGGGCTTGGCAGCTTTGCCGGTACGGCGCTCTTCTTCCAGCTTTTCTTCTTCAATGAAAGGCACCAGATGTGCGACTGCCTGTTTCATCACGCGCGCTGATTTCACCACCTGCGGCAAGAACATCTTGCCCTGACCGAACAGGTCGCCGACGATGTTCATGCCATCCATCAGCGGTCCTTCGATCACATGGATAGGGCGACCGCCACGCGTCTCCACCTGCTGGCGCGCCTCTTCGGTGTCCTCGACAATCCATTGCGTGATGCCATGAATGAGCGCATGCGATAAGCGTTTTTCAACAGATGCCTCGCGCCACGCAAGATTTTGTTCCTCTTTCTTGTCACCGGCCTTGAGCGTAGCGGCGATCTCGATCATGCGCTCGGTGGCATCGTCGCGGCGATTCAGGACCACATCTTCGACGCGCTCACGCAGCTCCGTATTCAGATCATCATAGACACCGATCATTCCGGCATTCACGATACCCATGCTCATGCCGGCGCGGATGGCGTGGTACAAGAAAACAGTATGTATCGCCTCGCGCGCCGGATCATTGCCCCGGAACGAAAAGCTCACATTCGATACGCCCCCGCTGACTTTGGCATGGGGCAGATGCTCGCGTATCCAGCGCGTCGCTTCGATAAAATCGACTGCATAATTGTTGTGCTCGTCGATGCCCGTTGCGATCGCAAAAATATTGGGATCAAAAATAATATCTTCGGGCGGGAAACCAATCTTCTCGGTCAGCAGCTGGTAGGCGCGCGCGCAGATCTCAGTCTTGCGCGCAAAGGTGTCGGCCTGACCGGTTTCGTCGAACGCCATCACGATCACGGCGGCACCGTAGCGGCGGCACAGCGTCGCCTGACGCAGGAACTCCTCTTCACCTTCTTTCAACGAGATCGAGTTGACGATGGATTTGCCCTGCACGCATTTCAGGCCTGCCTCAATCACCGACCATTTGGAGGAGTCAATCATCACTGGCACGCGCGCGATGTCGGGTTCGGCAGCAATCAGATTCAGGAAGCGCGTCATCGCCGCAACCGAATCGAGCATTGCCTCGTCCATGTTGACATCAATGATCTGCGCACCATTCTCGACTTGCTGGCGCGCGACTGCGAGGGCTTCTTCATACTGCTCGTTGAGGATCATGCGCGCGAAGGCCTTGGAGCCGGTCACATTGGTGCGCTCGCCGACATTCACGAACAGCGAGTCTTCATCCATGGTGTACGGCTCCAGGCCGGACAGGCGCATGGTGTGCAGATGCGTAGGGATATGGCGCGGCACGATAGTGCGGACCGTGTCTGCAATCGCCTTGATGTGCTCAGGCGTCGTTCCGCAACAGCCCCCGGCAATGTTCACGAAACCGCTCTCGGCAAATTCTTTCAGCAAAGACGAGGTGACCTCCGGCGTCTCGTCGAAACCGGTGTCGGACATCGGGTTCGGCAAGCCTGCATTCGGATAGATGCAGACATAGGTCTCGGCAACCTTGGATAGCTCCTCTGCATAAGGCCGCATCAGTGCGGCGCCTAATGCGCAGTTCAAGCCCACCGTGAGCGGCTTGGCATGCCGAACAGAATTCCAGAAAGCCGACACGGTCTGGCCAGACAGTACACGCCCCGAGGCATCAGTGACGGTGCCGGAAATCATGATAGGGAGCTTTTGCCCGGTCTCTTCAAAAAATTGATCGATGGCGAACAGCGCCGCTTTGCAATTGAGCGTATCGAACACCGTCTCGACTAGCAGCACGTCGGAACCACCCTCGACCAGCGCACGCGTCTGTTCATGATAGGCCGCAACGAGCTGATCAAAGCTCACATTGCGCGCGCCGGGATCATTGACGTCGGGCGAGATCGAGGCGGTCTTTGGCGTCGGGCCAAGCGCACCAGCCACAAAGCGCGGCTTGTCGGTGGTAGCGTATTGGTCGCAGGCGGCACGGGCGATGCGCGCTGCCTCGAGATTCATCTCGTAGGCGAGATGCGCCATGTGATAGTCATCTTGCGCGATGGAGGTGGCGCCAAAGGTATTGGTTTCAATCAGATCGGCCCCCGCGGCCAGATATTGCTCGTGGATCTCGCGGATGATTTGCGGCTGCGTGAGCGTCAGCAATTCATTATTGCCCTTGACGAAAATTTCCTTGTCCGGCACCGCAAAATCCGCGAAGCGCTCGCCGCGATAATCTGCTTCGGTAAGCCGGTAGCGCTGGATCATGGTGCCCATCGCGCCATCGAGAATCAAAATGCGCTGCGCTAGCAGCGACCTCAGGGTGGCTTCGGTGGTGGAAATGGCGTCGCGTTTCATGGAAAAGTCTTCTGGGACTGCGCAAACAAAAAACCCGGCCTGCAAAGCGTAGCCGGGTGCGCGCGCCGCTTTAGCAGTATTTGTTCAGGGTGACATCACCCGTAGCGCCCGCAAGCTGGTTTTGACTTGAGTAATCAAATCGGCGCCGCCCGATTATACGGGAATTCAGGCGGGTCGCTGGAATGCCTGCCCGACTTTCATGGGAAAACCTTGCAGGAAGCTTGCCGTCTCCAGCCGCTTGCCGCCGGGTTTTTGCAGCTCAAGTAGTCGCAGCGCACCCTGTCCGCAAGCCACGACGATACCCTGGGCATCGGCGGCAAGAATTTCTCCGGGTGGACCTGACGACGACGCCAGACGAGCACGCCACAGCTTGAGCGGCGTTTGATGGAAATGCGCGAGCGCACCGGGGGCCGGATTGTACGCTTGTATGCAACGCAACAGCTGTTGGGCGGGCAAGCGAAAATCCAGCGCGGCCTCCTCTTTGGAAATCTTTGTTGCGTAGCTCACGCCCTCATCAGGCTGAGGTGTCGCCTTGAGCGTGCCCGCTGATAATTGCTTCAATGTCTCGAGAATCATGCGCCCGCCCAGCGCGGCCAGCCTATCATGCAAGGTGCCTGTGGTGTCCTCGTCCAAGATCGGCTCGACTTGCTTCATCAGCATAGGGCCCGTATCCAGACCCTCGTTCATCTGCATGATGGTGATGCCTGTCTCGCGATCTCCGGCCTGTATCGCACGATGTATCGGCGCTGCGCCCCGCCAGCGCGGCAACAGCGACGCATGAATATTGATGCAACCCAAGGGCGGGATATGCAGCACCGATGCCGGCAAGATGAGTCCGTAAGCGGCGACCACCATCACCTCATGCTCGGTGTTTTTTAATAAGGCATGCGCTGCGGCGGCTTCTTGCGGGAATTTGCCATCCAGTCGGAGCGACACGGGTTGCGCCACGGGCATGCCATGCGCGAGCGCGTAGTGTTTCACCGGAGAGGGCTGTCGCTGCAGCCCACGGCCAGCAGGACGATCCGGCTGCGTCAGCACCAGAGGAATCTCGACACCCGCCTCATGCAAGGCCGCCAGCGCGACGGCAGCGAACTCGGGCGTACCGGCAAAAATGGCTTTCATGGAGAGATTATAGGCGCGGCGGAAGATGCCGCATGGCTTCAGCGCACGGCTATCGCGGGCTTGTCGCGCTTAAGTTCGCGTTCTTCTTTCAGCAGCTTGGTCTTGATACGGTTGCGCTTGAGTAGAGACAAGTACTCGACAAACACTTTGCCTTTCAGATGATCCATCTCATGCTGCACGCAGACCGCCAGTAGCCCATCAGCCTCGAATTCGCGCGGATGGCCCTCCACATCCAGCGAGCGCACGCGCACCCGAGAGGGTCGCTCAACGCCGTCGTAAATACCCGGCACCGACAGGCAGCCTTCTTCATACACCTGCCGGTCATCGCTGCTCCAGATAATGTCCGGATTGATCAGGACCTGCAGCTGATCACGTGTCTCGGAGACATCGATGACGATCACCTGTTCGTGCACATCCACCTGAGTGGCCGCCAGACCAATGCCGGGCGCGTCGTACATGGTCTCGGCCATGTCAGCCACCAGCGCCTTCAATCGCTCATCAAAAACCGTCACCGGGCGGGCGATGTTGTGCAAGCGCGGATCAGGATAGCGAAGGATAGGTAGCAGAGCCATACAACTTTTGCGCAACAAGGATAAAAAAACGTGGTTTCGGCATTCGGGAAATGAAGCAACTGACCGACAATCAGTGGAAGAAGCACCCAGCAAAAATTTCTGCTGCCGCGATGCCTTAAGGGCACCGACTACGCCACAAGCTCATCGAGCATGACAGGAAAATACGCGATGAAAAAGTGTAGCACAGCGACTCTGAAGAAACCGGCGGTGCGTCTCGCCGGCAAGCTCACACTGGGCTTGCTGCTGGGCATGTGCGAGCCTGCTGTTCATGCCACAAGCGAGTGTGATTGGGCATCGGATGCACCAAGCGAGCATCAGGTTCAGCGTGGCGACACCCTATGGGGTATCGCCTCATTATTTCTGAAAAATCCCTGGTGCTGGCCGCAGGTGTGGGAGATCAATCGCGACAGTGTTCGCGACCCCCACTGGATCTATCCCGGGCAGCTGATCCTGCTGGATCGCCTGCGCGGTGTGCTACGCATGGGCCTGCCCGAACAGCGCCCTGATTCAACGGTCCACTGGTCCCCCGCCGTGCGCGCGCAGGCACTCGAGCCGCAACGCGTTCCAGTGGTCGCCGGCCCTATGCTGCGTCTACTGTCGCGCACTCGCTTGCTTGACGCCGGACAGCTGGATGTCGCGCCAGTGATCGTTGGCATGACTGAGGGTAGAGCGCTGGCGGGCGAGGGGGATTCGGTTTTTGTGCGCGGCGACCTGGGCCATGAGCAGAGCTTCGATGTGGTTCGACCGTCGGCGCCCGTCGCCGATCCGGATACCCATGACGTATTGGGCCTGGTCAGCCGTAAAGTGGGTCGCGTCCGTCTGGCCGCGAGTGGCACACTGACCCATCGCTTGGTGGTTACCGCGTCAGAGGCCGAGATGCAGGTCGGAGACCGACTGGTACGCATCGCAGAGCCCTTATCATCGCCGCCGTCCATCCATGCGTCGGCAGCACCAGCAGGCAAGCTGGCCAGCATACTTCATGAAGGTCGCTGGGCAGGCACCAATGACCTGGTCATGCTCAATCGGGGCGAGAGCCACGGGATCGATCGAGGCAGCATCGTTCGGGTGGCGCGGCACGTTAGAATTCGCGCTGATGAATTCTCACCTGCGCTCCACGCTTCTGACGAGGCCCAGTCCATTGCGCTCTTGCTGGTGCTTGGCGTCACCGAGCGAATGTCCGTCGCCATGGTCATGCGCTCCCGCGACACCATCACGGTGGGCGATCTCGTTCTGCCTCCCTGACACGTTACCCCCATGACTGAAGCCGAAGGACTGTCCGACTGGTTGCGGCTGTCGCTCACGGACGGCGTCGGCACGCAAACCGCCCGTGATTTGTTAAACCGCTTCGGTTTACCTGAACAAGTGTTCAGCGCCGGCTTCGCGGCATTACAAAAATGCGTGCCTGACAAACTCGCGCGTATGTTGAGCGCTGCGCCCTCCGAGTCGATCGCTGCGCAGATCAAGCTATCACTGGCGTGGGCGCGGCAGCCGGGCAACCAGGTACTGACGTTGGCAGATCACGACTATCCGCCATCGCTCTTGAGCATCGCCGATCCTCCCCCTTTGCTGTATGTAAAAGGACGAATGGATTTGCTCTCGCGTCCTTCGGTAGCCATTGTCGGCAGCCGCAGCGCCACGCAACAAGGGCTGCAAAACGCAGCGCGCTTCGCACAGGCACTGAGCGATGCCGGCCTGACCGTCATCTCAGGTCTCGCGCTGGGTATTGATGGCAGCGCGCACGAAGGCGCGCTCAGTCCGAACCCAACGCAAGGTTCTACGGTGGCAATCACCGGCACCGGTATGGATCTGGTCTACCCTGCCAAGCACAGAGCACTCGCGCACCGGATCGCAATTGACGGCTGTCTCGTGAGCGAGTATCCCTTGGGTACACCGGCCATGGCCGCCAATTTCCCGCGCCGCAACCGCCTCATCAGCGGACTCTCTCAGGGCGTTCTGGTGGTCGAGGCAGCGCTGCAATCCGGTTCATTGATCACCGCAAAAAGCGCGCTGGAACAGGGACGCGAGGTCTTTGCGATTCCCGGATCGATACACTCACCACTGGCCAAAGGCTGCCACCAGCTCATACGTCAGGGCGCAAAACTCGTCGAGTCGGCGCAAGACATACTCGAAGAATTGCGCTGGCAGCTTCCCTCCATCAGCGATCATCAGGTTCACTCGGCCGCGACGCCGAAGCACTCCGAGAGCGATGCGTTACTTGAGGCGGCCGGCTACGATCCGGTGTCCGTGGACGATCTCGCAGAGCGCACGCGCCTGCCGCTCATGGCGATTCATGCGGGTTTACTGGCACTGGAAATGCAGGGCCAGATCGAAATGCTGGCGGGCGGCATGTATCGCCGATTACGCTGAAGCGTTTTATTTAACGCGATGTCACATGACATGCAGCAGCTAAAAAAATCCCGCCGCTGGCGAATGATAATGATGCACCGGGCATTCATTTATTATTCTTTACGCCGGTCAGAAGTCCTCATGGCCCCATCCAATGACACGAAATTAATAGAAAATCAGCGCGAGAACGGCAAATAATTAATAATCGCGGGAGTTTTTTCAGGTATATGCTTGTGTGATTGTGAAGTTAAGGCTACATTACAAATATGTTTGAGGTCCTCGTTTACCTTTACGAAACCTACTACCGCCCCGATGCGTGCCCCGATTCGGCAGTGCTCGCAAAAAAACTGTCGGCAGTCGGTTTCGAGGATGAAGAAATCTCGAAAGCGCTCGGGTGGCTGACTGATCTCGCAGAAACCACCAACGAGATGTTCAGCCAGCAGGCTAGGCAAACCGCTTTCTCATTCGGTTTTCGCGTCTATGCAGACCGCGAATACGAGCTGCTCGGCAGCGCTGCGATCGGTTTCGTTGAATTCCTGGAGTCGGCCGACGTCATCAACGCATTGCAGCGCGAAATCGTCGTCGAGCGTGCTTGCGCGGCCAATGAATCCCCGATCTCCCTCGACAAGCTCAAAGTCATCGTATTGATGGTGCTCTGGAGTCAGGGCAAAGAGCCCGATGGGCTCATGTTTGACGAGTTGTTCTTTGACGACGATGAAGCCGGCCCACCGGTTTATCACTGATTATTGGTCATTGATCTTTACCTCGCCCGGGCGCCTCGCGCCACCTTGGCCAACATTCCTAAAAATACAACTTTCTGACCTCTCGTTGGATGCGCCCAGCACATCCCGGCACGCTGCCGAGTGCCACCGCAAGACTTGACAACGACTATCTGGCTTGCGAAGTCTGCGACAACGCGCTTATCATTGGCCGCACATGCGCTGAAGTTGTCAAATAGTTAGTGCCCATGCCCGGTACGCGCTATCTATATAGAGAGAATGAATCGGGTCCAAGCCTTACGGCCCGCATGCTGCTGCCCCCTGATTCGGATACATCATGACCAAAACGCTCATCATTGCTGAGAAGCCCTCTGTCGCAAACGATATTGCGAAGAGCCTGGGCGGCTTTACCAAGCACGATGAGTACTTCGAGTCGGATGACTACGTGCTGTCTTCCGCAATCGGCCATCTGGTCGAAATCGCGGCGCCCGAGGAATACGATGTCAAACGCGGCAAATGGTCATTTGCCAATTTGCCAATGATTCCTCCGCATTTCGCGCTCAACCCTATACAAAAGACCGAGTCGCGACTGAAGCTGCTCAACAAGCTGCTCAAACGAAAAGACGTCGGCGAAATCATCAATGCCTGTGACGCGGGGCGCGAAGGCGAGCTGATCTTCCGGCTGATCGTTCAGTACGCCAAAGCCAAGCAACCGGTCAAACGGCTGTGGCTGCAATCGATGACCCCAGGCGCAATCCGCGATGCCTTCGGTCATCTGCGCGAAGATGACGATATGTTGCCTCTGGCCGATGCGGCGCGCTGCCGCAGTGAAGCCGACTGGCTGATCGGCATCAATGGCACACGCGCGATGACCGCGTTCAACTCGAAAGAAGGCGGCTTTTATCTGACGACGGTGGGGCGCGTGCAAACGCCGACGCTATCGATCGTGGTCGAGCGCGAGGAGAAGATCAAGCAATTCGTCCCACGTGATTTCTGGGAGGTGCGCGCCGAGTTTGTCTGCGCGGCTGGCGTGTATGAAGGCCGCTGGCTGGACACCGCATTCAAGAAAGACGAGACCGATCCGGAGAAAAAAGCCGAGCGCCTGTGGAGCAAGGCCGCTGCCGAATCCATCGTCGCCGCGTGCCGCGGCAAGCCCGGTAACGTCACCGAAGAATCCAAGCCCAGCACCTCGATGGCGCCGGCGTTATTTGACCTCACCAGTCTGCAAAGAGAGGCGAATGCGCGCTTCGGTTTCTCGGCCAAAAATACGCTGGGACTGGCACAGGCGCTGTACGAAAAACACAAAGTACTCACCTACCCGCGTACAGACTCCAAGCATCTGCCTGAAGATTATCTGCCCACGGTAAAACAGACACTGGAATCACTCGGTGAGAGCAATAATTATTACCCGCTGTCGGCGCAAATCCTGAACAACAACTGGGTCAAGCCCAACAAGCGCATCTTCGACAACACAAAAATCAGCGATCACTTTGCGATCATCCCGACCGGGCAGTGGCCCAAGTCGCTGTCCGAACCGGAGCAGAAGCTGTATGACCTTGTGGTGCGGCGCTTTTTTGCCGTGTTCTTTCCAGCGGCCGAGTATCTGGTCACCACCCGCTTTACGGAAGTCTCAGGCCATCAGTTCAAAACCGAGGGCAAGATACTGACCCAGCCGGGCTGGCTGACGGTCTATGGCAAGGAAGCCATCGACCCGAATGCCAAAGAAGGTGAAGGCAATGGCACGCTGGTGCCCGTGGCCAAAGGCGAAAAGGTCAAAACAGACAAGATCGACGGAAATGCCCTGGTCACCAAACCGCCGGCACGCTACTCGGAAGCGACCCTGCTGTCGGCGATGGAAAGCGCAGGCAAGCTGGTGGATGACGAAGAGCTGCGCGATGCGATGGCTGGCAAGGGCTTGGGTACGCCGGCGACGCGCGCAGCCATCATTGAAGGCCTGCTGAATGAAAAATACCTGATTCGCGAAGGTCGCGAGCTGATTCCCACCGCAAAAGCCTTTCAGCTCATGACGCTGCTGCGCGGGCTGGGCGTGGCCGAATTGACGGCGCCCGAGCTTACGGGCGAGTGGGAATTCAAGCTCGCGCAAATGGAGCGCGGCGGCATCAGCCGCGAGGCATTCATGCGCGAGATCGCGCAGATGTCACACACCATCGTCAAGCGCGCCAAAGAATATGACAACGACACCATCCCCGGCGATTACGCAACCCTGAAGACGCCGTGCCCGAACTGCGGCAGTGTCGTGAAAGAAAATTATCGCCGCTTCGCCTGTACAAAGTGCGAATTTTCTATCAGCAAAACGCCCGGCGGCCGCCAGTTCGAAGTGGCCGAGGTCGAAGACTTGCTGACCAATCGCACCATCGGTCCGCTGCAGGGCTTCCGTTCTAAGATGGGCCGCCCATTTGCTGCCATCCTGAAGATTTCGCGCGACGAAGAGATTCAGAACCACAAGCTGGAGTTTGACTTCGGTCAGACCAACGAGGACGATGAAAATGCCGAGGCGGTCGATTTCACCGGGCAGACGGCGCTGGGCGTCTGCCCGAAATGCGGCAGCGGCGTCTACGAGATGGGTTTGGCCTATGTCTGTGAAAAGACTGTCGCTAAACCCAAGGCCTGCGATTTCCGCAGTGGCCGTATCATCCTGCAGCAAGAAATCCTGCCGGAACAAATGATCAAGCTGCTCAACGAGGGCCGAACCGATTTGCTGCCCGGCTTTGTGTCGCAGCGCACGCGCCGTCCGTTCAAGGCTTTTCTTGCCAAAGGCAAGGATGGTAAGGTGAGCTTCGAATTCGAACCACGCAAGAGCAAACCCGCAGCGCCCGGCCAGGACGCCGACGCAGGGCCCGCCACCGCCGCTCGCAAGACTGCCGCCAAGACGGGGGCTGCTGCAACGAAAAAATCGCCCGCCAAAAAAGCCGCCAAGACGGCATCCAAGACCGCTGCAAAGAAAGTCACCGCTAAAAAAATCAGCGCCAAAAAAGCTGCCTGATCCCTCATGCGCGCGGGTGCGCGCTCAGGCAAGGCCAGCGCCAGCGTAATCCAAAAAATGCATGCGTTACACTGTCGGGCTGCGCGCTACGCTCTGCCTGACATGTTCTCGACCTCTCACACCCCCAGACTCGCCCCCGTGCTGATCGCCAGCGGCATCATCCTGTCGCTGGTGATGGGCGTGCGTCATGGTTTTGGTTTCTGGCTGCAGCCCATCTCGCAGGCACATCAATGGACGCGTGAGACCTACTCACTGGCCATGGCTGTGCAAAATCTGTTTTGGGGGGTGTTCGGACCACTCGCCGGTGTCGCCGCCGATCGGCTCGGCGCGGCACGCGTGGTCTTCGTCGGCGCGCTGCTGTACGCGGGCGGTCTGCTATGGATGGCGCTAGTTGATCAGCCGGATGCCTTTGTCCTCGGCTCGGGCATAGGGATAGGCGCCGCGATGGCCTGCACATCGTTTGGCGCACTGTCCGGTATTGTGGGTCGTACTGCCTCCGTCGCGCAGCGCTCGTGGGCCTTCGGTCTGATGGGCGCCGCCGGGTCGTTCGGCCAGTTTGCGATGGTGCCAGTGGAGCAGCAGCTGATTGCCATCACCAACTGGCATCAGGCGCTGTGGATTCTGGCCGCCACGATCGTACTGGTCGTGCTGCCGCTGAGCCTGATGCTGCGCGAACCCTTGCTCGCGCCTTCGGCACACACTCGGCCGCAAAGCGTGACGGAAGCCGTACGCGAAGCCTTCGGTCACCGTCCCTTCATGCTGCTCGTCGCCGGTTATTTCGTCTGTGGCTTTCAGGTGGTGTTCATCGGTGTGCACCTGCCCGCCTATCTGAGAGACCAGGGGATCACGGATCCACAGGTTGCAGTTACCGCGCTGGCACTGATCGGTCTGTTCAATATCTTTGGCTCCTATTACGCGGGTCAGCTCGGCGCTTGGCTACCAAAACGCTATCTGCTGTCCGCCATCTATTTGATGCGCGCGATACTGATCACGCTGTTTCTGTGGGCGCCGCTGTCGCCACTCAGCGTGTATTTGTTCTCGGCGTCCATGGGTCTGCTATGGCTCTCCACCGTGCCGCTGACCAATGGCGTGGTCGCCGGCATTTTCGGCGTGCGTTATCTGTCCATGCTCTCGGGCTTTGTATTCCTGTCGCACCAGATCGGCAGCTTCATGGGGGTCTGGCTTGGCGGTTACTGGTATACCGCCGAAGGCAGCTATCAGACCGTGTGGCTGATCGCGATCGCGCTCGGTCTGTTCGCCAGCCTGATCAATCTCCCGATCAATGAATCGCCGATTGCGCGCGAGCCGGTGGCAGCGACATGAGGCGGCAACCGGCGGTGCGTATCGTGCTGATGCTGCTTGGCGGCGCGGCACTCGCCATCGTGTTTCAGGCGTATCTGAAACCCGGCTTCATCATCGATATCGCCAACCAATTATTACTGTGCCTCTGATGTCTTCACCTTTGCTCCACGCTGCCCAATCCCGCACACCGATACAAGCGCTGCGTGCTTCCCGCATTCGTGAGGTGGCGAACGCGGGCATGGGCCGCGCCGATGTCTTGCCTTTCTGGTTCGGCGAGCCGGATGAGGTGACACCGGATTTCATCCGCGAGGTCGCCAAACAGGCACTCGATGAGGGTGACACCTTCTACACGCAAAATTTCGGTCTGCCAGCGCTGCGGGAGGCGCTTGCTGTCTATTCATCCCGGCTGCATCGCCCCACGGATGCGGCAAATATTGCGGTGACCTCCTCTGGCGTATCGGCACTGATGCTGGTCGCGCAGCTGTTGCTGAACCCCGGCGACCGGGTAGTGATCGTCACACCGCTATGGCCGAATCTGGTCGAAATACCAAAGATCATGAATGCGGCGTCAGTGACGGTATCGCTAAAGCTCGACACTACGGGTGCCGAACCTGCGTGGGAGCTGGACTTAAACGAATTGCTCGATGCCTTGACGCCCGGCACACGCGCACTGCTGCTGAATTCACCCAACAACCCGACCGGCTGGACCATCACGCCGGAGCAACAGCGCATCATCCTCGCACACTGTCGCAAGCATGGCATCTGGTTGATGGCTGACGATGTCTACGAGCGACTGGTGTACGAGCAGCCCGCGGGCCACATCGCTTGCGCACCCTCGTTCCTTGACATGGCCGAGCCTGAAGAGCGCGTGGTGTCCACCAACAGCTTCTCGAAATCCTGGCTGATGACGGGCTGGCGGCTGGGATGGATGCAAGTGCCCGTGTCGCTGATGGCTGACCTTGGCAAGCTGATCGAGTACAACACCTCGTGCGCGCCCGGCTTTGTACAAAAAGCGGGCGTGGTCGCCGTGGAACGCGGTGAAGACATCATTGCGCACACCCTCAAACGGTACAGCATCGCGCGCGATTATTTATTCGATCAGCTCTCAGGCCCTTTCTTTCGCGATGCGGGCATCATCGCACCGCGGCCCAAGGGCGCCATGTATGTATTCTTTCGGCTGCAGGGCGAGCAAGACAGTCTCGCGCTCTGCAAGCGACTGGTGGCCGAGGCGGGCCTTGGTCTGGCGCCCGGCAGCGCCTTCGGCCCGGAAGGCGAGGGCGCGATTCGCTGGTGCTTTGCCAGTTCGCTGGAGCGACTGACACTAGGCGTGCAGCGTCTTGAACATTTTTTAAAGACCTATCCCGTGACGCGCCGGACATGACGCAAAGCGCGGCGCGGTACTGCTCTGAACCAAAAACATCCTCACGCTCAGGAGAATTGCATGGCCACACCCATCAAGACCGCTATTTCTGGCAGCCTGCCCAAACCCGCGTGGCTGGCTGAGCCCGAAAAACTCTGGGCGCCGTGGCAGTTGCAAGGCGAAGCACTTGAGCAAGCCAAAGCGGATGCCATGCGGCTGGCCGTCGATGATCAGCTGCGCGCGGGCATCACCGTGATCGGTGATGGTGAACAGACGCGGCAGCATTTTGTCACGACCTTCATCGAGCACTTGAGTGGCGTCGATTTCGTCAATCGCAAAACTGTGCGCATCCGCAACCGTTACGACGCCGATGTGCCGGTCGTGGTGGACAAGGTCGCTCGCGCACGCCCGGTGTTTGTGGCCGATGCGAAGCGATTGCGCGCACTGACTAATCAGCCGATCAAATTCACGCTGCCCGGCCCGATGACCATGATCGATACACTGTATGACCAGTATTACAAAAGCCGTGAAAAACTCGCGTGGGCATTTGCTGAAATTCTGAACGAAGAAGCAAAAGAGCTTGCTGCAGCCGGTATCGACATTGTTCAGTTCGACGAACCGGCATTCAATGTGTTCTTCGATGAAGTACGTGACTGGGGCGTGAAAACGCTGGATCGTGCTGCACAAGGCCTGAGCTGCAAGACGGCGGTCCACATTTGCTATGGCTACGGCATCGAGGCCAATATCAAATGGAAGCAGGGATTAGGTGATGAATGGCGGCAGTACGAGCATGTATTTCCCTTACTGGCCAAGAGTGCGATTAATCAGGTCAGCCTGGAATGCCAGAACTCGCGCGTGCCGATGGAGCTGATCTCACTACTCAAGGGTAAAGATGTACTGGTCGGTGCGATAGATGTCGCGACCCAGCAGGTAGAAACACCCGAAGCTGTCGCCGAGGTACTTCGCCGCGCACTGAAATACGCTGACGTCGAGCATGTGCAGGGCTGCACCAACTGCGGGCTGGTCACGCTACCGCGCGACGTGGCCGCTGCCAAACTGGCGGCGCTGGCCGCTGGCGCCAAACTGCTCAGCGAGGAGCTTGGGCTGGGCTGACCCACCGCATCCTCCGCTGCCTGCAGCGCTGCAATGGCGCGCGGCGGCGGGTAAAATGCACGTATGGACGTCACACTGACCGAACTAGAAGAGGCCATCAATTACTGGCGACGGATGCGACCCGCCACGGGTGAAGAGCGCGCATTGTCGCCCGAAGTCAATGCGCTGGCGGATGCCTACGCGCTGATGATCTTTGAGCGCGCCCGCACCCGTCCCTTGGCCTCGCTAGGCGAGGATGCTCGCTTGCTGATTGAGGCCTGGCGCAAGTCCGCCGAAGGCAACGCGGCCTGATGCCGCTGCTGGCGCTGCGTCGCCGAGGGCGCCGTACGCTCGGGGGTGCTCTGCTTCTCACGGACCTGCGCCTCCTGGCTCAATTCACAACCCAACCAGCGCTCCAACAGACGACGCAAGCGCTCCGGCGCCAGACGATGCGTGGCGTCAGTGTGTTGATAAAGCCAATCGGATAGCGCAAGAAACCGCGCAAACGGCGAATCACTCAGCACGGCGGGCATCAGATCGGCAAACCTTCCTGAATTAGCCACCAGATCCCAGTACCGCGCAAAGCGCACCAAACGCTGCATCTGCGAAAAACTAATGCGGTCTGTCTGCAGTATCTGATACGGCGGCGCGCTGTCGAACACGAGG
>JBJTAS010000055.1:0-13627 GCA_046090895.1 Oxalobacteraceae bacterium | reverse complement strand
TCATCAGGAATCGCAGCGGGCACCATCTGCGCAATCGCGCTGCGATAGAGCAGCGTGCCAAGATCCTGCAGTGCATTACTGAAAGACAGGCTGCGAGTGGCCATGACGTCAGCCACCGCCATCAATGCGGCACCAACCTGCGCAGACAGTGCCTCAAGCAGACCCACGAGATAGCTGTGATCCAGCGCGCCGAGCATGCCTTGCACCGCATCCAGCGTGACGCGACCCGCCGCATAGGCAATAGCCTGATCGGTCAGCGACAAGGCATCTCGCATGGATCCCTGCGCGCCTTGCGCGAGCAAGCGCAAGGCAGGCGATTCGAAACTGATTTGCTCTTGCGCCAGAATGTCTTCCAGATGGCTGACGATGCCAGCGGGTGCCATCTGTTTCAGATTGAACTGCAGACAGCGAGAGAGCACGGTAACCGGAATTTTTTGCGGATCTGTGGTGGCGAGAATGAATTTGACATGCTCGGGTGGCTCTTCCAGCGTTTTCAGCATCGAATTGAATGCCTGACTGGACAGCATGTGAACTTCGTCGATCATGTAGACTTTGAAACGCGCGTTGGACGGTGCATAGACTGCCTGCTCCAGCAGCTGCGCCATGTCATCGACACCACGATTGGATGCAGCATCCATTTCAATATAGTCAACGAAGCGCCCCGCATCAATCGCCACGCAGGCTTCGCACACACCGCAAGGGTGCGCGGTAATGTCACCCTGACCATCACTACCCTGGCAGTTGAGCGATTTGGCCAGAATGCGCGAGAGCGTGGTTTTGCCAACCCCTCGGGTGCCAGTAAACAGGTAGGCATGATGCAGGCGCTTTTGTTCCAGCGCGTGCGTGAGTGCACGCACGACGTGTTCCTGACCGACCAGACTGTCGAAATTTTTCGGGCGGTATTTGCGTGCGAGAACCTGATAAGACATGTCCGGCGCCATCAACGTTGAGTCGGCCATTTTACCCGAGAGAATGCACAGGGAGTCTGGACTGGCTTGATGGAATGGAGCGCCTATTCAAAGGCAAGGGACCAGCGCAGTGACATTAAAGAAATCGAGGCGAGCCTTGTCTGCGGCACTTGCGGGATATGGCTGTGGCTGCTTCGTTCCCGACCTGACCAGGTTGACCATGCCACAATGCGCAGGGGCCCGCCGACGCTGATTTTATCAGTAATCACCTTCACAAAAATGCTTCGGTGATGGTGTCGCCTCAAAAACCTAGTGCCTGCCAGATCGCATCAACCCGCGCCTTCACCTCAGCATCCATGCTGATCGTACGACCCCACTCGCGCGATGTCTCTCCAGGCCACTTATTAGTGGCATCGATGCCCATCTTGCTACCCAGCCCGCTGACGGGTGAAGCGAAATCCAGATAATCAATTGGCGTGTTATCCACCATCGTGGTATCGCGCAGCGGATCAACACGTGTTGTGATCGCCCAGATCACTTCCTTCCAGTCGCGAATATTTACGTCGTCATCAACGACGACGATGAATTTGGTGTACATGAACTGGCGCAGAAAGCTCCATACGCCAAACATCACGCGCTTGGCATGACCGGGGTAGGCTTTTTTCATTTGCACTACGGCCATCCGGTAGCTGCAGCCTTCCGGCGGCAGATAAAAGTCGGTAATCTCCGTAAACTGCTTTTGCAGCAGCGGAATGAAGACTTCATTGAGCGCCACACCCAGCACGGCAGGCTCATCTGGCGGCTTGCCGGTATAGGTCGAGTGATAAATGGGGTTGCGTCGCATCGTGATGCGATCGACCGTAAACACCGGGAACCAGTCTTGCTCATTGTAGTAGCCGGTGTGGTCCCCAAACGGCCCTTCCAGCGCATGCTCGTAGCCGGTGCTGGGATACGCCGGCGCTCCCTCAGGCACGCTGGGCGCGGATGCTTCCGGATAGATGTGCCCCTCCAGCACGATCTCGGCAGAGGCCGGCACCTTCAGTTCACTGCCTATCGCTTTAACCAGCTCGGTGCGGCTGCCGCGCAGCAGTCCCGCGAACTGATATTCCGACAAGCTGTCGGGTACCGGCGTGACTGCGCCTAATATGGTGGCCGGGTCAGCGCCCAGTGCCACCGCAATCGGATAAGGCTTGCCCGGATGGGCCAGACCATGCTCGCGGAAATCGAGCGCACCGCCCCGATGCGCCAGCCAGCGCATGATCAGTTTATTCGGGCCGATGACCTGCTGTCGGTAGATGCCCAGGTTTTGCCGCTTCTTGTGAGGCCCTTTGGTGATCACCAGCCCCCAGGTAATCAGGGGCGCGGCATCTCCTGGCCAGCAATACTGAATAGGCAGCCGGGACAGGTCGACCTCCTTGCCCTCCCAGATAATTTCCTGACAAGGCGCGCTGCCCAGCTCTTTGGGTGCCATATCCCAGACGGATTTGACCAGCGTGCCCAAACCCAGCACATCCCTGAAGCCTTTTGGCGGCTCGGGCTCTTTTAATAGGGCCAGCAGCTGACCGATGCGCCTCAGTTCACCGACATCGCTGGCACCCATGCCCAGGGCGACTCGCTTGGGTGTGCCGAACAAATTACCCAGCACCGGCATGCTGTGACCCCGTGCTTGCGTAAACAGCAAGGCCGGACCGCCCGCCTTCAGGGTGCGGTCGCACAGCTCGGTCATCTCTAAATGGGGAGAAACGGGGATGGAAACCTCGGTCAACTCACCGGATTGTTTCAATTTATTAATAAAATCCCGCAAATCGGAATATTTCATCGCTTGTTGACTTTTTTCAAAGTGAAAGATGTGTGCCTAAAACTCAAGCCAACTGGCTGATTTTACAATGAATTGCTGCATCGCAACTAAGATTTCATAACTAATTGTTATAGATTATAATTTTCCTAGTATTGACTCGATATAAACACCCCCCTACAATCCGCTGAAATTTTTTCGGGCAGCCTCCGGAGCGTTCCGGACCTTTGGGGAAAGGCTTGCTGCCCGGCATTGGGGGGTGAGACCGCGCATTGTAGTAGCAAGTGGTTACGCGGCTCAGACTTTCGCCCCCGAAAAAAGATTGCTCTCGCCGTCCTGCACCAGGGGGCAACAAAGCAACACCGGCATTTGTCCAGCCAAGGATTGGCGGCAAATGATTTTTTTGTCTCGCGGTGAATTGAAGCACGAAGCACGCTTGCAATTGGCCTCATCTCAGAGTGTCTGACAAAACATGACGGGCGACTTGCCATGCTGACAATGGAGACGACAGCATGGCAGGGAAGACACCCGGCGGGTTTTGCCAGGCGCTTTGAGGGCCGCGATGGTTCAGGAGGTAACATGAATAGTCGACGCAAATTGGCAGCGTTGGTCAGTGCAGAGAGCTTGTCTCAGCAACTGAATAAATTGAGCAGCCTTGGCGGCAACGTGGCAGCCACGGCGCAACATACCCTGTCCTTCCTCGGGCTGGCGGCGATCGCGGCGCTAACGCTGATGTTCTTCAGGCCTGAACTGACCGACCACTTCAAGGTCATCTCTCCCTTCTGGGAATCGTACAGCGACGATCGCAGCGCGCAAGAGATTGCGTTTGCGAGCATGCTGGAGCTGCCCGAAAGAAAACCCGCTGAAGCGAATGATGGCCTGGTCACCGGCATGCCGCTCGGGTACCACAGCGCTGAACCGGTTCAGGTCAGCTCGGTTGAGCAGCAGCGCGTGATGGCCTGGCTGGCCAAGCGATACCGCATCGCCGAAACCGCCAGCAAGATGCTGGTTGAGGCCGCCTACACGGCAGGCCACGAGGTGCGGATCGATCCCCTGCTGGTACTGTCCGTCATGGCCATTGAATCGCGTTTCAATCCGTTTGCCGAGAGCGCCATGGGTGCGCAAGGCCTGATGCAGGTCATGGCCAAGGTGCACCACTCGAAGTTTGACGACCACGGCGGCTCCCGCTCGGTACTCAATCCCGTGGCAAACATTCAGGTGGGCGCAAAGATCTTGCAGGACGTGATACGCCGCAGCGGCTCGGTCGAGGCCGGTCTTAAGCTGTACGTCGGTGCTGGCAATCTGGAAACGGATGGCGGTTATGCCTCCAAAGTCCTGTCTGAGTACAGCAAGCTGCAGGCTGTTGCCAGCGGCAAGCGAGTACCGGCCTTCACGCCGCCGGTGCGCGTTCAGCCAGAAGAGCCGATCGAGGCCAAAGTCGACAACGCTCTGCCTCCGCCTCGCTCGCATGCAGAGGAGCCTGCCTGAGCGCGCAGCAGGCACTCAAAAAAATGGAGCCGTGAGCTCCATTTTTTTTCGTTAGCCGAATTCGCTCAAGCGCCTGACCGACGCCCGGCCAGATACTTGCCCAACCGATCGATGGCCTCGGCGAGATTCTCCATCGAAGTCGCATACGAGACGCGCAGGTAGCGCCGCGCCGCATACTCACCGAAATCCAGCCCGGGCACCAGCACGACCCCGGTCTGATCGAGCAACTCGCGCGCAAACGCGTCAGTGTCCTGCGTGAACGCGGTGCAATCGGCGTAAATGTAAAAAGCACCGTCAGGGACGACGGGAATATCAAAGCCCAGTTGCTTGAGCGCGGGCACCAGATAATCACGCCGTCGACGGAATTCTTCCTTGCGTGATTCAAATATCGCCTCTGCCTCGGGCGTAAAGCAGGCCAGCGCTGCCTGCTGAGCGATGCTCGATGCGCAAATGAACATGTTCTGCGCCAGCTTCTCGATAGCCGACAGCATCGTCGGGGGCACCACCAGCCAGCCTAGACGCCAGCCGGTCATGTTGTAGTACTTGGAAAAACTGTTGATGACGATCAGGTCCTCGCCCAGCGCGAGCGCCGATTCCGGCTTGGCGTCATAACGAAGCCCCTGGTAGATCTCGTCTACCAGCGTGAAGCCACCGCGCTCGCGGGCCACCTCTGCGATTGCGCGCAATTCGACCGTCGGGATCGAGGTGCCGGTCGGATTCGATGGCGAGGCCAGCAGCACACCCGCAGTGCGTTCTGACCAGTGCGCGCGCACCATGGCAGAAGTGAGCTGAAAACGCTCCTGCGGACCGCAGGGAATCATGGTCGCTCGGCCCTCGAAAGCCGCCACAAAATGCCGGTTGCACGGGTAGCTGGGATCCGGCATCAGCACCTCGCAGTCGCGTCTCACGAGCGCCGCACAGGCCAGCAGCAGCGCGCCCGAGGCGCCTGCCGTGATCACGATGCGTTCAGGGGATACGTCAAGCCCAAAGTAGGCCCTGTAGTGCGCGGAGATGGCCTCGCGCAAGGCCGGCAACCCGGTCGCGTGCGTGTAACGCAGGGCGCCCGCTTGCAGCGCGCGGGCCGCTGCCTCCAGCACGGGTTGCGCGGTCGGGAAATCCGGCTCGCCTATGCTCAGGTGGATGATCGAGCGTCCCGCCTGTTCCAGATCAGCGGCGCGCTTGATCACCTCCATCACGTGGAAGGGTTCAATGTCGTCGAGCCGGTGCGCAAGCGTAAAGGACATGAATGAGCGTAGCGGCTACAAAGCGCTTAGCGGCCGGCCGCGACTTCGATCGCGCGCAGGCTGCCCGCCAGCTTGTCCAGTACGCCATTGACGTATTTGTGACCATCGATGCCGCCAAAGGACTTGGTGAGCTCGACAGCCTCATTGATCACGACCTTGTAGGGTATCTCGATGTGGTTCTTTAGCTCGAACGCGCCGATCAGCAACGCGGCGTGCTCAATCGGCGATAACTGGTCGATGGCGCGATCGATCAGCGGGCGTATGTCGTTGCGCAACTGCTCTGCCTCGCGTATCGCTCCGTGCAAAATCACATCGAAATGTCCGGCATCGGCTTTGTCGAAGCCATGCGCGTTCCGAATATGCGCATCGATGGCGCCTGCATCGTCCTGGTTGATCAGCCACTGGTACAGCCCCTGTAACGCAAACTCGCGCGCGCGGTGGCGCGGCGTGCGATGCTTGTTAGGGTTGGCGTGCTGCGATTTGCTGCTCATCGTATCAACCCTTCATCAGTCGTCGTCGGCCTCATCCGTAAGCTCGTCCATCGCCGCCGCCAGATTCGCCATCTCTACCGCGACGCGCGCCGCATCCGTGCCCTTGGCAGACATGCGCGCCTCGGCCTGTTCGTCATTTTCGGTCGTCAGCACGGCATTGGCGACCGGGATGCCGAAATCGAGGCCAATACGAGTGATCCCTCTGCCGGATTCATTGGCCACCAGCTCAAAATGATAGGTCTCCCCGCGAATGACCGCGCCCAGCGCGATCAGTGCATCGAACTGTCCCGACTCGGCCATCTTTTGCAGGGCCAACGGAATTTCCAGCGCACCCGGCACGCTGACCAGAAGAATGTCTTCATCCTCGACGCCCAGATGCTTGAGCTCGGCCAGACAGGCAGAACGCAACCCATGACAGACATCTTCGTTGAAACGCGCCTGGACAATGCCAATGCGCAGGCCACTGCCTTCGAAATCCGGTTCGTAAATTCCCACGCTCATCATGCCTCCTGCTGTCGTTCTTGTGTCATTGCTCGGGGCTGGCCTGATAACCCGTCACTTCCAGATTGAAGCCTGCCATCGAGGGCATTTTGCGCGGATTGGCCAGCAGCTTCATTTTGCCCACGCCGAGCTCACGCAGTATCTGCGCACCAATGCCATAGGTCCGAAGATCCATCCTTGCATTGCGCGCGGGGGTACCGGGCTGCGGCTCGCACAGCGCATTGAACTGCGCAAACATCTGCTCCGCCGACTCTTCACAGTTCAGCAAGACGATAACGCCACGCTCGGTCGACCGGATCGCCTTGAGCGCCGCCGACACATTCCACGAGTGCGTGGTGGCTTGCGACTCCAGCAAATCGAGTATCGACACCGGCTGATGCACCCGCACCAGCGTCTCTTGCTCAGCGGTGATCTGCCCGTGCACCAGCGCGAGGTGAGCACCGCCGCTAGGCTTGTCTCGGAAAGCAATCGCCCGGAATTCGCCATGGCCGGTCTGCATACGGCGCTCGGCCACGCGCTCGACGATGCTCTCCGTCTGGCTCCGGTAGTGAATCAGGTCGGCAATGGTGCCTATCTTCAGCTGATGCTGGCTGGCGAATTCGGTCAGATCCGGCAACCGCGCCATGGTGCCGTCGTCCTTGAGTATCTCGCAGATTACCGCAGCCGGCGTCAGCCCGGCAAGCTCGGCCAGGTCGCAGCCGGCCTCGGTATGGCCGGCGCGCATGAGCACGCCGCCGCGCTGAGCCCGCAAGGGGAACACATGTCCGGGCTGGACGATATCGGTGGGCTTTGCATGACGGGCCACCGCGACCTCGATCGTGCGTGCCCGGTCGGCGGCCGAGATACCGGTGGTCACCCCCTCGGCCGCCTCGATGGATACCGTGAAATTCGTCCCGTACGACGTGCCATTACGAGAGGTCATCAGCGGCAGATTGAGCTGCTCGCAGCGCTGCTCGGTGAGCGTGAGGCAAATCAGCCCGCGTCCGAAGCGGGCCATGAAATTAATCGCCTCGGGCGTGACAAACTCCGCCGCCAGCACGAGGTCGCCCTCGTTCTCACGATCCTCCTCATCGACAAGGATGACCATGCGGCCGACGCGCAGCTCGGCAAGGATCTCTTTGGTGCTTGAAATGGACATGAAGGGGAAATCCGGAAGGGGCACGTATTTTAAAGGATTTCCCCTCCCGAGCTCCTCAGCCCGGCTGGGGCAGTATCCCCGCGCTGAGCATGCGTTCCACGTAGCGGGCAATGAGATCGACCTCGAGATTGACCTGACTGCCCGGCGCGAGGTGCCTGAGGGTCGTGACCTCGATGGTGTGCGGGATCAGGTTGATCGAGATGGTGCAGCCCTCGGCGCTGTCGGCCACGCTGTTGACCGTCAGCGACACGCCATTGATCACGACCGAACCCTTGTAGGCCAGGTACTTGCCCAGTGCCGCCGGTGCCAGCACATCGAGACGCCACGACTCGCCGACCGGCGCAAAGTACGCGACCCTGCCCAGACCATCCACATGGCCAGACACCAGATGACCGCCCAGCCTTTCTGAGAGCGTGAGTGCCTTTTCCAGATTGACCTCGCCGGGCACATCCAGCCCGACGGTGCAATTGAGGCTCTCGCGCGACACCTCGACCGTGAAGCTGCCGTCGGTTTTGCTAATGACCGTCATGCACGCGCCGTTGATGGCGATCGAGTCACCGATCGCGACATCAGACAAAGGTAAGCCACCGGCTGCGACATGCAAGCGGACGCCCGCCTCGCCCTGATCGCCCAGCGGCTCTATCGTGGTGATGCGGCCCACTGCCGCGACAATTCCTGTAAACATGATCTCTCTTGGTGACTCCGTTGATGACACGTTACCCGGCCTGAAAGCCGGCGCCCGCAGCACGCGTTGCAAGGGTGATTGCGCCGGTCATGCCGGCGGCCGTCTGAGTAACAGGCGGACATCGTCCCCGACCCGCTGCATCTCATGCAACCGAAATGACAGTCGTTGATCGAGCTGCTGCAACGCCGGCAGGCGTGCCATGCCTTGCGCGGGACCGAGCAGGCAGGGCGCAAGGTAGACCAGCAGCTCATCCACCACACCAGCGCTGAGCAGAGAACCATTGAGCTTGAAGCCCGCTTCGACATGCAGCTCATTGATCTCTCGGCGGGCAAGTTCGCGCATCAGCGACTGCAGATCGACCTTGCCCTGCTGATCGGGTAACTGAATGATCTCGGCGCCAGCGTCCATCAGCGCCGCTTCGCGCGATGCATCGCGAGCAGTCGTGACTATCCAGCTGCCACCGCCGTTGAGCACTTTGGCGTCGGGGCGAATCTGTAACGCGCTATCAAGCACGACACGCTGCGGCTGCCGCGGCGTATCGATACCCCGCACCGTCAGCTGGGGGTCATCTTGTTCGACAGTACCGATGCCGGTCAGCAGAGCACAGGCGCGTGCGCGCCATGCATGACCATCAGCGCGCGCCGCCGCTGAGGTGATCCACTGACTCTGCCCATTCGCCAGCGCCGTACCACCATCGAGGCTGGCCGCGATCTTCATCCTGACCCACGGACGGCCGCGCTGCATGCGCGAAAAAAAACCGATGTTCAGCTCGCGCGCCTCATCAGCGAGCAGCCCGACCTCCGCCGCGATACCGGCAGCACGCAGCGTGGCGATACCGGTACCAGCGACTTGCGGATTGGGGTCTTCGATGGCAGCCACTACACGCGATATGCCTGCAGCGATCAGTGCGTCGACGCACGGCGGTGTGCGGCCATGATGACTGCATGGCTCCAGCGTCACATAAGCTGTCGCACCGTGCAGATCGATGCCACGCGCCTGCGCATCGCGCAGCGCCACCACCTCGGCATGCGCCTGCCCCGCAGGCTGCGTGCGCCCCTGTGCGATGACGTGCGAGTCACGAACGATCACGCAACCCACACGAGGATTCGGGGTGGTGATGTACATCGACTGCCCCGCCAGTTGCAGCGCAAGATGCATGGCCTGCGTATCGTCGGTGATAGTGAGAGGAGTGGACACCGTGGATTTTTCGAGAAGGAGCAACGACCTGCGCCGCATCAGCAAAACAGCATTCTAGCAAGTGGCTGCCGTGGCATCGGGATCGCACACTCTGGTCCTGCCCAGAAAGCTCATCACCAGCTTGCGCCGCTCAGCGCCCACCGTGAACAGCAAGTAACCTATCTGAGGCACGCTCGCGCTGTTCGCGCTACGCGGCCGACCGCTGGGCGCGAATGCCAAATACGGGAAGCGCCCGTCGCGCAGCTTTGCCTCCACCTGCAACTTGGACATATCCAGTTCCGCCCGGTACAGCGACAACTCGCCGGGGTCGAGTTGGTGGTTGTTATTCGTGTCAATCAGCACCACCCAACCTGAGCGCCAATCCAGACCGGCAGCAGGCACCAGATCGACACGCTCGTGGCGCCGGATCGCCTCGACGCGGGCGCGCAGTATGGCCTCATGAAAATCACTGCACGCTCGATTCACGCGGACGCGATCCAGTAGTGAGCTCATCGCAGGCATCGTCTTCATTGTCAGCACAGCGACCAGTGTGCAGACCAACAGACACTCCAGCAGACTCACACCGTTAAGGCTTGCTCGGCGCTGCACAGAAAAGTGACCACGGCAGCGGCTCACGGTCTCAGAGCTCCTCCAGCGCGCGCCAGCTGAGCAGTTGAATCGATGGTTGGCAGGAAGCGTGGTCATCAGGCGGTGCAGGATCGAGCAGCGGACAATCGCTGAGTGCGAATTCAGCCTGTAGGCTGATGTGTGTGCTGGGGATACGGCCTTTACCCTGTGCGGTGAGCTGGCAGATGGCCTGGCGTCCATCCGACCAAAGCAAGGCCATCTGGTAGCGCGATAACGGGTCGTGCGGCGCGTCACACAGTCTTCTCAACCCCTCTGCGGAAGGCATGCGCTGTTCACTGGCAGGCAGCTCCTGCACGGCCACTCTCAATGCCTGCTCGGCATCGGCCAGCGACGATTCCGCTGCCCGTCGTGCGATCCGCAGATCGTCACTGATGAAGGTGGCATCTTGCTGCAAACGCGTTGAGCGCAGCGAGGCACTCAACGCCAGCAAGATCACCGCCAGCATCAGGGAACACGGCAGCAACGCAAAACCTGCGCGCAACAGGACAATCCGGCTCACCTCAGCGCGACCCTGTACACGGGATTGCGCAGAAAAATCAGTTGTTCATAAGACCGCCGCAAACGATGCTGTCGTTCAACGGAAAAATGATCTGAGGTGAGCATCGTGCCCCGGTCCTCGTTTGCATGCAGCGCCGAGTAGTCCTCACCAAACAGATCCCAGCGTACCAGCGCCGGTGTCCGCTGCAGACGCTGAGTACTGCACATCAGCAGGGCGATCTTCAGCGCGACCACCTGATTCCATAATGAGGTCTCTGATACGCCAACACGGATCTCCTCAGAGATCGCACTGGCGCGCACGAATTGATCAGGCCGCCCGTCGGCATCCCGATCCAGCCCGTACAGCACCTGAAAACTCTCGACACCCTGCACCAGCGCCTCGGAGTCCCAACCCGTGGCAGTACGGTATTTGCACCTGAATTCGTTCTCGCCATCCGCGCCGCGGGCGACGTAAAAGACGCTGTAGCCCTGCTCCTGAATGGGCTGACCCGCCGTGCCTGCGGCCGCTGGTACCGGCATCCCCGCACAATTCAGAGCGTGGCCAGGGGCGGTGGTGCTGCTCATAAAACGCACGATCAGCACATCGCTGCCAAACGGACCCGCGCCAGATTTGCCCACAGCGATATCGGTGCGTGCTGCCAGGGTGGCATCGTCCCACCCGTATAAACGGGGTTCGGTAAGCCTTGCCGCACCAGACAGCGGGTCGGTGTGACCCGCCAGCTCCACGACTTTGACGATGGCACTCAACACATACTGTGTGTTGAGCTCCATCAGCAAACGCTGATGCGACCGCGCTTGCTCGGCCACCGATGTGCACAGCAGCTTGGTCGCGCCCAGCACCAGCGGCATGCACAGGCTGATCGACAGCAAGGTCTCAGTCAGCGAGAGTGCGGCCTGTCGTCGCCGGCGAAAAGTACCTAAGTGACTCCGCTGGCCCGGCGGAGGTGGGTGTACGGGTCCGGCAGTCATGGGGTGCGCCGCACACTGAACGCAATCGTAGAAACGAGTGCTTGCCGCGATGGCGTGCGCGGCCAGGTCAACCTGAACCAGACAATATGCTCATCACGGACCACTTCGGCACAGGTGCTGAGACCTGCCTTTGTCGTCGCCTTTGTCGTAGAGTCTGTCGTAGCCTCCGTCGTCGCCTGCCCAGCAGGCTGACCATGACAAAGCATCAGCACAGCGCCCGGCACTTGCGCACGCAGACGACGAGTCCAGTCTCTGAGAAAAAACAGGGCCGACTCTGCGGGACGGCAGGCAGCGGAATAACACTCGCGCGACATGCCAGCCGCCGTCAGCCAGGCGACGGGGTCCTCCGGTAGCTCGCGCAGCGGCTGATCACCGCGCAGCCGCAGCCACTCTGAAAATTCCGATGCCAACCGCCCTGCCGCTTGCGCTGCGTCTGACTGGCTGGCGCTCGATCGTATGTGCACAGACGCACTGACCATGCCTGCTGCTGCCATGGAGAGCAGGATCATGGTGACCATGACCTCCACTAACGACACACCGGGCGTTCGATAACCGATCTTCATTGCGACCATCCCCGACTCGTGAGATTTGAGGGGGAGCAAAATGATCTACATCAGCACGCCTCACACGCTCGGTTAATGTCGCGCTAACAAAGCAGAGGGCCTATGTCGATCTTCGAACGATCATTCGTTAATCAACACAATGCGCCTAAAAAGCGTTGATACATTCAGTCAGCGCCGGAGGCTATCTATCATTGCTTTTTGAATTTGGAACACATCAATTCAAAATCAGCCTGTTTGCTCTGGACTTGGCCGTAACTCGCATTCGGATTACTGGTGCGGTAGGCTTGCTTTTCTTTTTCAATGCACTCGTCGTATTTACTGGTGCAGCCAAGCATGAGCGCGGTCAGGGGGATCAACCAGATTTTTGCTGAATTCATATCTCTCTCCGTAAAGTCTCAGATTCAGAAAAAATGATCGAATCACACGACACTCGGTCGGGCGCAACAGCAAGCTGTCTGCCGACGATTGTTATATTTTTGATATGTCGCGTGATGTGATTGCCTTATAAACATAAAACAATCTGAGCAAGATGTGTGAGTTCGGTGCGCCGCCCTCACAAATCCCGAGTAGACAGGCCAATCCGGCAGGCGTTCAGCAAGCGCCGGCCCAGACTTTGCCTGACTGAGGGAGGCGCACCCGCGACCCATTCGCCGCCGCCGGGACGGCTGGGCTAGCGGCTCTCGCGAGTAGCGGGCACGGGCTGACGTTCGAGGTCGATCTCATCGATCGCATCGCGGAACTCCGCCACGTCTTCGAAGCTGCGATACACCGAAGCGAAGCGTATGTAGGCGATCTTGTCGAGGCGTTTCAACTCGCGCATGACCAGCTCGCCGATTTGCCCGGAGTTGATCTCGCGCTCACCCAGCGACAGCAGCCGCTCTTCGATGCGATGAATCGCCGCATCGACCGCATCGGCAGATACCGGTCGCTTGCGCAAAGCCAGCATCAGGCTACCCCTGAGCTTGGCGTGCTCGAATTCGGAGCGGCTGCCATTTTTCTTGACGATGACGGGCATCGTCAGCTCGATGCGCTCGTAGGTGGTGAAACGCTTGTCGCACTGATTGCAGCGACGCCGGCGGCGAATGCTATCGCCCTCATCAGATGCCCGCGTATCCATCACCTGGGTATCTTCGTGCTGGCAGTACGGACAACGCATGAGAGCAATCTCCTGTGAGGCAAACTTACGCGGGGTAGACCGGGAAGGCGTCGGTGAGTTTTTTCACCTCGGCCTTGACGCGCTCGATGTTGGCCGCATCCTGCGGATGGTCGAGTACATCGGCGATCAGATGACCGACCTTCGCCGCTTCGGCCTCTTTGAAGCCGCGCGTGGTCATCGCCGGGCTGCCCAGACGAATGCCCGAGGTCACGAAAGGCTTCTCCGGGTCATTCGGTATGCCGTTCTTGTTGCAGGTGATGTGCGCCGAACCCAGAATCGCTTCTGCTGCTTTACCCGTGAGCTGCTTCGGGCGCAGATCCACCAGCATCACATGCGACTCGGTGCGACCCGAGACAATACGCAGACC
>JBJTAS010000054.1:0-31270 GCA_046090895.1 Oxalobacteraceae bacterium | reverse complement strand
CTGATCGCGAGTCAGTTCCTGACGCTGCTGACGACCCCTGTGGTGTACGTGGCGCTGGATCGCTGGCGGCGTCGCAGCGGAACCGAAGCCGATCTCGCCCGACATCTCAGCGACCGCAGCACGGACCTGAAAGCAGCACGTCCCACATGAAAACAAGCCTATCGACGCTGTCAACGAAGCCGCTGATGCGGGCCAGCCTGTGCGCGCTGCTGCTGGGCCTGGGCGCCTGCAGCATCGGCCCCACGTATCAGACACCCGCCGCACCCCTGCCCTCGCATTTCAAGGAGGCCGACGGCTGGGTTGCCGCACAACCTGCCGATGCGATTCAACGTGACGCGTGGTGGGTGTTATTTGGCGACCCACTGCTCAATACGCTGGCGGGCAAAGTCAGCCTCTCGAATCAGAACATTGCGGCTGCGGTGGCGGCGTATGCGCAATCGCGCGCCGTAGTGGGTCAGGCCCGCGCTGGTTTATTGCCCAGTGTCTCGCTGTCGGGCGCGATGAGAAGTAGTAACAGCCTCACCAAATCGCAGGATGTGCAATTTACTCTGGGGGGCACCTGGGAACCCGATGTCTGGGGCAGGCTTGAACGTGCCGTGACCGGCGCACAGGCCAGCGCACAAGCCAGCGCGGGCGATCTCGCCAGCGCCACGCTCGCTGCACAGGGCGAGTTGGTGGGTAACTACCTGCTGCTGCGGCAGACGGATGAGCAGCGACGTCTGCTGGCCGCCGCGATCAGGGATTACCAGCGCGTGCTGGAGATCACGCAAAACCGCTACCACGCCGGTATTGCCCCGCGCTCCGATGTCTTGCAGGCGCAGACGCAGCTGGCCAATGCGCAGTCCGACATGGAAGGTTTGCAGCGTATACGCGCACAGCTTGAGCATGCCATCGCCGTGCTGGTGGGCGAGCCGCCCTCCGGTTTCTCGATCGCGCCGCTGACCTGGACACCTGTGGTGCCCGAGGTGCCGCTGACGATTCCGTCCGAACTGCTGCAACGTCGTCCTGACATCGCCGCTGCCGAGCGTCGCGTCGCCGCGGCGAACGAGCAAATCGGCATCGCCCGCTCTGCTTACTTTCCCAGCATCTCGCTTGGCGCGAGCGAAGGTATCGCGGCGGGCACGGTCGCCGCGCTCGCGTCCACACCGGTCACGCTGTGGTCGATTGGTGTGTCGATGACGCAGACGATCTTTAATGCCGGGCTGGTGAAGAACCGCATCGCTGGCGCCGAGGCTGCCTATGAGGCCGCGGTGGCACGTTACCGGCAAACAGTGCTGGGCGCTTTCCAGTCGGTCGAGGATCAGCTGGTCGCCACGCGCGTGCTGGCGCAACAAGAAATTTATCTGAACGAGGCCGCACAGGCCGCCGGGCTGGCCGAGCAGCAGCAGCTCAACCGTTACCGCGCAGGACAAGTCAGTTTTCTGGAAGTGAGCGCCGCGCAGACAACGGCACTGAACACACGTCGCGCGTTAGCGCAGCAGCAAGGCAATCGCCAGGTGGCCAGCGTCGCGCTGATTCAGGCGCTGGGCGGAGGATGGAATCGCGATGCGCTACGACACGACGCGTCGCAATTCAACGCTAGCAAAGACACCCCATAAAACGGAACCGGGAAAATCGCCAGTCCCGTGCGCCTGATGACTGTCCTGCTGAGGAATCGGGACCCGAAAAATCCGCTGGTCCCGTGCGCCTGATGGCTGTCCTGCGCAGGAAGCGGCATCCTTGAGAATCTTGCGTGCCTCTTTCAACAGCTTGGCGGCGTCACTCTCGCGGCCTTCGTCATAGAGCTTCTGCCCTTCGGTACGCAGCGACTTCACCTTTTCCAGATCGGCGCCCTGCAGCTTGGTTTCGGGAAGCAGCGAATCGATGGCTTTCATCTCGCAGACAGGAACGTTGGGGCAATGCGCAAAGACAAGCGACGCAGAGCACAGCAGCACAGCGGCCAGCAGGGACTTCATGTTTCATTCCTCCGTAAGGATGGTGAATCGGTGGGGATAGCGACTACGTCGCTTGCCGGCAGCACGCGCGGCAGCGCTTCGTTGAAAAAAGCGGATCGAAAATAACAGAAAAGCCCGCACACAGCGAGCGCGCGATTCGGCGTCGGTGCAATAGGCTGGCGCAACACGGCAAGATTTTACAAAATAACAATCATTTGCCTGCCGGCCTCCGCGGCCCGCATCCTGTGGACCGGAAGCGCTCATGTTCTGCGCGCAGGCGCCGATTCATTAGCGTAATCCGGTATGCTTTTTTCGAGTCAGCGCTTAATTTTCGCCATGAGGCATCGTCATCCCACCCTGAAATGGTCACTCGCCGTGCTTCTGGCGGCCGTGTGCTGCTTGGGCACGGCCGAGGAAGCGAAGCAGGGCTTCAAGGAAGCCCCGCAGCGCCGGGTGCAGTCAAAGACGCTCAACGTCTATTGCGAAGAGTCGAAGAGCTGGTACCGCGCCTGCTACCTGCCCTGCATCAGAAAAAGCAAGTCGCCCATCAGTCACGCAGTGAATCACTGCAACGCCAGCTGCGTGAACGAGCTCGTGTGGCTGAACTACCTGTGCCGACGCGATCCCTATCTACCGTTGGGGCCGAATTAAACGCTGATCGCAGCCCGACCCCGCGTCGCAGCACTGGCAACAGCGTCGCAACCCAAATCGCTGCCCGGATCGCTCAGTCTGACGCCTCCATTTTCGTGCACTTGCCCTGAAAATTCTCTTCGCGAATCAGGCCAGTCCTCTTTTTTTCCAGCGTGGCGACATGCTCTACCGTCATCACCTCCCGGTGCACGGTGAGCGATTCGTGGAGATAGGTATCTTCGTCTTCGAGCGAGCGAATGCAGGCGATCTTGTCTTTGCGCCAGGTGTGGCAGGCATAGCCCTCAAGTTCACGAAGCTTGAAGTCGTAGCGCCGAACTTCCTCGCGCGAGGCATCACCGGCGGGCTCATGCGCCTTTTTGGACAAGGTCTCGAGTGTGCCCCGGCACGCCAGCGTGAGCTGGTAGTCTTCCTGCAGTCCGCAGGCAGAGAACGATGAGAGCGCCGCCAGCAGGCATGACAGACGCAGGCAAGAAGTCGGAAATTTCATTCGTGAAGCAGATCGTAGTCGCTCTAGTTTTATCTATTCGACAAGCTGCCACGAGAAGCGCTCGCCGGCGAGCATGATACGCCCTCCGTTAGCGATAAACCGCTCGGACTCATCATTTGCTAAGATCCGCCGATAATCAAGAGTCTTACTCCATTTATCTCCATCCTGTCAGCGGGGAGTCTGATTATGTCCGACGAATTACAGGTATTCCGCGGCGATCGCCCGATCGAGGAAGTCGAACAAGAGCAGAAGCCGCCGGCGAAGCCGGCCAAGACCAAGAACTCGCTCCCGGCAGGCGAGCCTGTGGGCGAAGCTCCCGCGGCCCTAGTCAGCCCTCCCGAGCCGGTCGCTGTTGACACTCCGGCTGACCAGACGGCCGCCGCTCAGTGGATGCCCGAGATTGAGCCCGGCCCAGTCAAGGTCGAAATCGAGCCTGAGCCTCCGTACAATTTCGAGATTGATCCTGACAGTCTGTGGAGCATGCCCGAAGCGATGCAAGAGCGACTCTCCAACCTGAACGCCACCGTGGCCGTGATCCATCAGCAGCTCGACGATCAGGAGCGGGACACGGCCCGCATCGTCAAGGCCTTGCGCTCGCTGCAGTAAGGTCCCCAGTCACCGTCCCTGCCTATTGCTCGCAAGCGATCGCCATCAGTCGCCACTCTGCGCTTTGCTGCGCCGGTGACTTCCACTCTCCCACCAGCGACTGCTCGGCTACCATCGCGCCCGCACCCATATGGCCGGCCATCTGCTGATAGCTGAGCACACGCACCAGCTCTTTGCGGCAGTTAACCTCGGTCGCATACGTCACGGAACGATGCGGCTTGCCATCGATACCTGCGGCCTCGGCCCGAAGATCATGCAAATCCCAGATGAAGGCGGTGCCACTCATCAGCAGCACGCGCTCTTTATCGTAATACCGGCTGACCTCACCGGTCTGTGCATAGCGCACCCAGTTTTCGGCAGCCACTGGAAGACTGGCCAACAGCAGCGCGGTAAAGAAGAGTCGTTTCATGGTGTGTCCTGATCGGGTGCTCAAGCTGAATCTTATCGGCTCTGTCGATACATTGCAGAACGAGATCAATCCGCCTCTGCCAGGAAATTTGATACGAGCTGCGCGAAGCGCGATGCATGCTCAATCTGAGTCCAGTGACCGCAGCGACCGAATACATGCAATTGCGAACGCGAGATCAGTTGCGACAGCCGCCATGAATTCTCCAGCGGGATGACCTTGTCCTCGCGGCCATGAATAATCAGGGTGTCTTTATCGATGCGTGCAATGGCTTCCTCAGGCGAGGCCAGCGCATCAACCCAGCGCTGACGCGGCGCAGGAAACATTTGCGAGTAACTCTCATGAAAGCCCGGTCTGATGCTCGCCTCGTAGCGTAGTCGCGCCAGCTCGTCATTGACTAAGCCCCGATCGTAGGCGAAGACATCCATGATTCTTCGCATATTGTCAAACGAAGGCTCATAGCCCCAGACATCATCCAGCGCCGGGGTGATCGGAAAGGACACGCCGGCTGCGCCCATCAGCACCAGACGCCGCACCCGCTCCGGGTGGCGAATGGTCAGCGCCAGCGACAGCGCACCACCGAACGAGTTGCCGACCAGATCGACTTGCTTTAGCTCGAGTGCATCCATGAAATGAATGGCCTGCTGCACCCAGTTGTCCATGGTGTAGACCATGCCTGCCGGGCGATCGGTGAAACCAAATCCCACCATGTCCGGTGCCAGCACGCGACGATGCTCAGAGAGTTTGGGCATCACCAGTCGCCAGTTGACAAAGGCGCTCACGCCCGGACCCGAGCCGTGAATCAGGAGCACCGGAAAGCCCGTGCCGTGGTCGTGATAGTTGATGCCGATGCCACCGGCCTGGATGCGTTGACCGATTTCGGGGGACTGCTGTACAGCACTCATGCGTTAACCTTTGAAAAATAATGGCGAATGAAAGGTGGTATCAGGTCCGGTGATAAAGCCTGTGGGTAGGGATGCGTGTGCGCGTGCGGATGCGACAGGTAAGACCATCGCCGCTCAGGACTTCATGAACAGATTGTGGCCGCTCTGTATCGTCTGCGCGATCAGTTCCGGGGTGGCCCGGATATGCGCTTCGAGCGCCAGCGCCGCACGCGCCTCTTGCCCGGCCATGGCGCTCTCGAAAATCAGCGCATGCTCGGCGTGTACCTCGCGATTCGAGTGCAGGCCGATGGCATAGCGACGGTAGCGCTCGCCATGTTGCGTGAGCTGACGCACCAGGCGCAGCGTCCAGTGGGAATCACAGGCGGCCAGCAAGGCTTCGTGAAAACCTGTGTTGGCGCGCTCCCAGCGCTGCGCATTCTCCGGCAAGAGCGGTTGCTCAAGCACGGACAAGTTCTCGTAGGCAGCCCGCAGGTGCCGGCGCCATGATTCGTCACCGTGACGTATCGACGTACGTAGCGCCTCCGTCTCGACCTGCACACGCACATTGGTAATATCCATCAGATCTTCCAGCGTGATCGGGGCCACGGTAAATCCACGCTGCCCTTCCGCGCTGACCATGGCCTCGCTGACCAAGCGCGACAAGGCTTCACGCAAGGTGCCCGCCCCCACTTCATAACGATCTTTCAGGTGCTCGATCAGCAGCTTTTCTCCGGGCGCAAGACGGCCGGACAATATATCTTCCCGCAGCAGTGCATAGGTTTGCTCAATGAGCGTTCTCACACCGGTCTGGCTACCGGTGTCGACGAGGCTGATGAAGGATTTTTTTGCCACGATGATGTTCCGTTGATGTGGTTTGTTTCGCTGACCGAAGATCAGCACACTGTCTGTCGTGATTCACCGATCCTTGATGCGCTGTAATCGATAACTCAGCTGCGGCCGCGTCAATCCCAGTGCGCGCGCTGCGGCGGAGAGATTGCCACTCGCCCGGGCCACCGCCTCTTCAATCAAACCATCTTCGAGCGCTTCGAGGCTGAGCCCACGCCGCTGGAGCTCATCAAACAGCGAATGAATATCGGATGCCTCGCCTTGCGTGAGCTCGCCCGACTCGCTCACCGTCACTCGCTGTCCGCCCGGCGGCAGCGGAAACAAGGCCTCCTCATCGACCATCTGTCCTGGGGAAGTGACGATCAGGCCACGCTCGATGAGGTTTTCCATTTCACGAATATTGCCCGGCCACGGGTAACGTCGCATCGCATCCAGGGCCTTGTCGGTGATCCCGGCCACGCGTTTATTATGCAAGGCCATGAATTGCTGAAGCATGTGATTGGCCAGCGGCTCGATATCATCAAGACGTTCGCGCAGCGGCGGTATCGCGATTGGATACACGTTCAGCCGGTACATCAGGTCACGCCGGAAACGGCCGGCAGCCACGGCGGCGTCAAGGTCCACATTGGTGGCGGCGATTACGCGCACATCCACCTTGCGCGCTGCGGTGGCGCCCAGTCGCTCAACTTCACCGGTCTGCAGAACGCGCAGCAACTTGGCTTGCGCCGCCAGGGGCAGTTCACCCAGCTCGTCGAGGAACAAGGTACCGCCATCTGCGCGCTCGAAACGTCCCGGACGTGCGGTACTGGCGCCCGTATAGGCCCCCTTCTCCGCGCCAAACAATTCGCTCTCGATCAGCTCGCTGGGCAGGGCCGCGCAATTGACGGCCACAAAGGTTTTGTCTGCGCGTGCACTCATCTTATGCAGGGCACGCGCAAAGCGCTCCTTGCCAACGCCGGTTTCTCCCGTCAGCATCACCGTCACCTGAGTCGCGGCCGCCTTGCGCAAGAGATCGATGGATTGCTGAAAGCTCTTTGAGCGACCGATCAGCTCGCCGAGGTCATCGGTCGGGCTGAGCGAGGTGCGCAGACTTTCCAGCTCGGCGGCCAGATCTTCAATTCGCACCAGCAGCGAATCGGCTTCGTAATCTTCTTGCAGCTGCTCGGCATCGGGCCAGTCTTTCAGCGGGCGGCCTTCGATCAGGCAATGATCATGACCACAGGCGGCGCACTGCACTTCCTTGTAAATCACGGGTATGCCCATGAAGGCACTGACATAGCCCGAGGCATAACCGATCAGCATCCAGCACACCGGATCATCCTGCGGGCCGAACAGCTTGACATGCGTGTCCACCTCCCACGAATGATCCCAGCGAAAGACGCCGAGATGCGTTCCTGCTTCCAGATCGATGTCGAATTTTTCCGGGGTCACCTGCACCGCACCTTCCAGCATGTGCAGTTGGGGCCCCACGGCAAACTGCTCATACGCCGAGCTGTTGGGGCGCACTTGTCTGGCCAGCGCCGCATCGCGGCTACCCGATGCGTAGCCGGTGCGCTTGAGCACCCGCCGGGTCTGCTCGGTGCCGATGGTGCGCATGAGTTCTTTGCGCAGGCTGCCCAGCGCCTCCACATGCAGCAGCAGCATGCGATGGCCCGCCAGCCAGATACGGCCGTCCCCGGAGGAAAAATGCACCAGCCGCCGAAGATCGGCGGCTTGCGGCAACGGCGGCAAGTCATCGGGGCTCATACCCAAATTATCGATAAAAAAGAGCTGAAGGGAAACTCTTTTTAATGGAAAGTTTTTGGCAATTTCATGATTTGATCAAATTATCGGATCGCTATTTGATCATTTGGTGAATTAAAGGGCAGTTTTTGGCTGAATTTGCTGCGAAGCAGTATTAATTTACAGCACCAAAAACACTGATGCACCTCGGCAAAAGCCTGATGAATCCCTAATTTATCGATATTTACGCTGAAATTCGGGATGGCCTGGCACAAGGCTTGCGATACGAGTCATGCCAGAAAAATATATCTCGTTATAACACGGACCGTCATTTTATGACCATGGAGACACCCCTGAATTCCGCTCTGAACCCGGCGCCGACGCCGGGACTAGATGCGATCCAGACGGACGAGGCCACCCTTGCCCGTCGCTATGTCCGCATCACGAACCGTGCTGACAACGGCATCGTCGCCTTCGAGTTTTCGGTGGGCTGGCCGGACATGTCGGTCGAGCTCGCCCTGCCCGAGCCCCAATTCAACGAATTCTGTTCAACCCACAACGTGGAATTCCTCACCGACGCCGTTGGGGACAAGCTAGGAGATCAGCATGACGAGCATTGACCTGCAGGCAAAAGAGATCAAGCCTCAGCGTAATACGTATACGCACGTAGCGCGCTATATAGGCGGCGACAAACCCGCCACGCGCTACCAGGAAGCGACCATGGGTGCGCAACCCACGCAGAACTTCCACTATCGTCCGACCTGGGATCCGCAGTACGAGCTGTTCGATGCCTCACGCTCGGCGATCAAGCTGGAAGACTGGTACGTGCTCAAAGATCCCCGCCAGCACTACTACGCCACCTGGACCATAGCGCGCGCGCGTCAGCAGGAAGCCGTGGAAGCCAACTACCAATTCGTGGAGGCGCGTGGCCTGCTCAATCGCATGACCGACGAAGCTCGCGCCAGCGCCTGCCAGGTACTGATGCCCCTGCGCCATGTTGCCTGGGCGGGCAACATGAACAACACCTTCATCTGCGCGTATGGCTACGGCACCGCGCTGACCGCTGCGGCGAACTTCCACGCCATGGATCATCTGGGTATCGCTCAGTACCTCACCCGACTCGGTCTGGCGGTCGATGAACCGGGTGTGCTTGACGCTGGCAAGAATGACTGGCTGGGCGACCCGCGCTGGCAAGTCTTGCGCCGCCTGGTGGAAGACACTTTGGTGATCAAAGATCCGATGGAATTGTTCGTCGCGCAAAATCTCGCGCTGGATGGCATGCTGTATCCGCTCATCTATGGTGCCTATGTCGATGAGCACCTCACCATCAAAGGTGGTACCGCTATCGCCATGCTCACTTCCTTCATGCCCGAGTGGCATGACGAGACCACGCGCTGGGTAGACGCGGTCGTCAAAGCCGCCGCCGCAGAATCCGAAGCCAATAAAAAACTGCTCACCGAGTGGACGCTCGTCTGGACTGATCGAGTGCAAGCGGCACTGGCACCCGTCGCCGAAATCGCCCTGGGTGATTTGGGTCAGGACGCATTGATGGCAACGCGAAACACCTTCAATGCCCGCGTTGCAAAAATCGGTCTGGCAAGCTGACATCAGACGCTCATTCATAACGATAACTACTGGGGAAAAACATCATGTCCAACGTCTTCATCGCATTCCAGGCGAACGAGGAATCCCGGCCACTGGTCGATGCCATCGTCGCAGACAACCCGGAGGCGCAGGTCGTCTATTCCCCCGGACTGGTAAAGATCGATGCCCCCGGCCGACTGGTGATCAAACGCGAAACCATCGAGGAGATCACGGGCAGTAAATATGACTTGCAGCAGCTGCAAATCAATCTCGTCACATTGTCCGGCAATCTGGATGAGGATGATGACGAGTTCGTCCTCAGCTGGCAGCACTGAAGCCTTCGCGCCACACACGAGATTCCAGAGAGGTCATTGCATGGATAAGCGCGTTGAAAAAAAACATCTCAGCCAGAAAGCACGCTATGCGTCAATGACGCATGATCTGCACTGGGATACGACCTACCAGCCCAACGACAAAGTGTTTTCACTCGATAAGAGCGAAGGCGTCAGGGTGCATGACTGGCAGCAGTGGGAAGATCCTCTCCACCGCACGATGGATGTGTACTGGAAGGCACAGGGAGAAAAAGAAAAAAAGCTCTACGCCATCATTGAGGCCTTTGCACAAAACAATGGCCAGTTTGGTGTCAGCGACGCCCGCTATGTAAACGCCATCAAGATCATTCTGCAGGCAGTCGCGCCACTGAAATACATGCTGCATCGTTCGCTTGCGCAATCGGCGCGTCAGCTGCAAGGGGATGCGCTACGCATCGCCCTGCAGATGCAGGCATCCAATGACTTGCGTCATTTCCAGAATGAGACGCACGCGGCATCCATCTTTAACAAATACTTCAATGGTCTTCACGAGGCACCGCAGTGGTTTGATCATGCGTGGTACCTGCAAGCAGTCAAAAGCTTTGCCGATGACGCCGCCAGTGCCGGACCGTTCGAGCGCATGATCGGCAGCAGCCTCGGTTTCGAGACTTTGTTGTCCGATCTGCTGTTTGTCTCTTTCATGAGTGGCGCGGCCCACAATGGTGATTTGTCGCTGGTGTCTGCCAGCTTCTCGGCACAATCGGATGTCGCTCATCACAAAGTACAGGGTGTAGCGCTGGTGAAGTTCCTGATCCAGCAGGATGCGGCCAATGTACCCGTGATCCAGCGCTGGATCGATAAATGGTTCTGGCGCAGTTTCCGCCTGATGCCCATGGTCGCGATGATGCAGGATTACATGCTGCCCAAGCGCATGATGAGCTGGAAGGAAGGCTGGGAGACGTTCTGCGAAGCGCCGGTAAGTGCTCTGTTTGCCGAGCTTGCGCCGCTGGGTCTGCGACTGCCGGCGGGCTGGGCGCAGGCCTGCGACAGCAAGCACCACCTGAGCCATCAGGCCTGGAATGCGTTTTATGGTTTCGGCGATGCACTCGGCTTTCATACCTGGGTGCCGGGCGCCGATGAGATGGCCTGGCTGGATCGCAAATACCCCGAGAGCTTTGATCGCTGGTATGCACCGCGCCTGAACTACTACGCGCAACGTGAAGCCGAAGGTCAGCGTTTCATCAATCATGCCCTGCCCATGCAGTGCCAGGTATGCCAGCAGCCCATGATGTTTACTGAACAGAGCAATCCACGCTGGATCGCCTACCGTGAGACACAACAGGCGGGCGAAGTATTCCATTTTTGCAGCGATCACTGCGAGCACATTTTTACGCAAGCCCCTGAAAAATATATGCAGGTGCAGCTGAGCTCGCACGCCATGCTACGCGCGCACGGCAATCAAGCCGACCCACTCAAGACATCGCTGGCCCAGTGCACGATGAACATCGGCCGCGACAACGGCGGATTTGCCGGTTCAGAAGATGCTCTCAATTTCGAGAACTGGGGGGGTGGGCAGGATATGAGGGAGGCGCAACTATGAGCATCAACACCGTCGCCCCGGATACGCATGCGGCACTGGCCGTCTCTGCATCGCCTGACCGTGCTGAGCATTTTGCCCAGCCGCTGCTGTACATCGCATGGGACGAACACCTGTTGTTTGCCGCGCCGATCGTGCAACTGCTCTCGCTCGATACAAGCTTCGATGAACTGATACACAAGGTGCTGCCGGCATTGTATGGCGCGCATCCGCAATTCGCACAGATCCGCTGGGAGCAGGTGCAGTGGTTCCGTGGTGGCACGATGTTTACTCCCCGCGCCTCGGCCTCGCTGGCAGCACACGGTTTTACGCACAAATCGATTTTACGTTTCAGAACACCCGGGTTGGAGGGATTGCGAGGCTCCTGCGGCTAAGCACACAGGTGCGTCGTAACGCATTTCAGCCGCTGCGGACCTGGCTGCGATGTGTGGGGTATCACAAGCACGAGGGCCGCGTATCATCAATATCAATAACGGAGACAGTAACGTATGAAGAAGACCACCACTCTCGGGGGCACACTGGCGGTAACACTGAGCCTGTTGGCCTCCGGCGCCATGGCGCAAGACAAATGCGGACTCGCCAACGGCAAAAAAGCCACCGGCGAACCGATTCAGATCGGCGCCATCGTCGGAAAAACGGGTCCTGAGGACTTTTCTTCCTCGGCCCGTGCGGCACAAGCGTATTTCAACTGCGTGAACGCCAACGGCGGCATCAATGGCCGTCCGATTCAGTACACCGTGCAGGACGATACGTGGAACCCCGAGGTCGCCTCGCAGGCTGCAAACAAGCTCGTGAAAGACACCAAGGTCGTCGCCATGGCAGGCTCGTCTTCATTCGTCGAGTGCGGTGCCAACAATGATCTGTACGCGAAAGAAGGTGTCGCCTCTGTCTCCGGCGTAGGCGTGCCGCGTGCCTGCTTCTTTGGCAAAAACTATATTTCGTTCAACTCGGGTCCGCGTCAATCGACCGTCGGCGCTGCACAGTACATCACCGAGACCTTCAAGCTCAAGAGCCTGACCTGCGTCGCGCCCGGCATCCCCGGCTTTGGCGACTGGGTCTGCGGCGGCGTGGAGTCCTACGGCAAGAAGGCCAATATTCCTGTGAAAACCGTGATCTTTGATCCGGGCCAGCTCGATGGCAATGCGATTGCTCTGCAGGTCGCTGCTGCCAAGAGCGAAGGTGTGGTACTCGGTATGCCACGCGGCATGATGCTGCCGATTCTCACCGCAGCTGAACAGCAGGATCTGGGCAAGAGCATGAAGTGGGGCCTGCCGACCTCGGCCTATCACGCGGACATGCCCAAGGCGGTTGGCAAGTACTGGCACGACAAGCTGTATGTGCACATGGAACTGCAACCCATGGATAGTACCGGTCCTGACAACACGAACTGGAAAGCCGTGATGGACAAGTTCGGTGACAAGAAGGATCCGCGCGACACCTTCTCGCAGGCGGGCTTCCTGGCGGCGAAAGTCACCACCGATGCACTGCTGTCCATCAAAGGTAACGTCGATCGCAAGTCGGCTTATCAAGCTATCGCCGGCACCACCAAGTGGAAGACCGACATGATGTGCGGCGCCTGGTATTTTGGTCCTGGCGAGCGTCACCAGCCGAACCACGAAGGCCGAGCCGCGCTCTTGATCAAGGGTGGTTTCAAGACCCTGACCGAGTGCTATCAGTCCAAGGACAGCGAGCTGGATGATGTCTTGAAGCTCGAAGCCAAAGGCGGTCTGGTCAAGTAAGGCCAGCTGAGTTCGATAACGCAAACCGGGCTGATCATGGAAACACTGCTTCCGTTTATCGTCGTCGGCATCAGCGTCGGCGCGGTGTATGCACTCTCGGGCGTTGGCCTGGTGGTGCTGTATCGCGCCAGCGGCGTCGTCAATTTTGCCTTCGGCGCACTGGGTGGCCTGGCCGCCATGGTGTGCTGGCAAATCATCGACCTTGAGTATGCCGACTGGATGGGGTGGACTGCCGGTATCGGCACCGCCACCCTGCTCTCATGGGCCTACGGGCGCTATATTGCGCCTTCGCTCACGCACCAGGATCGTGTGGTGCGCGCGATGGCGACGCTCGGTTTTGCGTTGATGATCATGGGCATCGCTCAGTGGTACTGGGGCGATGACCCACGTCGTCTTGTCTTGCCAACGGACTCGGATGGTATCGAGTTCGATGGACGTCGTCTGATCAGCCACACCCGCGTCGCCGCGCTGCTGTTTGCCGCCGGTGCGACCGTGGGCATGTTGTGGCTGCTTGCAAAAACACCCCTTGGACTGCGCATGCGCGCGCTGCAGAGCAATCGTGTGCTCTCCGCGCTGGTCGGCGTGCGCGTCAAGCGCGTGGATACCTGGGCCTGGACACTGGCAGGACTGTTCGCCGGTATCAGCGGTCTGTTCATGGGCAACATGGTGCGTCTGAATCCCACCGTGCTGACCTTTCTCGTTATTCCGGCCATGGCGGCTGCCATGGTGGGACGCATGAATTCTCTGACAGCGACGGTGATCGGCGGTCTCGTGATCGGCATCATCGAATCGATGTTGAACCTGCTGCCTGAGGTGCAGCGCTACGGCTCCGCGACAGCCTTCGTGGTCGCCATTCTGGCCGTGATGTGGCAGCAGCGCCATGGCATTGGTCTGTCACGCGACAACAGTCATCTGGAGTAATCGATATGGCACGCAAGAAGGACAAACCCGATATTCCGCCCGGCACGCCGTTTCAGCGTGTGCGTCCGATGCTGATCACCTTTCTCGTGGTCGCGGTACTCGGTCCGATGCTGTTTTCCTCGTACTGGTTGAACACGTTCTCTACCGTCGCTTGTCTGGTGCTCGCCTCGGCCACTGTCGCCCTGCTGTATGGTCAGTTGGGCATGGTCTCGCTGGCGCAGTTTGCGCTCTCTGGCGTCGGTGGCTGGTTCTGCCTGCGACTGGTGCATGGCACCGGCATGCCCTTTGAGGCTGCGCTGGTGTTGGGGGCACTGATCGCCGGTCTGTTCGGTCTGATTCTCGGTCTGCCAGCATTGCGCATGCGTGGCCTGTATCTGGCGCTGCTGACACTGATGATTGCCGCAGCGGTGCAGGTGGTGGTGAATGTGATTGGCTTTCCCGATGGCGGCCCCGGCTGGACCGGTCATGTGGTCAATGGCCAGCGCGCACTGATTCAGCGTCCGCTGCTCGCCACCAGCGATGTCGATTACTTCCGCTATGTGATGTTCTGGCTCGCACTCGGCATGGGGCTCATCGAATGGGCACGCGCCACCCTGCCCGGCCGTGCCTGGGGACTGATTCGCAAAAGCGAAGCTGCCGCCATCGCCGCCGGTGTTTCCGTCGTGCGGTACAAAGCGCTGGCATTCGCCATGGCGGGTGCGCTCGCCGGCCTAGCTGGCGGTCTGCTCGCCGGCTTGAACGGTCAGCTCGACAACACCGGTTTTCCGGTCAGCCAATCCATCCTGCTGTACGCACTGACCATTGTGGGTGGTGCCTATCACTGGATGGGTGCCGTGTTCGCGGGTCTGCTGATTCGTGCCCTGCCCGCGCTGCTGAATGACCATGGCGTTGACGGCAATCTGGCGAATGCCTTCTATGGTTTCGCCTTGCTGGTCTCCCTGATTCAGGGTCGCAAAGGTCTGGCCGGACAACTGGCTGACTTCTACAAATTCGTTCGCATGAGCCGCATCGTCGAAGGCACCGTGATCTGGGGCAGCATCTCGGTGGGTCTCGCCATCATCGCCGTGCACACCGGTGCTGCAGGTTTTGCCGGTGCGCTGTTCATCTCGCTGATCGCGCTCCTGTTCCGGCAGGCGATACCCGGTGTCTGTTGGCTGCTGCTGGGCTTCTTTGGCAAGCGCGTGCAGGACTTCGCCGAAGATGCCGAAGCCTGGCTCTCGCTGCGCCTCTCGCGTGCCATCGAGAGCATGGGTCTGCTGCCTGACCATCGAATTCTCAAGCGCACGCTGAATGTGCTGTTCATCGGCTTCTTTGTGGCATGGGTGGCCAACGGGGTATTCGATGTTGAACAGACAGTCGCATTGGCCATCATCTGGGGCTCGATTGCACTGCGTTTCCTGATTGAGCTGACGCTGTACCCGGCCATTCTGCCGCTCAGAAAACGCATCGATGAGCGCTATCCGAAACCTTTTGCGTCTTATCGCTGAACGGAGCCGCCATGATAGAAATTCATGATCTCGTGGTGCAGTTCGGTGGCGTCAAACCCATTGACGGGCTTACCGTGACCCTCACCCGTCCTATTGTCGGGCTGATTGGCCCTAACGGTGCGGGCAAGACCACCCTCTTGAATGTGCTCTCGGGTTTTGTCGAGCCGCGTCGTGGCTGGGTCAAAGTCAAAGGCGAGATGATCACCGGCATACCGGCGCATAAACGTGCCGATATGGGACTGCGCCGCACCTTTCAGACCGACCAGATCGCCGAAGACCTGACCCTGCTGGAAAACGTGCTAGCCGTGGCAGATCACGTGCGATTCGACAGTCGCGACGACGAGAAAAAAGCCGTGCATGGGGCGATTGATTTCGTGGGTCTCTCGCATCGCCTCAATCGCAAGGGCAGCGACCTCTCGACCGAGGAACGCCATCTGGCCGAGATCGCCAAAGCGCTGATTGGCAACCCCAAGCTGGTGATGCTGGATGAACCTGGGGCTGGCATGAGCGAAACCGAATCCGAGCATCTGCAAAAAGTCATCAAAGGCATTCCCGGTTACTGCAAGGCACAGGTCTTCCTCATCGATCATGACGTCGAACTGATTTCAGCCTGCTGTCTTGAAACCATGGTGCTCGATTTCGGCAAGCTGCTCGCGCTCGGCCCCACGCTAGAAGTACTGAAGAACCCCGAGGTGCAGCAAGCCTACCTCGGCAATTTCGACGATTTGGAGGTCGCCGCATGAGCACCAAGATCGCCCCCGACAACCTGCGCCGCGATCATCTGGAGATTCGCAATCTGGTCATGGTCCGTGGCACCAAGGCGGTCACGCATGCCATCGAATTATCGATCGCTCCCGGCAAAGTCACCGCGCTCATGGGCGCCAATGGTGCGGGCAAGACCAGCACCGTGCTGGGTATCGCTGGTGTCATCGAACCTGCCTTCGGCGAGATCTGGCTGGATGGTACGGATCTGGTGGGCATGGATGCCGACGAAGTCCGTCGCCGCGGCATTGCCACCGTGCCCGAAGGCCATCAGGTACTGCGCGAATTGACCGTGCGCGACAATCTGCTGGTGGCCGGTGGCGGTCTGGGGCGCAGTGAGCTCAATGCATCGATCGAGCGCGTGCTGGTACTCTTCCCCGAACTCAAAGAAAAACTGCAGCAGCCCGCCGGCGACCTCTCCGGTGGTCAGCAGCAGATGGTAGCCATTGCACAAGCGCTGATCGTCTCGCCACGCTTTCTGGTGATTGACGAATTGTCCTTTGGTCTGGCGCCCACCATTGTCTCGCGACTGGTACCCATCATTCGCAAGATTGCGGACAGCGGCATTGGCGTGCTGCTGATCGAGCAATTCACGCAGCTCGCGCTGGCGCTTGCGCATCACTGCTATGTGATGTCGCGCGGCAGTGTGTCATATGACGGCGAGCCGAAAAAACTGCGCGATGATCCCGATATCCTGCATCGGGCCTACTTCCCGGTCAGCGACAAAGAAGCCGTCGGACTGAGCTAGGACCTTCACTATTATTATTGATTTTTTCGTTCACCAAACCATAACAAGCACCCCCACCCGGAGATACTGATGGACACACGAGTTACGAAAAAGAAGCTGGGCCTCAAAGAGCGTTACGCAGCGATGACGCGCGGCCTGCACTGGGAGACGACCTACCAGCCCATGGACAAGGTCTTCCCGTATGACAGCTATGAAGGCATCAAGATCCATGACTGGGACAAGTGGGAAGATCCCTTCCGTCTGACGATGGACGCCTATTGGAAATATCAGGCAGAAAAAGAAAAGAAACTGTACGCCGTCATCGAAGCTTTTGCCCAGAATCACGGCGAACTTGGTGTGACCGATGCGCGCTATATCAATGCCCTGAAACTGTTCATTCAGGGCGTGACGCCGCTGGAGTACTACGCCCATCGCGGTTTTGCGCACGCCGGTCGGCAGTTCACCGGTGCTGGTGCCCGCGTGGCCGCGCAAATGCAGGCGGTTGACGAGTTGCGTCACTTTCAGACCGAGACACACGCCATTTCGCACTACAACAAGCATTACAACGGCCTGCACAATGCGAATCATTGGTTCGACAATGTTTGGTATTTGTCGGTGCCGAAGAGCTTCTTCGAAGATGCCTACTCGGGCGGCCCCTTCGAGTTCCTGACCGCGGTCAGCTTCTCGTTCGAGTATGTGCTGACCAATCTGCTGTTCGTGCCCTTCATGTCGGGGGCGGCACACAATGGTGACTTGTCCACGGTGACTTTTGGCTTCTCTGCACAGTCGGATGAATCACGCCACATGACACTGGGTATCGAGTGCATCAAGTTCATGCTCGAACAAGACCCGGCCAACGTGCCCATCGTGCAGCGCTGGATGGACAAATGGTTCTGGCGTGGCTATCGCCTGCTGACCCTGGTGGCGATGATGCAGGACTACATGCTGCCCAAGCGTGTGATGAGCTGGAAAGAAGCCTGGGAAATGTATGCCGAGTCGAACGGCGGTGCACTGTTCGCCGATCTGGCTCGCTATGGCATTCGCAAGCCCAAGGGCTGGGATCAGGCCTGCGAAGGCAAAGACCACATCAGTCATCAGGCCTGGGCTACGTTCTACCAATATGGTCATGCTGCCGCGTTTCACACCTGGATCCCCAGCCAGGATGAAATGGACTGGTTGTCCTCGAAGTATCCCGAGAGCTTTGATCGCTACTACCGTCCGCGTCTGGAACACTGGTCCAAGCAGGCCAAGGGCGATGAAGGTCGCTGGTACAACCAGATTCTGCCGATGCTGTGCCAGACCTGTCAGGTGCCCATGCTCTTTACCGAGCCCGGTGATCCGACACAGATCGCGTTCCGCGAAACCAGCTATCTCGGACAGAAGTATCACTTCTGCAGCGATCACTGCTGCGAGATCTTCGAACACGAACCGAAAAAATATGTTCAGTCCTGGTTGCCGGTGCAGCAGATCTATCAGGGCAACTGCTACCCCGACGACATCAACCCGGCATCGCCTGGTGACAGCCCGGTGCGCGAGGTCATTCGCTACTACGGTATCGAGGGTGGCGAAGACAACGGCGATTTCTCCACCAGCGAAGACCGCCAGCACTTCAAGGCCTGGAGTGGCCGCATGAAGCCCTCGGGTCTGGGAGAGTGAGCATGGGCGCGAGCGACAAGGACCTCATGACGCACATCGGTGAGTATCCGCTGCTGCAGCGGGACGGCGAACATCTGTTTCATGGCAAGCGACTGATTTTTCTCAGCTGGGAAAACCATCTGATGTTTGCCGCACCGCTATGCGTGCCACTGCCTCCCACCCTGCCTTTCGGCGCACTGATACGCGATGTGCTGCCCGAACTGTATGGCGAGCATCCGGAATTTGAAGACATCGACTGGAAACGCACGCTCTGGTTCAACTCCGACAAGCGTTTCATTCCTGACGTCGGCAAGTCGCTCGAGCATCATGGGCTTTCGCATAAATCACTGATCCGCTTTCGCACGCCGGCGCTGGAAGGCGCGCGCAAGAAAAACAGTGATGGTACCCAAGGCTTCTGACCCCTTACTTCACTCAACGATGCACGGAAACGTCTCATGTCTCAGCAACTGACCATCGAACCTCTGGGCGCGACGATTGACGTCGAAGAAGGCCAAACCATCCTCGACGCCGCGCTGCGCCAGGGGATTTACATTCCGCATGCCTGTGGTCACGGATTATGCGGTACCTGCAAAGTGGAAGTCACCGGAGGCGACGTGGATCATGGCGAGGCCAATCCGTTTGCCTTGATGGATTTCGAGCGCGATGAGGGCAAGACGCTGGCATGCTGTGCCACCTTGCAGTCGGACGTCACCATCGAAGCCGATATCGACGATGAAGACGATGCACGCATCATCCCGGTGGAAGATTTCGATACCACCGTCGCACGCATCGAAACACTCACGCCGACCATCAAGGGTATCTGGCTCACGCTGGATCGCACGCTGGATTTTCAAGCGGGGCAATATGTATCACTGCACTTGCCCGGTATCGAGGGCGGTCGCCCGTTCTCGGTGGCCAACTCACCGGAAAACCTGCAGCACACGGGTGAGCTGGAGCTGAATGTGCGCATCATTGCCGGCGGGCCGGGCACCGACTATCTGCACAACACCCTGAAGGTCGGCGACAAGCTGCGTGTCTCCGGCCCGTATGGTCGCTTCTTCGTGCGCACCTCACTCAATGCCCCGATGATTTTCATGGCGGGCGGCTCGGGGCTCTCCAGCCCACGCTCGATGATTCTTGATTTGCTGGCGAATGGCTGCAAGGAAGAGATCACGCTGATCTATGGTCAGCGCAATCTGGCCGAGCTCTACTACGACGACGAGTTCAAGGCACTGGCACACACCCATGCGAATTTTCACTTCGTGCCGGCGCTCTCGGAAGACGCGAGCGGGTTCGATGGTTTCAAGGGCTTTGTGCATGACGCGGCACAGGCGCATTTCCATGGCGATTTTTCCGGACGCAAGGCCTATCTGTGCGGACCGCCCGCAATGATCGAAGCTTGCCTGGGTACGCTGATGCAGGGACGTCTCTACGAGCGCGACATCTACGCCGAGAAATTCATCACGGCAGCGGATGCCGCCAAACCGCGCAGTGCCTTCTTTAAACGGGTCTGAGGCGACGCGCATGTTTGATTTTCGTCCCAAAGTGCAAGTGACCATCACCCAGACCGGTGAATGCTATCCCTGCGCCGTGGGCGAAAGCCTGCTGCAAGGCATGCTGCGACTGGGTCGCAAAGGCATTCCCGTGGGTTGCGTCAATGGTGGCTGCGGCGTGTGCAAAGTCCGCATCGTCGAGGGCAAGACACAAATACTGGGTCCGGTGAGCCGCGCGCATGTGACCGAATCCGAAGAAGCCGAAGGCTACACCCTCGCCTGCCGGGTGGGTCCGACCAATGAAGTCACATTGGAAGTGGCAGCCAAGATGATCAAACCGTTTTCAAAGGGGTTTCCCTGGCAGGCCACCCCACCTGCAACAGTAAAATAAAAGGAGAACAACATGGGCGTTATGCGCATCGGGCACGCCAGCCTGAAGGTGATGGACGTGGGGGCCGCAGTCAAGCACTACACTGAAGTGCTCGGCATGAAAGTCACGATGGAAGACAAGTCCGGCAATGTGTATCTGAAGTGCTGGGACGAATGGGATCGTTATTCCATCATCCTGACACCGTCGAGCGAAGCCGGCATGAACCACGTGGCCTACAAGGTCGAGAAAGACAGCGACCTTGACGACCTCAAGCAAAAAATCGAAGCTCACGGCATCAAGACCACCGAACTGCCCGAAGGCGCGCTGCCCGCCACCGGCCGCATGCTGCAATTCAAGCTGCCCAGCGGTCATGAGATGCGCCTGTACGCGCAGAAGGAATATGTCGGCACCGAAGTCGGCAGCACCAATCCCGACCCCTGGCCAGACAACATCACCGGCGCTGGCGCGCACTGGCTCGACCACTGCCTGCTGATGTGCGAAATGAATCCCGAGACCGGCGTCAACACCGTGGCCGAGAACGTCGAGTTCTTCAAGACCTGCCTCGATTTCTATCTGGTCGAGCAAATCTGTGTCGGTCCGGGTGGCGCGATTCAGGCCGCTGCTTTCCTGGCCTGCACCAACACACCGCATGACATCGCTTTCGTCGGCGCACCCAAGTCCGGGCTGCACCATGTGTCCTTCTTCCTTGACTCATGGCATGACGTGCTGAAAGCCGCTGACGTGATGGCCAAGAAGAAGGTCAAGATCGATGTCGCACCGACCCGTCACGGTGTCACGCGCGGCGAAACCATTTACTTCTTCGACCCCAGCGGTAACCGCAATGAAACCTTCGCTGGCCTCGGCTACCTGTCGATGCGTGATCGTCCGGTCACCACCTGGACCGAAGACAAGCTGTGGACGGGTATCTTCTATCACACCGGTGAAGCAGTGCCGTCGTTCACTGACGTTTACACCTGATCAGTATGATGCAAAGACGCTGGATCCCGGCTTGCGCCGGAATCCAGTGACTTTGATCTGGTATTGGCAGCGCGGCTCAGGCCTTGCGCTTGACTGCACCCTGCGCCTGGGAAAACTGACGCACCACCGATAAAAACGCCGCCAGCAATGGCGATTCATCAGACTGCCGGTACAGGCAGCTTAATTCGATTTCGCGCAAATGGTTACTGATCAGGGGACGGTAGACCACGCCCGGCAGCCGCAGGCTCGCTGTCGAGCTCGCTGTGATGCACAGCCCGAAGCCACCCGCGACCAGCGCGATGGCGGTGAGCACGTCTTCGACTTCCTGTTCGACCCGCAGTATCGACTTCTCCCGACTGAAGGCCTGCATCACCTGCTGCGCCAGACCCGCGATCGGCAAGCGCGGATACAAGATCAGTGGCTGATCGCTGAGATCGGCGATGCGAATTTCCTTTTGTCTTGCCAGCCGATGCGCTGCCGGCAGCGCTACCGCCATGGCTTCGCGCAAGATAGTCTCCACCGTCAGATCATCCTCGGGCGGCACCAGACGATTGAAACCCACACTGATGCGACGCTCGCGCAGCGCCTCGATCTGTTCTGTCTTCGTGAGGTTGTGCAGCACGATCTTTACGTCAGCGCGTTCGGCATGAAAGCGCGCCAGAATCCGCGGAATGAGATCCAGCACGCCAGAGCCGAAGATGCCGACATCCAGCCGCCCCGACAAGCCCTGACTGGCGGCCACCGTGCGCTCTCGCGCGCGCTGCGCGAGTGCCAGCAGATTCGGCACTTCATCGAGCAGCGCCTGCCCGGCCTCAGTCAGGTCCACCCCTTTACTCGATCTCACAAACAGCGTCGCGCCAAGCTCCTCTTCGAGCACACGTATCTGTCGCGTCAGCGGCGGCTGCGCCATGTGCAGCCGCTGGGCGGCGCGGGTGAAATTACGCTCCTCGGCCAAAGCCAGGAAATAACGCATCTGCCGGAGATCCATCGGGCACCCCGCCTTCATATACCAAAAAGGTATTGTGAATGAAAAATTCAGTATTGGACAGTATAGTCATGCCCCATTACCCTTCTCACTCCATCACCGGGATATCGTCATGAGCCAACCAAGCAGCCACAGCGTACCTGCCGCCGTCATCTCCGCCGAAGCGGCAAGTCAGGCACTCGCCGCCACCGTATCGCATGCAAAGCAACTGGGTATTGCGATCAATGTCGCGATCACCGACAGCAGCGGCACGCTGGCCGGATTCCTGCGCATGCCGGGCGCTTTCCTGCACTCGATCGATATCGCGATCGACAAGGCCTATACCTCGGCCAGCTTCGGATTCCCGACCAGTCAATGGATGAAAGTGCTCGAGGGCGATGCCGCACTCAAAGCCGGCCTGCCACTGCGCCCCCGACTGGTGATCTTCGGTGGCGGCCTGCCCATCGTCGAGAGCGGCATTCGCATCGGTGGCATTGGCGTCTCAGGCGGCTCGGCCGAGCAAGATGAAGAATGCGCACGCGCCGGGCTCAAGGCCATCGGACTGGCCTGAACAGAACACTGCACCCACGGAAAACACCATGAAACAATTTCACAATTTCATTAATGGCGAATTTAATGCGACTGGTAAAACCTTCGAGAAACGTACGCCAGTCAGTAATCAGGTGATCGGCCTCGTGCATGAAGCCGGTCAGGCCGAAGTCAATGCGGCCGTCGCCGCGGGCCATGCGGCACTCAAAGGCGACTGGGGCAAGCTCTCTGTGGTCAAGCGCGTTGAACTGCTCTACGAAGTGGCCGATGAAATCAATCACCGCTTTGATGAGTTTCTCGAAGCCGAACTGGCCGACACGGGCAAGCCGCACTCGCTCGCCTCACATATCGACATACCGCGCGGCGCGGCGAACTTCAAAGTGTTCGCCGACATCATCAAGAACGCCCCCACCGAAAGCTTCCAGATGACCACACCGGATGGTGGCACCGCCATCAGCTATGGCGTGCGCGTGCCACTCGGCGTGATCGCGGTGGTATGTCCCTGGAATCTGCCGCTGTTGCTGATGACCTGGAAAGTCGGTCCGGCCCTCGCCTGCGGCAATGCCGTGATTGTCAAACCTTCCGAAGAAACCCCCGCCACGGCCACCCTGCTCGGCGAAGTCATGAACAAGGTCGGCATACCGAAAGGGGTGTACAACGTCGTGCACGGCTTTGGCCCCAACTCGGCCGGCGAATTCCTGACCAAGCATCCCGAGGTCGATGGCATCACCTTTACCGGCGAGACGCGCACCGGCGAGGCCATCATGGCCGCGGCCGCCAAAGGCGTGCGCCCGGTGTCCTTCGAACTCGGTGGCAAGAATGCCGGTATCGTGTTTGCCGATGCCGATTTCGACAAAGCGATCGCCGGCATCATGCGCTCCTCGTTCGAGAACTGTGGTCAGGTGTGTCTCGGTACCGAGCGTGTGTATGTGCAGCGTCCGATCTTTGATAAATTTGTTCAGGCACTGAAAGAAAAGGCCGAAGCACTGAAGATCGGCCCCTCGCATGCACCGGGCGTCGGACTCGGCCCGCTGATTTCGGCCGAGCACAAAGAAAAAGTCATGTCCTACTACGCCAAGGCCAAAGCCCTCGGCGCAACGGTCGTCACTGGCGGTGACGAGCACAGCATGAGTGGCGAGTACGCCAACGGTCACTGGGTGCAACCCACCATCTGGACCGGACTACCGGAAGATTCCCCCATCATTCGCGAAGAAATCTTTGGTCCCTGCACGCATATCGCGCCCTTCGATACCGAAGAAGAAGCCATCGCGCTGGCCAACAATACTCCCTACGGTCTGGCCACCTCGATCTGGACTCGCGACATGTCGACTGCAACGCGCATGGCCAATGCCATCCATGTGGGTCTGTGCTGGATTAACAGCTGGTTCCTGCGCGATTTGCGCACCCCCTTTGGTGGATCGAAAGGCTCGGGCATCGGACGCGAAGGCGGCGTGCACTCACTCGAGTTCTATACCGATCTGCGTAACGTCATGATCAAGATCTGAACCGGAGAACCTTATGTCCATGAATGCACAAAAAATTCAGCATTACGGCGACGAGCTGTATCAATCGCTGATCTCGCGCGTACCGGTCGAACCACTCACCCACCGCGAAGCCGATATCACTACCGATGATGCGTATCAGATTCAACTGCGCATGATCGAGCATCAATTACAGAATGGTCAGATCGTCGTCGGCAAAAAAATCGGCGTCACCAGTAAAGTCGTGATGGATATGCTGGGGGTGAATCAGCCGGACTTCGGTCATCTGCTCTCCGGCATGGTGTTCAACGAAGGTGAAGCCGTCGACACCAGCAAGATGATCGCACCCAAAGCAGAAGCCGAAGTCGCCTTCATTCTCGCCAAAGACCTGACGGGCCCCGGCGTGACCGCCGCCGATGTATTGCGCGCGACAGATTGCGTCATGCCCTGCTTTGAAATCGTCGATTCCCGCATCAAGGACTGGAAGATCAAGATTCAGGACACCGTGGCTGACAATGCCTCGTGCGGTGTGTTCACACTGGGCGGCACGCGCAAGAGCCCACGCGATCTCGACCTCGCGCTGGCCGGCATGGTGCTGGACAAGAATGGCGAAATCATCAGTACCTCGTGCGGTGCTTCGGTGCAGGGCTCACCGGTCAATGCCGTCGCGTGGCTGGCCAATACGCTGGGTCATCTGGGGATTTCATTAAAAGCGGGAGACGTGATTCTGTCCGGCTCCCAATCGCCGCTGGTTCCTGTGAAGGCGGGCGACAGCCTGCACTGCTCAGTCGGTGGACTGGGCAGTACCTCGGTGCGCTTTATCTGATAGGGGAATGTGATGCAACTCGACCAAGCCACCATAGAAAAACTCGCCGCGCACCTGGAATCGGCCGAACTGGAAGCCCGCGATGTCCTGAAGATCACGGATGACTATCCCCAGATGGATTGGGATGATGCGTACACCATTCAGGACACCCTTCGCAAGCGCAAGGAAGCGCGCGGCCACAAGACCGCGGGACTGAAAGCCGGACTCACCTCGTTCGCAAAAATGAAGCAAATGGGCGTGGATGTGCCCTGCTTCGGTTTCGTCAGCGATTACATGGCGCGGCCAGATGGCGGTGAGATCAAGATGTCCGAACTCATTCACCCAAAAGTGGAAGCCGAAATCTGTGTCGTCACCAAAGCGCCGCTCAGAGGCCCCGGCTGTCATGTGGGCGCCGTCATGGCCGCGATTGATTTCGTCTTGCCCGCCGTAGAAGTGATCGACAGTCGTTATCGCGATTTCAAATTTGATCTCAAGAGTGTGGTGGCGGATAACACCTCCGCATCGCGTTTCGTCATCGGCGGTCGCTCGCGCAACGTGGAAGAACTTGACCTGCGCACGCTGGGCGTGGTGCTGGAAAAAAATGGACAAGTGATGGCGATGGCTGCAGGGGCTGCCGTACTGGGTCATCCGGCGGCGGCGATTGCGATGATGGCGAATCATCTCGGCGCGCGTGGTCAGGACATCCCGGCGGGTACCTTCATCATGACCGGTGGCGTGACGGAAGCGATTCCAGTGCAAGCGGGCGACAATATTCTGGTGCGCTTCCAGGATCTGGGCTCGGTATCGATGCGCTTCGTGGAATAACACCAGCTCATGAACGCGCCTGAGCATCCGACCGCTGTCACCGTACTCGTCACCCGGCGCATCAAGCCGGGGCAGGAAGATCACTTCGAATCGCTGATGGCGAACATGATGGCAGCTGCCAAAGCGTTCTCCGGTCATCTGGGCAGCCAGCTGGTGAAACCAACGGCGGAAGAACCGGGGCTGTACCAGGTAGTGTTCGCATTCGACAGCGACGCGCATCTGCAGGCGTGGCAATCCTCGCCAGCGCGTGCGCTCGGACTCGCTGCGATCGATCCACTGACCGAAGGCCCGGCGCAGATGCGGCAAATGATTGGCATGGCGCACTGGTTCATGACGGGCACGCAGCACACACCGCCGCCACGCTGGAAAGTGGCGATCACGACGTGGCTGGGTATTTTTCCAACGGTGCTGATCCTGTTCCTGCTGCTCGGTGATGTCCTAGCCCCGTGGCCGCTGGTACCGCGCGTGATGCTGTTAACGATGCTGGTGGTACTGATCATGACCTGGGTGGTGGCACCGCAAATGACGCGGGTGATGAAGCCGTGGCTGCATTCAGGAAGTCGTTGAGAGAAAAAGATATGGATTTGCAACTCAAAGGACATACCGCACTGGTCACCGGATCCACTGCCGGGATTGGCTATGCGATTGCGTACGCGCTTGCAGCAGAAGGCGCCCAGGTCACGATCAATGGCCGCAGTCCGACCAAGGTGAACACCGCCGTCAAGCGCCTGCAAGCGGCCCTGCCCGATGCGCATATCGCGGGCGTTGCAGCCGACGCCAGCAATGCCGAGGGCTGTCAGCAACTGGTCCATGCGCTGGGCGAAGTCGATATCCTGATCAACAACCTCGGCATCTTCGATCCCAAACCGTTCGAATCGATTCCCGATGCCGACTGGGTGCGATTCTTCGACACCAATGTCATGAGCGGCGTGCGACTGTCACGCGCTTTCCTGCCCGGAATGAAATCCCGCAATCGTGGCCGCATCATTTTTATCTCGAGCGAATCCGGTATCTCCCCGCCGGCGGAGATGGTGCATTATGGTATGACTAAATCGGCGCAGCTATCGGTCTCGCGCGCACTGGCCGAGACTTGCGCGGGCACGGCCGTCACCGTTAACAGCGTCTTGCCCGGCCCGACACTCACGGAGGGCGCGAAAGACTTTTTCGACAAGCTCGCCGTGCAGCAAGGTCTCAGCTTCGATGAGGCGGCGGCCGCCTTCTTTGCGAATGCGCGTCCCACCTCTTTGCTGCGCCGTTTCATACAACCGGAGGAAGTTGCCTCCATGGTCGCCTATGTCTGCAGTCCGAAATCCGCCGCCACCAACGGCGCGGCACTGCGGGTCGATGGCGGTGTTGTTCGTAGCCTCGTCTGATCTGACGCGCGGGGTTATCTTTTTTTGATCGCAAAGGAGACTTTGAACATGAGCAAGAAAATCAAATGCGCGCTGATCGGGCCGGGCAATATCGGCACCGACCTGCTCGCCAAACTGAAGCGCTCGCCCGTACTCGAACCTGTCTGGATGGTGGGCATTGATCCCGAGTCCGATGGTCTCAAGCGTGCGCGCGAGATGGGTATCAAAACCACCGCAGAAGGTGTCGATGGTCTGCTGCCGCATGTGCTTGCCGATGGCGTGCAGATCGCCTTCGACGCGACCTCAGCCTACGTGCATGCAGAAAATTCACGCAAGCTGAATGAACTGGGCGTGCTGATGATTGACCTGACGCCCGCTGCGATCGGCCCCTACTGCGTGCCGCCAGTGAACCTGAAAGAACATGTCGGCCGTGGCGAGATGAACGTCAATATGGTGACCTGCGGCGGACAGGCAACGATTCCCATGGTGGCCGCTGTCTCGCGCGTGCAGCCCGTGGCCTATGGCGAGATCGTTGCCACCGTCTCCTCGCGCAGCGCCGGTCCGGGCACGCGCAAGAATATTGATGAATTTACCCGCACCACTGCAGGTGCCATCGAAAAAGTCGGCGGTGCAAAACAAGGCAAGGCGATCATCATCATCAACCCCGCCGAGCCACCGCTGATCATGCGCGATACCGTGCATTGCCTGACCGAGGGCGAGCCGGATCAGGCAAAGATCACGCAATCGATCCACGACATGATCAAGGAAGTGCAGAAATATGTGCCCGGCTATCGTCTGGTGAATGGCCCGGTATTCGATGGCAAGCGAGTATCGGTGTTCCTTGAAGTCGAAGGCCTCGGCGACTACCTGCCGAAATACGCAGGCAATCTTGACATCATGACCGCTGCCGGTGCACGCACCGCTGAAATGTTTGCCGAAGAAATTATCGCTGGCCGCTTAAAGCTTGAGGCAACGGCTGTCGCTGCCTGACACCAAGGAGAATTCCATGACGATCAAAGGAAAAAAAGTCGCTGTTCACGACATGACACTGCGCGACGGCATGCACCCCAAGCGTCACCAGATGACGCTGCAGCAGATGAAAGATATCGCCACCGGGCTTGATCGCGCTGGCGTACCGTATATCGAAGTCACGCATGGCGATGGCCTGGGTGGCTCCTCAGTAAACTATGGTTTTCCGGCGCACAGCGACGAAGACTATCTGAGCGCCGTGATACCGCTGATGAAGCAGGCAAAAATCTCTGCCCTGCTCCTGCCCGGCATTGGCACCGTCGACCATCTGCAGATGGCGAAAGACCTGGGTGTGCACACCATACGCGTGGCCACGCACTGTACCGAGGCCGACGTCAGCGAGCAGCACATCACCCGAGCGCGGTCTCTGGATATGGATACCGTGGGCTTTCTGATGATGGCACACATGAACAGCCCGGAAGGTCTGGTCAAGCAGGCCAAGCTGATGGAGAGCTACGGCGCGAATTGCATCTACATCACTGACTCGGCCGGCTACATGCTGCCCGAGGATGTGCGCGTGCGGCTCGACGCCGTGCGTCAGGCCATTGACCCGAAGACCGAGCTGGGCTTCCATGGTCATCACAATCTGGCGATGGGTGTGGCGAACTCGGTGGCGGCAGTCGAGAGCGGCGCTAACCGCATCGACGCCGCAGCCGCTGGTCTGGGCGCTGGCGCAGGCAACACGCCGATGGAAGTATTTATCGCCGTCTGCGCGCGCATGGGCGTGGAGACCGGCGTGGATGTCTTCAAGATCATGGATGTCGCCGAGGATGTTGTGGTGCCGATCATGGATCACATGATCCGCATCGACCGCGACTCCCTGACGCTGGGCTATGCCGGCGTGTATTCAAGCTTCCTGCTGTTCGCCAAACGCGCTGAAGCGAAATACGGCGTACCGGCGCGCGACCTTCTGGTCGAACTCGGACGTCGTGGCATGGTCGGCGGTCAGGAAGATATGATCGAAGATACCGCCATGACGATGGCGCGCGAGCGCAAGGAACGTGCGGCCAAGGCTGCCTGATCTCATTCACTTAAGGAGAATCTCATGCCCTTCGCCCAGATTCATATGCTGGAAGGCCGCACCGAAGACCAGAAACGCGCCGTAATCGAGAAAGTCACACAGGCGCTGCATGAGGCCGTCGGTGCGCCGAAAGAGACCATACGCATCCTGATTTCCGAGGTGCCCAAGACGAACTGGGGCATCGCAGGAACCTCGGCGAAAGACCTCGGACGCTGAGTTTTAGATCTGCAAAAAAAAAGGGGTTTCCGTTTTCACTGGAAACCCTTTTTTATGGTCGCTTGCTGTAGCGTGCGCTTTATTGCCCCAGCTTGTAGCTCACGGCCTGATGCAGCACATAATCAATGGGCTTGCCATTCGCAGTCGCCGGCGCAAACTTGAACCGCTTAACCGATTCCGCAGCGGCCGTGTCGAGATCGGCATAGCCGCTGGAATCGATGATGCCCACGGCGCCCACGGTGCCGTCCGCCTTGACAGTGACAGACAAGACCACACTGGTCTCATTGCCCAGGGGAGGCACATTGCTGATCATGGATGGCGGCACCACCTTGGGCGGCGTCGTCGGAGCCACTGGCGCCGCCGATGACAACGGCACCGGTGCTGAATGCGAGTGCTGGTTGGAGGCGCAGCCTGTCAGCCCCAGCAAGCTTATCAATGAAATAATAAAAATCCCGCTTGCGATTTTTCTGGACATCGGTAGTCTCCCGGAAGCCGGTTGGTTGGATTTATTAGATGACGCACTAAGCGACGCACCAAGCTTCAAAATAAACGTTAAAACTATATCAGCATTTGATAAAAATTTGAAAAAAGAAATTTACATTATCTATTTATTAATGAAATTTTTAATAGATAATAGAAAACAGAGACGCGACGGATTAACATCGCTTCTGAGCGCGCCAACGAGGAGATTGAATTGAGTCTGGAGAGAACCGCCAAGGGCCTGAATGCCAGCCTGCGGGCATTGTCTAAGCCGGCGAACGAAATGAGCTCGCAGGAAATCGCGATGCTGCTGCTGATGGCCTCCAAATCGCTTACGGAATACATCAGCTTCTCTAACTCGCTGGTGGATATCACCACCGAGGCCTACATCGAAAGCAAGGAAATTCTGGCGATGACTGAGGTGTTCAATGAACTGATCCTCTATCTGTCACGTGCGCGCACCTATGCGCCGCTGTCAGAGAATTCGCTGATCGAGACGCGCACGCTGAATGAATTAAGGGATTTGCTGGTGACGCTCAAGCAGGAGGTGGATCAACAGCAAACGGCTTGATGAGCCAATCACGACACGCTCGATGGCCTAAGACAAGGGGTCTTAGCGCCACTCCGCCCGGTCGTATTGCATGAAGCGGCCATCCTCCCACACCCCCTCAAGCGGCACACGATCCTGAGCGAAGCTGAACGTGCCTCGTCCGTGGTAGCGGCCATTGACGAAATCACCTTCGTACTTTTCGCCGTTGGGATACGTCATCATTCCTTTGCCGGTAATTTGATCGCGCGTGAAGTCACCACTGTAGATACGGCCATCGGCAAATTCATAGCTGCCCTGACCATGGAAATAATTGTTCACGAAACTGCCTTCGTAGCGTTCACCGCTGCGGAACAGATAGACACCCTGCCCTTCGCGCGCGCCCTGCATGAACTCGCCCTCGTAGCGATCGCCATTCCGGTATAGCCAGATACCCTTGCCAGTGATTTTGTCCTTCACATACTCACCGACATATTTTTCGCCCGTCGCGAAGCGATACTCGCCCTGTCCGTGTTTGGCACCATCGTTGAATTCGCCAACGTAGAGGTCACCGTTGCGGTAAGCATGCGTGCCATGACCCGTGATCCTGCCCTGCGCGAACTCACCCCGATATTTTTCACCATTAGCAAAGCTTAATGCGCCCTGCCCGTTCTTCACATCGTCAAAAAACTGGCCTTCGTAACGGCTGCCGCTAGGGAAGAAATACACGCCTTCGCCATGCTTGAGACCATTCCTCACATCGCCGACATAGTTATCGGGCATCTTGGGAGGTGCAGGCGGCGGTGGCGGCGGCGGTGAAGCGCAGCCCGCGAGGATCAGTGCAGCGCAGCTCAGAATGGCGGAATGAGTTTTCATCGTTCG
>JBJTAS010000053.1:0-15647 GCA_046090895.1 Oxalobacteraceae bacterium | reverse complement strand
GGAGTATGCAACGGCTGCAATCATCGGCTTCGGTGCAAAAATTGCTTTTTATGATGGTCCTAAAGCAGCGATCGAAAGCATCACCAACAAGATGACCGCATGGGGAAAACAATTTACGGCAGACGCCAGAAATCAGACACTCGCCGAGCTGACCCAAACCGATGGGACGGTCTACACGTGCTTGAAAGACACTGAGGGTAATTTTGTCTTTCAGTGTGAACGTGACGATGAAACTCAGTCCGTGACACTGGATCATATGTTGCGCGCCACCGGCGCACTGCAGCAGTTCAAAGATAACTTCGACGAGATTTATGAAGAAACACAGATCAAGATCAACCCAGCCAATGGCATCACCGAAATCATCCACACGGTCGATGGAGAGATCGACGCAGAGGGCGTCATCGTCGGCAAGCCGACCGTAGAAAAACTGGATAAATTCTTTGATCTGGCCAACGCTTCCTACTCGTCTCAAGGCTTGGACCAGGCGATCAATCTTCCCGGTACAGATCTTGATCTGCAAGATGACCATCGCACCCAGGCTTCGGCAGTGCTGGACAATTTGAACATCCGTTTAACCGACAGCGTCGCCGACGAGCTCGACAACTGGTTTGCCGAGGCCGAAGCCATTCGATTGCAAGCCTACCGCTGGGACACCCCAGACAAGACCCTCAAGGATCTCTGGCTCTACGGAGCCGACAACACGCTGGCCGGCTATGACCTGCAATCCGTCGCCGATGCCCACCCCGACTGGTACAGCAGCGACCTATGGAATGCGCCCTATCCGCTCAGAGGCTTCGACACGCCATCCGGCCTGCCCCCCATCCATCTCGACGCCATGAATGACTACGACTACAGCCTCTCCGATATTGATCTTGGCCTCGATAACAGCGCCTTCACCTACAGCGATAGCATCGATCAGGGCTATTACGGCAATATGGATTGGTGGAGTAACGGGAGTTACTCCCCCTACCTCGGCTCAAGCAGCTACATCGACCCCTTAGTCCTGAAGCTGGGCGGCGGCTCGGTGCACACCACCAACCTGCAAGGCTCGACGGTCCTCTTTGACATGACCGCCACGGGTCAGAAAGTGCGCACCGGCTGGATCACACCCGACCATGCGTTTCTGGTGCGCGACCGCAACCGCAATGGCGTGATCGATGACGTCTCCGAAATGTTCTCGGAACGGACTTCCCCCACGGCGGCCACCGGATTCGCCGCACTGGGCCAGCTAGACAGTACGCGCAATGGCATCATCGATTACCGCGACAAGGCATTCAAGGAGCTGCGGCTGTGGACGGACATTAATGTCGATGGTCTGACCCAGAAAGGCGAATTGCATACGCTTGAGGAGTTTGGCATTACCTATCTGGGCGTGAAGACGCCCTCGGTCAAAAATATTTATGACAATGGCAACCTGATCACGAATACCAATAGCTTTGGCATGAACAACCGGCGCGGCTATATAACCGGCCAAATCGCCGAAGTCTTGTTCAACTTTGGCCAGAGCGCACCGGCGAGCGCGGTTTATCTCTCCGATCAGGCCACCACGGTTCGCACCGCAGACGGCCGAACGATACAGTACTTGTCGGACAAGGCGGCGCAGACGGTCAATGCGTCCATGAGCGGGATCAATCTGCTCATTGGCGGCAAGGGGGATGTGCTAAACGCCGGCAAATCCCACCAGACCCTGCTCGTGGGCAGTGGCGGCACGACGATGAATGGCAATACGGGTCAGACCCATTTCGTAGTCAATGGCACTGGCAATACCGTAAACACGGGCGATGGCCAATCCTTCATCGAGGTCAATGGCAACGCCAATACGATCAATGCGGCCAAGGGGCAGGTTCGCATGGAGGTCGAGGGCAGTCGCAACCAGATCACGGTAGGTAGTGAAGACCTTGTCGTTCTGGGTGGCACGGGCAATACCTTGAAAGCAGCGGGCAATGCCAAGGACACCCGGGTCGTCGTTACCGGGCAAAAGGAAGTGATCAATCTCAGTAACTCGGATATTGCCCTGCAAGAGAACAGCAGCGCGACGGTCAATGGCCGTGATAACGACATTACACAGGAGGGGCACAGTACGCTCTCTGGAAGTGCCACGGGTGGCACGCTCATGGTCTGGGGGGAGGACAATATCGCCACCATCAACAAGGCGTTCATCGGTCTGGCGTCTGGTGCCGAGCTTGATCTGACGGGCCGCAATGACAAGGTCGTCATGGCAGGCGACAACGAGCTGGTCATCAAGGGTAGCGCTGCTGGTACAACGGTTGGTGTGTTTGGCCAGAACAATCAGGTAAAAATGACGGGAGGCTCGCTGACGATGGCTCAAGGGGCAGCGTTGGACTTATCCGGTCGCACCAACACCGTCACGATGCTGGGTGATAACGAGCTCACTGCGCATGAGCGGGGGCAGCGGGTGGAGGTCTACGGTGAGGACAATGAGGCCTGGGTGGATGGTTCGACCGTCACCCGGCATGGCCCGGCCGATATCGATCTGCACGGCACGGGCGATTCACTCAAGCAGACGCGTCCTAACCAGTGGACCATGGACGCTCTGGCGTACGACACGCAACTGGTCGCCATGGATACCCTGTGGCAGCAATGGCGCCATGGGGCCGAGAACCTTGCCGACCAAAGCTGGCGCGACCTGCCGGCATCGGCCGAGCCGCTCTGGGGTAATGACAGCATGCACGCTCAGGAGCCTTTCCCCCTGATCATCCCGGGTATCTCTAATCCACTCACTACTCGGCCACTGATCTACGCCGCCAGCGCGCCAACTATGTTCGGCTGAAACGATGATGGTTGATGGCCGCGCGCGTCGCGCGCGCGACGCGCGCGGCGGCGGCTGTGAAATCTTCGCTGCCCTCAAGAGCCGCATACAAAATGGCGCGCGATGAATTAATCATCATGCCGTTGCCCTGCGCGGTGCGCCCTGCTTTGACAGTGGCTTCAATATCGCCGCCCTGCGCACCAATGCCGGGGACGAGCAGGGGCATGTCACCCACGATGGCTCGTACTTGTGCCAACTCTTCGGGGAACGTCGCGCCGACGACCAGACCGCACTGCCCGTTGCGGTTCCATTGGCCCGATACCAGCTGAGCGACATGCTGGTACAAAGGCTGGCCATCGACCTGCAGGAACTGCAGATCCGAACCCCCAGGGTTAGAGGTACGACAGAGCACAATGACACCATGATCGTCCCACTCGAGATAAGGCGCGATCGAATCAAACCCCATGTAGGGGTTCACCGTCACCGCATCGGCGCGGTAGCGCTCAAAGGCTTCGCGCGCGTACTGCTCTGCCGTAGCGCCAATATCGCCCCGCTTGGCATCAAGCACGATAGGAATAGCCGGGTAGTGCTGCTTGAGATAATCGCAGACTGCCTGTAGCTGGTCTTCCGCTGCTTGCGCCGCGAAGTAGGCAATCTGAGGCTTGAATGCACAAGCCACACTGGCTGTCGCATCGATGATCGCTTTGCAGAATTCAAAAATACTGCCATCTTTGCCTTGCAGCTGTCGCGGAAAGCGCGCGATATCGGGATCCAGGCCGATGCAGAGCAGGGAATCGTGTTGCTGGGTCGCGGCGGCAAGCTTGTCGGTAAATTTCACGGTGGCGTAGCTTAAATAAGAGGTAGTTCACGACATGGGAATGCCTTCATTGTAGCCTTTCGTGCTATCTTCCCGGCCCATGACGCGATTGACCCGCAGAGACTTGTTGCTGCTGGCCCTACTGACCCTGTTCTGGGGATTCAATTGGCCGGTGATGAAAATCAGCGTGCGGGAATTTCCGCCACTGACCTTTCGCCTTATTTGCATGCTGGGCGGCATTGCTGTTATCTGGGCCGTGGCGCGCCTGCAAAAAGCACCGCTTGCGATACCGCCGGGCTGCGTACCAACGGTACTCAAGCTGGCCATTCCGAATATGTTTATCTGGCATGCGCTGATCATTATCGGCGTGCGCATGCTGTCATCCGGACGCGCAGCGATTCTCGGGTACACGATGCCAGCCTGGGCAGTGATTGCTGGCTTGGTGTTCTTTGGCGATCGCATCAGCCGCGCTGCGCTGGTTGGCATTGTGATGGCGATGTCGGGTGCCATGCTGCTGCTATCGAGCGAATTCTCGCGCATGTCCGGTCAGCCCTTGGGCACACTCACGGTGCTGATGGCAGCCGCCGCGTGGGGATTTGGCACGGTGCTAATGAAGCGTACTCAGATCGAGATGCCGACCATCTCGCTCACACTCTGGATGCTGAGTTTTGCGACGGCGGGTATTGCGGTGCTGGTGCTAATTTTTGAACTGCCGCAGGTACGCTGGCCAAACTGGATTGAATGGTTAGGCATTCTCTACAATGCAGCGATTATTTTTGGTTTTGCGCACGTGGTCTGGTTCCAGCTGGCGCGCTCACTGCCGCCCGTGGCGTCCAGTTTGTCCGTGATGTTCATCCCGGTAATCGGCACCTTCTCGGGTGCATGGATCTTGGGTGAAGAGCCCCATTGGCAAGACTATGTCGCCATCGTGTTGATACTCGGGGCCATGTCAACCGTCATGTTCCGTCGCCCCGGTGATGGTTCCACATCGTAGTTCGAGGTGGCACCTTGATTTCATGCTCAAGGGACCGGCCACTGCCTGCTCTGTTAATAGCGGTCGTGAATCCACTGCAGCAGTGCATCTAGCGCGGGACGTGCCGCGGGCGCGTTCACATCATTGATTATGCAGCTGACGATGATTCTGCGGCCGGATCTCGCCGCCACATAACCGGCGATGCTGGTAACGTCCATTAGCGTTCCGGTCTTGATATGCGCATGCCCTCGCACAGACGATTCCTGAAGTCGTCGCTCCATCGTGCCATCAATACCCACGAGCGGCAGCGACGCGATAAATTCCGGCATGAGCAGGCTGTGCCATACCTGTTGCAAAACAGAGGAGAGCACATCGACACTGATGCGCTCATGGCGGGACAGGCCGGAACCGTTATCGATGATGACTGACTTTGCATCAATGCGATAAGCCGCCAGCCAGTCACGCACACGCGCAGCACCCATCTCGGGACTCGCTGGCGCACCACCTCGGATCGTGGCCAAACTAAGTAACAACTGCCGTGCCATGACGTTATTACTGTGTTTGTTGATGTCGCGGATGATTTCTGCCAGCGTCATCGATTCCCAGATCAGCAGCTCCCGCGCGTTGGCAGGCACTCTGCCCGCACGTGACACGCCGGTGATGGTGCCGCCCAGCTCAAGCCACAATTGTCGAAAGACAGTATCAACATAGTCAACATTGCTGACGGTATGCAGATGTAGTGTCAGCAAGCGCTCTCCACAACTGACCGGAAAGCTTCCCTCGAAACGAAGCGATCTCGCGGTGAGCACTGGTTTGAGCTGCTCTCGCCAGCGAACGCAGGGCTGATCGTTTTGCACCGGCGGCTCGATAACGAAATCGCTCATTGGTGGCTCGGCACTCAGGCGTGCGTATTGAGCGGTGGGATCAGGAATCAGAGAGACACTGAGCGCTTTCGCATCCAGCAGCAGTGCGTCGGGTAAGGCATTGTAGGCGCGCTCAGGCGCCGCATCAAAGGCGGCAGGATCAGCAACGGCTGGGGCAAACAGGCTGCTATCTTGTACCAGATCGCCGCGGATCTCATGCACGCCCATCCAGCGCAAGCGTCGCAACAAGCGAGCCAGATCTTCATGCGCAAAACGCGGATCACCCCCACCCTCGATGATGAGATCGCCATGCAAGGTACCGTTGCGGAGATCGCCGGAAGCATGCAGGCGCGTGATCCACCGGTAGCCGGGACCTAGCAGGTCCAGCGAGGCAGCGGTCGTCACCAGTTTCATGACAGAGGCCGGCTGGAGAGCGACATCAGCGTTATGAGCAACGAGACGCTCTCCGTCGACGGAGCGAATATCCAGCGCGACCGAGGACGCCGGTATACCCGTCTGCGCCAGCGACGCCACCAGCGACTCGGGCAATGCGCTCCTCTGCTGCAACGTGCCGCAACCGTTCAACGCCAGCAGCAGTAAGAGGCACATTAGTGGCAGCAGGTTAGAGCGCTTCATCTGCGAGTCCTTACATCAACGGCAGAATTATCCCATGCGACCTTGGGGCAAAGAGGTATACCCCAACAGGTCTGGGTCGTACAATCCAGCTTGCTGCAGATCCGACACCATGTAAACGAGACTCATGATTCCTTTTATCGATGGCGAGCAATTACGCAAGGACTTGCCCTACCCGGCACTGATCGACACATTGCGCGATTCGTTCTGCGAAGCCGTGAACGCGCCGCGTCGTCATGTTCACGCCTTATCCGAACAGGAATCCTCCACACTGCTGCTGATGCCCGTCTGGCAGGAGTCAAAACAACTGGGCGTAAAACTGGTTACCGTGATGCCGCAAAACCGCAGCAAGGGTAAACCGACGGTACATGCACTGTTCATTTTGATCGATGCCAATAGCGGAGTGCCGCTGGCGCTGATCGATGGCGAGCAGCTCACCCTGCGCCGCACAGCCGCAGCGTCAGCACTGGCATCACGCTACCTCTCTCGCGAAGAGAGCCAACATCTGCTGATTGTGGGCACCGGACGACTAGCGCCTGAGATGGCACGCGCCCATTGCCATGTGAGGCCCATACGGAAAGTCACTGTGTGGGGACGCGACGCTGTCAAGGCACAGAGCCTGCTGCAAACTTTGCATCAAGCCGGTATGGATGAGTCAATCCATGTGACTACGGCCGCTGAGTTGTCGTTGGCGGCAGCCGAGGCAGACATCATCTGCTGCGCCACAACGAGTAAAGAAGCACTGCTGCGCTTCTCTGATGTAAGACCTGGCACGCATATCGATCTGGTCGGTGGCTTCAAGCCCGACATGCGCGAAGCCGACGATGCGCTGGTCGCCCATAGCCGTGTGTTCGTTGACACTTTCGATGGTGCGCTGGCCGAGGCAGGCGATCTGGTGCAGCCGATGACGACAGGACTGATCTCTCGCGAGCACGTGCTGGCCGAGCTGGCGTGCCTGACCCAGGGCAAACACCGCGGACGCAGCAACGATCAGGAAATCACCTTGTTCAAATCCGTGGGGACGGCGATCGAGGATCTGGCAGCTGCGCGGCTTGCCTGGGCCTCTGCCAGCAAGCACGGACCGACCCTAGGCTGATTCTTGTCAAGTCATTAATGTTCAGGAATGATCCGAAAGAAGTTTTCAGCGGAGATTCTTGAAAAACCCGAGGCCCATCCCTATACTTGGCACTCGCTGGCGGAGAGTGCTAACAACATTCGCCGCCAATACGACCGACCCTCACCGGCCGGGTCCGGGACAGCGCTCCCGGGATGGCCGGAAAAATAAACATAACCAACTGTTTTTAAAAGGAGTTTTCATGAATCTTCGTCCTCTGCACGACCGTATCGTGGTCGAACGCCTGGAGCAAGAAACCAAGACGGCTTCGGGCATCGTGATCCCGGACCAGGCTGCTGAGAAGCCGGACCAGGGCAAGGTTCTGGCTATCGGCAACGGCAAGATCCTCGAAGACGGCAAGGTTCGTCCCCTGGACGTCAAAGTCGGCGACAAGGTCCTGTTCGGCAAATATTCCGGTCAGACCGTGAAAATCGGCGACAAAGAATATCTGGTCATGCGCGAAGAAGACGTCTTCGCGGTCGTCCAGTAATCCCGCCCGAAACCCTCATTCCAAATAAAGATAGTTAAGGAGCAGTCAACATGGCAGCTAAAGACGTAGTTTTCGGCGACAGCGCGCGCCACAAAATGGTTGAAGGCGTGAACATTCTCGCCAACGCAGTCAAAGTCACCCTGGGCCCGAAAGGCCGTAACGTGGTGGTCGAACGCTCGTTCGGCGCACCCACCGTCACCAAGGACGGTGTGTCGGTCGCCAAAGAGATCGAGCTGAAAGACAAGCTCATGAACATGGGCGCGCAGATGGTGAAAGAAGTCGCTTCCAAGACTTCCGACAACGCTGGCGACGGCACTACCACCGCGACCGTGCTGGCACAGGCGATCGTTCGCGAGGGCATGAAATACGTGGCAGCCGGCATGAACCCAATGGATCTGAAGCGCGGTATCGACAAAGCCGTCTTGGCCACCGTGGAGGAACTCCACAAGATTGCCAAGCCCTGCACCACGTCGAAGGAAATCGCTCAGGTAGGCTCGATCTCGGCCAACTCCGATCATTCGATTGGTGAGCGTATCGCCGAAGCGATGGAAAAAGTCGGCAAAGAAGGCGTGATCACCGTGGAAGACGGCAAGTCGCTGAATGACGAACTCGACATCGTTGAGGGTATGCAATTCGACCGCGGCTATCTGTCGCCCTACTTCATCAACAACGCTGACAAGCAAGTCGCGCTGCTGGACAATCCCTTCATCCTGCTGTGCGACAAGAAGATCTCTAACATCCGTGATCTGCTGCCGGTGCTTGAGCAAGTCGCCAAGGCTGGCCGTCCGCTGCTGATCATCGCCGAAGACATCGAAGGCGAGGCACTGGCTACCCTGGTGGTCAACAATATTCGCGGCATCCTGAAGACCTGCGCCGTGAAAGCGCCTGGCTTTGGCGATCGTCGCAAGGCGATGCTGGAAGATATCGCCATTCTGACTGGTGGCCAGGTCATTGCCGAAGAGGTCGGCCTGACGCTGGAGAAGGCTACCCTGAACGATCTGGGTCAGGCCAAGCGCGTTGAGGTCGCGAAGGAAAATACCACCGTGATCGACGGCGCTGGTGAGAGCAAGTCGATCGAAGCGCGCGTCAAGCAGATCCGCGTTCAGATCGAAGAAGCAACCTCTGACTATGACCGCGAGAAGCTGCAAGAGCGTGTCGCCAAGCTTGCCGGCGGCGTGGCCGTCATCAAGGTGGGTGCAGCGACCGAAGTCGAGATGAAAGAGAAGAAAGCTCGCGTCGAAGATGCGCTGCATGCGACCCGCGCCGCAGTTGAAGAAGGTATCGTCGCAGGTGGCGGTGTTGCGCTGCTGCGTGCACGTTCGAATCTGAAGCTCAAGGGTGACAACCCCGACCAGGACGCAGGCATCAAGATCGTGCTTCGTGCGATCGAAGAGCCCCTGCGCATGATCGTGAGCAATGCTGGCGAAGAAGCATCCGTAGTCGTCAACAAAGTCATGGAAGGCAAAGGTAACTTCGGCTACAACGCAGCCAACGGTACCTATGGCGACATGGTCGAAATGGGCGTGCTCGATCCGGCCAAGGTAACCCGCTCGGCGCTGCAGAATGCCGCATCGATCGCCGGACTGATGCTCACCACTGATGCCATGGTGTCCGAGCTCGTTGAGGACAAACCCTCTGCCGGTGGCGGCGGTATGGGTGGTATGGGCGGTATGGGTGGCATGGGCATGGATGGCATGATGTAATTCTGCCCAGACATAACGCCTCTCTGAGGGCCCGCAGCAATGCGGGCCTTTTTTTATCCTTTTCCTCCCCTTGACCCACAGAGCGTTTGTTTATCGAACACTAGGTCTTCTTATCGAATACCGTAGCCAATGCCTGTCTTTGTCGCACATGTAAGACGATCATCGGCTGTTATTCGCCACTCAGATATCAGCAAATAAGTAAAGGCTATTACGTCAGGACAACAGAACAATGATCTGAATCGTCAGGAGGATGACATCATGCTGAGCAAAATCTTTTCGAAAGTGAGTCGATATCCACACATTCCGGGAGCCCGCGGAACAGTCCATCAAACCCGGCGTTCGCTGAGCACTCACAATGCGCGACTGGCACAGCTCAATCAGGACTGCATCGCCGCCTTAAAGAAAATTGACATTACCCCTGCGCTACGGGAGACGGTGTGCGCGATTGAAGATACCTTTCGCGCCGATATTTATGATGAGGTCAATTATGAATATCAGCGCGTGCCAGATCATCTTTTATTCTCACCAGACGATTCGCCTGCGGCAGCAGAGCGAGCGGTCGGTTATCAGCTGATCTGCGGACTCGCAGAAACGCCCAGATTTTTACTAAATTACTCCGTCACGGCGTCAGACATGACGCTCGACGCTGCCATTACACCAAAACATAAAATCTACCTCGTCGAGTCACTTATCGGTACTTTTGCTGAACTAAAAGAGTCGGATCAGATGGCCATGGCCGGCGCGATTCAGCCCGACATGCTGATCAAATTAGGCTTTCCGGTTTCTCGCGCTGCCATGGAGCTGTCACTGACCAACAAGAGAGCAGGCCAGCCTCAATTGGCCGAAGATAACCTGCTGGCACTCGCTGATTATTGCAGCTCGAATAGCGGCATGTTCAATGCCATCAATGACAGCCTGCGAGTATGGCAGCTCTGTGGTGTGAACAAGCTGGCATTGATCACCTCCTGCCTGTCAAAACCCCTGAATGAGGGGCTGAACATCCTGAGCAAGCATGCTGCTTTTCTTTACCGTGGCCCACTCTACAAGGGCGTGATTATTTGCAATGGTGCAGGAGCATACCGGCTGTCGAAGATGCAACCCGGAATGCAGTATTGCAGTCCGCACTGGTCATCAGGAACTTATATAGAGAACCAAAATTACGCGGCAAAAAAACCCGATCGCCAGCTGAAGATGACCATTGTTAATGCCGAGGGCGTGCGCGCCCATATGTTCAACAACGCCTCCTCTATTGGTGAGGGCGAGGTGATCATGCGACCGAAACCCATCTACTTCCTTGACAAGTCTCAGGTCGAGCCTGCACTACGGAATGACAAATGCAAGCTTCCCACGATCTACGGCACGATGAAGCCCATTCCCTCCGAAATCGATGCCAGACCACCAGAGCCTCATGCGATTCGTGTCTGATCTCAATTTTTCCAAGCTGGCGTGCGCTTGTCGATAAATGCCTGCACGCCTTCGAGCGCTGTTTCATCCATCATGTTGCAGGCCATAGTCTCGCCGGCCAGCTGATACGCCGCAGCGATGCCCATCTCTGCTTGACGATAGAACAGCTGCTTGCCCATCGCTATGGCGACTGCCGGTTTAGCCCGAATGCTGTCAACCAGCGATGAGATTTCCTGATCGAGTCGCTCCGACGGTACCACACGGTTGACGAGCCCGCGCTCGCAAGCCGTCTGCGCATCGATGAATTCACCCGTGAGCAGCATTTCCATCGCCTGCTTGCGCGGCACATTACGCGTGAGTCCGACCGAGGGCGTCGAGCAAAACAAACCATAATTAACGCCGGAAACCGCGAACCTTGCCTCTTCGGCGGCGATCGCCAGATCGCACATCGCCACCAGCTGACAACCCGCTGCCGTGGCGATGCCCTGCACGCGCGCAATCACCGGCTGCGGCATCTGCTGGATGGACAGCATCAGCTTGCTGCACTGATCAAACAGCTTTTTATAGTAGGCGGCAGACGGGCTGGCGCGCATCTGCTTGAGGTCATGTCCGGCACAGAAGGCCTTGCCGCTGGCGGCCAGTATCACGACACGCACACTGGAGTCGATCGAGATCGCATTGACCTCAGCCTGCAATGCGGCCAGCATTTCCTCGGACAGCGGATTGAATTTTTCGCCGCGATTCAGGGTCAGCGTAACAACGCCCTCGTCCTGCTGTTTGAGCACATAGGGAATGTCTGGCTGGGTCATGATACCTCCGTGGTAAGTTCACTTGCGCTAACTGGCGCATGATTGTCCGGGATTTTATTCAGGCTCGTATTCTTCCTGCTCTCTGCCCAGCGCCAGCGAAGGCGGCGGCTGGTAGCTCGCCAGCAGACCCGGACGGTTCTCGGGTGATTCCAGACTGATGCGGCCCAGCGTGCCGCTTCGGTAATCCTGCAAGAGCGTATGCGCTGCTTTTTCGACATCGATATCACCACCTCGCGCGCGAAAACCTCGGCGCTGAGCAAGATGTTCAAGCACACCAATGCCATCCATACCCTCGGGCTTCAGACCGTAGCGCGCCGCCAGTAGCGACGGATACCGTTGCAGCAGCAAGTCGCTGAGAAAGGCTGCGACCTCTTCTTCGATAATCGCATTGACACCGATGGCATGGCTGGCGGCCAGCATCAAGCCATCGGTCGGATACTGAATCTTGGGCCACATCATGCCCGGCGTATCGACCAGTACGATGTTATTGCCAAGGAAGAGCCGCTGCTGGGTCTTGGTGACTGCAGGCTCATCACCCACCCTCGCGACTTTTTTCTTCAGCAGGGCATTCATCAGCGTGGATTTCCCGACATTGGGTATCCCCATGATCATCACGCGCAAGGGCTTTAATGCGGTGCCGCGGTGCGGGGCGATCTTCAGGCACAGATCAGGAATCTTTGCGACCTCGGCCGCCCTCTTGCAGGACAGCGCGACCGCGTGTACCTGCGCCTGGGCTCTGTAATGCGCTAGCCACGCCGTGGTTGCGGATGGGTCGGCCAGATCACTCTTATTAAGTATCTTCAGACAAGGACGCTGCCGGGCACGCCTGAGTTCGGCAATCATGGGATTGCTGCTGGCCTCGGGCAAACGGGCATCCAACACCTCGATCACGAGGTCAGTCTTCTCCATGGATTCAGCGGCCTTCTTGCGCGCCGCGTTCATATGGCCGGGGAACCATTGGATAGACATGGAGAGCCTGCAGGAATCAGGTAGACAAGAAGAGTGGTGACACCTATTTTACCCGGCGGCGATAGCCTACCTGCGGCACGGTTTATCCCAGGTCAGCCAGTACCCGCAGATGCGCCGCCACACTGCGGCCCAGTGCGGACAGGCTGTATCCACCTTCCAGGCAGCTGACGATGCGCCCATTTGACCGTTGGTCCGCCACTGCCAGCAGCTGGCTGGTCATCCAAGCGTAGTCAGCCTCAACCAACCCCATGGCAGCGAGGTCATCTTCACGATGCGCATCGAAACCGGCCGAGATGAATATCATCTCCGGGCGATAGGCATTCAGCGCCGGCAACCAGTATCGCTGTACAAGCTCTCGTACCGCATCGCCGCGGGTGTAGGCAGGCACGGGGATATTGACGAGATTTTTCGGCGACTGTCCCTCAGGATAAGTGCCGGTGTAGGGATACAAAGGATGCTGAAAAAAACTGACCATCAACGCCCGATCATCGCCAGCAAAAGCCGCTTCGGTACCATTACCATGATGAACATCAAAATCGACAATGGCGATGCGGGTCAGCCCATGCTCGTCCAAAGCATGGCGAGCCGCAATGGCGACATTGTTGAAAAGGCAGAATCCCATCGGGGTTGCAGGCGTGGCATGATGTCCGGGTGGACGCACGGCACAAAATGCATTCTTCACTTCTCTGCTCAGCACGGCATCCGTGGCCGCTACGGCCGCGCCGGCGGCGCGCAGACCCGCCTGCCAGCTATAAGGATTCAGGGACGTATCTGCATCAATCGCATGGTAGGGACCGCCGCGCGGATCGCTGCCCTCACCCGCTTGAGGTACATGCTCCCGCACGCGCGCAATCGCTTGCGGGGTATGCACTCTTTGCAGCTGCGCTTGACTGGCCAGCGGCGCGTCGCGGCAATCCAGAAAAGGCAAAATTCCACTGGCGATTAACTGATCTTGAATCGCCTGCAAACGGGCAGGCGATTCGGGGTGCCACTCCCCCATCTCATGCAAGAGGCAGTCCGGGTGGGAGAAAAATGCCGTACGCATGAGTTTATTATGCACGAGTGCCGGGACTGTCTGGGGAAGGTATCCATGATCTATACTTGCGGCTCTCTGGCCATCTGGCATTCCACGCTTCCCGACACCCTCTGATGCTCAACTCGATGACACCCTTGCACCGTCTTACAGGCGCCTGCCTGCTCTTACTGACCTTGGCCGCGCTGCCAGCTGCCGTTGCAGGGACGAAGCAGACAGCAGAACGTACGCCATCTCAGGCAGTCTCGGCAGCTCCCAAAACGCCAAAGACGCACACGGCGCAGAAATCACGAACCACGAATACTGCCGCCCGGGCAAGGCACAAAACGCCCCTGCAATACGCTGGCGATCAGGAGCCAGAATTTACGAATTTCGGTCAATGGAAATCTGTCGGCGAGTTCATTAACGAGATGAGCGACGAACACGGCTTTGATCGCGGCGAGCTACAAGCGCAGTTCACAAAAATTCACTACCTCGATAAGGTCATCAAACTGATTAACCCACCGCCCGTCGGCAAGGCAAAGAACTGGACCGCCTATCGCGAGCGTTTTGTCGAGCCGCGACGCATTCAGGCAGGTTTGGATTTCTGGCGGCGCCATGAGACGGAGCTCGCCCGTGCGCAAGCAGAATTTGGCGTACCGCCAGAAATCATCGTCGGCATACTGGGGGTCGAGACCATTTACGGCCGCCAGCCAGGCAATATCCGCGTCATCGACGCGCTTACCACGCTGGCGTTTGCCTATCCCGAGACTCTCAACCGGCAGACACGCATGGAGTATTTTCGCAGCGAGCTGAAGCACGCGCTGCTATACGCCAGAGAGAGCAATATCGATCCATTCAGCTTGTCTGGCTCGTTCGCCGGCGCCATTGGCCTGCCACAGTTCATGCCCGGCAGCATACGACGTTTCGCCATTGACTTTGATGGCGACGGCAAGATCGATTTGCGTAACTCAGCGGCAGATGCGATCGGCAGCGTTGCTAGCTTTCTTTCTCAACATGGCTGGATGGCGAATCTGCCGCTGGTCTATCCTGCCCGTCCCGATGTGAGTAGCGAGACTATCTGGAAGCCACTGATTGGAATTGCACTTTCCGCGACACATTCCGTCGAAGAGATAGAACAGTCTGGCGTCACTCTACCGAGTGAGGCACCACGCACATTGATGGTCGGATTGGTCGATCTTCAAGATGGTGATCGGCCTACGCGCTATTGGATTGGCAGCGACAATTTTTTTGCGATCACCAAATATAATCGCAGCTATTTTTATGCGATGGCAGTCATTGAACTTGGCAATGCCATTCGACAGCAGCGGCGCTCATGAAACGTTTTTATCTTTCGCGTTGATTCATTCAGATGATCGTGCTGCCTGCACCGACTGAGCCTGGCACTGCCGATCAGGTAATCGCACTGACCCGTGCGTGGGTTGAGCATGCAGTGATCGGGTTGAACTTGTGCCCTTTCGCCAAGCCAGTCCATGTTCGGCAGCAGATAGCGTACCGCGTTAGTACCGCAAACGATGAGGCTGCACTCTCGCAGGATTTGCTGGCCGCGATGATGACCCTGATCGATACGTCCCCCACGACGACAGATACCCTACTGCTGATACACCCCTGGGTGCTGCAGGACTTCATCGATTACAACGACTTCCTTGATGTTGCCGACTCGCTGCTTGAGGATACCCATCTGAGCGGCATTTTGCAGATCGCCAGCTTTCATCCCGACTACCGTTTCGCTGGTACAGACGTGGATGACTTCACCCATTGCACCAACCGTTCGCCTTTTCCAACGCTGCACCTGCTGCGAGAGACCAGCCTTGACAAAGCAACGGCAACACTATTGAACGCCTCTGAGATTGTCGAGCGCAATCTCACGACACTGCGCGGCCTCGGTCACTCGGGCTGGGAAACATTGCAGCAGCAAATAACGGATAGCGCAGGACGATCCGCCCACACACCATCTGTCCGCCAGAAATAATTCTTTACGCCGACATTCATCCTGACGCTCAGTCAGTGTCCCACAGCGTCTCTGTGCTTCACGTTTGCCCAGCTGTCGCCGCTTCTGAAGTTCAGAC
>JBJTAS010000052.1:0-4638 GCA_046090895.1 Oxalobacteraceae bacterium | reverse complement strand
GGGCGGTATCTCGGTCGCACTGGCGCTCTCGCTACCGCAAGGACCCGAGCGCGACATCGTGCTGGCGCTGACCTATGGCATCGTGGTCGCGTCGATTCTCGTGCAAGGTCTGACGATTGGCAAAATTGCCAGCCGTGCCGTACGTCCTGCCGCAGAAGACGCCAGCTAGCGACGCTGTGATCCGCGCGGCGCCGCCGGCACCCGAGACAGACGCATCAGCTGCGCTTCTCGAGTTCCTTGCGCGCCTCTTCCATCATGCTCTTGACGGTGTCATCGCTCAGACGGTACTGGCGCTTGAGGCGCTCCAATGTCTCGGATTCGGCATCCGTAATCACGCCATCGGCAAGTGCCTCACGGAGCTGCTGACCAAAAGCAGCGCGCTTGCGCGACATCTGATTCGAGAAGGCCGAGGCGACGATACCGGTCATGATCGCCGCCATACAGACGCCTAAAAATCCGGTCAGCAGGGCGATGATGTCGCCCATCGGAGTTAAATCTTCCACGTTACCGTAGCCGGAGGTGATGGTAATAATCGCCCAGTAAATACAGGCAGGGATAGAGCCGAAGTGCTCCGGCTGGTTATGGCCCTCGGCGAAGTACATCAGCGAGGCCGAGACAATGGTGGCAATCAGCAGCAGGAACAGGGCAGACGTGAACGCTTTTTTCTCTGACATCACGGCATGGAAGAGATCTTGCAGCGCGCTGTTGTATTTCGATAGCTTCAAGATACGCAGCAGCCTCAGCACGCGCAGCACGCGCAAGTCCAGATACGGGAAGAACGCATGCAGGTAATGCGGGGCAGTCGCAAAAAAATCAATCAGACCAAAAAAGCTGAACATGTATTCCTTGCGACCTTTCCAGGCGCCACCTTGCTCAGGCGTGTAGCGCGCGCCGTACGACCACGAGCGCAGAAGGTATTCGGCGGTGAAGAACATCACGCTCCAGAATTCGAATTCATGGAAGAGATCTTTGTACTCGGCGTGAATCTCGGGCACGGAGTCGAGAATAACGGCGGCACAATTGGTCAGAACAACGAAGGTAATCAGCCATTCGACTAGCTTGCTGGCATAGTCGTGGGCAGATCCGTCGAGGATCTCCATGATCCGGCGCTGGAGTGATTGCATGATGATGTCTGGCGGTAGGTCGCGGGGTGCTGCCGGGATGCTTCCCGGCGCAGATCAATAAATAGCAAAGGCTGGCAGCGCCAGCCTGAGCCTTGGGATGCTTTCGGAGCCTGGGCACCCAGTCTCCGCAAGCTCTGGCCGCACCCGGCGGCCGGAGCAAGGGTATCAGCCAGCGATATGTTCCGACACGCGCTTTTGGTTCGCGTCGATTTTTTCGCGCAGCGAGATGACCTGATCACGCATCTCGTTACCGGCATCCTGGATGTTGTTGAGCTTTTCTTTGAGCTCGCTGGCATCGCGGAAGGTGTCGTCGATCATCTTGCGCGTCTCGACCGAGCTGCTCTTGATGGTGCGTACGACTTCCTCGATCTCCATCACGCGGCTTTCGTTGCCGTGATGCGAGGCCGATTCCATCTGCTGCTTGAGCTCGCCGTCGAGCCACTGACCGTTGGTGTCGGCGACTTCGTCGATGTAGTTCACCATCTCTTCGTTGAGCTCGTAGAAGGTCTGGCCGACTTCACCCAGTGCGCGGATGGCTTCGGCCATCTTGAGCGCGATGGACGCCATCTTGCGGTTGATCTTGGTGCGGTGGTCGAGATACTCGACTTTCACGCGGTTGGCCATCGACAGCTGGAAGGCTTCCTGGTCTGCATTGGTCGGGTTGAGCTGCTCGATCATCATCTGACGATTACGGAAGACATCGTCGGTGGTGCGCATAATCAGCTCGCGGTTACCGGCAGCATTAATCAGATAGCTCTGCTGGGCGTCGGTGATGTTTTCTTCGATGGTGCTTCGCGCCACCTGAATCTGGCCGACGTTAAATTGAACAATCGCCTCGACGTCAAAAATCGCGCGCTTGTTTTTTGCAATCATATTCTTGATGACATCACTCATGAAATTCTCCTGTATTGAGTGGCTGTTATATGGGGTCTCGTATCTCGGGCCTCAGGCGCCGACGTGCGATTCTTCCGGCAGCGTCATGGGAACGGAGCGGGTCAGGCGGTTCACGTAGATCACGCCCTTGCCCTGTTCATCCATGTTCGCTTCTTCGTACAGCATCCGGTAGATGTAGTCGGCCTGGTCGGCAGATACGGTTGCGTGCAGGATCTCGGTCTTGGGGATCTCTGGCAGATTACCTGCCAGCGATGCGCGGCCGATCGGGTTCCCGCGAACGCTATAGAAATGACAGTCGTTGATCCCTTTGTGGTGCAGCAGCTCCAACAGCTTCATGGCGCCACCGTCATACAGGATGCAGGTGATCAGACGCGTATAGTCAACGTACGGGATGTCCGGATGTTCGTTCTGGCTCATCGTCTTGTCCTCTCAATGGTCAGAGTGATTAGTCTTTGAGCAGATTCGGCGGGATGTAGGTCGCCGCCTGCAGTAGCGGGGTCACATAGGCGTAACCCATACCTGGCGTGTCCAGCCTGCCGGCGAGGAAGATCCTCTCGAAGATGCGATCGATCTGATCCTGCGGTACCAGCACGCTGATGATCTCGCGTTCGACGTCGACTGCGACGCCGAGAATACCGAGACGCTCACGCACACCGGTGCCCGTACCCAGGTGCACGGTTGATCCTTGTACACCGACTTCTAGCAGCGAATCATTGATTGTGTCTGCGAGGCCTTTTTGCACCACGCAGGTAATCAGAGCCACTTCGGTCAAATTCGTAACTTTACGCTTGGCCATTAGGTTCCCCTTTTTAATTCTGTAGGTAATTCAGGTTTCTGTTGATTCGTTGATGTCAGATCAGTCCGCTGCTGCGGCCATCTCTTGCTTCACCTTGTACTGTACGTAGACACCGAGTGCGAGCACGGCGACGATGGGCGCGATCGATGCAGCAGCGAGGATGCCGAAGCCTTCGACGGCCTGCACTGCGCCGCCCATGCCCAGACCCATCGCGAGCACCAGCGGCACTGTTACTGGGCCAGTGGTCACGCCAGCACTATCCCAGCCGATATTGACGAACTCTTCCGAGGCCATCATGGTCAGGACCAAGCCGATGATGTAGCCGGGGATCAGGATGTAGAGCAGGTTGTAGCCAAAGATCAGCTTGGTCACGCCGAGCAAAATGCCAGTGGACACACCGCCTGCCACTGCATACATCAGCATGGACTTTTTGAACGAGCCGTTGGTCATGTTTTGCACGGTCGAACCCAGAGCGTTGAGCGCGGGCTCAGCCAGCGTCGCGCCGAAGCCCAGTATCCAGGCGAATGCGCACGCGATGATGGTTCCCCAGAACGGGCCATACAGATTGCCGTACGTGGCGTCCTGGCCCGGCAGCAGCAGACGCTCGGGCAGGGTGATGGTCTGGAACGCACCCGGGACCAGGCTACCCGCCTGATCACCCAGCGAGGACAAGCCATACAACAGGCCGATGTTAAACACACACATGCCGACCACCGACAGCACCAGACCGTAGCTGATGATGAATGCATTCGGCAGTCGAGTGCGCAGAATGCCGAACAGGATGATCATCAGGAAGATCACGAGCGGCACAATCGCCTGCACGCCATCTTTGATCGGACCCATCAGGATCTTGTCCAAGGTCGACATGTCGCCACCGGCGGCCGTCTTCATCGCTTCAGCCACTACCAGGTTCGCAGCATTCATTTCGTCGACCGACACGGTGGTGCCAAAGTAGACGCCGACGGTTAGCACAGCCACGATAGGAAAGATCGAGGCGAGCGTCACGATACCGAAGCCAGACAGCGAGCTGTCGCCTTTGCCGCCAGAAGACGCGATACCGATACCCAGTGCGAGCACCAGTGGCACAGTCACCGGACCAGTCGTCACCGCGCCGCAGTCCCATGCCAGACCGACGATGGAATTGAGCACTGGATCTATTGCGCAGTAAGCGGTCAGGAGGGTGGTTGGAATCAGCGACAGGTAGATCAGTGGCTTTAGACTCCAGTTGTACAGGAAGCGCATTGACCCAACCACCGCTGCAAAACCCACGCCAATGCCGACTGCCAGCACCGTGGTTTCGGTCTTTACCTGCAGCGCGTAGAACAGGGCAGGTGCTTTGGTCGGATCTACCAGCGAACCGGCAATCTTCAGTGTGCCGATGGCGGGCTCTGCGTAGGTCACGCCGATACCCAGCAGGCCGGCAATGATCAGAACACCAACCAGCGGCAGCTTCTTTGGCAAGGTATTGCCGATGATGTCACCAAAGGGCATCAGGCCAAGCTTCAGACCTTCCATGAAGATCATCAGGCCGATGATCACCGCTACCAGACCCGCAGTGATTTCGGTGGCGCCCAGGATAGAACGCTGCAGCACGATTATCTGGAATAGCACCAGGTAAGCCGCAAGAGGTATCACTGCAGATATTTGCTCCATTACCCTAACGCTCAGGTATGGCTGGAGCAGGTTATATACGTCCGAACCGGTGAGTTGAAGCTTTTCCGGGCGCATCGGGATTTCTTTCCCGTTTTTGTCCAACTTGGGCTTCGGTATCATTTTGGTGTAGCTGATCGAGTCAGAATCGACCGTCACAGCTTGCACATAATC
>JBJTAS010000051.1:0-89441 GCA_046090895.1 Oxalobacteraceae bacterium | reverse complement strand
ATTCTCTTTGTTTACCATCGCAACCCATCACACTATCTACAAACTGTTCCAAACGTTTATTCAGGTAAGCCATTAAGAAGCCGGCTAGTGGCTGGTAATAGCCCTTGGGAGCGGTAACATCTTGAAGCAGATTCGTCGCATAGTCTGGTAAAAACGCTCTCACACCAAAAATTCCTATTAATGCATTCTTTCGTGCCAACAACAGCTCATTAGGATTATCACCCCCATTTTTTTTGTACCACCTCTGAACCTCTTCATCGAGTGACAGCATCGCAGCAAGCACTGGCATCGGCATTTCAGAAGACTGTATCGTGTTATCTTTTCCACAGATACAATCAATTATCGGCGCTATCACTGGGATCATAATTTCTTGCACATCGTCACTTCGATTGAAATTATGTGCACCAAGGTCTTTATATAGTTTTCCAGCGATATCGGCTTGTGTTTTGTAATTTTCCGTCACCTGATCAAGATTTTTCCTCATCAATGGCGTATCGAAGTAATTCCTCATAAAAGGTTCGCAAAAGCGAATAATGGCGTTTTGATTCTCTTCTTGGGCGATGGATTTTCCGTCGTCATCAGTCTCTACCCTCAGCCATACCTTCCCCCGCAATATGGCATCAATCTTTGCGCCAGCGAGAGGGACCTTGTAACCGCAGCTCTCTGCCTGTATTAATTGCTTCGCCAATAGTGAATGCCCGATGACTCGCTTACCGGTTGTTCCTTCAAGCTCAGAAATCAAATAACTATGCGTCTGAGCCTTGCTTGAATTTTTATCCGAAGCCTTAGTCCGCGGTGAGCGCTGGGATCCTGTTGCGGTGCCCTGATGGGTATATGCTGTCGGCGAATGGAGCGGCGATGGTAAGGGTGGCGGCATATCTGCCGGGGGTTTCGCGCCTGGCTGAGCACTGCTTCCATTCTCTCTTGGACTTACGGTAGGCGCTGTATGGCGTGGTGCTTGATGGTCATCAGACTTGTGGTTGCCGTCGAACACGGGAGGACTCATTGAGCCCTGCGACGGTTTGCTGCGTAACCTGGGTCCCGCGGGCCTTTCGGTTGCTTCAGCACTTGGCTTATCTTTTGTCTTCTTCTGGCTGGATGCGGTCTGCTGCGCAGAAGCAGGCTGATGAAGAGATTCCTTTTTTTCCTCATGGGAGTCGCCATCATCTAAAAATGGCGATCGGTAGATATTGCTGAGTTTTTTATCAGGAGGGGATGGGGGTGGAAAGCCGCTCATGGTTGACCTTTGATGGAAACAGACGATAAAAAAATTCCTCGTCAGTTTCAAAGCCTGTCTCGAATACGCTCATCACATCGGCAGAGATCATTCGGGCCGTTGTATTCAAGCCATTTAAAAAATGTGCGCAAAAAAAGAGACAAATTTTTAAACTGACAACTTCAAGGACTCCGGTCGATCGGTAACCGGGTACTTGGTGCAGTTCCTAGGGTCAATCCCACCGCATGGCGCTGGAGCAGGAAGCCCGCCCTTGACGCAGCAACAGCCCTCACCCTATATTGCTGACTCTCCGGTTAGTAATGCGGTCCCACCCTATGCCCGTTGCCGACACCAAGGCCAAGCCACGCTGGGAGCGCCGCAAGGACGCCCGGCCTCAAGAATTGCTCGATGCTGCGCTCGACCTGTTTGTCGAGCGCGGCTATGCAGCGACACGCCTCGATGATGTCGCCTCGCGCGCAGGCGTCTCCAAGGGGACGCTCTATCTCTACTTCGAGAACAAGGAGGAACTGTTCAAGGCCGTGGTCCGCGCGAATCTGGTGTCGGCGCTCGCCGAGGCTGAAGACTATGTCGCGCAGTACGCAGGCAGCAGCCGGGAGCTGCTGCGCGGTTTCATTCTTCGCTGGTGGGAACGCATCGGTGAGACCAAGCTCTCTGGCATCTCGAAGTTAATGATGGCGGAATCCGGTAATTTCCCAGATGTTGCCCGCTTCTATCATGAAGAGGTAATCCAACGCAGTAATGCGCTGATCATCAGCATGCTCGAGCGCGGTATCGCACGTGGAGAATTTCGTCCCGTCGACACGGTGAATGCCAATCTGGTGATCGTCGCGCCCGTGGTAATGCTGATGATGTGGAAGCACTCCTTTCACTCGTGCCGGCTGGAGCCTATTTCTGCAACGGCCTATCTCGATTGTTTTCTCGATCTGTTGCTCAACGGCCTGCAGGCGACGCTAGCTAGACATACGACCCACTAATTCCTCATCAAAATATGTCCACACGTTCCCGCCGGGTTGTTTTGCTGATTATCGCTATCGCAGCCATTGCTGCTGGTGCGGCTTTTTTCATGCGCCCTAAAGCACCTGCCGCTCCGGTGAAAGCTGTAGCCACGCCTCCTGTCCTGGAATTCCTGCCTCAGGAAGTTTTCACGACAGCGCCTCTCGATCTGCAGAAGACCTTGTCACTGTCGGGTGCACTGCGAGCATTCGACACAGCTACCGTGAAAGCACGCGTGGCGGCCGATGTACGCGAGGTGTTAGTCCGGGAAGGTGAAGCAGTCAAAAGCGGGCAGATCATCGTAAAGATGGATGCCACCGAATATCTGGCCCGCGTTGAGCAAGCGCGCGGCAATTTGAATGCGGCGCGCGCGCAGCTGGACATCGCCACCAAGAATCGCGACAACAATCGAGCACTGGTCGACAAGGGTTTTATCTCGCGTAACGCTTTCGAGAACTACGCCAGTCAGTATGCTGCCGCAGAGGCCACCGTCGAAGCAGCCAAAGCAGCCTTGGATGTAGTGCAAAAATCGCTGAACGACACGGTAATACGCGCACCCATCTCGGGACTGATCGCCATGCGGTATGTGCAACCAGGAGAAAAAGTCTCCGCTGACCATAAGCTGCTCGATATCGTGGATCTGCGCAAGATGGAGCTAGAAGCCGCTGTGCCCACCAGTGATATTGCGAGTGTCGCGCTGCACCAGCGTGTGATGTTACGCGTCGAAGGCCTGGGGCAGCAGTTTGAAGGTAAAGTGGTGCGCATCAATCCTGCGACACAAGCTGGATCGCGCTCGGTGCTGGTCTATGTACGGGTCGATAATCCACAGGGATCATTGCGTGCGGGCATGTTCGCCGAGGCGCAGCTGGTACTGGCCTCTCGACCCGGTGTGCTGGCGCTGCCGCAGAATGCCGTTCGCAAGGACGGCAATGGCGCCTATGTCTATGTCATTGACGGGGAGCGACTCGCACGCAAGCCGGTGGTCACGGGAATGAATGGACGCAGCGGCAGTGAGTTCATGACCGAAATTCAGTCCGGCCTGGACTTTGGCACCACCATCATAGCGACCGACATGGGTAGCCTGCAGCCCGGCTCGCTGGCACGTATCGCCACGACAAAGTAAATCACTCGCGCACCTCCCTCAACGAACTCACGACCAAGGACAGCCTACTCATGTGGTTCACGCGTATCAGCATCGGCAATCCCGTGCTGGCCACCATGATGATGATGGCTTTCGTTGTGCTCGGGCTGTTCTCTTACCAGCGGCTGCGCGTGGATCAATTCCCGGATGTGACTTTCCCGGTGGTGGTGGTGCAAACCGAATATCCCGGCGCCGCGCCAGAGACGGTAGAGACCGATATCACGCGCAAAGTAGAAGAAGCGGTCAACACCATCAATGGCATCAATAGCCTGATCTCACGCTCTTATGAGGGCCAATCGGTCGTCATTATTGAATTTGCGCTCACTGTCGACCCAGCGCAAGCGGCGCAGGATGTGCGCGAGAAAGTAGCGCTGATCAAATCCAGCTTCCGCAAGGAAGCCAAAGAACCGCGCGTGACGCGCTACGACCCCGCAGACCGGCCTATCTTTTCAGTGGCAGTCACCAACGATCCGGGCAAGGGCCAATACACGATGCGCGAGCTCACCACCGTGGCCGATCAGCTGGTGAAAAAACGGCTGGAGAATGTGCGCGGGGTCGGTTCGGTGACGCTGGTGGGCGGCGTCAAGCGCGAGATCCAGATCTATGTCAAGCCAGCCGAGATGGAAGCGCTGAACATCAGCATGGATCAGCTGCTCAGTGCGGTGCGCAATGAAAATCAGGAACTCCCTGCGGGCGCCGTGCGCGCGAGAGCCAATGAACAAGTGGTTCAGGTGCTGGGCCGCATCAAGCGGCCTGAAGATTTCGAGCGCATCGTGGTCGCGACACGTGCCGGCCATGCGGTCTTGCTGGGACAAATCGCCCGGGTCATCGATAGTCAGCAAGAGCAGGAGAACCTGGCGCTGTTCAATGGTCAGCGCACGCTGGCGCTGGATGTGCTGAAAGCCCAAGGTCAAAACACTATCGAAGTCGCCGACGGCCTGAAAAAAATCATCAGGGAACTCCAGCCGACACTGGATGCGCTTCATCCCGGCATGAAGCTGGACATCATCAAGGATGGCTCGCGACAGATTCGCGTCGGCGTCGACAATGTACGCCGCACCCTAATCGAGGGCGCCCTGCTGACCATTCTGATCGTCTTTTTATTTCTGAATTCGTGGCGCTCCACCGTCATCACCGGGCTCACCTTGCCAGTGTCATTGATCGGTACTTTCCTGTTTATGGACATGTTCGGCTTTACGATTAACATGATCACACTGATGGCGCTGTCGTTGTGCGTTGGTCTGCTGATTGATGATGCCATCGTGGTCCGCGAAAACATCGTTCGCCATGCGGGCATGAAAGAAAACGGACTCTTCAAGAGCCCGCGTGTTGCGGCGCTAGAGGGCACGCAAGAGATTGGTCTGGCGGTTCTGGCGACCACGTTCTCCATCGTTGCTGTATTTTTACCCGTGGGCTTCATGGGCGGCATTATTGGCCGCTTCTTCCACCAGTTTGGTGTCACCGTCGCCGCGGCGGTACTGATCTCGATGTTTGTGTCATTCACACTCGACCCCATGCTGTCTTCGGTCTGGCACGATCCGGCGGTACATGGTGAGTCTGCGCGTCGAGGCTGGTATGCCAACACGATCGGCCGCGTGCTGGAACAGTTCGATCGACTCGTGCAATGGTTTTCGCGCTTCTATCAAAAAGCGCTGGCATGGTCGCTGCAGCATCGCATGGCTACCCTGGTGCTGGCATTCGCTACCTTTTTAGGTGGCTTCATTATTCCGGCATCGGGTCTGGTCGGCACCGAATTCGTGCCGCAGGCCGATTACTCGGAAACCGGCGTGATCTACAACACACCCGTCGGTTCATCACTGGAATTCACTGAAAGCAAAGCGCGACAGGTGGAGGCCGCGCTGCGTGCGCTGCCCGAGGTGCGCGATCTGTACACAACCATCAACACCGGCACCGCACAAGGCAAGAATTATGCGACCACCTATGCCCGGCTGGTGCCGCGCGCAGAACGTAAGCGCAGCACCAAGGAATTAAACCAGCCGCTGCGCGAGCAGCTGGCGAAAATTCCGGGTATCACGGTCACGCACGTGGGCACGCTGGATGGAGTGGGCGGTGACAACAAGCAATTGCGACTATCGATCCTGGGTCCGGACCTCAAGCAACTGGGCAAGCTGGCCGATGAAGCTACCGCCAAGATTCGCGCCCTACAGGGCGTGGTGGATCTGGACTCCAGCCTCAAGCCAAACAAACCCAGCATCTGGGTCGAACCTCATCGCGATATTGCCGCTGATCTCGGCGTGGGCGTCGCGCAAATCGGTGGCACCCTACGTCCTTTGCTGGCCGGTGATCCGGTGGTTGGCTGGCGCGCACCGAATGACGAGACCTACGATGTCACGGTGCGCCTAGCACCCTCCGAACGAACGAATATCGACGACCTGTCACGCCTGCGACTCGCCAGCACGCAAATGAACAGTGATGGCACGCCGCGCATGGTCCCGCTGCGGCAAGTGGCCAGTATCACGCCTGCTTCCGGTCCGAATCAGATCAATCGCCGTGACCTCAATCGCGAGGTGGAGCTGTCGGCAAATGTCGTTGGCCGCTCCTCCGGACAGGTCAGCGCGGAGGTGAAAAAAATTCTGGAGAACATGAACTGGCCGCCGGGCTATCGCTATCAGGTCGGTGGCGCGACCAAAAATATGCAAGAGTCCTTCGGCTATGCGCTACAGGCGTTGCTGCTGGCGATTATTTTCATCTACATGATTCTGGCCTCACAATTTGCCAGCTTCCTGCAGCCGGTCGCGATCATGTCGGCGCTGCCGCTGACCCTCATTGGTGTTTTCCTGTCCCTGGTGTTTTTCCGTTCGACGCTGAATCTTTTCTCGATCATTGGCTTGGTCATGCTGATGGGGCTGGTCACGAAGAATGCGATTCTTCTGGTGGATTTTGCCAACCAGGCCCGCAAACAAGGGATGGAAAGAGGCGCCGCCTTGCTGGAAGCTGCTCATGTGCGGTTGCGGCCCATTTTGATGACGACCCTGGCCATGGTGTTCGGCATGATTCCTCTTGCCCTCGGTCTGGCAGAAGGTTCAGAGCAGCGCGCGCCAATGGGACAAGCGGTCATTGGCGGCATCATTACCTCCTCGATACTGACGCTGGTGGTAGTGCCGGTGATCTATACCTGGCTGGATGATGCTGCTGTCTGGGCACGCCGACGTTTCTTGCCACCAGCCGCTAAAAATGGTGACGCCGTTTGATAAAATCGCATCTTCCCTGACCGACACGACCTCCATTGCTGAAGAAAGCCATGAATCTGGAACAAGCCCGCGTGAACATGATCGAGCAGCAAATCCGCACCTGGGAGGTGCTCGACAAAGCAGTCCTGAAAACACTGGTCGCCGTACGCCGCGAAGCCTTCGTGCCCTCCGAATATCAGGCACTGGTTTTCGTCGATACGGAGATCCCTCTGCCCGGTGGCGAAAACATGCTGTCGCCAAAGCTGGAAGCGCGTTTGTTGCAGGAAGCCGCCGTCCACGACACTGACGCCGTGCTCGAGATCGGCACCGGCTCGGGATACATGGCGGCACTGCTCGCGCATCATGCACGACATGTCACCTCGGTCGAGATCCTCCCCGAACTCAAGGCTCTGGCAGAAAAAAATCTTTCAGACTACGGTGTGGCGAATGTGAATGTTGAATTGGGCAATGGCGCGCAAGGCTGGTCGGGCAGCGGAACACGTGCGGCACCATGGGATGTGATCGTGATCTCCGGTGCGTTGCCTGTCCTGCCTCGTGTCTTTCTCGAACAGTTGAGCATGGGCGGCCGCCTGCTGGGCATCATTGGCGAGGCGCCGGTGATGTCCGCCTGCCTGTTCACGCGCACTGCACAGGAAGCGTGGAGCGAAACCAAACTTTTTGAAACGTGCATCACACCTTTGCGTCATGCGCTGGCGCCGGCTGCATTCCATTTCTGACTGAACGAAGCCCCGGTCCATGGAACACCTCTCCCCTGCCGAACTCGCCCAATGGCTCGCGCAAGCCGCGCACGAGCAACGTGAGGCTCCCTTGCTTCTGGACGTACGCGAGCCATGGGAATTTGATACCTGCCACATACCCGGCTCGCAAGCGATGCCCATGGCCAGTGTCCCGGCACAACAGGAGGCGCTGGATCCCGAGCGGGCCATCATCTGCATCTGCCACCACGGTGCACGCAGCATGCAAGTCGCCGCTTTTCTGGAACGCGCAGGTTTTTACAAGGTGTACAACCTGACGGGCGGCGTTCATGGCTGGGCATTGCAGGTCGATCCCTCGATGCCCACGTATTAACTCAGCGCGTGCCCTGACTGCGGTTTTAACGGAACAATAATGCGAACAACTCGATTAGCCTCATTGATAGTCGCCTGTCTGGGCATGAACGCGATGCATGTGCAGGCGCTGGATTTATTGCAAGCGTATCGCGATGCTCAGGCCTTCGACAGCCAATTCGCCAGCGCCCGTGCCACTCGTGAGGCTAATCTCGAAAAAACCGTGCAGGGCCGCGCGGGCCTTCTGCCACAGGTGGGCTTTACTGGCAGCGTGAGTAAAATCGAGGGACATTCCTCGCAGCCCTCGGATATCAGCTACCAGTCCAACACCTTGCAATTGCAGTTGCAGCAGCCGCTGTACCGTCCTGCCAATATAGCTGCCTATGAACAGAGCAAGCTGCAAGTCGCTGCGAGCGAAACCCAATTCGAGCAAGCCAGGTCTGATTTGACCCTGCGTGTTGCGCAAGCCTATTTCGACATACTGACCACACAAGACGCGCTCGTGTTCATCCGTGCGCAGAAAGTTGCGATCACCGAGCAGCTGGAGTCAGCAAAAAGAAATTTTGAAGTGGGTACGGCGACCATCACCGACACGCATGAGGCACAGGCTCGCTTTGATCTCGCCGTTGCCCAGGAAATCGCGGCGCTCAACGATCTGGAAGTCAAGCGCAACTTGCTCGCACAAATCACCGGTAAATTGCCGGACGAATTGCAAGGCTTACGTCAGGGTATACGACTCAGTCCACCGGACCCCCACAACATTCGCCAGTGGGTAGAAAGCGCGGAGGTCGGCAATTTTGCCGTGGTTACGCAGGGGTTCATTGCAGAATCTGCAAAGCTCGATATCGAGCGTAGTCGCAGCGGCCATAAACCAACACTAGACGCCGTCGCCAGCTACGGACAGAACAAGGGTCTCGCCTTTGCACCGCAGCTGACCATCACCACCGCGTCGGTTGGCGTGCAATTCAATGTGCCCGTGTATGCCGGTGGCGCGACCAGTAGCCAGATTCGACAGGCCATTTCATCAGAAGAAAAAGCGCGCGCCGATCTGGATACTGCCCGTCGCAATGCGGCCCAATCTGCGCGAACCGCCTTTCTGGGCGTGCAGAACGGCTTGTCGCAAGTCAGAGCACTCGAGGCAGCGGAGACCTCCAGCAACTCAGCGCTGGAATCGAATCGTCTTGGCTATGAAGTGGGCGTAAGGATCAATATTGACGTGCTTAACGCACAACAGCAGCTGTACTCGACTCGCCGCGATCTGGCAAAAGCACGCTACGACACTCTGGTCAACGGGCTGCGGCTCAAGGCAGCCGTTGGCACGCTGAGCGAGGCCGATATCGCCGAACTGAACCGTCTGTTAGAGACGCGCTGAGCCAGCGTTTCAGGCAAGACAGAAGCAGCTATACTGAGCATCACAAATAGAACGATCGTGCGGCGAACTCGACGCCGCTGAATCGTCAACAACCGCTAGAGACATCGCTGAATTACAGGCGCCCTCGTCTGCAGTTCTTTATTTGGCAAGCCCTGAAGGTGCGTCAGGCCGCCTGACGTATTTTTGAAACCGTCGGAACACCATGAACTTCACGCCCATCGCCCGCCTATTCCTTGTCCCCACTGTCATCGCCTCGCTCTTGGCTGCCTGCACCGACAAAAAACCTGCCGCACCCGGACCGGGTGCAGGCGCTCCGCCGCCGGCGAATGTCGCCGTCATTCGCATAGCTCCGGAGCAGGTAGCGAATGCGACCGAACTCCCCGGCCGAATTGAGGCCATACGCAATGCGGAGGTACGCGCCCGCGTAGGCGGCATCGTGCAAAAGCGTTTGTTCAACGAGGGCAGTGAAGTGCGGGCCGGGGCGGCGCTGTACCAGATCGACCCTGCGCCCTTCCAGGCCGTCGTCAGCAATGCCGAAGCCACGCTCGCTCGCGCAGAGGCCAACCTGGGGCAAGCCAACACCCGACTGAACCGCTACCGCACACTGGTGGATTCCAATGCGATCAGCAAGCAGGAATTCGACGATGCCCAGAGCGCGCAAAAATTGGCGGCGGCCGATGTGGCTGCGGCCAAAGCATCGCTGGATACTGCCAAACTGAATCTTTCTTATTCCATGATCACCGCACCGATCACCGGCCGCATCGGTCGTACGCTGATGACGGAAGGTGCGCTGGTGACGGCGAACGACCCGACCGCGCTGGCTATCATCCAGCAGCTGGATCCGATCTATGTGACGCTCACCCAATCCTCTGTCGAGCTGGCACAGCTGCGCGAGAAAGTGTCTCAGTCGGGACGGGGCGGCGTGAAGACCACGCTCACGCTCGTGACCGAAGATGGCAAATCTTATCCGCATGCGGGTCAGCTACTGTTCTCTGAAGCGACCGTCGATCCAAGCTCCAGCTCGGTCATTCTGCGCGCGCAATTCCCCAACCGCGAGCGCACGCTGCTGCCGGGGATGTATGTGCGCGTGCGCCTGGAACAGGGTGTGCGCCCGAACACCATCACGGTGCCGCAACAGGCGGTGATGCGAACTGCCGATGGCTCAATGGTGATGACGGTGGATGCGGAGGGTAAGGTGGCACCTCGCCCTGTTAAAACGGGCGGCGCCTATGGCACCCGCTGGATCGTCACCTCAGGCCTCAAAGAAGGCGACCAAGTGATCGTCGAGGGCTTGCAGAAGGCCAAGCCCGGTGCAACCGTCAAGCCCAGCCCATGGCAACCGGGCGGTGCGCCTGCAGATACCGCGCCCGCGGCGGCTGCGCCAGCCGCCACGCCTGAAAAAAAATAAGGAAGCACCGTCATGGCAAAGTTTTTCATCGACCGCCCGGTGTTTGCCTGGGTGATCGCGCTGTTCGTCTTGCTGGCCGGTGTGCTCTCCGTCCCCAAGCTACCTATCTCGCAGTATCCGCAAATTGCACCGCCTACCATCATCGTCAACTCGATCTATCCGGGTGCCTCGGCGCAGACGGTAGATGAGAGCGTCACCAGCCTCATCGAACAGGAGATGAATGGCGCGGAGAACATGCTCTACATCGAGTCACAGAGCCAGTCGGACGGCGGCTCGACGGTCTCGGTGACCTTCAAGAACGGCACCAATCCCGAGTTGGCTGCGGTTGACGTGCAGAACCGGCTCAAGCGCATTGAGGCACGCCTTCCGCAAGCCGTCGTGCAGCAAGGTGTGACCATCACCCGTGCACGCAGCAATCTGCTGATGTTCGTGAACCTGATCTCGACCACGGGTGAGCAATCGCCGGTGGCGCTGGGTGACTACCTGGCGCGCAATGTGATCAATGAGATCAAGCGTATCCCTGGTGTGGGTGTCGCGCAGCTGTTCGGTACCGAGCGCGCGATGCGCGTCTGGGTCGACCCGGACAAGCTGCTGGGTTTCAAGCTGACACCGAGTGATGTCGTGCAGGCCATCAAAGCTCAGAACGCGCAATTCTCCGCCGGTATCCTAGGTGATCTGCCGGCGCCTGCCAAGCAGCGCATCGCCACATCGATCGTAGTCACGGGGCAGCTCGCTACACCCGAAGAGTTCGGCAACATCGTGCTGCGTGCCACGCCCGGCGGCGCGACGGTGCGTATTCGCGATATCGGCAGCGTCGAAGTCGCCGGTCAGTCGTATGGTTTTGCCGCGCGACTGAATGGCAAGGACATTGCCGCCGTGGGTATTCAGCTGACGCCCACGGCGAATGCGCTGGAAACAGCAAAGCTGGTGCGCGCCAAGATGGTCGAGCTGAAAAAATACTTCCCGCCCGGCGTCGATTACAAGATCCCTTACGACACCTCGCTGTTCATCAACATCTCGATCGAAGAGGTAGTCAAGACTCTGGTCGAGGCGGTGATCCTGGTATTTCTGGTCATGCTGTTGTTCCTGCAGAGCCTGCGCTACACCCTGATCCCAGCGATCGTGGTACCGGTATCCCTGATGGGTACCTTCGCCACCATGATGATGTTCGGCTACTCGATCAATGTGCTGACCATGTTCGGCATGGTGCTGGCGATCGGCATTCTGGTCGATGATGCCATCGTGGTAGTGGAAAACGTCGAACGCATCATGAGCGAAGAAGGTCTGCCACCGCGCGAAGCGACCATCAAGGCGATGGGGCAGATCACCGGCGCGATCATTGGTATTACGGCAGTGCTGATCGCGGTGTTCGTGCCCATGGCGTTCTTCACCGGCTCGGTCGGCGCGATCTATCGTCAGTTCTCGATCTCGATGGTCTCATCCATGGTGTTCTCGGCCATCATGGCGCTGACACTGACGCCCGCACTGTGCGCAACACTGCTCAAGCCTATCGATCCCAACCATCATGAACGCAAAGGTTTGTTTGGCGCGTTCAACCGTCTGTTCAGACGTACGACCAACAGCTACCAGACCGGTGTGCAGAAAGTCCTGAAATCCACGCTGCGCTACATGGTGCTCTACGGTGTGATCATTGCCGCGGTGGTCTGGATGGCCGTACGCATGCCGACCTCTTTCCTTCCCGCCGAAGACCAGGGCTATTTGCTGGCCAATGTACAGTTACCACCAGGGGCCAGCACGGGCCGCACGCTGGAAGTGATGAAACAGGCCGAGGCGTATTTCATGAAAGAGCCGGGCGCAGAAGCGATCGTATCCGTGATCGGCTACAGCTTTTCAGGTAACGGACAGAACGGCGGTCTGCTGTTCGTGCCCTTGAAGGACTGGAAAGAGCGCACCACACCGGAGCTGAGCTCGCAAGGCATCGCGACCAAGGCGCTATCGCTGATGGCGACCATCCGTGATGCGATCGTGTTTACCGTGAACCCGCCGGCGATCCGCGAACTGGGTAATGCGACGGGCTTCTCGCTGCGCCTGCAAGATCGCGCCGGGCTGGGGCATGATGCGCTGCTGGCCGCACGTAATCAATTGCTGGGCATGATGTCCAAGAGCCCCGTCATCAAAGGTGCACGGCCGGAGGGCATGGAAGATTCTCCACAGCTGAAATTGGAGATCGACCGCGACAAAGCCAATGCGCTGGGCGTCACCGTGGCGGACATCAATGCGACACTGGCGGGCACCTTTGGCTCGACTTATGTGAACGATTTTCCCAATGTGGGCCGCCAGCAGCGCGTGATCGTGCAAGCAACCGCTGAAAAGCGGCTGATGCCGGAAGATCTCGACAAGCTCCATATACGCAATGCGCAGGGCCATATGGTGCCGATGTCGGCCTTCATGCGCAGCAGCTGGATCAATGGCCCGGTGCAGCTGGTGCGATTCAATGGTTATCCGGCGATGAAAATCCAGGGCGATGCCGCACCGGGCGCCTCCTCCGGCGATGCACTGGCTGAAGTCGAGCGTCTGGTCGCGCAACTGCCTGCAGGCATAGGCTACGAGTGGGCCGGTCAGTCGTTTGAAGAAAAAGCTGCAGGCTCGACCGCAACGCTGCTGTTTGCGCTATCGCTGCTGGCGGTCTTCCTCGTATTGGCCGCGCTGTATGAGAGCACGTCGATCCCGGTCGCCGTGCTGCTGGTCGTTCCGCTAGGCGTGCTGGGTGCCGTGGCCTTCACGCTATTCCGTGGCATGCCGAATGACGTGTACTTCAAGGTCGGCCTGATTGCCATCATCGGTTTGTCCGCCAAGAACGCGATCCTGATCATCGAATTCGCAAAAGACTTGCAGGCCGATGGCATGGACCTGATCGAGGCTACGCTGACTGCCGTGAAGCTGCGCTTCCGCCCGATCATCATGACGTCGCTGGCGTTCATTCTGGGTGTGCTGCCACTGGTGATCGCAACCGGCGCGGGCTCCGCGAGCCAGCGGGCGATCGGCACGGGTGTGATCGGCGGGATGATTACCGCGACCGTGCTGGCCGTCTTCTTTGTACCGGTATTTTTCGTGGTGGTCCGTCGTATTTTCAAGGGCAATGAGCGACAGCGCAAACTGTACGCAGCCCATCTGCATCAGAACGAGGCATAACAATGACAAAAACACTCACGCTCCCTATCGTCGTGCTGGCTGGCGCCATGACGCTGTCTGGTTGCCAGATCATGCCGACGTTTTTCAAACCGGCAGCTCCTGTGCCGTCGAACTATCCTGCGGGTGACAGCACAACCGCGAAACCGGTCGCCGATACTAGCTGGAATGAGTTCTTCCAGAACCCCGATCTGCGCGAAGCCATCAGCACCGCGCTGAATAACAACCGCGATCTGAAGACGGCGGTGCTGCGTATTGAAGAAGCGCGCGCGCTGTACAACATTCAGCGTGCCGATCAGCTGCCCACCGTGAACGCAACCGGTGGCGTAAGCACGTCGCGCCAGCTGCTGGCAGGCACCATGCGCGAGAACACTGTTTATCAGGTCGGTCTGGGGATGGCAGCCTTTGAGCTGGATTTTTTCGGGCGGGTAAAAAATCTGTCTGCGGCCGCACTGTCGCAGTACATGGCGACGGAAGAAGCGCGTCGCGCGTTCCAGATCTCGCTCATCGGAGAAGTCGCGAAGGCATGGCTGACTGAGCGCGCGCTGGCTGAGCAAAAGCAGCTCGCGGAACGCACCTACAAAGCCAGGGAAAGTTCACGCGAACTGGTGAAGAAACGCCTGGATGCCGGCATCACCAATGCATTGGAATTCCAGCAAAGTGAAACGCTGGTGCAATCGGCGCGCGTATCCTTGCTTGCCCTACGACGACAACATGCGCTGGCCGTGAATGCATTGACGCTGCTGACGGGCTACAGCATGAAACCTTCGCCACAAACTGCCACGCTATCGAATCAAGCGATCACGGCAGATATCGGTGCGGGCTTGCCGTCGGATCTACTGAATCATCGCCCGGATATTCGCGCCGCCGAGCAACGGCTGCGCGCCAGTCAGGCCAATATCGCTGCGGCACGTGCCGCTTTCTTTCCGCGCATATCGCTGACAGCGGGCTTTGGCCTGGCTAGCGGTGATCTGGGCGATCTGTTCGACACCAGTTCGCGCACCTGGAATTTCGCACCCCAGCTGGTGCTGCCCATTTTCGATAATGGCCGCAACAAATCTGGCCTGAGTCTGGCAGAAGTACGCAGCAATATCGCGATCGCCGACTATGAAAAAACCATTCAGGTCGCTTTCCGCGAAGTCGCCGATGCACTGGCGGCGCGCGCCACGCTGGCCGAAGAGATCGATGCGCAAAAGGCGGTACGCGATGCGCAATTCGAGCGCCTGTCACTGGCACAAGCCCGCTACCAGAACGGCATTGCCAGCTATCTGGATGTGCTCGATGCCGAACGCGAATTGTTCAATGCGGAACAGGCACTGGTGCAGTCTCAGCTGCTAAGGCTGACCAATGCGGTCGATCTGTATCGCTCGTTGGGTGGCGGCTTTACCGAGACAGAGAAGCAGTAAGCGGATTTTGCTTCCGGTATAGCACGTGCTTTCTTAACGGATGTCCGGGCGCAATGCCCGGATGTTCGAAGATCTCGCCTTCGAACACCATGCCGATTCTCGACATGACTGCTCTTGATCGTAGATTTTGTATTGCAGTGAAGGCGACGATTTCTTGCAGACCCAATTCGCGGAATCCTGTTTGAAGCGCTGCCTGCGCCGCCTCGCTTGCATACCCCTTGCCCCAAAAATCACGCGCCAGCCGCCATCCTATCTCCACACCCGGCGCAAAAGGCAAATCCTTGCCTAACTTGTTCAAGCCCGTAAACCCGATAAACCGAGCTTCTCCCGGTATCTCAACAGCCCAGAAGCCCCATCCTTGCTCATCGATTCGCCTTTGTATTTCCTTGGCGAGTGCATTACTTTGATCCCGGTCGAGTACAGCAGGGAAAAATTCCATGACCCGAGAATCACCGTTCAAGGCGGCAAAGGATTGAAAATCCTCGTCTAGCCACGGACGCAATAACAGTCGACCGGTTCGGATTTCCATAATTACCCTTCTCATCTTTTTTGACTGCACGTATCGACCTGGCTGACCAAAGATATTACTATCTTTAAAATTTTCATGCAGCTGAGAATATTTTGTAATTACGACAAATTAGCCCACAATGAAAAGTGAAACAATCAATGTGTGGTCTCAGATTTCTACTTTTTATATAGAGTCAGCTCATTAACAGGGAGATGTTCATGTTAGTTTCCGTCAGAGAACTTAAAACCCATCTCTCGAGCATCCTTGCCCGCGCTCAGAGCGGCGAGGTTATAGAAGTCACCTCGCACAACAAGCCCATTGCCAGAATTACCGGCATTCCTTCCAGTGAGGATCATCTCCTCGGGGAGTTGATAGCAGATGGCACGGTCACATGGAATGGAAAGAAATCTGTTTTCCCCGACAACCTGCCCAAGCTGTCGCCTAAAGGAAAGTCTCTCAGCGCAATGATTCAGGAAGACCGTGCTTGATCTGGTTTTGCGATACCTCTGCGCTTGTGAAACTATTTATAGACGAGGAACACAGCAAGCAAATGCTTGAAGCTACGCAGCAGTCTTCCGCTATGTCGGTGTGCAGAATCGCATGGGCTGCCGCCGTGATGGGTTTGCAGGTACTAGACTTTGCCTGAACCGCGCGTGGAATTGATCCGCAGCTGATTCATTACCTCCGATAGCAGCCTCACCGTTTTTTCCGTCGCTCCGCGGTGCGCCTGAGTGAACTGCGCCGCGCTTGAAGACACTTCCTGCAGTTTGCGCGGGTCAATCAGCCACTCCAGCCACTGGCGGAATAACGCCTCTGCATCGCTGACTCGTACCGCGACACCTGACTGAACGGCATCCTCGGTGATCTGCGCGAAATTGAAAGTATGCGGCCCGACAAATACCGGCTTACCGCATGACAGTGCTTCGATCAGATTCTGGCCACCCAGCCTCAGCAGGCTGCCGCCGATGAACGCCATATCGCAGGCAGCATAGAAAGCAAACATCTCGCCCAGCGAATCGCCCAACAGGATATGAACCTGTGGCGACAGCGGCTCTTGTCCCAGTTCGGATCGACGCAGATAGTCGAGCCCTCGTTGTTCGAGCAACTGGGCGACTTCGGCAAAGCGCTGTGGATGGCGCGGCACGATGACCAGCAGCGTCTCTTGCGGGAGCGTCGCTCGCATGTACGCATCGAGCAGCAAGACCTCTTCGCCCTCACGAGTGCTCGCGCATAACAGCACCGGACGTTCCCCGAATTGCCTCCGCCATTGCGCACCCAATTCCATCATTGGCTCGGGGGGAGCAATATCGAACTTCAGGCTGCCGGTAACTGTCACGGCCTTCGCGCCCATCTGGCGCAAGCGCTCGGCATCGGCTTGGGTCTGTGCAGCAAACAAAGTGATCTTTTTTGCCGCGTCGATGAACAGGCTCGCAAACCGTTGCGCCTGGCGCAAGGATTTTTCTGACAAGCGAGCATTGATCAGCGCAACCGGCACGCCCTCCTGATGACAACTATGGATGAGCGAAGGCCAGACTTCGGTTTCCATCAGCACGCACAGCGATGGGCGGGCCGCCTGTACGAAACGACATGTCATGCTCAAGGTGTCATACGGCAGATGGGACTGCAGCACGCGCTCCTCTTTGCCGAACAGGCCAGCACCGGTCGCGCGCCCGGTCGGTGTCATGTGCGTGAGAAGGATCTGGTGCGAGGGATATTGTTTCAGCAGTGCCCTTATCAGTGGCTCAGCTGCGCGGGTCTCTCCTACGGATACCGCGTGCACCCAGATCAGCGGCGACAGAAAGCGATCGCCGAATCCGAAGCGCTCGGCGATGTGCTGCCGATAGCCTGCTTCCCTGCGGCCGCGCCACCACAGGCGCAGCAGCACGAAAGGCAGCAGCAGCCACCACAGCGCAGAGTAGACTTGCAGCGTCAGTGAAGGCATTTAGTACGTGAATCAGGCTGCAAACGAGGTGGCAAACGGCAGCTCAGCATCTGGCTTGACTTGGCGAATGGCCTTGCCCAGCGATGCTTGTATGCGGGAGAGTGCAGCCTCGCTCTCTGCTTCGAAACGCAGTACCAGCACCGGTGTGGTGTTGGACGCACGCACCAGACCGAATCCATCGGCGTACTCGACGCGAACGCCATCGATGGTAAGAACCTGTATCGCATCGGGCCAGTGGGCTTCTTTCTGCAGACGTTCAACAACGGCGTGGTTCTCGCCCTCGGCGCAGTGGATCTGCAGCTCGGGCGTGGACAAGGACTGCGGCAAGGCATTGAGCGTGGCACTGGGGTCAGCGAAGTTGGACAGGATCTCCAGCAGGCGCGCACCGGCATACAAGCCATCATCAAAGCCATACCAACGATCCTTGAAAAACACATGGCCGCTCATTTCTCCGCCCAGTGGTGCCTGGGTCTCTTTCATCTTTGCTTTGACCAGTGAGTGACCGGTCTTGCCCATCAGTGGCTTGCCGCCCGCAGCCTTAACGACCTCGGCCACATGACGGCTGCATTTCACGTCATACAGAATTGGTGCGCCCGGGTGGCGTAACAGCACTTCCCTCGCGAACAGCATCAGCTGGCGATCGGGATAGATGATCTGCCCATCCTTGGTGACGACACCGAGACGGTCGCCGTCACCGTCAAACGCCAGTCCCAGCACGGCATCTGTCGTGCGTAATGCATGAATCAGATCTTCGAGATTTTCCGGATGCGCAGGATCGGGATGGTGATTAGGGAAATTACCATCCACGTCACAGAATAATTCGATGACTTCGCAACCCAGACCACGATACAAGTCTCCGGCTACGGCACCGGCAACGCCATTGCCACAATCGACCGCAATCTTCATGGGCTTGGCCAGCTTGATGTCGCCGAGGATGCGCGCAAGATAAGCATCGCGAATGTCGTGCTGGCGATATCCGCCCTGTCCGCTTGAAAAATCACTGGCCAGAATGCGCTGATACAGCTGTTGTATGGTCTCGCCATAGATGGCTTCACCGGCCAGCACCATCTTGAAGCCATTGTAATCCGGCGGGTTGTGACTGCCCGTGACCATGATGCCGCTGGGCGCACCCAGTGAGTAGGTAGCGTAGTACAGCATGGGCGTCGCGACTATGCCGATGTCGATCACCTCCACACCGACAGATTGCAGGCCCTCGGCCAGCGCTGCCGACAGCGCAGGACCACTCAGGCGGCCATCGCGCCCGATCACGACGGTCTTCTCCCCTTTGGCCAGTGCCGCACTCCCGAATGACTGGCCGATCTGCCGGGCGATGTGGGTATCCAGCGTCTTGCCAAGGACGCCACGAATGTCATAAGCCTTGAAGATGCCCGGTGTCAGGCTTGCGGTGCTATTTGCCATGATGAGTTCAATCGGTAAGTTCGGTTCGGTCAGCTCGTTTGCAGCAAGTGCGGCGCTTCAGCAGGCAGGCATGACAGACAAGTGGCCAGCGCAGCATCCCAGGCAGGCAGCACATCAAAATTCTTCTGGAATTTTTCTGTGCTCATCACGGAGTTTTTGGGGCGCTGTGCGGGCGTCGGATAGTCTTGCGTAGGAATTGGCTTGAGTGCTGGCTTTTGCACCACGAAAGGATGCGAGAAAATCTTTTCGGCAAAACCATACCAGCTAGTCTGACCGCCGGCGCAGAGATGATACACGCCGCTGAGTTCGCTCAAGCGATCGGGATCTCCAGCCTTCTTGAGGGCTGCCGCCGTCGCCGTGGCAATCGTACGACTCCAGGTTGGCGCGCCGATCTGGTCACTCACGATAGATAGTTCTGGCTTGCTTTGCGCCAGGCGCAGCATCGTCAGCAGAAAATTTTTTCCGGTCAGACCATACACCCAGCTAGTACGAAAAATCAGGTACGGCACACCGACCGCAGCAATAGCCTGCTCACCGGCCAGTTTGGATTTTCCGTACACCGACAAGGGACCGGTCATATCCGTTTCAAGCCAGGGCGCCTGCTTGCCACCGTTGTACACATAGTCGGTCGAGTAGTGAACCAGCGCGGCGCCCAGAATTTTCGCCTCTTCCGCCATGATGCCCGGTGCTTGCGCATTGATCGCATAGGCGAGTTCCTGAGCAGATTCCGCCAGATCCACTGCTGTGTAAGCCGCGGCATTAACGATCAGCGAGGGGCGCTCTGCGCGAATGGCCTTGCGCACGGCGTCAGGATCGGCAAGATCCATGTGTGTGCGACCGAGAACGACGATCTCGCCCAGTCCGGCCAATGCCTTCGCCAGTTCCCCGCCTACCTGACCATCACGACCCGTGACCAGTATCTTCATGCGTAGGTGTCGGCCTGTGCGAGCGGCACGCCCACCTTGTCTTTGGCAGACAACACCGGCTCACCCTGCAGCGGCCAGCTGATGCCCAGCACCGGGTCATTCCATAACAAGGTCCGCTCATGCTCGGGCGCGTAGTAATCGGTAGTCTTGTACAAAAAATCGGCATGCTCGCTGGTGACCAGAAAGCCATGCGCAAAGCCTGGTGGTATCCATAGCTGCCGGTGACTCTCGGCGGACAATTGCACTGACACCGATTGACCAAACGTTGGGGAACTGCGCCGCATGTCGACTGCCACATCAAATACTTCACCTTGCGTGACACGCACGAGTTTTCCCTGCGGCTGGTGCAACTGATAATGCAGGCCGCGCAGCACGCCGCCTGCAGAGCGCGAATGATTGTCCTGCACAAAGGGCAGATGTACGCCTGTCATCTCTTCGAAACGACGCTGGTGATGACTCTCAAAGAAAAATCCGCGAGAATCACCAAACACCTTGGGTTCGATGATGAGCACATCGGGTATCGCTGTCTTCGTTACCTTCATGAGGTCAGTACACCTTGTCTTTCAGTAGGCGCAACAAATACTGGCCATAGGTGTTTTTCTTCAGGGGCTCGGCCAGTTTCTCCAGCTGCGCTGCGTCGATATAGCCTTTGCGGTGAGCGACCTCTTCGGGGCAGGCGACTTTGAGACCCTGTCGCTTTTCAAGGGTGGCAATGAACTGCGCCGCTTCCAGCAAAGATTCATGCGTGCCCGTATCCAGCCACGCCATTCCGCGTCCCATCAACTCGACATGCAGCTCTTTTTGCTGAAGGTAGACTTTGTTGACATCGGTGATTTCGAGTTCGCCACGGGCAGACGGCTTGATACTGGCGGCGATGTCGCATACCTGACGATCATAGAAATACAGTCCCGTCACGGCATAGTTAGATTGAGGGTTCTTTGGTTTTTCTTCAATACTGATTGCGCGTCGATCGGCATCGAAGCCAACAACACCGTAGCGCTCAGGATCTTCGACATGATAGGCAAACACGGAAGCGCCGTCGCTACGGTCATTGGCCGCGCGCAGCTTGCCATCGAAATCATGCCCATAGAACAGATTATCGCCAAGGATCAGCGCCGAGTGATGATGGCCTACAAACTCGCGGCCAATGATGAAAGCCTGCGCCAGACCGTCCGGCGATGGCTGTACTGCATACTGAATATTGATCCCCCACTGATGGCCATCACCTAGCAAGGCTTCGAAACGCGGCGTGTCCTGCGGCGTCGATATGAGCAGAATATCGCGCATACCGGATAGCATTAATGTGGTCAGCGGGTAGTAAATCATTGGCTTGTCATACACCGGCATCAGCTGCTTGGAGACCGCCATGGTCACCGGATACAAGCGCGTCCCCGATCCACCGGCCAGTATGATCCCACGTCGATCATTCTTGTGGCTCATGCGGCACCCCCAGTGCGCTGACCGTAATGACGGTCTATCCATGTCAGGTAATCGCCAGATTGAATTTTGCGCACCCATTCCTGATTTGCGAGATACCACTGTACGGTCTTGCGCATGCCAGTCTCGAAAGTCTCCGCCGGACGCCACCCAAGTTCCCGCTCTGTCTTGCGCGCGTCAATCGCATAGCGGCGATCATGACCGGGCCGATCAGTCACATAGGTGATTTGCGCGCGATACGATTGCTTGCCAGGCGCTAACTCATCGAGCAGATCGCAGAGCGTGTGCACGACATCGATATTCGCCTTTTCATTCCAGCCGCCGATGTTGTAGGTCTCGCCCGGCCTGCCATCGGTGAGTATGCGGCGTATCGCGCTGCAATGATCGCCCACATAGAGCCAGTCGCGAACTTGCTGGCCATCGCCATAGATGGGCAGCGGCTTGCCCGCCATTGCATTGGCAATGATCAGCGGAACCAGTTTTTCGGGGAATTGCAGCGGCCCGTAATTGTTCGAGCAATTACTGGTCAGCACCGGCAGGCCATAGGTATGATGCCAGGCACGCACCAGATGGTCAGAGGCTGCCTTCGATGCCGAATAAGGACTGTTGGGCGCGTAGGGAGTCGTCTCGGAAAAGGGTGGGTCGGTTGGACTTAGCGTGCCGAATACCTCATCGGTCGATACATGCAGGAAGCGAAAATTTTTCTTGTCGGTGTCGGATAGGCCGGCGCAATAGGCGCGCGCTGCTTCCAGCAGGCTGAAGGTGCCATCGACATTGGTACGGATGAAATCGCCGGGGCCATGAATCGAGCGATCGACATGGCTCTCCGCAGCGAAATGCACGATCGCGCGCGGTGTGTGGGTCGCAAACAGGTGATTTACCAGCTCACGATCGCAGATGTCGCCCTTCACCAGCCGATGACGCGCTTGACCTTCGATGGATGACAGATTGTCAGGATTGCCCGCGTAAGTCAGCTTGTCCAGATTGACAACCGGCTCGTCCGTGCATGCCAGCCAGTCAAGTGCGAAATTTGAGCCAATGAAGCCCGCCCCGCCGGTTACCAGAATCATGGAAATGCCTTGTTAAAACGCCTTACTATTTGAATAACTTATTCGCTGCAAAATCACGCCATTTTAACGGAGCGCCGCGGCCCAGACGCAGGGAGCGAGAACAATCTGCATTACATTGAGATTCGCTGGCCCATAAAAAAAGTGTGTCTCGCAACACGCCTTGACAAGCTGACACCGGTCAATCGCCTACGCTCCATACCTATTCAAGCTGTACAGCGATTGCCGATCCGGTCGGCCCCTCTGCGGCCGTGGGTAAGTTCTGGTCGTGTGCAGCCGTTTTTCGCGATGACCAAACCAGCTGCATTAAAATGTTTTACGAGACTATTCTTTCCCGTATCCGGATGATTGAACGTATTTTTTCGACAAAGTAAAGCTATCCGGCAACGCCGACACATCTTTCTTCCAACTTGCTACCCAAACGGCTTCCGACATGTCCCACACGCCTGTGCTTCCTGTTTTTGCCATTGGCGACCTGCAAGCATGTAGTGGTGAATTGGATTTATTGCTGCATAGGGTAGAGACAGAAACGCCGAATGCACGGTTTGTGTTTGTCGGTGATCTGGTCAATCGTGGCCCCGACTCATTGGGTTGCCTGCGCCGCATTCGGGCGATGGGTGAGCGGGCACAGTTAGTACTGGGTAATCATGATCTCCATTTGCTGGCCGTCGCCAAAGGTATTCGTCCTCGCGGACGCTCTGACACGCTAGAGGCGCTGCTCGCTGCACCCGACCTTGACGACTTATTGAACTGGCTGCGACAACAACCACTGGCGCTGATGGAAGAGGGGCACCTGATGGTACATGCCGGCGTACTACCCCAATGGACAACCACGCAAACGCTGGCGCTGGCAAACGAAGTATCTGTTGTGCTGCGAGGAGACGGTTGGCTGGATTTCCTGACTCAGATGTATGGCAACGAACCGGCACAATGGCACGATGATCTGCGAGGCTCTGAGCGCTTGCGCTGCATCGTGAACGCGCTGACGCGGCTGCGCTTTTGCACGGCTCTGGGTCAGATGGAATTTGCCACCAAAGAGGGACCTGATCACCCGCCGCCGGGCTATCTGCCCTGGTTCGACGTGCCAGGACGCCTGACACAAGACACGCCGATTGTCTTCGGGCACTGGTCGACGCTGGGGTTGATTCTGAGACCTAGACTCATCGGTCTGGACACAGGTTGTGTCTGGGGCGGCAAGCTCAGCGCGCTGCGCTTGTCTGACCGTAAGTTGGTGCAGGTTGAATGTCCGCAACACCAGTTACCGGTCTGAGCGCATTCGATATCAGTGCTCTTGCCGCAGCCGCCAGCTCACGACGATGTGCACCCTCGGTGGGTATTGCGGGCAGGCGTATCAGCTCGGCACGCATGCCACCGCTTTGCAGGATAGCGATCACACTCTCGACAAATGTCATCTCACCGATAAAGTCGGCCGAGTCGTGCGGGCTACCATCGGCATCCAGGTAGCGCAGCGCATAGGGTTGTACCGGCACCTCGGCTTCGATCGCTGCCTCGAACAAGTTCGCATGAAAAGGTAACACCGTGCCTTGCGGCGCCGTCGTCCCTTCAGGGAAGAAGGCAACACGCTCGCCGTCGTGTATGCTTTTGACCAGTCCCGCATAAATTCTCCGCACATCACGCTGCTTGCCACGCGCGATGAAAATGGTGCCTGTGTTTTCACACAACCAGCCGATCAAGGGCCAGCCGCGAATATCGGATTTCGCGACGAAACGGCAGGGATGGATGGTATTCATCACGAAGATATCCAGCCACGAGATGTGATTGCAAACGATCAGCGCCGGCGATACCGGCTCGCGCTGCGCCCGGTCATCCAGGGAAAAAGACACACCGCAAATAGCGACCAGCTGGCGTGACCAACGCTGCACGCGCCGCTCACGACCCACCTCGTCCAGAAAAGGAAACCATAGCGCCACTTTGAGCAGCCCCACGATCAGATGCCAGGCGAGTCTGGCCAGCCCCCATACCGGCATGATGATCAGCGGCTGTAGGCAAGTCGGCCGGACACGATGGTGTGCCTGACCTGACCCTGCAGTTCATAACCGAGAAACGGTGTGTGCTTGCCCTGACTCACGATCGCTGCTGCTTCGACCTTCCAGCGCGCATTCGGGTTGAAGATGCAGACATCGGCGACACTACCGACTGAGAGTGTACCCGCATGGAGTCCGGCCACGCGCGCCGCATCGCAGGTGATGCGCGCAATCGCTGTCGACAGACTGTCCTTGCTTTTCAAATGATCCTCAGCCCATTTGATCGACAAGGACAGCAACAGCTCCAGACCGGTCGCACCGGGAGAGGCTTCACCGAAGGGAAGCAATTTCTCGTCATCATCGACCGGTGTGTGGTCTGAGCAGATGGCGTCGATGGTGCCGTCGGCGAGCGCCTCGCGTATCGCATCGCGGTCGCGCTGGCTGCGCAGCGGTGGCGACAAGCGTGCATTCGGATCGAAGAAGCCGATGTCGTGATCGGTCAGATGAATGTGATGCGCGCCAACATCGCAACTCACGCGCACACCGTCAGCCTTGGCCGCGCGCACCAGTGCAATCCCGGCTGCAGAAGACAAACGGCACAGGTGCACGCGTGCCCCGGTGGAGCGCATGAGCTCAAAGATCGTGTGCAAGGCAATGGTTTCGCTCATGACTGGCACGCCAGAGAGCCCCAGACGGGAAGCCAGCGGTCCGCTATGCGCCGTGCCGCCCTTGCCAAGATGCGGATCCTGCGGACGCAACCAGACGGTGTAGCCATACGTTTGCGCATACTGCATGGCGCGCATCAGCACGGTAGTGTCTTGAATCGGCTCTTCCGCCTGCGCAAACCCAACGCACCCTGCTTCAGTGAGCTCGGCCATCTCGGTCAGCTCGCACCCTTTGAGTCCGACCGTCAGCGCACCCAGCGGATAGACATGCGACTGATTCATCAATCGCGCGCGATGCACAAGCATCTCGACCAATCCCGGCTCGTCCAGCACAGGATCGGTATCCGGCGGGCACAGCAGACTGGTTACCCCGCCCGCCAGCGCCGATTGCAGCTCGGATTCGAGCGTCGCCTTGTACTCATAACCAGGTTCGCGCAGACGAACTGACAAATCCACGAGGCCGGGTGAGACCACCATGCCGCTGGCATCGAGGGTCTGGTCGGCATGGAAGCCTTCGGGTGTCTTACCGATGGCGATGATCTTTCCATCGGCAATGTAGACATCGTGTACCGCGTCGATGTGGTTGGCCGGATCAATCACCCGACCATTGTGTAGGTGTAGTCTCATCTCATTCACTTCCTGCTGGCCCTGCTCGCTACTCAGGCACCCGCCAGCATGCTCATTACGGCCATGCGTACGGCAATACCAAAGGTCACTTGCGGGAGAATCACTGCCTGCGCGCCATCGGCCACGGCCGAGTCGATCTCCACACCACGATTCATGGGCCCCGGATGCATCACAATCGCATCGGGTTTCGCCAGTGCCAGCCGCTCGGGCGTCAGTCCGTAGCTCTTGAAGTATTCCTGTGCAGAGGGCAGCAGAGCGCCCGTCATGCGCTCGTTTTGCAGGCGCAGCATGATGATCACATCCACGCCCTTCAAGCCCTCATTCATGTCGTTGAACACGCGCAAGCCCATTTGCTCCAACCCGCCCGGCAGCAAAGTGCGCGGTCCGATCGCACGCACCTCGGGCACACCCAGGGTCGTCAGGCCGTGGATGTCCGAACGCGCGACGCGGCTGTGTAAGATGTCGCCAACAATGGCCACGGTCAGATTGCTGAAGTCTTTTTTGTAATGACGAATGGTGTACATGTCCAGCAAACCCTGGGTTGGGTGAGCATGGCGGCCATCACCTGCATTCACCACGCGCACATGCTGCTGATGGGTTTCCGTCAGATGACGCGCGATCAGATAGGGAGCACCCGATTGCGCATGACGCACCACGAACATATCCGCGTGCATGGCGGCCAGATTATCGATGGTGTCGAGCAGCGATTCGCCTTTGCTGGCCGATGATGCTGAAATATTCAGGTTGATCACGTCTGCCGACAACCGCTTGGACGCAATCTCAAAGGTGGTACGGGTGCGAGTAGAGTTTTCGAAAAACAGATTGAACACGCTCTTGCCTCGCATGAGCGGCACTTTTTTTACCTCGCGGTCGCTGACGCTGACGAAGGACGCCGCCGTGTCGAGTATGCGGGTGATCATCGCCTTGGGCAGACCTTCCAGCGTGAGCAAGTGCTGCAGCTCGCCGTGCTTGTTGAGTTGGGGGTTATGCATGATCTACGGTCAGAGAAAGTCGTCCGTCCCCGGCTTTTTGCAACACGAGGGTCTGTTGTTCTGGCAGCGAAACAGTCGCCGCGACAAAGTCAGCCGCAATGGGCAGCTCGCGACCACCACGATCGACTAGCGCCGCCAGCATGATCTTTCCGGGTCGACCGTAATCGAACAGGGTATTGATCGCTGCGCGCGTGGTACGGCCGGTGTAGAGCACATCATCGACCAGCAGGATATTGGCTCCTTCAACTTCGAAGGGTATCTGGCTAGGGCGTACCTCTTCCTTGAGTCCGCGCTTGGCATAATCATCGCGATAGAAAGACACGTCAATGTAGCCCACCGTGCTTACATCAAGTGTCTTGGCAAGACGTTCTGCCAACCAGGCGCCGCCGGAGTAGATGCCCACCAGCGCTAGCCTCGGCGCGCCGGCGAGCGCGGCCTTGAGCTCATGCTCGAGCTTCTGAAAGAGCTTCTCGGCGTCGAGTTCAGGAGTGGTCATGGGTATCAAAGTATTGTTGGAGTATCAGCGCCGCCGCTTGGCTGTCCACGTGCTCGCCGCGAGCCGGATTCAGCACAGCGGAAGTGTAGCGTTCATCCACCAGCATGGTGGGTAAACCAAAACGGCCATTCATCTGGTTCGCGAATCGCCGACAGCGCACACTCATCTCGTGCTCTACGCCATCAGGATGCAGCGGCAGGCCAACCACCACGGCCTCCGGCTCCCACTCGCTGATCAGCGCAGCAATTGCCGAAAACTTTGCATCGTTCGTTGCAGCGTCGATCACTGCCAGCGGTCGGGCCTGCCTCAGCAGGCAGTTGCCGATGGCGACGCCGATGCGGCGCAAACCGAAATCGAAGGCAATCACCGTGCTCATCTGGGTGGCAAGCTTGCGAGACCATCCCGCGTTGACAGCGCAATGGAAAAACGGTGCAACGCGACGAGCGGCCTGACAAAACAGGCTCTACGCATGTCCGGCTTCACCCGAGAGCATTGAGGGATCAATCCCGAGCAGGCTCATGGCGGCGACAAAGCGATGCTCGACTGGCGTTTCGAACAAAATCGCCGGATCGGCACGCACGGTGAGCCAGCCATTACGCCGTATTTCCTCTTCGAGCTGACCCGCGCTCCATCCGGCGCAGCCCAGCGTGACCAGCAGCCGTTGCGGACCGTCGCCGCGCGCGGCGGCTTCCAGCACATCACGCGAGGTGGTCAGCGCGATCTCATCAGAGACGGTGAGTGAGGAGTTGTAATCGTCTGCCGGCGCATGAAGCACGAAGCCACGCTCCACCTGTACCGGGCCACCAAACATGACCGGCCCACGCGCCGCCGCACTGCCATGCGGATTGATCTCGAGCGACAAGTCGAGCCGATCGAACAACACATCCATGGTCATGTCGGTGGGCCGATTGATGATCATGCCCAGCGCTCCACCGTCATTGTGCTCGCAGATATAGACGACGGTGCCGCCGAAGACAGGATCGAGCATGGAGGGCATGGCGATCAAAAAGTGATCGGCAAGCTGAAGTGACGCAAGGGAGTCGGCGCGGTTGGAGGAAAAATCGTCGGCATCCGCGCTGGGCGCGGCGGCGGAAGGAGATTGATGCTTGCCTTGCTTGGCCATGACCTTGATTTTATCAGCTTTGAGAGCCCAAACACCCTCCTGCGCAAGTGGCCACGACATCTTTACGCACGAAACGGCTACACTCCTCGCCGGGATTGCTGTCCTGCTTGCCGACCTGTTTTACTTTTGCCCTTTTCCCACCAGAGACGCCGATGAACCGCTACCACAAGGCCTTGGTCTGGTTTCGCCGCGACCTTCGCCATGTCGACAACGCTGCACTGCACCACGCGCTCGCTAGCAGCGCCACCGTGTACTGTGTTTTCATTTTTGACAAAGACATCCTCGACCCCTTGCTGACTGAGGGCCCTAAGGACAGGCGTGTCGCCTTCCTGCATGCGAGCCTGCATGAACTCGATGCTGGGCTCAAGCGCAGCGGCGGTGGCCTGATCGTGCGTCACGCGCGCGCCGCGACGGAGATCGTGGCACTGGCCGATGAGCTTGCCGTCGATGCCGTGTTTGCCAATGAAGATTACGAACCCGCCGCCGTGGCACGTGACGCCAACCTGGCCAAGGCACTGCAGCGCGCTGGTCGTACGCTTCATTTGTTCAAGGATCAAGTCATCTTTGCCAAAGATGAGGTCTTGTCGCTGGCAGGAAAACCCTTTTCGGTATTCACGCCTTACAAAAATGCCTGGCTGAAAAAACTCTCGCTGCCTTCCGGTGAACTGAACCTAGATGCATTGGCGCCCCTGGTCTGCCAACCTGCCAAGGGACAGCTCCGCACGCCACCGACAGTGCCGCCCATACCGACACTAGCGTCGATGGGCTTTGACGATGTCGATCTGGCCGCGCTGAAGATACCGACAGGTATGAAAGGCGGAGCCAGCCTGCTGAAAGATTTCATTCCACGCATGTCCCACTACAAGGCAGCACGCGACTACCCAGCAGTGAAAGGACCCTCGTATCTGTCGGTACATCTGCGCTTCGGCACCGTATCGATACGCACACTGGCGCGACTGGCGGCCGAGGCCTTGCAATCAGGCGAAGGTGGAGAAGGCGCTGCGGTGTGGCTCTCGGAACTGATCTGGCGCGACTTCTACTTCATGATCTTGCACAATAATCCACACGTGGTGAATGGCGCGTTCAAGCCGGAGTACGATCGCATTGCGTGGGAAAGCGGAAAAGCGGCGGACCAGGCGTTTGCGGCGTGGTGCGAGGGCCGTACCGGCTATCCGCTGGTGGATGCGGCCATGATGCAATTGAATCAGACTGGTTATATGCACAACCGCTTGCGTATGGTCACCGCGTGTTTTCTGATCAAGGATCTGGGCATCGACTGGCGACGCGGGGAAGCTTACTTCGCACGGCAACTGAATGATTTCGACCTGTCGGCGAACAACGGCGGCTGGCAATGGGCCTCGTCATCGGGTTGCGATGCGCAACCTTATTTTCGGATCTTCAATCCGGTGACGCAGTCGGAAAAATTCGATCCGGAAGGACAATTTATCAAGCGCTACCTTCCGCAGCTGGCCAAGCTTGACCGCAAGCATATTCATGCGCCCTGGCTTGCGCCAGAGCTGACACTGTCGATGGCCGGCATCGCGCTGGGCAAGGAATATCCGCGTCCGCTGGTCGCACACGATGAAGCACGCAAGAAGACCCTGGCTCGCTACGCTGTTGTGAAAAAATAGAGGTCTTTCACAGGCTCACTGCGCGGGCGGATTCAGCGGCCGACTGTGCCGAGCCAGGTCGTATTGCATGGGGCCCAGCTCGCCGCCCCGCTGCATCAACAGCATGACCCGTTCAGGTCCTCGCTGCAGCACCGGCCGTGGTGGGTCGATGGGGTGCGCAAGAATTCAGCCAGTCGAACAACTCCTGATCACGATAGGGCTTTCCAAAATACGCGTTTGCCCCCAGTTGCATCGCATGTGACCGATGCCGCTCTGCGGCACGCGAGGTGACCATCGCCACCGGCAGAGAGCTCAGACGGGCGTCAGCGCGTACCCGGCTCAGCAGTTCAAAACCGTCCATGCGCGGCATCTCGATATCCAGCAGCATCGCGGCGGGCGTGATATCGCGCAATTGTTCCAGCGCCTCCACGCCGTGTCGGGCCACCGCCACTCGATAGCCATGTCGCTCCAGCAAGCGCTGGCTCACCCGACGCACAGTCAGTGAATCATCGACCACCATTACCAGCGGCGTTTCGTCAGAGATCGTGTCGGCCTTAGGTCGTCTCTGCGTTGTTCGACGCTGCTGCGAGACGTGGTCAAACCATTGAAGTAAATTCATGATCAGCAGCACGCTGCCGTCTGCCTGCAAGGTAGCTCCGGCAAGGCCTGGAACACCGGCCAACGACGACCCCGCTGGCTTGACGACGACCTCCCGGTGACCGATCACCTCACTGGCCCGGACAGCCAACCATTGATCCAGCTGACGCAAAATGACCACCGATGAACGATGCACGCCAGGAGCCTTCAACTCGAGGGCTTGGCGACTGTCGGCGGATGCGTCTGAACATGCTCCATACAGCTCGCTCAGGCAGCGCAAGGGCATGGTCTGTCGCTGCCACGCCATGCTGCCGGTGGTCATCGCCTGATGCAGTTCGGAGTCATTCAGCTGCATCACCTGCTGCACCATGGAGGCCGGCAACGCGATCGGACGACTACCGTCGGACACCACCAGCACCTGCTGAGTAGACAGCAATTGCGGTAATCCCAGCGTGATACAGGTGCCAGCGCCCGGCAGGCTATCGACCTTGAGCGCGCCACCCATATGCATCACGGCTTCTTTCACGGCATCCATGCCTATGCCACGACCGGCCAGTCCGGTGACTGCCTCTGCGGTAGACAAGCCGGGATAAAAAATCAATTCGGCTAATTGCGCATCATCGACGACGGATGCTTCGCTCAGCACGCCGAGCGCACAGGCGCGCTCGCGTATGCGATCGATATCGAGTCCCCGACCGTCGTCGCTGATCTGCAGCCGCAGCTCGCCGCCCTGCTGGCTGAGCAACAGACGAATGAGACCGCAGCGCGGCTTGCCTGCCTGTTCGCGCTGCTCGGGCGTCTCAATGCCGTGCACGATGGCGTTGCGTATCACATGCTGTAACGCGCCGTTGAGCCGATCCAGCTGCTGGCGATCGATCTCGATCCGCGCCCCTTCAATCTCAACACGCACCTCACGACCGATCTCGCCCGCCACTTGCCGCACCAGATGGCGCAAGCGAGGCTCGATACTGGAAAATGCCTGCATGCTGGCACGCCGTAGATCCGACTGCAGCAAGCGCGCATGCCGGGTCTGCTGCGACAGCATGGCCGCCGTGGAATCGGATTGCCGTCCCAAGGTACGCTGCAGACTGGTCAGATCGGCCAGGCTCTCAGCGGTCATGCGGGTCAATTCCTGCAAGCGGGTATAGCGATCGAACTCCAGTGGGTCGAAGACGGAGGCGCTGGGTTGTGCCTGCGCGGTAATCCGTGATTCTGATTGCAACTCAAGCTCGCGCAACTGGTGGCGCAGTCGCAGAAGATTTTCTGCCAGCTCGCTCACCGTCTGGCGCTGACGCTGCAGCGCTTCACTGGCGCGCACGGCACCCACCAGCAGCTCGGCGGCGCTACCGGTCGCGCGCTCAAGCAGATCATTGCGAACCTTGGGCGCCAGACCCACCGCCTCGCTGGGGGCGCGCCCAGCCGCGACACGCTCAGCGTCGAGCGTTTCTGACGTTGAGTCGGACTGCACCGAACCGGAAGTCTCGGTCTCGCCCACAAAAGCTGACGACAGACCAGCCTCCGCCAGTAGCTCTGCCAGCGCGTGCCGAAAACCCTGCAGCGCGCGATTGGGGACGCTATCGGTTCTGGCAAACTGCGACACGTCATGCTCCATACGGTGCAGACGTTCGCCCAACGTCATCTCCCCTGCCATCCTCGCACTGCCTTTGAGCGTATGCAGCAGACGAAGCACACCAGAACGCTGGGCCTCATCGCGAGGCGTAGCAAGCCAGATTTCCATCTGCTGCGCTAGCTGGGGCATGAGCTCGGCTGCTTCCTCGCTGAACACTGCATACAACTCTGCGTTCGCGGACAGCGCGTTGGACAGGGGATCGAGCGTCCAGTCAAGCTGAGCCGCATCATCGTGTATCAAGGGATCGTTCGTGTGCTGGTCGAGATACAGATCGGCAGACCGAGGCGCAGACGGCACCAGCTCACTGGGCATACACATCGGCACACTCTGTTCAAACGCATCACTTGGGTGGCGCTGATCACTACGCTCACCTTGGTCATCGTGATAGCTCTCTTCTGGAAGATCATTTGATGCATGATGTGGAGGGTCGCAGAGATAGGTGGGAAGTGTCAGCAACACACTCAGCGTATCGGGATTGTCTGGAACATCCTGATCAGCTGCAACCGTGTCGGTCAGCGTGTGTGCCGAACGCAGTTCCTGCTCTAGTGCCTCTACGCCCTGCATCAGCGCGTCTGCGTACGCATGCTGGGTTTGCACGGGCAAATTGACGAGATGATCGACCACCTGCTCCAGCGCGAGCGCACCATCATGCAGGCGCTGGCGACCGACCGTCGCCGAGCTGCCAGCAAGCCCGTGCGCTTCATTGGCAACCGCGAGAGGCAGGCTCTCAGCGGGATGGTTCGCCCACGCAGACACTACCTGATGGAGCCGGGCCAAGCGCTGCGTGGCTTCTTGAATAAAGATCTGTTCCAGACGATGGGTGGGCCGATCATCAGGCCGCTGGCCATCTGCGGGATGATTCGCCGCATGCCCTACCCGGTAATCGGGTAATACTTTGAGTGACACCGCCGATGGCTCGCTTGACGCTAGCTCGGCAACCCGATCAACCTCTGCGCCTACCAACACCTTCGCAGACCCATGCGCGCGATGGAGGGTGCGCGTCTCGATGTACTCATGATCTGCATGATCTTCTGCAGTCCAGGCATCCACCCACGCATGCAGCTGCACCCATTGCAAGCTAATCAGGTGCATGTCTGCATTCAGTCGTTCGAATGGGGTCGAAGCAGCCTGCTGTTCAACCGCACACAATGACTTTTTCAGCGACGCTGCCATCTGAACCGCTACGCTTTTGCCCACCAGAGATAACGCGCCCGTAACTCGATCCGCAGATAGGATGTGCTCGCGCAAAGCGGCCACCACACTGCCCGACTCGACCATGGCATCTGCTTTTCGCTCGGCATCGGTCAGGGTGGTCAGTAGGGCTGTTCTGAGTGCTGCGAGCGCAGCCGGTCGCTGCAGATCCGGTGCCACACCGCCCAGGCCAACCCACCATGAGCCACCTGCTGTGCCGCTTTCCTGGGTGCGCGCCGCCAAGGTCTCCAGCGCAAGTAATGCCGCAGCAACCGCGTGAGAGGCACTGCTGTCACCCAAAGCATCGACCGCCGCACGCGCCATCAGCAATCCCGCGGCCAGCAACAGTTCGCTGCTGTGATCCATCGCACCCAAAGCAAGTAAGGCGTCGCCTGCTGACACCAGTGCGGGTATTGCTTGCAGCCTGCCGGCGATGATGTCCAGATGCTGACGCCGCAGAGCCGAATCGGCGGAGGACCATGCCAGCTCGATGTCGTCCAGACTGGTAAGCAGCTGATGCTGCTGCGCTTTCAGGCGCTCGGCAACAGCGAGGTCTCCCGCTGGTCTGAGCTGCCAATCCAGCGCAAAGCGATCGCGCACACTCTGGCTGGCGCGGGTCACGAGCGCGAACAAACCTATCTGGAATAACACGTCCTGCATGAGTCGGTCTGACAGTACCGACACGGACGCAACCGCTGATTGTGCCCCCTGACGAACAGCGCGCATCGCAGCAGAGAGATTTTTCTTTGCCAGCGCCAGATCCATGGGTGCGTCCGCCAGCAATTGCTCGCAGTAGATCAGCATCACTGTCCAGCGCAGATGATCAGGCTGACCTTGAGACTGTTGTTGTACCTGAGACATGACCGCCGCGACCTTGTGCAGCGAATCCTGCAAGCTGATGGAACCTGGCTCAGCACGTAAGAGCCCCAGCAATATTTTGTCGACATCTCCGATCGATACTGAGGCCTGAGTCAGTGGCATGGTGTATGCGTCGAGGAAGGTCTGTGCAACGCGTGCCGCGTCATCTTCGCCGGGAAGGGCCAGCATGATCATCGCGGACGGAGAAGACGCCGACCCCGGTACGTGCGCGGCAAGCTCTCTCCATGCCGGCAATAAGGTGCCCGCTGCCACGGCCTGACCGCGCTGCAGCGATGGTAGTGAGGCCAGCATACGCGCGCAGGCGTAATCCAATGCGCGCCGCTCGCCAGAGGACAGCAGATCATCACCTGCGTTCCGTACCAGCTCTAGCATGAGTCCGCACAACATCTCTAGGCTCTGAGCGCCGCAGAACCGGAACGTGCCGGCAAGCAAGTGCAACTGCCTTTTCATGTTGACGAACAAGGTCTCGCGAGATAGCTCGCCATCGGGCTGATTCATCGCGCTTCGCGCACTGATCAGCGACCCCCGCTGCGCCTCGACGAGTGCCGTGAGCGCCGGGGAAGGACCGATCGCCAGGGGAAACGGACAGGAATTATCTTCGCAAGGAGGGGGCGGCCTGCAGTCACCAGACATGATGCCTGCCGTCAGGCGATGCGAAAGCGTTCGATCGCACGCTCCAGCGCCTTCGCCAACTCAGCCAGCTCCTGCACCGAACTGGCGGTTTGCTGGGTGCCATGTCGTGTGTGCTCGGTGACGGTCAGAATGCTGTCGATATTGCGCGTGACGGCATCGGCGACGGTGGCCTGTTGCGCCGCCGATCCGGAAATGCCGGCGATAAGCTCCGCCAGATGCTGGGAGATGCGCCGGATATCGCCGAGCGCTGAGCCCGCCGCGTCGGACAGACGCGCACCTTCGACGACGCCCTGAGTTGACAGCTCCATCGCCACCACGGCCTCCTGCGCGTCTTCCTGCACCGTCTTGACCAGGGTGGCGATTTGGCGCGCCGCATCGCCGCAGCGCTCTGCCAGCCTTTGCACCTCCTCGGCAACCACGGCGAATCCCCGGCCCGCCTCGCCTGCGGCGGCTGCCTGTATCGAGGCATTGAGCGCGAGAACATGCGTCTGCTCGGTGATGTCCGCGATCAGCTCGGTGATGTCGCCAATTTCCAGCGATGATTCACCGAGACGCTTGATACGTTTGGAAGTCTCTTGTATTTGCTCTCGGATATGCTGCATACCGCGTATGGAGTCCTGCACCGCCGTCTCGCCCTGCTGCGCGGCCTGAACTGATGATTGAGCCACATCGGACGACTCACTGGCAGCACGCGATACCCGATGAATCTGCGCGGTCATCTGCAGCACCATCTGACCGGTCTGTTGTATCTCGCCGGATTGACGTTTGGATAATGCGAGCAACTCAGTCGACATGTTTTGCGCAAGCTCGCAGGAGCCTCCAACCTGCAGCGCAGTTTGCCTGACCTTGCCTAGCAAACGCCTGAGTTCTTCGAGCGTCACATTCACTGAATCCGCAATCGCACCCGTCACATCTTCAGATACGGTGGCACGCACCGTGAGATTACCCTCGGCGATTTCTTGTAATTCATTCATCAGGCGAAGAATCGCTGCCTGATTTTGCTGATTCAGGTTTCGCGCAGCTTCTTCTTCCTGCATGGCTTTGCGCTGCTGATCTTCGGCCAGTACGCGCCGCGCCTGAGCCTCGGCCGCCTCGAGGCGGCTATCTCGCAAAAGCAACCAGGCCAGCAATAGACCCAGCAACAAAGAACTGCTTGCAAAACCACCGATTGCCCAATGTGCCCAGCTGACCTCATGCTCCTGATCACGGTAGGACTGCTGGAGTACGGATAATTTTTCACGCAATGGCTCGTTTTCCTGAAACAGGCTGCGCTCGGCTTCCTTGGCCGCGATGAATTTGCCGAGGTTAGACAGCATGCCCGACATCTCGCGCCGGTAATTGTCGAATGCCGCCTTGAGCTCATTGAGCCGCTGCCTTGCATCCGGATGACGCATCGGCGGCAGTCTGAGCACCTCACTGCCCTCAGCGAACCCGGTGATGATGTCGCGAAAGGTATTTGCATCTTTGCCCAGCATGAATGCGGTGTCCTGGTTAATGCCCTCGGGAGTCATGAATTCATTGGCGCTCTTGCCCAACCTCTGAGTCAGCATCACCAGTTGACCGGCGGCGGCAACCTCGCGCGGCGAGGCGCCCGCCTGGGCGAGCAGGCTGGCAATCTGTTCCGACAGTTCAAGCAGCACCGGACTGATGGTGTTTAGCGTTCGTAATGTGGTGCGAAAACCTGTCAACTCTTTTTCCATCGACAGGATTTGTGCTGCTGTCTTGTCTGACTTCAGCCATGCCTGCCGAATGGCTGCGATACGCGCCGCAGTGGCCATATCGGCTTCGGGTATCCTCCGCCCCTGCCATTCGCCGCCTGCAGCGAGTACATCAAGCTGCTGATTGATTGCTGTTCGGCTCTGCGCCAACTGGCGAAAGGCGGCGGGATTACCCTGGATTGCGTTTGGGGCCGCCTTTCCCAAGCGCTGAGAGTGCATCACTAGTTCGCTGGCGATCTGGGTTCTGGCCGCTGTCATCAAGGCATTGCTGGTGCTGACCCAGGCAAAAGTGAGCAGCGCCGCGACAGATAACGTTAACCCAAGCTGTGCAACGCGACGCAGGCGCTTTGCCGTCCAGCCCGGCACCTGCCATGATTCGCAAACAGGGCGCAGCACACCATGAAACAGAGAAAATCCGACATAGCGTCCCAGCCCCGCCCAGCGTATGCTGCGTGGTTGACGCGCCTGTACCGATGACGGCGTATCTTGCATATCCATTCGATTGACTCCGTTAATTCAACGTGGGCGACTGCCGGTTCGGCGAGCTACGCGATAGGAATAGCAGCGCAATGCGCGCAGCCGTTTTTTTACAGCGCTGCATTGATGAAACGCGGATCCGCCATCAGTGCCAGCACATCTAGCCGGTGCCATGATTTGTCCCGTATCCGAAGGCACTCGCCTTGCCACCTCGGCTGGATGGAGACGGAGGTCTCAGCCACTGCATGGTCCTCGCTGCTGATCGCATCAGAAAAATCCATCAGCCCGCTGACGGCCGCCACGCGCAATGCGCACGTGATCGGAAACCGATCGGATAACACCATCAGCCGCCCGCCGGCGGTGGGTGAGGAGGATTGACCGCCAAGAAAATGTTCGAAATCGATGACGCTGGTGAGCTTGCCACGGTGATTGATCAGCCCCAGAAACCAAGCGTGCGTCCCTGGCACCGGTGTCATCGTGGGCACGGGCATGATCTCTGCCGCGTCATTGAGCTTGATCAGCCATCCGCTGCCAGCTGCCAGAAAACCAAGCTCACGCGACAATGTGGAAGGAGACGCCTGTGCGGAGGTGGTGCGCTCGGCAAGCTGACGCTGATAATCACGCAGCGATTGCCGCGACTTGCGCGTGACCGAGAACGAAGCGCCATCTGGCCCGCGATGCATGGCTTAGCCTGCCTGTCCGAGTAATGAGGCTATTTTTTTCAGCAACTGCGTGGGATCCACCGGCTTGACCATGAATTCACGCGCTCCCTGTCGAATGCCCCAGATGCGATCGGTCTCCTGATGCTTGCTCGAGCAAATGATGATGGGTACGTGTTGGGTCGACGGATCACGACTGATCTCACGCGTCGTCTGGAACCCGTTTTGCCCGGGCATCACGACATCCATGATGATCAGATGCGGTAGATTGGTTCGTATGCAAGACAGCGCGGCCTCGCCATTGTCTGCGGTACTGACCTGGTACCCATAGGACGACAACAGCTCAGACAAGAAATGCCTTTCGGTGGGTGAGTCATCGACAACCAGTATGTTTTGACGCGGCATAAAGAGAAAAAATTAATCGCTGATGGTCAACAAGAAAAAATCAGGGGTAAGTCCACGGCCAAGCTCAGGAAACCGGTGGCCGCAATAACTCGCTCACAGTGCGCAGCAGACTGTCTTTTGCAAAAGGCTTGGTGAGATAAGCGCTGGCGCCCGCCAGTGCTCCCCGTGCGCGATCGAAGATGCCGTCCCGGGAAGAGAGCAGCACGACCGGTAGTGTGCGGAATCGCTCGTTCGCGCGGATCAGGTGACAGGTGTGATAGCCGTCGAGACGCGGCATCAGGATGTCGCAGAACACTAGCGCGGGTTCATGCTCGACGATGCAGGACAGTGCCTCAAAGCCATCGTCGGCCAGCAGCACGGAATAACCCGCTTGAGACAGGAAGATTTCAGCAGAACGACGTATGGTGCTGCTGTCGTCAACGACGAGAATCGCAGACGACTGCGGCGGCGTCTGCGCTGGCGATGCATTCATTGCGACCCCGTTACGATGGCTCACGAAACGGGCGCAACTCTAGCAAAAAGGATAATTACTTAAAACATTGACAAAGCAAATTGTCGCCACGTAGGCTTTTTGGCGACAGATCGGCCAACAATGAACGCGGCGTGCTGCATGTCACCTGCAATCAGGCGGCAGGAGTCTGCGTCAGATCAAACGGCGACCATCTCGAAATCATCCTTGCGGGCGCCGCACTCCGGGCAGGTCCAGTTCATTGGCACCTCTTCCCAGCGCGTGCCGGGGGCGATTCCCTCTTCCGGCAGACCCGCTGCTTCGTCGTACACCCAACCGCAGATCAGGCACATCCAGGTTTTGAATTCTTGTTTGGTCTCGTCGTCGCTCACGCTGCGGCCCTTAAAGTAAAATGCGTAGCCATCTATCTTAATCGTTTACCTGTGCAAAACCAAACTTCTCCGCTCGTTTTGACCTTCGGCGTCGCCGATCCGGTCGGAGCGATCGGCATACAAGCTGATCTTGCCTCATTGGCAGCGATGGGTTGTCACGGATTGTCGGTGATCACGGCATTGTCGATCGGCGACACCACAGGAACCGAAGACACGCAAGCGGTCGAGCCGGATTGGGTTGCCGATCAGGCGCGTGTCCTACTGGAAGACATGCCCGTGTCCGCTTTCAAAGTCGGGCACATCGGTAACATTGAGAACGTATCCGTCATTGCCGAGATCGTCTCCGATTACCCTGAGCAGCCGCTGGTGCTCGATCCTTTTTCCACTACGCTGCCCGATCAGGGGCCGGATGAAGAAATGCTGCTCGCGATGCGCGAGCTGCTCATACCGCAGACGACGCTGTTGCTGGTGTCGGCCGACGAACTATCGCGACTTGCTGAAACCTGGCGTGAGCCCAGCGAAGACAACATGATCGAAATCGACGCATCGCAAATGATCGAGTTCGGCTGTGAATTTCTCTTTGTCACAGGCATACCGGGCGACGCGCACGAGGTCACCAACCTGCTGTTTTCAGAGGAAGGACTGGTGCGCAGCGCCAGCTGGCCCCGTCAAACCGGGCCGTTTGCCGGGGCGGGTAACACCTTGTCGGCTACCATTACGGCCATGCTGGCCAATGGTCTGGATGTTCCCGAGGCGGTGGCAGAAGCTGAAGAATTCACCAATGCGACGCTGTCGCACGCGCAGCGGCTGGGCATGGGCAAACTGATACCTGACCGTTTTTTCTGGGCGCACGAGGGAGATGCCGACGCTTCGGCGACCTGAGCCAGTGCGACAACGACTGACTGACTAACACCGCAGCCATGCGTCCTCGGGCGCAATAACAAAAAAAGCTGCGCTTGACGATGGGGGCTGATGTGTCCAACAACGAAACTTTGTTCGCCCGCGCACAGCGGAGCACGCCGGGTGGCGTGAATTCTCCGGTACGCGCTTTCCGCTCGGTCGGCGGCACACCGCGCTTCATCACGCAGGCGGAAGGTCCATGTTTCTGGGATGCCGACGGCAAGCGCTACATTGATTACATCGGCTCCTGGGGACCCGCCATTGTCGGCCATGCGCATCCAGAAGTGATTAGCGCCGTGCAGCAGGCCGCCGCACGCGGACTATCTTTTGGTGCGCCCACCGAGGGCGAGATTCTCATGGCCGAAGAAATCTGCAAGCTCGTGCCATCGATTGAGCAGGTACGCCTCGTGTCTTCAGGCACCGAAGCCGCGATGAGCGCATTACGATTGGCGCGAGGCGCTACGGGCCGCGATCTGGTGATCAAGTTCGAGGGCTGCTACCACGGCCATGCAGATTCGATGCTCGTCAAGGCGGGTAGCGGCCTGCTCACGTTCGGCAATCCGACGTCGTCGGGTGTGCCAGAAGATTTTGCGAAACACACCATGGTGCTCGACTATAACAACAGCGAGCAGCTTGAGCAGGCGTTCAAGAACCTCGGCGACAAGATCGCTGCGGTCATCGTCGAACCCGTTGCCGGCAATATGAATCTTCTGCCAGCGACCAAAGAATTTCTCCAGACCATGCGCACCCTGTGCAGCCAGCATGGTGCACTGTTGTTGTTCGATGAGGTGATGTCAGGCTTTCGCGTAGCGCTGGGAGGTGCGCAAGCGCTGTACGGAATCCAACCCGATATGACGGTACTGGGCAAGGTCATTGGCGGTGGCTTGCCGGTGGCAGCCTTCGGCGGACGCGCCGATATGATGAAACATCTGGCACCCCTGGGACCGGTTTATCAGGCGGGTACCTTATCCGGTAATCCTGTCGCCGTCGCTGCTGGCATGACCACCCTGAAGATTATTCAGCGCCCCGGCTTCTTTGAATCACTAACGACGCAGACGAAGAAGCTGGTCGATGGATTATCGACGGCTGCCCGAGCCGCAGGTGTTGGCTTCTGCGCGAATTCCGTCGGCGGCATGTTCGGCATTTATTTTGCCGACAACGTGCCCGTCGATTATGCGCAGATGATGGCGTGCGATAAAGAGCGCTTCAACACCTTCTTCCATGCGATGCTGGAGGGCGGGGTGTATCTCGCGCCGTCAGCGTTTGAGGCAGGATTCGTGTCAGCGGCACACGATGATACCGCCATCGAAGCGACGTTATCAGCGGCGCGTTCGGCATTTGGAAAATTGGGCTGAGCCACTAGTTTGTGCGAGTGGCAGACAGAAAATCTGTGGCAGCCACTCATACAACTGTTGCTACCTCATCTCACCTCAGCCAACCACGCCGTTTGAAATACCAGAACGGCGTCACCGCGCTGCCAATCATTAGCAGCAGCGCAAATGGGTAGCCCAGCGACCAGCCTAACTCTGGCAGTACGCGGAAGTTCATGCCGTAAATGCTGGCAATCAGCGTTGGTGGGAGAAAGGCGACCGAGGCCACCGAGAAGATCTTGATGATCTTGTTCTGATTGATGTTAATGAAACCGACCGTCGCATCCATCAGGAAGTTGATCTTGTCGAACAGGAAGGCGGTGTGGCCGTCCAATGATTCGATATCCCGCAGGATCTGACGCGCATCATCGAACTGATCCGAACTGAGCAAGCGTCCGCGCATTAAAAAGCTCACAGCACGGCGGGTATCCATCATGTTACGACGGATACGGCCATTCAAGTCTTCTTCGCGCGCCATCGCTGAGAGCGACTCGGCAGCATCCTGATCGCTGAAGTCTTTTTGCAGCACGCTGCGGCTGACTTCCTCGAGGTTCTGATAAATACCTTCCAGCGCATCTGCTGAGTATTCGACATCGGTGGCGTACAGATCGAGCAGCACATCCTTGAAATCACCAATCGAACCCGGTCGCGAGCGGGCACGCATGCGCACCAAGCGGAAGACGGGCAAATCATCGCTGTGCATCGAGAACAGCATATTTCGTGCGAGGATGAAGGCCACGGTCACAACGCGTGACTCGCCCTCGTCTTCTTCGAGCAGGAAATCCGAGAGCAAGTGCAGATCGCCGCGAACACCCTCGTACTAGCGAGCAGATGCCTAGATGTCCTTGACCTCATCCTCATCTGGCAGCGTCACGCCATAGATACCGCGCACCCAGTCGCGCTCTTCCTCGCTGGGATCGGTCAGATCGACCCAGATCGGCGCGGCGCGCGCCAAGTCATCTCGGCTGTCGATATTGACCTGACTGAGGCGTCCGTTTTGCAGGACGAATACATTGATCATAAGCTCTCCCCGCCGCCTACCAGACGGCAATGACAGCGGAACGATGTCCACCATCGGTAAAACAATTGTTCAGGGATCATGGCCAAAGGCCATGCGCGCCTGCTCACCCTGGCCCGGGCAAGCGGCGCGAGAAGAAGAGCGTCAGCTTGCGGCGAGCCCGTCGGACGACGGTCGATGAGATGAAGAGACACTGCCCAAAGAGGTTCTCCGTTGTTAAAAACGATGCAAGTGTACTAAGATCGGCGAGCCGAGGCAAGTCGTGAATTGATTCAGGTTGTTCGTCAGGGTAGCTCAGCGCTGCTCATCCGCTGCATGATCAATGCGCTGCGGCGAGACAGATAACCGGAGTCCATGTGTTTGCCAAAATACCGGGGATTGGGCAGCATCACGGCCAGTCTCGCCGCTTCTTGAGGACCGAGCGCTGAGGCAGGAACAGCGAAGTAACGCTGCGCGCCCGCCTCAGCGCCGAACACGCCTGAGCCCAGCTCAATCACGTTCAGGTAGATCTCGAAGATGCGCTGCTTGTCCATCACCATTTCCAACATGAAAGTGATCGCCATTTCTTGGGCCTTGCGCAAATAGCTGCGTTGCCCGGACAAGAACAGGTTCTTAGCAAGCTGCTGCGTAATAGTCGACCCACCCGAGACAACTTTGCCTTTTTTCGCGTTTTTCTCGTAGGCCTTTTGCAGCGCCTGCCAGTCCACACCGTCATGATCCGCAAAGTTCGCATCCTCAGCCGCGATGATCGCGCGCTTGAGGTGGACCGAGATGCGGTGGTAGGGCACCCATTGGTGCTGCAGCTTCGCCTTGGGATTTTTCTCCTGGAGTTTCTCCAGTTGGTAGCGCATGAAAGCGGTGGATGTCGGGTTGTACTTTACCCACCAGCAGATATGCAGGAAGTACCAGGCTTGCAGCAACAGCACCAGCGCCAGCGGTACGCCGACCAGCCACAGCAAGAGCTTGCGTCGCAGGCTCATAGCGTGGAGCGAAGCCACTCGTAGACGGGCGCAGTCTGCGGACGTACGCCGCGCCAGACAAGGAAAGACTCCGCCGCCTGCTCGACCAGCATGCCCAGCCCATCACGCACTTGCGCGCCGTACTGGCGGGCGAGCTGCATGAATGGCGTGGGCTGGGCCGCGTACATCATGTCGTAGACAAAACTGTGACTGCCAAACACCCTGACCGGCACCGGCGGCAGCTCGGCGGACAGGCTCGCGGACGTGGCATTGATCACCACATCGAAAGTCTCGTCCAGATCTGAAAAACTACTCACCCCTATCGGTACCCGCCGATCCGAAAACTGCTGCGCCAACTCCGCTGCGCGATTCGGTGTGCGATTGGCTATCAACAGCCGGGCTGGCGATTGGTCCAGCAAGGGCAAGATCACCCCGCGGGCAGCGCCGCCGGCGCCGAGCAAGAGCAGTCGCTTGCCACTGAGCTGAACGCCAGCCACCTCCACCATGTCGCGCACGAGTCCGATGCCATCGGTGTTATCGCCCAACACCTGCCCATCTCTGATATGCAGCGTGTTGACTGCGCCAGCCGCCCGGGCCCGTGCGCTGAGTTCATTCGCAAAGCGAAACGCGTCCAGCTTGAAGGGCACGGTGACGTTGGCGCCGCTTCCACCCGAGGCGATGAAAGCCTTCATCGTCGCCTCAAAGGCATCGACGGGAGAGAGTAGACGATCGTAGGTGATTTGCTGTCCCGTTTGCTCGGCAAAGCGCGCATGAATCTGCGGCGACTTGCTGTGCGCGATAGGATTACCGATGACGACGTAATGATCCGGTCTGCTCATTGCGCATCCCCCGGGCTTGTTTCAAGCACGTCATCGCGCGTGAACCGGAAGCGAGTAATGATTTCCCACACATGCGTCTTGCCATCCGCCGTGCTTGATCGGGGAAACTGTCCAAAAGGTGCCGCGCGCCGAACAATAGCGAGCGCAGCGCGGTCTAACATGGGATTGCCTGAGCTACGCTCAATGCGTGGGCCGCCTTCTTTGTCATACAGTGAGCCGTCCTGGTACACCGGGATATACACAATGAGTTCGCCGTAGATTTTTTTTCCATCCTGTTGCGGAAAATACCGGGTACCGGTCTGCTCGATCTGCTTTTGCAGCGCAGTGTAATACAAGGCATACGCGACTTCGCGCGTATTAGGTGTGAGCTGGGTCTTCAGGGGCCGCTTGTTGTAGTCGGCCACTTGGCGCGCGATCTCGGCCTCGCGTCGTGCGAGCGCGATACTATCGACCGTCTCGGCGACAGGCAAACGATCGGTGCGCTGTCGGACGTCTTTGTCCGCCGCGCGGATTTTCTCGCGTGAGAGCGCACTCAATTGCGTCAGCAGCCGGTTCTGCTGCTGCTCGAGCTCGGCAATGCGGCGGCGCTGTGTCTCAAGATGGTTGCCATCCACTGACTGCTGCCGATTGGGTAGGGGTGATTTTGCGCGCCCCGTCTCTGCCTGCCCGCCACCCTCGAGATTGGCTTGTGCAAGCGCCTCTGCCTTGCGCGGCGCTTTGTCATGACGTGCATTGACGAGAATGATCTCGAGGGTGCTCGCTAACGGACGGGTTGTCGGTATCTCAGGTGGTGAAAAGCGAAGAGCGAGTAACGCAGCATGCAGCAGTAGCGACGCTGCGATGGCGATCGATAGCAGCCGATTGTCGGCGGTGCGCATCATGGCGATTCGCTGCCCGCATCGGGCGGTGCGACGGCAAGCGCTTCGTTGGAAGAATCCTCTGAATAGGACGTCTCCTGCGCGCTCTGCTCTGCCACCGTTTCTGCCTCATCGGCGATGTCTGCTTCTTCCAATGCCATCGCCTCGTCCAGCACAACGGCCGACGTATTCACCTCCAGCACACGCGCCTGCACGGACAGATCGATCTCATCCCAGGAAATCAGCTCGATCTTCAGCTGGGTGCCACGCGGATAGCGAGTGCCCGGCGCCGCAATGATCAGAGGGATATCCACCAGGCGTAGCACCTCGTCTTTTAACAACACAGCATCGACATGGCGCACGGATTGCTGCGCCAGCCAGCGCAGGCACCAGTAACGTTCCATTGTCGACTGAAACTCCGCATAGGCAGCATAGGCGCTGTCAAAGGCGGACACGATCGCAAACAAATCAGCATCTTTAGGCTTGAACGGCGCCACCAGAGGTGCGGTGACGCCATGCTTGATGCACGCGAGTATCTGCCACTGGTTGACCAGATCAGTATATCTGCGCAGCGGTGATGTGCTCCAAGCATACTGATCAACACCGAGGCCTTGGTGAGGCGCAGCATGCGTGAGCATGCGTACTTGCATGCGATTCGCCCAGCCACCTCCGCCCTGCGTTCGGTAGATGCCCGGCACGCCGTGCTCGTGCATCAACCGACCCCAGCTGCTGTTAGCGAAGATCATCAGCTCGGCGACGATTTTGTCGAGCGGCGCACCGCGTTTGCGGCGGGTGATGGTGACGATGTCGTCATCAACATAGAAATTGAAGTCGACACGATTATTCTGCTCTGGCCGCAAGCCAAAACTTTCACGCTTGGCCATGCGGCCGCGCTCCAGCACCTGTGCCCATTGCCACAGCAGCTCGATCTCTTGCTTGTGTGGATATTCGCCTGCACCGACCTCGAGATTTTCCTCGGTGACGACTTCATCCAGATCGTTGTGACGCAGGTTAGTGGCAACGGGTACCGTCTCCGCAAGCGTCTCGGTTGCGACCACGGACCAATCACTGGTATCCAGCGTTGCATAAAGCGAGAGTGCCGGACGCAGGCCGCCCTCAGCCAGGGTAAAGGTATCGACCAGAGAATCTGGCAGCATGGTGATCTTATCGCCCGGCATGTATACCGTGCTCATGCGCGCGCGTGCCACCACATCGATCGCATCATCCCGCGTGATCCCAAGGCCTGGCGCAGCAATATGAATGCCTACCCTGACTTTGCCATGGCTCATTCTGCGCACTGAGAATGCGTCGTCGATTTCAGTCGTGGTGACGTCATCAATCGAGAATGCTTGCGCCTCTGCCTGAGGTAAGGACGGCATGGCGGGCGCGCTCAGCGGGGGAAAGCCGGTGCCCTTAGGGAAATGCTCGAACAAAAAACGCTGGCTATGCAGGGCTTTGGGTGACGCCAGCGCGCCAATGGAGAGCATCAGGCGCGCCGGCGTCGTCTGAAGCTCGGCACAGGCGGTGTCCATTGCCTTGTATTCCATGCTGTTTTTGTCGGGCTTGAACAGCAACTGGCGCACGATGGAATCCATGGATGCCGGGAGCTTGCCTGCCTTGAGCGCTGCCACCTGCGCAGCTTGCACTTCTGCCTGCTGCTTTTTCTTTTCCAGACCAGCTAGCGCCGCCTGCACGGTGGCTGCAGGCGCTGCCCTGTATCGGCCCTTGCCCTTTTTATGAAAATAGATCGGCGAGGCAGCGATCGCGAGCAGTAGCCCCGCGGCTTCTTCCGGCTTGGGTGAATGACCGAAATACTCGGCACCTAATTCGGCAACACCGAATTCTGCCTCCCCGGCGACCTCCCACAAAAAACTGATATCAACCTCGTCTGACAGCGCGCTCGCCCTGGTCATCAACTCCACGGGCGATGGCGAATCAAACTGCAGCAGGACATCGCGCGCACGCACCTTGGTGCGTTTTCCTGAGGGTGTCTCGACCTGAAAGGCCTCGCCCTGCTGAGTCAGCACCGCGCCTACTTTGAAATCGCCGGATTCTTCAAAAAACAGATTCATTCAACTCACTCGGCGAAAAAAATCCTCTGACCATGGACTTCTGCGTCCAGCTCAGGATCTGCAAAAATCGATGACCGCCTCCACATGCTGCGCGAAATCGGACAGGCCATGATCGCTACCCTGAATAATCGTCTGTCGCGCCCCCGGATAATGCGCGACCATCTGCCGCCAGTCCAGCACCTCATCTCCGGTGGCGGCGATCAGAAAATATCGCTCAGGCCGGGTGATGTGCGCGCAAGCCATCGGCACTAACTCATCCACAAACTCAGCGCGAAACTCGAACTGTGCATCGGAATGCCACGCACGCTGCACACCCATATGCTTGCGCAAATCGTCGGCCGGAGTGATCGCTGGATTCAGCAGCACAGCGCGGCAGCCGAATTCCTCGGCCAACGCAGTCGCATAGAATCCGCCCAATGACGAGCCGATCAGCGCAAGATCGGCCACGGCTTGGGCCCGACAAAGCTCGCGCGCCAGGCGCATGGCGGCGGCTGGCGAGACGGGCAACTGAGGGCACTGAAATCGATGCGATTCGCCTCTGGCTGCAAAAAAATCATCCAGCAGTCGTGCCTTGGAGGATTGTGGTGACGAGCGAAAGCCGTGCAGGTAAAGAATCATTCGCTGAACCCGACCGTGCGGCTAGGCGACGGCAGCCTGCAAAGCATCCAGCAACTTCTGATGCACGCCACCAAAACCACCGTTGCTCATTACCAGCACGGAATCGCCAGGCTTCGCGGCCGCGGTCACGGCATCGACAAGTGCCGATAGATCATCGAACGCATGCGCCTTCTCGCCTAGCGGAGACAAGGCGGCGCCGAGATCCCACCCCAAGGCCTCCTTGCCATCACCTCGGGCGCCGTAGCCGAAAACCAGATCTGCAGCCGCCAGGCTGCCGGGCAACGCGTCTTTCATGGTGCCCAGTTTCATCGTGTTCGAGCGAGGCTCCAGAACGGCTAGTATGCGCGATCCACCCACCTTGCGGCGCAGCCCATCGACGGTGGTGGCGATTGCTGTCGGGTGGTGTGCGAAATCGTCAATGACAGTGATGTTGTTGACCACACCGCGAATTTCCATACGCCGCCTCACATTTTGAAAACTGGAGAGCGAATCAATGGCTTGCGCGGGCGGCACGCCCGTGTGGCGCGCGGCGGCAATCGCAGCGATCGCATTCCATCGATTATGCGTGCCGGTCAGATCCCAACTCACGGTGCCCTGCCGCTGCCCGTCCAGGTACACATCGAAACGGCCATCGCCGTGCTCGACCATGCGCCAATGTTCGTTATCTTTGCCGTTGAACCACTCGACCTCGCTCCAACAGCCGCGTTCGATCACTCGTCTGAGGGACTCCTCGCGGCCGTTGGCGATGATCCGTCCTATCGCCGGGATGGTACGTACCAGATGATGGAATTGGGTCTCTATCGCAGCGAGGTCGGGGAAAATATCTGCGTGATCGTATTCAAGGTTATTAAACACTGCCGTGCGCGGACGGTAGTGCACGAACTTGCTGCGCTTGTCGAAAAAGGCCGTGTCGTATTCATCGGCCTCGATCACGAAAAACGGCGCTTGCGCCGCCTCGCCACCGAGTCTTGCAGAGACACCAAAATTCAACGGCACCCCACCGATCAGAAAACCCGGCTCGTAGCCAGCCTGCTCGAGAACCCAGGCCAGCATTGACGAGGTTGTCGTTTTGCCGTGCGTACCCGCAACGGCAAGCACCCATTTGTCATGCAGGATGTACTCGCCCATCCATTGCGGGCCCGACATATACGGCAAGCCGCGGTTCATGATGGTTTCCATCAGCGGATTACCACGCGAGACCACGTTGCCGATCACGTAGATATCGGGCTGAAGGCTGAGCTGATGCTGGCCATATCCCTCGATCAGCTCAATGCCCTGCTCGCGCAGCTGGGTGCTCATCGGTGGATAGACATTGGCATCGCAACCCGTGACTTTATGTCCGGCTTCTTTCGCGAGCACGGCCAGACCGCCCATGAAAGTGCCGCAGATGCCAAGAATGTGAATATGCATGGAGGATCAGGTCAAGGTAATCTACGGATTTTACCCGAGCTGGCACACCGAGAAACGCCCGAACGCATCCTGAGTTTGGGCGGACGAGCCGGTGTCACGTGGCAGAGGCAAGACTGACTTGCAAAACGGATGAAGATTAACTACCCCGGCGATGCTGAGGCACTGCGCGCGGAAATCGCAGCGGCCGCCGCGCGCATGATCGCCGAGGATGGCGCGGACTACGGCAGCGCAAAGCGCAAGGCCGCCAAAATCATTCTCGGAAACCAGAAAGTGCGCGGAGATATCTTGCCTGATAACGCGCAAATCGAAGCCGAGGTGAGGGAATATCAATTGCTGTTCTTCGGTGATTCGCAGGCAGAGCGGCTTCGCCATTTGCGGCAGCTGGCGCTCGAACTGATGGAGAGTCTGTCCGATTTCTGCCCCTACCTGACCGGGGCCGTGCTGAATGGCACAGCGGGGGAGCATTCGGACATTCACTTGCAGCTATTTGCGGAAAGCGGCAAAGAGGTCGCCCTATTCCTCCTGAATCAGAACGTCAACTACGAAGTTTCCGAGGCGCCGCATTTCCGGCTCCCGGGACGCACAGTCGAAGTGCTGTCTTTTTTCTGGCAAGGCGAAGCCGCGCATCTGACGCTCTACGAACATGACGACTTGCGCCATGCCGGCAAAGGCGGGCCGCAAAAACGACTGGAGCGCGCTGATCTTGCGGCGCTAAAGCGGCTGCTGGCGCCGGAAACCGACTATTAAAATCGTCCAATGAACAAAAAAACCCTCTTATTTGTCACCATCGCCATCGCATCGTCGGCTATCGGTATTTATGTCGGCATGCAAAGACTGGCGCCCGAGGCGCCCGCGAACCCGGCGGTGGCCAAGCTGATGCAGAGCACCTTGCCCGATGCCAGCGGGCAGCCGCGCAAGATGTCGGATTGGAAAGGCAAGGTATTGCTGGTGAATTTCTGGGCGCCCTGGTGTCCGCCTTGCGTTGAAGAGATGCCGGAACTGGTCGCATTGCAAAATGACATGGCCGCCAAAAATCTCCAAATTGTCGGCATTGGCATCGATTCTCCATCGAACATCAAGCAATTTGCTGACAAACACCAGATTAGCTATCCCTTGCTGGTGGCTGGCATGCAAGGTACCGAACTCTCTCGGGAGATGGGCAATCAGGCAGGTGGACTACCCTTTACTGTCTTGCTGGATTCGGCCGGACAGGTTCGCAAAACTTACCTCGGCAGGCTAAACCTGGCGCAGGTGCGCGCCGATCTCGCTGCGCTATGAGGGACCCAAGCCTACCCCGCCTGCAAGATTGAACCCATATAAGCCTGACAAGCGTTTCTGCTTGCCATCTTGCGTCAATTGGCAGCAAAATGCCTGCTTCCTCGGCAAATCAAGGCCTAAAAATGGCGACGAACATTCTGCTGCTGAATGGCCCCAATCTCAATCTGCTCGGTAGCCGCGAGCCGGACATCTATGGTTCAGCCACATTGGCTGATGTTGAAAATGAGGCCAAGCGAATAGCCTCCGCCGCTGGCGCCCAGTTGTCCTGCTTTCAGAGCAACCACGAGGGGGCACTGATCGACAGGATTCATGCGGCAAAATCCGAGGGCATCGACGCCATCGTGATTAATCCGGGCGGCCTCACGCACACCAGTGTGGCCTTGCGTGATGCGCTCTCGGGCATCGGTTTGCCCGTGGTCGAGGTACATATCTCCAACATTCACCGGCGAGAAGACTTTCGGCACCACTCTTATATTTCCGGCATCGCCGCTGGCGTGATTTGCGGGCTGGGTGTGGATGGCTATCGCATTGCCATCGAATTTGTCATTAAAAAGCTATAATCAGCGCACATCACGCCTTATTTCTCCCGATCTTGCCCAAATGCGAGTACGCTGGCCGGGACTCCCCAACCCCCCACGAGTGAATGACCCATGGATTTACGAAAACTCAAGACCCTCATCGACCTCGTTGCCGAGTCCGGCATTTCGGAACTCGAAGTGACCGAGGGCGAGAGCAAAGTCAGGATCGTCAAAGGCGCCGCCGCGGGTCACGGCCAGGTGGTGATGATGCAGCCGCCTGCGGCAGCGCCCCTGGTACAAACCTCCGCCGCAGTCGGTGCGCCCGCTCCCGCAGCGCCGGCAGAGCCACCGGCCGCGCCGGTACCCTCGGGCCATGTCGTGAAGTCACCGATGGTCGGTACCTTCTACCGTGCCTCTGCACCGGGCGCTGCGCCTTTCGTCGAGATTGGCACCGCGGTCAAGCAAGGCGAAACGATTTGCATCATCGAGGCCATGAAACTGTTGAACGAGATCGAAGCCGATGCCTCGGGCGTGATCAAGGAAATCCTCGTTGAGAACGGTCAGCCAGTCGAATTCGGTCAGCCGCTATTCCTCATCGGCTGACACCATGTTTGAAAAAATTCTCATTGCCAATCGCGGTGAAATCGCGCTGCGCATACAACGCGCCTGCCGCGAAATGGGCATCAAGACCGTCGTCGTCCACTCCGAAGCGGATCGCGAAGCCAAGTACGTGAAGCTGGCCGATGAATCGGTGTGTATCGGTCCCGCCCCCTCTGCGCAGAGCTATCTGTCGATGCCGGCCATCATCAGCGCAGCCGAAGTCACGGACGCAGAAGCGATCCATCCTGGCTATGGCTTCCTGTCGGAAAACGCGGACTTCGCCGAGCGTGTCGAGCAATCGGGCTTTGTCTTCATCGGCCCACGTCCGGAATCGATCCGCATCATGGGCGACAAGGTGTCGGCCAAGCAGGCCATGATCAAGACAGGCGTTCCCTGCGTTCCCGGTTCGGAGGGCGCGCTGCCCGATGATCCCAAGGTGATCATCCAGACGGCGCGGCGCATCGGCTACCCGGTGATCATCAAGGCCGCGGGAGGCGGTGGCGGGCGTGGAATGCGTGTGGTGCACACCGAAGCCGCGCTGCTCAATGCGGTCACGATGACCAAGACCGAGGCTGGCGCGGCGTTCGGTAATCCCGAGGTCTACATGGAAAAATACCTCGAGAACCCGCGCCATGTAGAAATCCAGGTGCTGGCAGACGAATTCAAGAACGCGATCTGGCTCGGTGAGCGCGACTGTTCGATGCAGCGTCGCCATCAAAAAGTGATCGAAGAAGCGCCGGCGCCGGGGATTCCACGCAAACTGATTGAAAAGATTGGCGACCGCTGCGCAGAGGCCTGCCGCAAGATCGGCTATCGGGGCGCTGGCACGTTCGAGTTTTTGTATGAAGCCGGCGAGTTCTACTTCATCGAGATGAACACGCGAATTCAGGTTGAGCATCCGGTGACGGAAATGATCACCGGTGTTGACCTTGTTCAGGAACAGATCCGCATCGCCGCTGGCGAAAAATTACGCTTCAAGCAGCGTGACATCATCCTCAAAGGCCATGCGATCGAATGCCGTATCAATGCCGAAGATCCCTTCAAGTTCACGCCATCGCCCGGACGCATACAAGCCTGGCATGCGCCGGGCGGCCCCGGTATCCGTGTGGATTCACATGCCTACGCCGGTTACTTCGTGCCACCCAACTATGATTCGATGGTGGGCAAGGTAATCGCTTATGGCGCCACACGCGAGCAGGCAATACGTCGGATGCAGATCGCGCTCTCCGAGATGGTCGTCGAGGGTATTCTCACCAACATACCGCTACACCGCGATCTGATGGTCGATGCACGTTTCGCCGAGGGAGGTACCAACATCCATTATCTGGAGCACAAGCTCGCCAGCAAAAAGTGAGATCGGATGAGCTGGACTGAGATTGTTCTGGAGGTGCCGCGAGACTGGGCCGAGCGCCTCTCCGATGCGTTGATGGGATCGGGGGCTTTATCGGTATCGGTGGAAGATGCCGACGAAGGTACTGAAGCAGAGCGCCCACTGTTCGGCGAGCCGGGCATGGAACCCGAACAACAGGCATGGGAGCGAAGTCGTGTGCTGGCGCTGGCCGACGCGGGGACTGATCTCCATGCACTGGTCAGCAATGCCTGCTCGTTGTGCGAGCTACATCCCGTGCCATCGTTTCATGCAAGAAGCGTCGCCGATCAGGATTGGGTCAGGCTGACGCAATCACAATTCGAACCCATCCCTATCGGCCAGCGCATCTGGGTCGTGCCAAGCTGGCATCAGGCACCCGAACCCGATGCGATCGTTCTTGAACTGGATCCCGGGCTGGCTTTTGGCACGGGCAGCCACCCCACCACGCGACTGTGCATGGAGTGGATGGAAGCCAACCTCGCTGAGCGCGTATCACTGCTCGACTATGGTTGTGGCTCGGGCATTCTGGCGATGCTTGGCGAGAAGCTCGGTGCACGACCCGTTGACGGCGTGGATATCGATCCGCAAGCGATTCTCTCCGCGCGCGACAATAGCGTGCGCAACCACTGCGATATCTCGTATTTCTTGCCTGAGGAATTCGCCGAGGGTCGCCAGGACCACCGTTATGCGCTGGTCGTCGCAAATATCCTGTCCGGGCCGCTGAAAGTGCTGGCACCCATGCTGTGCGGACGCGTGGCCCATGGCGGCCAGTTGCTGCTCTCGGGGGTGCTCGCGCGCCAAGCAGAGGAAGTCATTGCGGCCTACGCAGGCTTCCTTCCACTGAGCGTCTGGAGGGAGCACGAGGGCTGGGTGGCGCTGGCCGGACGGCGGGCCGGCCCGGCAATCGATTAATATAGAGGGCTATGCTCGCTACTTGCTGCCCCTATTGCCAGACTCGCTTTCGCGTTACCGCGGCCCAGCTCGAACTTCGCGAGGGCCTGGTTCGCTGTGGCGCCTGCCGCGAAATATTCAACGGGCGCGAGTACTTGCTGGGCGAGCCTGAAGAAATCGACACCTTAGCCACTGCCGGCCAGGAGGCGGATGGACGGATGACGCTAATCGACTTTGGCTCGCTACGCGCCAACCAGCCAGCGGTCACGTCAAAGATGCAAGAAGAACTCGACGAGCTGTCCAAAGCGATTGCGGACCTGCAGGCAAAACCCTGGCGCGATACCCCGCCGCATGAACTCGCGGGCGACGCTCCCGTCGAGAGCGTAAGCGCTGCAACGGCCGCCACACCACCGAATCCGCCACCCACCTTCGTGGCGCAAGCACGCAAGCAGGGCCAACGCAGCAAGCACTGGACGTTCCTGTTGTGGCTGGGCCTGCCCTTACTGCTGCTGGCACTCGCCGCCCAGCTCAGCTACTTCTTCCGTGCCGACCTTGCTGCCTATTCGCCCGATGCAGGACACTACCTGCGCGCCGCCTGTGCCAGACTGGGATGTCAGGTGAAGCTGCCTCAGCATATCGATCTGCTGTCGCTGGAATCGAGTCACCTGCAAGAAGTCCCGGGGCAGCTGGGGCAGTACACGCTCACCGCACTGCTGCGCAATCAGGCGGACACTGCACAAGCCTGGCCTTCGCTGGATCTGCAGCTCAAGACCGAGACCGGGCAGCCGCTCGTGCGAAAAGTGATGGAGCCAGCGACCTACCTCAACACCGCTGAGCTTAAAAAAGGCATCGCAGCACATGCCGAGCATGAAATCCAGTTCAGCTTCGAGCTGACGGCCGAACATCCCGGAGGATTCAGCGTCACGCTGTTTTATCACTGAGCCTCGCCCGATCACGTCGCGACGCTACCGCCCGATCGACTCCTACCCCCTGACAAAGACAACAATATGACTTCCCTGATCTGCGGCTCGATGGCCTTTGACACCATCATGTCTTTCCATGGTCGTTTCTCCGAAGCGCTGCTAGCCGACCAGCTGCACAAGATTAATGTCGCGTTTCTGGTGCCTGGCATACGCCGCGAATTCGGCGGCTGCGCGGGAAACATCGCCTACAACCTCAAACTACTGAACGGCGATCCGCTGATCATGGCCACGGTCGGCATGGACAGCGTACCGTACATGGAACGTCTGGACAAACTGAGCATTAGCCGTCGCTGCATTCGCACCATCGATGATGCCTATACGGCCCAGGCTTTTATCACGACCGATGCGGACAATAACCAGATCACGGCCTTTCACCCGGGCGCCATGGGTAGCTCGCATCAGAACAAGGTCGCTGATGCTGGCAAGGTCAAGCTGGCGATCGTTGCGCCTGACGGTCGTGACGGCATGATCGAGCACGCGAGCGATTGTGCCAAACTGGGGATCCCCTTCATTTTTGATCCTGGCCAGGGCTTGCCCATGTTTAGTGGTGAGGAGCTAATCCGCTTCATTGAGATGGCAACCTACGTCGCCGTAAATGATTATGAAGCCGAGCTGCTCACCGAACGCACCGGCCTGTCGCTGGAACAAATCGCCGAGCGAGTCTCGGCGCTAGTCGTCACTCGTGGCGAACAAGGCGCAGAAATCTACACCAGCGCGCAACGTTACGATATTCCCGTGGTGCGAGTCGATCAGGTCATCGACCCTACCGGTTGTGGCGATGCCTTTCGCGCCGGCATGCTGTATGGTCTGACCCATGACATGGACTGGATGACCATTGGCCGTCTCTCCTCACTGATGGGCGCGATCAAGATTTCCAGTCAGGGCGGACAAAACCATGTGCTGACGCGCGAAACAATCGAGCAGCGCTTCGAGAAGGAATTTGGCTACCGCTTCTGAGTAGACGCAAGAGCAGCGACGGTCGGGCTTAGCCCAGCAGTCGCTGCTTGGCCTCTTCAACCCCGAGATCGGCCTGTACCTCGAGCAGCTTCTGACGGCTAGTGTGCCCGTGGCTGACGCTGACCACGCGTCGCGCTACGCCAAGCCTGTCTGCAATAAAACGCTCCAGCGCTTCGTTGGCCTTGCCATCCACCGGTGGCGCACTCAGCCGTATCTTTAGCGCTCCGTCGATCTCGGCAGACACTTCCGAGCGTGAAGCATTGGGCTGTACATGAACGGCAATGCGCAACTTATCGCCATGCTGGCTGCACCAGGAACGAGACATTAAACGACTAGGTGGAACAGTAGATTATCTGCAGCGAACAGAATAATTCTCAGCAGCAGAAAAGCGACGATGGGAGATAAATCGACCCCCGCGATCGGCGGTATCAAGCGTCGCAGAGGCCGCATCAGCGGATCATTCAATGCGCGCACCAGCGGCGCCAGCGGCGCATCGGGATTCACCCAGCTGAAGATGACCTCAATCACGATCAGACCGATGATGCCGTAAACCACCCAGTGAATCAGGGTCAACAGCGACAACAATAACCAGGCGTCGCTGCTGAATGCGGAGCGTACGCCCAACTCAATGGCCACCGACAGCAACGCGATCAGTATCGCGGACAGAAGACTGGACCAGTCCAGACCACCCCAACCGGGCATGACCCGCCGCAATGGCAACACCAGCCAGTCAGTCAGCCTGAAGATGAACTGGCCCAGTGAGAATGGCGGTCTGACGCGAACCGCCTGCATCCAGAAGCGCAGCAGCAGCAGCGCAGCCAGCAAGGTGGCGACTGTATCGATGATCAGGTTGAAAAGGTGGTAAATCAAGCTGACTCCGCTGGCGCACTCTCATGCCGATGCGCATATAAAAAATCCCGCTGCAGACGAGGCCTGCAGCGGGGATATTGCCCGAAAGCGCAAAACACCCTAAGCAGCACTTAGGGACGCACACCCGTCGGAAAGGGCCAGGCTGCTGCTGGGCTGAGCACCGTTTTGATCGCGCTCGCCGGCGCGGGTGCTGCTACCGGTGCAGCGGCTGTTTTGGCGATGACCTTTTTGGGCGCTGCCTTTTTGGGTGCCGCCTTTTTCGCGGCGGGCTTTTTGGCTACGCTCTTTTTCGCAGCTTTCTTCGCGGCGGGCTTTTTCTTCGCTACGGCTTTCTTGATAACTTTCTTGGCAGCCTTTTTGGCTGCGGGCTTTTTCTTCGCTACGGCTTTCTTGATGACTTTCTTGGCAGCCTTCTTGGCTGCGGGCTTCTTCTTCGCTACGGCTTTCTTGACGACTTTCTTGGCAGCCTTCTTGGCTACCGGCTTTTTCTTCGCTACGACTTTTTTCGCCACGACTTTCTTCTTTGCCGCCGCCTTTTTGGCTACCGGCTTCTTCTTCGCCGCGGGCTTTTTCTTAGCCGCCGTTTTCTTCTTCGCTGTTGCCATTGCTTTCTCCTTCACGTGATCACGTATCACAAGGTACATAAGGGAAACCCGTCTGGACCTGAAGGACCAAGCGGATTATTCATCGGCGCAAACCAATCTGGGGTTTGCGCTAATGAATTCAGCACGTGCCGCGCTGCTGCATCTCCTTAACGACACAACAGCTCAGCAATCAGCCAGCAACCCCGCAGCGCCGCACCAGCGACGATGGCGCCGTATCCCTCTCAAGGAAGCGGCGCCCGACCTGAAGGGCTGCGCGGGGCTCATGCCCTGCGCTGGAGTCGCGTTAAACCAGCGGATGCCTCAGTGGCAAGTGGGTGCCACTTGACATTCGCGGCCGCTGGTATCTGCTCCTCCCTGGCCAAAAAAAACGCCGGCAACAAGGCCGGCGCGAGTAAGCTTTTGCAGAAAGGCCAACTCATTTTCAGGAGAATACGCTGCCCTGCCCGAAGCGGTCGGGAAAAAGCGCGATTTGAAAAGAGTCTGATTCGGCCCGATACTGTCCATCTAGTCAGATTGTCACCTTTCCGCTGATAGGCTGACTGTGTTCGCGGCCGAGGCCTCTTCACCTTCGGCAGCAGCTTGTGCGACGAGTACTGCTTTCCTTTGTCTTGACGATGCCCGCCGCAGCGGGCATCCCGGCTATTCCCAGTTCAGCGCGCCGCCGGTCTGATACTCGATGACCCGAGTCTCGAAGAAGTTACGTTCTTTCTTCAGGTCGATCATCTCGCTCATCCACGGGAAGGGATTCTCTTCCTGCGGGAACAAGGCCTCCAGGCCGATCTGCTGCGCGCGGCGGTTAGCGATGAATCGCAGGTAGCCTTTGAACATCGCTGCATTCAAGCCCAGCACACCACGCGGCATTGTATCTTCAGCGTAGCGATATTCCAACTCCACGGCTTGCAAAAACAACGCTTTTATCTCTTCTTTGAAAGCAGGCGTCCACAAATGGGGGTTTTCGAGTTTGATCGTGTTGATCAGGTCAATCCCGAAATTACAGTGCATGGACTCGTCACGAAGAATGTACTGATACTGCTCAGCCGCGCCCATCATCTTGTTCTGGCGACCCAGGGCAAGAATCTGGGTGAAGCCAACATAGAAGAACAAGCCTTCCATCAGGCACGCGAAGACGATCAGGGACTTCAGCAGCTGCTGGTCGTTCTCGGTGGTGCCGGTGGTGAAGGCTGGATCGGTCAGCGTCTCGATGAAGGGGATCAGGAACTCGTCCTTGTCGCGGATCGAGGTGACCTCGTGATAGGCATTGAAGATTTCACCCTCGTCCAGACCCAGCGACTCGACGATGTACTGATACGCATGGGTATGGATGGCCTCCTCGAAGGCCTGACGCAGCAGGTACTGCCGGCACTCGGGCGCAGTGATGTGGCGGTAGGTGCCGAGCACGATGTTATTAGCCGCGAGTGAGTCCGCGGTCACGAAGAAGCCCAGATTGCGCTTGACCAGACGGCGCTCGTCCTCGGTCAGGCCGTTCGGGTTCTTCCATAGCTCGATATCGCGCTGCATGTTGATTTCTTGGGGCATCCAGTGGTTCGCGCAACCGGCGAGGTATTTGTCCCAAGCCCATTTGTACTTGAAAGGAACCAGCTGGTTGACATCGGTCTGACCATTGATGATGCGCTTGTCGACCGCCTTGACCCGACCCTCGGTGCTGGCCTTGGGCTCAGGACGCGCAAGGATGCCGGGATCCAGCGCAGCATCCGCTTGAGTAGCGTACTGTGGCGCGGTGGGTACGGCCTGCAGTTGCGGCCGCGGCTGGGCGGCCGGGCGGGGAGCGACTACGGATTCTTCATCCCAGGAGAGCATGTTGGTGTCCTTTGTTACTTTGGTCTGTGATCAATCGTGGATAGTTCAGTGGCTTTGGCAAGATCTGCTGCTGGCTTGACGAGGATCCTACCCAATCAAGCCAGCGCTTTACTGTCTTGCTGTCTACTGACAGGCCTCGCACTCGTCGAAGCCCGGGTCGCCGGGTCGCAGATAGCAGGCGGCGCCTTCGGCTTCTGCTGACATCGCCGACGAGGCGGGCGCTGCCGCACCCGCGGTTTGCGCGGTCGAGAGATCTGCCGACACGGCATTGAGTGCACCTGCCTTGGTCGTTGATTTCTCTGCATGCGTGGCGCCGATGGTGCGCAGGTAATACGTCGTTTTCAGTCCGCGCAGCCACGCCAGCTTGTAGGTCTCATCAAGCTTCTTGCCGGAAGCGCCAGCCATGTAGATGTTCAGCGACTGCGCCTGATCGATCCATTTCTGGCGACGCGACGCGGCTTCGACCAGCCAGCTCGGATCGACCTCAAACGCGGTTGCATACAGATCGCGCAGATCCTGAGGAATGCGGTCGATGCGCGACAAGCTGCCATCAAAATATTTCAGGTCAGCGACCATCACCTCGTCCCATAGACCGTGCGCCTTCAGATCACGCACCAAATATTCATTGATCTCGGTGAACTCGCCCGACAGATTCGACTTGACATACAAGTTCTGGTAGGTCGGCTCGATGCAGGCCGACACGCCGATGATGTTAGAAATAGTCGCCGTCGGCGCGATGGCCACGCAGTTGGAATTGCGCATGCCGTGACGCTTGATGCGCTCGCGCAGCGACTGCCAGTCCATGGTCTCGGCGGTGTCAACTTCCAGATAGCCGCCACGCTCTTCGGCCAGCAGCTTGAGTGAGTCTTGTGGCAGGATGCCGCGATCCCACAGCGAGCCGCGATAAGAACTGTAGGTGCCGCGCTCTTCGGCCAGCTCGGTCGATGCGAGGTAAGCGTAGTAGCAAACGGCTTCCATCGAACGATCAGCAAACTCGACCGCTGCTGTCGATGCATACGGCACGCGCATGAGGTGCAAGCAATCCTGAAAACCCATGATGCCCATGCCTACCGGACGGTGACGCAGGTTGGAGTCACGCGCTTTTTTCACGGCGTAGTAGTTAATGTCGATCACGTTATCGAGCATGCGCATCGCGGTGCGAATGGTCTTCTGCAGCTTGTCGTGATCCAGCTTGCCGTCCTTCATGTGGGCCGGCAGGTTCACCGAGCCGAGGTTGCAGACCGCGATCTCGGAATCATTGGTGTTGAGCGTGATCTCGGTGCACAGGTTGGAGCTGTGAACGACACCGACATGCTGCTGCGGCGAACGGATATTGCAGGGATCCTTGAAGGTGATCCACGGATGGCCGGTCTCGAACAGCATCGAGAGCATCTTGCGCCACAGATCCAGGGCTTGCACTTTCTTGAACAGCTTCATCTCACCGGAGGCGCACTTGGCTTCATAGGCGAGATAAGCCTGTTCAAATTCTTTGCCGAACTTGTCGTGCAGATCGATTACGTCGGACGGCGAGAACAGCGTCCATTCACCCTTCTCCATCACACGCTTCATGAACAGGTCAGGAATCCAGTTCGCGGTATTCATGTCGTGCGTGCGGCGGCGGTCATCCCCGGTGTTCTTGCGCAGGTCGAGGAATTCTTCGACATCGAGATGCCAGGTCTCGAGGTAGGCGCAGACCGCGCCCTTGCGCTTGCCACCCTGATTGACAGCCACAGCGGTGTCGTTGACTACTTTCAGGAAAGGCACCACGCCCTGCGACTTGCCATTGGTGCCCTTGATGTGCGCACCCAGCGCGCGTACGGGTGTCCAGTCATTGCCCAGACCGCCCGCATACTTGGCGAGCAGCGCATTCTCTTTGATCGCCTCATAGATGCCGTCGAGATCATCGGCCACGGTCGTCAGGTAGCAGGACGACAGCTGCGAGCGCTGTGTACCCGAATTGAACAGGGTCGGCGTCGAGCTCATGAAATCAAAGGTCGACAGCAAATCGTAGAACTCAATCGCGCGCGCCTCGCGGTCGATCTCGCTCAGCGCCAGCCCCATCGCGACACGCATGTAGAACGCCTGCGGCATCTCGATACGAGTGCCCTGAATGTGCAAGAAATAGCGGTCATACAGGGTTTGCAAGCCAAGGTAGCCGAACTGCAGGTCGCGCTCGGGCACGAGCGCCTTGGCGAGCTTCTTCAGGTCGAACTGAGCGAGCTTGGGATCGAGTAGCTCAGCGTCGATACCCTTCTTGATGAACTTGGGAAAATAGTCGAGGTAGTGCGCACCGGCATCTGCTTGTGCAACCTCGACGCCGAACACTTCCTTGCGAACGGTATGCATAAGCAGTCGCGCGGTGACCTGACTGTAGGCAGGGTCTTTCTCCATCAGCGCACGCGCCGCCAGGATCGCGGACTTGTACAGTTCTTCGACCGGCACACCGTCATACAGATTGCGCACAGTCTCATGCAAAATGGCATCAGCATCAACATGCTTTTCTAGGCCCATGCAGGCCGAGGTAATCATAGTCTTCAGCTTGTCCTGGTCTAGCGGCACGCGCTGCCCATCCACCAGAATGTGCAGCGCAGGATGCGGCTCGGCCGCGCCCTTGGCAGCTTGTTGCTGCGCGCGCTCTTCTTGACGCTTGGCCCGATACAGTACGTAGGCGCGGGCGACGTCGTGCTCGCCAGAACGCATCAGCGCCAGCTCAACCTGATCTTGCACGTCTTCGATATGGAAGGTGCCGCCTGCCGGCTGGCGGCGCATCAACGCCGATACGACGCCAATGGTGAGCTGCTCGACGAGCTCCCGAACGCGCGCCGACGCCGCTCCCTGCCCACCGTTCACGGCGAGGAAGGCCTTGGTCATCGCGATAGAAATCTTGGACGGCTCGAAACCGACGACGGCGCCATTGCGGCGGATGATCTTGTAGTCGGCAATAGTGGCAACGGTGCTGGACGAGGATGGCGCAAGCGCCGATACCTTGGGCACGGCCGCGAACTCGCTACCGGACTTGACTGAAATTTCCTGACTGGTCTGCACTGCGCCTCCCCAATGGTCATGCTGTCGGCATTGCTGCCTTGTTACTTTGGAATGCCAAGCGCGTAGCCTGACATCGGTTTTATTTGTTTTCTTCCCAGCTGGCGCGCCGCAAGTTTGCATGGGCACGAACTGAAAAATTGCTTGCTGCCGATGGGCCCTGGCCAAGCCCCACATTCCTCGGGTCGCTGCGGACGCCCCAAAAACGCTTCGTACTACGCTACTTGGTCAGTTCAATTGATGGGTTGAGCTGCATAGCCGGACACTAGATCTAGTGGATCTAGCGACCGCAGGCACTAATTCTAGTGCCCAGCTCGGCCACTTGCAACCGCTTTTTTCAATCTGGAAAGCGCAGCCGCCGGGGAAATTTGGCGCGTGATAGCTCACTTACCGAAAGCGCCGAGAATTCCGTGTGAAAGCGCCCCCAATCGAAGCAAGGGCCGGGGTCTGTCTTGCGATCGGGCGCAATGTGCTCATGACCTGCGACATCCGTCAGGGGGTGCCGCCGCATCAGCGATCGTGTCAAAGTGGCAAGCATTGTGTATTGTGCATCGCAAAATATTTCGTGGTCGGAGCCTTCGAGCTCGATGCCGATGGAAAAATCATTGCAACGCTGCCGACCCTGAAATTCCGACGCGCCGGCATGCCACGCGCGGTCCAGCGTGGAAACGAACTGGACGGCGCTGCCGTCACGCCGAATCAGGAAATGTGAGGACACGCGCAGATCGCGAAGCTGGTCAAAATAAGGATGGGCATCACAATCGAGCGCATTGGCGAACAAGGCCTCGACATACCCCCCGCCAAATTCCCCCGGCGGCAGACTGATGTTATGTATCACTAGCAAGCTGATTTCGGCATTCTCAGGACGCGCATCGAAATTACTGCATGCGGAACGCAGCAGAGCGCTGCACCAGCCATCCTGGGCAATCACCAAAGGTACTTCAGTCGGGTTCATGAATGTCGAGACGCTGCATGCGGTAACGAAGTTGACGCAAGCTTATCCCAAGACGTTCGGCAGCGCGGGCTCGACGAAAGCGCGCTTCGCGCAGCGCGTCGATGATCAACTGCCGCTCGAAGGCACGCACTCTCGACAAGAGCGAGCTGGTGCTAGCAGCGCCAGAGCCATTCTCGGTAAAAGGCGGCTCCGCGCATGACACTGCAGCACAGGACGGCAATGGCAACGACCCCGGCATTAGATCCTCTGCGCCGACCATGCCTTGGCTGGCGAATGCCGCCGCACGCTCCAGCATGTTTTCCAGTTCGCGGACATTACCCGGGAAGTCATACGCTCTGAGCGCAGCCACGGCTTCTGCGGTCAGAGTCACCGGTCCGATTCGCTTGATCTGCCGCCGCAGCAAAGCTTCACACAGCAAGGGAATATCTTCGCGACGCTCTCTCAGAGAGGGTAACCTCAGCTCGATCACGTTGAGCCGATAGTACAGATCCTGCCTGAATGTTCGCTGCTGCACCGCTTGCGCCAACGGCAAATGAGTGGCGCATAAAATGCGAACATCCACCGGCTCTTCGCGCGCTGAGCCGAGCTTGCGTACTTTTCCCTCCTGTATCACTCGCAACAACTTCACCTGCATGGACAAAGGAAGCTCGGCGATCTCATCAAGAAAAAGCGTACCGCAATGTGCCGCCTGAAAAAATCCCGGGCGATCCTCGGTGGCGCCGGTAAATGCGCCACGTCGCACCCCGAAAAATTCGGATTCCATCAGACTCTCAGGAATTGCGCCGCAATTGACCGGCACAAAGGCTTGATGTGAGCGGGCGCTCAATGCATGGATATCGCGCGCGGCCAGTTCCTTGCCGCTGCCTGACTCTCCATAAATTGCCACCGGCACCGAGCTGGCTGCGAGTTTGCGTATCTGCTCTCGGGCTGCCCGCATCACCGCTGACTCACCCAGTAGCGAAAACGTCGGGGCAACCGCATCCGCAGCAAGCGCATTCAGCACATCATGGCCAGGAGAGTTCATCGCGCACAGAAAAAAACAGCGCGAAGCTTAATGCATGGCAGGGTGTAGGAGTTCCCGAGTTCAGGTTGATGCTGGAAAAACGCAACAATACAAACTAAAAAACATTTGCAGCACAAATAGCAGACGCTCAGGAGCCCGCGGCATGCTGCCGGTGAGCCTCGCTACAGAAGAAACGATCATCTGAACCGGGCAGCGCCTCGGTCAGCGGAAGATGCAGCCCGCACCCAGCACACTTGACCATGCGCTCGGCGCTGGCAGCGGATACGGATGCCTCGGGAGCTGCCGCATCGCTGGCTTGCGCAGCCTTGCGAGCCTGCGCGGCCGAAAACCAGCGCCAGGCAAGGTAGATCAGCACAGCCCAGAGCAGATACTTCACACGACACCCCGATGCAGCACAACTTCCAGCACGAAGCGACTGCCGACGTAGGCTAGCAGCAAGGTTGCAAAACCCGAGAGCGTGAACGTCAGCGCCGTCCTTCCGCGCCAGCCGCGCCAGTAACGTCCTGCGAGCAGCACACCAAACAACACCCATGACAGCAGTGTGAACACCGTCTTGTGCTCCCAGCGGAAAGGCTTGCCGAACAACTGCTCGGAGAAGAACACGCCGGATATGACGGTCAGGGTCAACAGCAAAAAGCCCCAGGTGATCATGCGAAACAGCAGACGCTCCATGGTCAGCAGCGGCGGCAGGTTATCAATCGCCAGAGAGAGCCAGCCGGGACGCCCTACCGCCGCGGGCAAAGCATGCAGCCTGGATTCCTGCATCGCCATCAGCACCGCATGAAAGGCCGCGATAGTGAGCGACCCATACGCCAGCGTAGAGAGAGCGATGTGCCACGCAAACAGGGGCGGCTTGTCCGCGAGCGGAATGGCGGTGCCCGGAAAAATCACGGGTAGCACGATCGTCAGCGCCGCCGTGGGCAGCACCATGCGGCGCAGTCCATCAGCCGAGCGATTGCGATTTTCTACCCAATAGGCGCCAACGGACATCCACAAGGCTGCTGACAACATGACCGCAAAGCCCAGCCGCAGATGATCGGGCGCGACCACGGCATCCGTTAGCGACACCGCATGCAGCGCCCAGGCAAACAAAGTGCCCATGGCGATCGTGCGGCGGCGCTGCTCAGGCAGCAGTGCACAGAGGATGTATAGCAGGCCAGCCGCATGGATGAGAAGAAGTTTCATCGAATCAGTGTACACCATGTGCCTGCATGAAAAGACGCAGCAAGTCGCAGGCTTACGGTAAAATCCGAGCGTCTGTTTCGCTCTGAAACAGCTCATTTTCCTGCGGCCTGCGCTGCCCCTGCTGCTCGCGAACTGCGGGCCCTTCCAGAGACGTCATCACCTTCTGAACATGCCCCGATTCTGATGCTAAACAATCTTACCCAACGCCTGTCCAAAGTCGTCAAGACCATGCGTGGCGAAGCGCGACTGACAGAGTCAAACACTGCCGAGATGCTGCGCGAAGTCAGGCTAGCGCTGCTCGAAGCCGATGTCGCGCTGCCCGCGGTGCGCGATTTCGTCGCGCGAGTGAAAGAGAAAGCGCTGGGCGAAGCCGTCCTTGGCTCGCTCACGCCGGGACAGGCACTGGTGGGCGTGGTGCATGATGAACTGTCAAAGCTGATGGGCGCTGACCTCGGCCCTGAAGCGAACCAGCTGTCCTTCGCTACCCAGCCGCCCGCGATCATCCTCATGGCTGGCCTGCAGGGCGCCGGCAAGACCACCACTGTGGGCAAGCTGGCGAAATTTCTCAAGGAACAAAAAAAGAAAAAAGTGCTGACGGTGTCTGCGGATATCTACCGACCCGCCGCCATCGGACAGCTCGAGACCGTGACGGCGCAGGTAGGCGCCGACTTCTTTCCCTCGCAAGCCTCGCAAAAGCCGGTAGACATCGCGCTGTCTGCCCTGGATTACGCAAAAAAACATCATCATGATGTGCTCATCATCGATACCGCCGGTCGTCTGGGCATCGATGACGCAATGATGCAAGAGATTAGCGCGCTACACGCTGCAGTAAAGCCGATCGAGACGCTGTTCGTGGTCGATGCCATGCTAGGCCAGGATGCCGTCAACACCGCCCGAGCCTTCAATGAAGCCCTGCCTCTCACCGGCATCGTCCTCACCAAGCTCGACGGCGATGCCCGAGGGGGTGCGGCGCTGTCGGTGCGTCATGTCACGGGCAAGCCGATCAAGTTTGCCGGTGTCGCAGAAAAGCTGGACGGTCTGGAGCCGTTCGACCCGGAACGCATGGCGAACCGCGTGCTCGGCATGGGAGACATTCTGGCACTGGTGGAGGAAGCGAAAAAAGGCGTCGACATGGCCGCCGCTGCCGAGCTCGCCAACAAGATCAAGGGCGGCGGCAAATTCGACCTGGATGACTTCAAGGCACAGCTCTCGCAGATGAAAAAAATGGGCGGTCTGTCCGGACTGATGGACAAGCTGCCCGCGCAATTCCAGCAGGCTGCCTCGGGAGCGAACGTCGATCAGGCCGAGCGGCAAGTGCGACGGATGGAGGGCATCATCAACTCAATGACCGCTCAGGAGCGCGCCAAACCGGAGCTGATCAAGGCCTCCCGCAAGCGCCGGATCGCGGCCGGCGCTGGCGTGCAGGTACAGGAAGTCAATCGCATGCTGTCCCAGTTCGAGCAAATGCAGTCGATGATGAAAAAGCTCAAGGGTGGCGGTATGATGAAAATGATGAGGAGTATGAAGGGCATGATGCCTGGCATGCGCTGACGCTCTGGCCATCACACGGAACCTGACACTGGTCGATACCGGATCCACCTCCCTGCCGCTGATTAATGAGCGGTTTCAGAGGGAAAAATCGAAAAAAACACATAAAAACACTTGCATCACGAGCAAAACCCTAAGACTATTGGCGGTGCGTAAATTTGCGCAACATCTCATCACCACAGCAAAGGAGGTTCACGTATGGCTACAGCCAAGAAAGCGGCCGCCAAAAAATCCGCTGCTAAAAAGAAGCCTGCAGCGAAAAAAGCGCCCGCCAAAAAGAAAGTCGTAGCGAAAAAGGTCGTGGCGAAGAAGCCGGCAGCGAAAAAGGCAGCGGCCAAGAAAACCGTAGCGAAAAAAGCTCCCGCCAAAAAAGCAGCTGCAAAGAAAGCGCCTGCCAAGAAAGCCAAAACCGCACGCAAGCCAAATGCAGCATTCATGAAGCCGCTGACCCCGTCTGCAGCACTGGCTGTCGTGATCGGCGCCAAGCCGTTGCCCCGTACGGATGTCACCAAGAAGGTCTGGGACTACATCAAGAAGCACAAGCTTCAGGACAGCGTCAATCGCCGCAACATCAATGCAGATGATGCTCTGAAAGCCGTTTTCAATGGCAAAAAGACCGTCTCCATGTTCGAGATGACCAAACTCATCTCTGGCCACTTGAAATAATCTTCAGGTGCCGAACAAAAACGCCCGCACAAAGTGCGGGCGTTTTTGTTTATCAGCGCTGGGCCAGAAGACGGGGCGATTATTTCGATTTATGGTACCTGGCGATTGCGTTTGCCAGATCCTGGTACTCCTCACACCCCTTGCCACAGATTTTCTCCAGCTCGGCGAGATGCCCGGCCGCCTTGTCCGGCTGGCCTGCTTTCAAATACGCCTGACCGATGTATTCATGCGCCCCCTTGTGTTTCGGATCAAGCTTTAGCGCCTCGCGGTAATGAGCAAACGAGTTATCCAGATCACCCAGATTTCGGTAGGAATAACCGAGGTAGGTGTGCGTATCGGGGTTATCCGGTGCGCGTTTCACAGATTTGTTAAGCGCCTCGATCGCGGTTTTCCAGTCTTTGTGCTTTATCGCGGCCTTGCCCGCGGCGAAATCAGGGTCGCCGGCATTGGCCCCGCCCTGAGTCTCCTTCATATTCGCGATAGCCGGCGAGATGCAGGCCATGATCAGCACGAGTAGCAGTTTTTTCATTGGGAGTCTCTCCAGTTGGGTTTCATCCGTGTTCCCAGCGTTTCCATGCAGCCCTGACAGCATTCGGATACTCTGGACGGCCCCGGCTGCCATTGTAACGGCCAAGGGCAAGGAAGAGATCTCCGCGCTCCATGTCGATATACAAGCGCAATATGCTGCAACCGTAACGCAAATTAGATTGCATGTGAAACAGCTTAGCGGGTCGCCCATCGCCGATCACACGGGTCCAGAAAGGCATCACTTGCATGTAGCCACGGGCACCGGCCGATGAAATAGCATACTTTCGAAATCCGGATTCGACTTGAATCAGGCCAAGCACCAGGGCGGGCTCCAGTCCCGCACGGCGCGCTTCGTACCAGACGGTTTGCAGAAATTCGCTGCGAACCATCGCATCCGGCATTCTGCTGTGAAGACGGCGCGACATGGTGTCAAACCACTGCTGCCACGCCACTCGTTCAGTCTCGCGCGCAAAATGCAGCTGCGGCGGTCGGGGATCGTTGATGGAACGCGCCAGCGCCAGTCTGACGGCATCGGCTAGCACTTCCTCACGCTGATTGCCCGCATGGGCTGCACCCACGAGCAACAGTCCGAGCGCCGCCGCAACCAACCGCACAATCCGGGCGACAGGTCGCTGCGGGACGTTCATGTCGGCTAACTCAGTCGCGCTTTCAGAAAACTGCTCATCTCAGCGACAGGCACCTGTGTCGCCGCCTCATCGGTCCGCCCCTGATATTCCAGCATTCCCTCTTTCAGACCGCGCTCACCGATCACCACCCGATGCGGAACGCCGATCAGTTCCCAGTCGGCGAACATCGCGCCCGGGCGCTCGCCACGGTCATCGAGGATCACGTCGACACCGGCTAAGAGCAGTGACGCATACAGCGCCTCCGTTGCCTCGCGCACCGCTTCGCTTCGGTCGAATCCCAGGGGACAGAGCACGATCTCGAAAGGCGCGATAGATGCCGGCCAGATGATGCCTTTCGCGTCGAAATTCTGCTCGATGGCCGCACCCAGTATTCGCGTCACACCAATACCGTAGCACCCCATCTGCATCAGCTGCGGCTTGCCCTGCTCATCGAGATAGGTCGCCTTCATGTCAGCAGAGTAGCGAGTACCCAGCTGGAACACGTGACCAACCTCGATACCACGCTGAATCTCCAGCCTACCTTTGCCGTCGGGCGACAGATCCCCTGCGACGACATTACGAATGTCAGCCACCACCGGTTCGGGCAAGTCTCGACCCCAGTTAGCACCGGTGTAGTGGAAATCTTCTTCATTCGCACCGCAGACAAAGTCACTCATCAGCGCCACCGTACGGTCAGCAACGATTTTCACCGGCTTGGCCGTACCGATTGGACCGAGATACCCTGGCTTGCACCCGAAGTACTCAACGATATCGGCATCGCTGGCAAAACGAAAAGGCCCGATACCAGGCAGCTTGCCCGCCTTGACTTCGTTGAGCTCATGATCGCCACGCAACAGCAGCAGCCATATCTCGCGAACGCCTTCGTCTTTGTCGACAGATAGCACGATGGATTTCACGGTCTGTGTCAGCGGCACGCCTAGCCACTGAGCGACATCGTCACAACGCGTCTTGCCCGGCGTTGCAGTTTTGGTCAACGGCGTTGACGCAGCAGCACGCGGCGTGGCAGGCGCCAGTGCCTCGGCCGCCTCGATATTGGCGGCGTAGTCGGACTGAGGACAATAGACAAGCGCATCTTCGCCGGTGTCGGCGATCACGTGGAATTCCTGCGAACCAGAACCGCCAATCGCACCGTTATCTGCTGCCACTGCGCGAAACTTCAAACCAAAGCGATTGAAAATCCGAGTGTAGGCATCCACCATGGCCCGATACGACTGCTCTAGCCCTTGGGCGTCACGATCGAAAGAATAGGCATCCTTCATGGTGAACTCGCGCCCACGCATCAGCCCGAAGCGTGGACGGCGCTCATCGCGGAATTTGGTCTGTATATGGTAAAAGTTCACCGGCAGCTGGCGATACGACTTGATCTCGCTTCGCGCAATATCGGTAACGACTTCTTCGGAGGTGGGCTGAATGGCGTAGTCGCGGCCATGCCGGTCCTGCACACGCAGTAGCTCCGGGCCCATCTTGTGCCAGCGTCCAGTTTCCTCCCATAGTTCAGCCGGCTGCACCAGCGGCATTAGCAATTCGATAGCCCCGGCACGATTCATCTCTTCGCGCACGATGTGCTCGACCTTGCGAATCACACGCAAGCCCATGGGCATGTAGTTGTAAATACCCGAGCCCAACCGCCGGATCATGCCGGCGCGGATCATCAATTGGTGGCTGACGATCTCGGCGTCCGACGGAGCTTCCTTGAGGGTGGAAATGAAAAAACGGGAGGCGCGCATGGAGATGAAATCTTTTAAAAAGAGGCGGTTATAATCGACTCAATTTTAAAGTATTCGCTGGTCGCTGCGCCGGCGGATCGCACTACCCGCGCGCTTTTGGGCCACATCGGGCCGACTGAGCCTCGCGCGCTGCGTGCGACCCCGTCCCGACCGCAGAAAAATCGAGGTGCTACATGCTGGACCGTGAAGGCTTTCGCCCGAACGTCGGCATTATCCTGCTGAATCACCAGAACGAAGTCTGGTGGGGCAAGCGGGTGCGTGAACATTCGTGGCAATTTCCCCAGGGCGGGATCAAGCATGGCGAAACGCCAGAGCAGGCAATGTACCGCGAACTCGAGGAGGAGGTCGGGCTCAAAGCCGAGCACGTGAAGATCATCGGACGCACACGTGACTGGTTGCGCTACGAGGTACCTGACCATTTCATCAAGCGTGAGGTACGTGGACATTACCGCGGTCAGAAACAGATCTGGTTCCTGCTGCGCATGGTCGGCCGCGACTGCGACGTCAATCTGCGTAACACCGAGCATCCCGAATTCGATGCGTGGCGCTGGCATGACTACTGGGTGCCCATGGACGTGGTGATCGAATTCAAACGGGATGTGTACACGAGAGCACTTCAGGAGCTCTCGCGATTCCTGAGCCGCCCCCAGCATCCGGCCCAGCGCCGGGCGCGCGACGCGGCGCCAGCCAGAGCCTCGGACACCGAGGCCGGCACGCAGATCCAACCCGGCACCGAATGATCAAGCACCCTTTGCGGACATTCCGCGCCCTCACCCTGGGACTTTCAGTCATGCTGATCTTCCCGGCCGCACAGTCACAACCAGTGGCATCCGGACCAGACGCTCAGGCAGCGGAAAGCGAGGTCGCGCTTCCCGCACCCGCGCAAAAAAACCATCTCTTGCCGTTTTATGTCAGCCCCACGACCACGATGGATTTTGCCATCGATGCAAAATCCCTGAGCGTGACGCCAGACGGTATCGTGCGCTTCACCCTAGTCGTCACCAGCCGGACCGGTGCGACCAATACCAGTTACGAAGGTATTCGTTGTGCCACCGAAGAAAAGAAACTGTACGCCACTGGCAAACCTGATGGCGGTTGGTCTCCCTCACGACGCGATGTCTGGTCACCCATCGGTGATGTGGGGGCGAACCGGCAGCACGCGGCACTCATGAAAGATTATTTTTGCGAGGGCACGACGGTTGCCGGCAAAGCGGAAGCCATTATCGAACGCATCAGGAAACAAAAGCCGTTGAAATGAGGCGCACGGTGGCGCGGATTGATACGCTGACTGCGGCACCCGCTTACAGCAGCACCAGATTATCGCGGTGAATCAACTCCACCTCTTCGACATAACCCAGTATCGATTCAATCTCTGACGAGGGCTTGCGCATGATGCGCCTGACCTCTGGGCTGGCATAGTTGGTCATGCCGCGAGCCACCGCAGCGCCTGACTGATCGACACAAGTGATCACGTCGCCGCGCCCAAAATCGCCGCTCACATCGATGACGCCTATCGGCAACAGGGATTTGCCCTCAGCGACCAGCTTTTGCACTGCACCGGTATCCAAGACGACCTTACCGGCGGTTTGCAAATGGTCCGCCATCCACTGCTTGCGCGCAGTCAGGCGAGCTGTCTGCGCAAGCAACTGGGTACCAATAGCCTCGCCCTGCGCGAGGCGCACCAGCGCCTGTTCTTCCCTGCCCCAGGCAATCACGGTATGGGCGCCCGAACTGGCGGCACGGCGGGCAGCAAGTATCTTGGTTAGCATGCCGCCACTTCCTATGCCCGTGCCCGCACCGCCCGCCATCGCCTCCAGTGCGGGATCGCCGGCTTTGGCTTCATGGACGAATTGCGCGTCGGGGTTCTTTCGCGGGTCGGCAGTATAAAGGCCGCGCTGGTCGGTGAGTATGATGAGTGCGTCAGCCTCGATCAGGTTCGCAACCAGCGCGCCCAGCGTGTCGTTATCACCAAACTTGATCTCGTCGGTAACGACCGTGTCGTTCTCATTAATGACGGGTACCACGCCAAATTCCAATAAGGTAAACAAGGTCGAGCGCGCATTCAGATAGCGCTCGCGATCAGCGAGATCAGCATGCGTGAGCAACACCTGCGCAGTACGCAAGCCATGTTTACCGAAACTGGTTTCATAGATTTGGGCCAGACCCATCTGGCCAACTGCGGCGCACGCCTGTAGCTCATGCACACCCGTCGGACGCCTGTCGAATCCCAGACGCTGCATGCCTTCGGCCACCGCACCCGAGCTGACCAGCACGACCTGCTTACCCCTGCGGCGCAAATTCGCTATCTGATCGGCCCAATTGGCGATGGCCGCATGATCCAGCCCTTTGCCTTCATTAGTTACCAGCGACGAGCCCACTTTGACGATCAGGCGCTGCGCTGACTGGATCACGGATTGCATGGGTTCGATGCGCTCGGGCGGCGTAGAGGGATACGGATATTAATCGATGGTCTTGAAGCGGGGATCATCGGCATCGACCGATTCGACCTCCATGGCCACGTCTGCCACCCCCGACCGCTCGCGCTGTTCCTGCTGGCGCCGAGAGGCGAGATGGTCATAGATTTCCGTGACCAGGTTGTCACAACCTTCGCGCGTCAGGCCGGAAATTTGAAACACGGGGCCTTTCCAGCCAAAACGTTTGACGAAATCCTTCACACGCTGCGCTTGCTCATCATCGGGCACCATGTCGAGTTTGTTCAACACCAGCCAACGCGGTTTATCGAACAAAGATTCATCGTATTTTTTTAATTCCTTGACGATGGCTTTGGCCTCTTTGACCGGGTCCACAGTCGCATCGAAAGGCGCAAGATCGACAATGTGAAGCAGCAGGCGCGTGCGCTGCAAGTGACGCAAGAATTGCACACCCAAGCCAGCGCCGTCTGCGGCGCCCTCGATCAAGCCGGGTATGTCGGCAATTACAAAGCTCTTTTCATGACTGACACGAACCACACCTAGATTCGGATGCAGCGTCGTAAAGGGATAATCCGCCACTTTGGGACGTGCGTTTGAGACGGCTGCGATAAAGGTGGATTTGCCGGCGTTTGGCATGCCGAGCAGGCCAACATCGGCAAGTACTTTCAGTTCCAGCTTCAGATCGCGACGATCACCTTCTTTACCATCGGTCTTTTGTCGCGGCGCACGGTTGGTCGAGGTCTTGAAATGAATATTGCCCCAGCCACCCTCGCCACCCTGGGCCAGCAACGCAATCTGACCATGCTCAGTCAGATCGGCAATGATGGCGCCATCGTTCTGATCGATCACCAGCGTGCCAACGGGCATGCGCAGATAGACATCGTCGGCGCCCTTGCCGTAGCAATCTGAGCCGCGACCATTCTCGCCATTTTTTGCGCGGTGCAGTTTTGCATAGCGATAGTCAACGAGGGTATTGATATTGCGATCGGCAATCGCATAAATACTGCCGCCGCGACCACCGTCGCCGCCATCCGGGCCACCAAACGGGCGGAATTTTTCGCGACAAAACGAAGCCACGCCGTTGCCGCCATTGCCGGCCACGACTTCGATCTTAGCTTCGTCGATGAACTTCATGATGTGCTGCTCTCGAAATAAAAAAAGGCCCCACCTGCACGGCAGAGCCTCTTTGCAGGGTTAGCGCGACTTGATTAAGCCGGCACCACCATGACCGTGTGACGCTTTTGCGCGCCTTTGGTGGCAAACTGCACTTTGCCGTTGATCAGCGCAAACAGGGTGTGGTCTTTGCCCATGCCGACGTTCTCGCCGGCGTGCAGCTTGGTGCCGCGCTGGCGAACGATGATGCCGCCCGCATTGATGGCCTGACCACCATAGACCTTGACGCCCAGCCGTTTCGACTCCGAGTCACGGCCGTTGCGCGTTGTGCCGCCGCCTTTTTTGTGTGCCATTGTGAGATGCTCCTGATTCTTCGGTAATACGGATCGCCGGCTTAGCCGTTGATCGAGACGATTTGCAATTCGGTGTAGTTCTGGCGATGGCCCTGTCGCTTCTGGTAGTGCTTGCGACGACGCATCTTGAAGATCTTCACCTTGTCGTGGCGACCATGCGCCACCACCGTAGCCAGCACCTTGGCACCCTGAACCAGCGGCGCACCGAATTTCATGGTGTCGCCGGCGCCCACTGCGAGCACCTGATCCAGTGTGATTTCGGAGCCAATGTCTGCCGGTATCTGTTCTACTTTAAGTTTTTCGCCAGCAGCAACTTTGTACTGTTTGCCGCCGGTTTTTATGACCGCGTACATGGGAACCTCATCTTTTCAATATCGGGGTGTCTGCCCTGCCACGTGGTGGCCGGGCCGATTTTTGCCTGAAATACCTCGTTAGACCGGTCGATTCAGGAAAACCCCAAATTATACATGGACTTAGGATTCCGGTCAAACCTGCTGCGGAACGGCGGCAAGGGCAATCAGCAGCGCCTTGCCTGGTCTTCCCGCGCCCGAGCGGCGTCGGCCAGCCTGTGGTGGCGTCGTATAATCGCGACTTTTCCCTTGGCTCCGCCGGTTCCTCTCCGTGTCCGTCCACCATTCTGCCTCCCAGAGCCAACCCTTGGCCACGATTGCTGCCGACATGCAGGCGGTGGACGAGGTCATCCGCTCACAGCTGTACTCTGACGTTCCACTGGTTAGCCAAATCGCCGACTACATCATCAGCGCCGGCGGCAAGCGGATTCGCCCGGCGCTGGTGCTGCTGACCGCCAATGCCTGGGGCTACCAGGGAACAGAGCATCTCAAGCTGGCCGCAGTGATCGAGTTCATCCACACCGCTACCCTGTTGCATGACGACGTGGTGGACGAGTCCGAGCTGCGACGAGGACGCCGGACAGCCAATGCGCTGTTTGGCAACGCCGCCTCAGTGCTGGTGGGCGATTTTGTGTATTCCCGGGCCTTTCAGATGATGGTCTCGGTTAACCACATGCGCGTGATGCAGATACTCGCTGATGCCACTAACGTGATCGCTGAAGGCGAGGTGCTGCAGCTGATGAATATGCATGACCCGGAGGTGACTGAGGATCGCTACCTGCAAGTCATTCGCTCCAAAACTGCCAAGCTTTTCGAGGCCGCCACTGAACTCGGGAGCCTGATCGCGGGCGCACCTGAGGAGAGCATCGTTGCCGCGTCCGAATATGGTCGGTCACTCGGCACGGCATTTCAGCTGATCGATGATGTGCTCGATTATTCCGGCAATGCCAGCGACATAGGCAAAAACGTCGGCGACGATCTGCGCGAGGGCAAGCCGACCCTGCCGCTCATCTACCTGCTGCAACACGGCAGCGAGGCGCAGCGGGCCCTGGTGCGGGACTGCATCGCGCAAGGCGATGAAGCGCATTTCGATGAAATTTTGTCGGCGATCACGCAATCGGGAGCGTTGGAGTACACCCGCAGCAGAGCAGCGGATGCCAGTCGGCGCGCCATTGAAGCGATTGCACAACTGCCGGAAAGTCGTTACAAAGAGGCGCTGACAGAACTCGCCGTGTTCTCAGTCAGCCGTAATCACTGACCGCACCGAACGGTATTGCATCAGGCAGACGCCGACTCGAGTTCTTTTGTATCGCTCGGCGAGACAGCGGCATCATTTGGCATGCTGCCTTGTGTATCGTCGGCGTCAGCCGAGCGCGCGACGGATTCTTTTGCTTCTGTTGTCTCAGTACTCAGCGAGTCATCGCCAGCCATGTCATCTTCAGCGGTCGAAGCTACCAGCGACGCACTTGCTTCGTCAACGAGGTTTTCTTCATTCCCGGCAGGGACCTCGTCCGACATGATCATTGGCTCCAAGGGCAGTGCTGCCGGCACGTCATCTTCGTAGCCCAACAGACGCCGAACATGACCAGCCAGATCATCGACGAATCGATCGATCACATCCTCGTAGCCTGCTAAAGAAACTGCCGCTGTTTTTGCCGGCAAGCGGTACCAGATGAATTCGGTTTGTTTGTTCAGCTGGTACCGGGCATACAGGCCTGGCTCGGGTCGCGTAATGCGACGTGCGATGAGTTTAGGCACCTCGTAATTGAAGCCGGGATTGAGGTGGTACAGCGCCACGTCAACCAGCCAGTCGCCCACTAAACACACGACGTGGCCATTCCATTTTTCTGTTTCCCAGTAATTGATGATGCCGCCCACCGTCTCCCGGCTATGTGGCGTCGGAGGGCGCGATGATGAGCACCACAACCGGCAGGGAAGCACGCGCGTCCGAATGCCAAAACGATGAAGGGTATGACTCAGAATGTGCGTTGCGAAGAGACTGTGTATCTGGAGTGCCGGCGGAAGCACGGCGTAATAATTCTCCACCACCAGCCTGAGTACCTGGCGTTCCTCGTCATTCAGCGGATTCAGTGTCAAGCGCTGCTCAGACTTCATTCCGTAGTTACCTGTTCGAGGGGATTTTGCAAGTCATAATCAATTTGGCAATTCTTTATCCGCGCACGGATGCAATGTCGTCCTAGTGTAATCGGCATACGATCGCCGAACTGTAGCGTGACCTTGCCGCCACCATGGCGAGATAGTAAAATCTTGGCCTCTTCAAAGCGGGGTGTAGCTTAGCCTGGTAGAGCGCTACGTTCGGGACGTAGAGGCCGGAGGTTCGAATCCTCTCACCCCGACCATTCCTTCCTTCATTCCATCCTGCTGTAACACACCGCATTGCTTTCATGCAAAGCTTACAGGGAAGCTTACAAAGGGAAGCTTACAGGGAAGCTTACAAAGGGACACTCACTTTGTAGCGCAAATCTCCGCAAGCTTACAAAGTGAGTGTCCCTTTGTAAGTAGGAGCAGAGCACTTCGCCTGCCACTTTCTCTCGCAGCACAGGTCACGCCGATTGAGCGCTGACAAATTCTCAATGCACGCTGTTTGAGCGTGCACGCACTTGAAAAACTGCATCTCTCCAAACTCTCGACATACCTGTCAACTACTGGAGGGATCGTAATGAATAAAAAGCTTCTTGCACCGGCGATAGTCGGGCTGCTGGCATGTGGCGCGGCATGCGCAGAGGCTGGACTGACTCTGTATGGCAACATCGATGCATCGGTGGTGACAGCAAGCGGTATCGGCGACAATTCAAGCCGTCGCACAAGCTTTGGCGAGGGTAACTGGGCACCGTCGGTCTGGGGTCTGAAAGGTAGCGAAGATCTGGGCGGGGGCATGAAAGCGCATGTCTCGCTGGAGGGTGGCTTCAATGCAGGCAATGGCGGTATCGCGAATGGCGGCACCACCGGTTTGTTCAGTCGCTTGGCGAATGTCGGACTAAGCGGATCAATGGGGTCATTGTCCGCGGGTCTGAACCAATCGCCTTTCATTGCTGCCTACACGTCCACTCTCGCTCTCTCGGGGAATAATTTTTACGTACCCGCGCTGCAGATGCACCGCGGCGGGACCGTGCTCAACAGCGCCAGTGTCGCGGTACCAGCGTACCCAGGCGGCACGGATGCTGATCCGGGGCTCGACACCACCGGGGGCTTTTTCATCCCGAACTCGGTGATCTACACGCTGCCGTCCGAGTTGCTCAAGGGCGCCGCTGCCAGCGTGCTGTATTCGTTTGGCGGTGTACCGGGCTCGTTTGGGAAAAACCGTTTTGTGTCGGGCAATATCGGCTATGCGTGGGGTGATGTGACGCTATTTGCTGCGATATCCGATCGAGACTCGCAATACCGGCAATGGTTATTGGGGGCAGGTGCGCCCGTCGGACCACTGAGAGTCGCCGCAAATTTTGTTCGGTTCAATCCCGAGACGGGAGAAAGAACCCAGACCTACACGCTCGGCGCCTCTATGCAGGTTATGCCGAACAGTAGTGTTGGCGTGAATTATGCACGTAATGATGGTCCCGGCCATCCGAGCATCATGAATGTCTCTGCGGTCTATGCGATGTCGAAGACCATGAATCTGTATGCTGCATTCAATCGTGCGACCGAGGGCGTGCCGTCATCCTATTCTGCGATAGGTGACGCTGCAGCTGACCCGACGTTAACGCAGACGGGTACGTCGAATGCGGTGATCGTGGGTCTGCAAAAAGGCTTCTGACCGACGTTGTCCTGCCTGCTGCCCTAGTGGGAACCCGCCACAACGGCGGGTTTTTTCAAGCCGGCAGAAAAGCTCACGGCAGGACAGGAGGACGAAAGACCGAATCATCCGCATAGAAGGCTTCGTCTTGTCCCTGCCACCATCCGGGCACGCCCAAAATAGGCAAATGATGAAAATCATGGCTGACAAAACCTGGCGCGAGAGTCTTTGCTAGCCTCTCATCTAGCAGCGGCAGCGGGAGGGCGTCGTGGCTCTGAATGTGCCCATCGTTAGCGTGCATGGACCACACATGTGCCGTGATGGCTTTGTAAGGTTGGATCAATTTTTCCAATAAAGCATGGCCAAACAAGATGACCTGGCATTCGGCGTGGAAACGCGCTGCATTGGCCAGAAGCAGGATACGCCACTGCCGCTGCGCTAGCCATGCGGTCATTGATGGGTCGTGGCTGACGAAGATAGCGGCATTTTCATCGAACAAAGTCGCAGCGTCACGCTGCTTGCCTCGGTAATGTTGTCTCGGATGACGATGAATTTCATCTGCCTGCTGTTGGTTCAGCATGCGCTTGGTCGCTGGAAAATGCAGCCATACGAGCGCATTGAAAAAATCATGCAGATTATCGCGCGTGGGCACGTGTCCGGTGGCGTGGATGTGCGCTTCGTAGCCTACCGATGTGGGCCGTGAGTCTGGCGGTGCAAAGACAATGGGAAGATGCCTCGAGTTCGTCAAGCCTCGTTCGCAGGCGAATGCGGTCGCGGCCGCAATCCAGTCGGGGGACGCCGTGAGTTGGGTACCCACGTCACGCAGATGTGCCAGCCAGGGCCGCTGCCAGTCGATGACGGAAAAATCCATCCGGCGAGCAGCTCAGACAAATTTCCAATGCAGCGACTGTCCTGCATCCAGTGGGACCACGGTGGCGCCGGCCAGGGGCAGCTCTTGCGGCACCTGCCAGGTTACGCGCTCCAGCGTCACCCTATCCTTGTTACGCGGCAGTCCATAAAAATCGGGTCCATGGAAACTCGCGAAGGCCTCCAGCTGATCCAGCGCATCTGCTTGCTCAAAAGCCTGCGCATAAAGCTCCATGGCGTGCAAAGCGGTATAACAACCCGCGCATCCGCAAGCATGCTCTTTCAAACCTTTGGCATGAGGCGCCGAGTCTGTCCCAAGAAAAAATTTCGGATTCCCTGATGTCGCAGCCGCGATCAGCGCTTGTCGATGCGTCTCGCGCTTGAGCACTGGCAGGCAGTAATAATGGGGGCGCACGCCACCTTTAAAAATCGCATTCCGGTTGTACAGCAAATGGTGTGCCGTAATCGTGGCGCCGGTGGGGCCATCAGCCTCTTCGACATACTGAACCGCCTCTTTGGTCGTGATGTGCTCGAACACGATCTTCAGTGCGGGCAACTGGCGGCGCAGGGGTATCAGCACGCGCTCAATGAACACAGCCTCTCGGTCGAACAGATCGATATCGCTGTCTGTGACCTCGCCATGAATCAGTAGCGGCAAGCCAAGCGCCTGCATCTGCTCAAGCGCGGTCATGCAGCGCCCGAGATCGGTGACGCCCGCGTCGGAATGGGTGGTGGCGCCGGCGGGATAGAGCTTCACACCGTGGACAATGCCGCTTTCGACGGCGCGCCCAATCTCTTCGGCGGAGGTGTTATCCGTCAGATAGAGTGTCATCAGCGGCTCGAACTGGCTATCACTTGGCAGCGCATGCTGTATGCGTTCCCGGTAGGCGTGGGCCAACGCGGTGGTGGTGACCGGTGGCTTCAAATTGGGCATGACAATCGCCCGTGCAAACTGCCTTGCGGTGTGGGGTAGCACATCTCGCAGCACGGCGCCATCACGCAGGTGAAGATGCCAGTCATCGGGGCGAGTAAGGGTGATCTTGGACGTCATGACGCGACCCGAGTGAAGTAAAAAATAAAAAACTGGAAAAATCTGCTGGCGTTTTACAGGACCAGGATCACCCGGTAATCGTTCACGTTCGTGCGCGTCGGCCCAGTAATCAGCAAATCGCCCAGTGCCTCGAAATAACTATAACCGTCATTATTGGCCAGCAGCTGTTTGGCGCTGACCCCCTTGGCTATCGCCCGCGCCGGGCTATCTGGCAGCAGTAGCGCACCGGCATTGTCCTCGGTGCCATCAATGCCATCAGTATCTGCTGCCAGCGCATAGACGTTTGGCATGCCATCGAGCTCCACGGCCAACGAGGTCAGGAATTCGGCGCAGCGACCGCCGCGCCCGTTGCCTTTCACTGTCACGGTACATTCACCCCCAGAGATCAATGCCACTGGGGGCCTGAACGGCTGCTGATGGTCGCGAATTTCGCGCACCAGTGCCGCATACACCTTCGCCACTTCCGACGCCTCGCCCGTGACCGTGTCGCCGAGTACCACCGGCGTGATCTGGTGATCAGCAAAGAAGTCGGCGGCCGCTCGCAGGCATTGATGCGCGGTGGCGATGACCCTCACCTCCGAATGCGCCACAGCAGCGTCGCCTGGCTTAGGGGTCTCAGCGACGAGGCCAGCAGCACCTTGCTCGAGATGCGCAAGCACCGAGGTGGGTGCCTGGACATTGAAATGCGCGATGACATCAAGCGCATCACGATACGTGCTGGGATCGGCGCACGTCGGACCTGAGGCGATCGCGCTCGGATCATCGCCAGTGACATCGCTGATCACCAGTGTGAGTATGGGCGCGCGGCAAGCCGCCGCAAGACGCCCGCCCTGAATGCGCGAGAGGTGCTTGCGAACGATATTCATCTCAGTGATCGGCGCACCTGAGCGCAACAAGGCATTGGTGACGGCTTTCAGATCGGCCATGCTGACCGTCTCGACCGGCAGTGACAACAGGCTCGATCCACCTCCAGAGACCAAGGCGATCAACAAATCATCTGCAGTCAGACGCGATACCTGCTCAAGTATCTGCGCCGCAGCGGCTTCTCCAGCGCCGTCGGGTACGGGATGTCCGGCTTCCATGACTTGTATGTGATCGGTGGGCATGCCATGCGCGTAACGCGTGACCACCAGTCCCTCGATAGGCGCTGAGGCTGGCCAGGCCAGCTCGACCGCGCGCGCCATGCTGGCCGCCGCCTTGCCCGCGCCAATCACCAAGGTTCGCCCTTTGGGCGGGGTTGGAAGATGGGGAGCGACAATCTTCAGGGGATCGGCAGCAGCCACCGCGGCGTGGAAACTATCAGTAAGCAGACGTCTGGCGTTCATCGGTCGGTTGGGTCGAGTTGATCTGCAATCGACATTGTAAGAGACATGCTTGCATCAGGCACAGGGCCGACTCAGGCCCGGCCCATCAGGGTGAGCGGGGATGGCTCGGGTGCCTCATCGCCTCTGACCTGCTGCCGCTCCCACATTTGCGCATACATCCCTCGCGAGGCGAGCAGCGAAGCATGGGTACCACGCTCGATAATGTGGCCTCGCTCGAGCACCAGAATCTGATCGGCATCAGCGATGGTCGACAACCGGTGCGCAATGATCAGGGTCGTACGATGGCGTGCGATCTCTCGCAATTGAGACTGTATCGCCTGCTCGGCCTGAGAATCTAGCGCGGAGGTGGCCTCATCGAAAACAAGTATCGACGGGTTTTTCAGCAGAGCGCGTGCGATGGCGACACGCTGTTTCTCGCCACCGGAAAGCTTCAACCCGCGCTCACCAACCATGGTGTCATAGCCCTCGGGCAGACTAATGATGAAATCATGGATATAGGCCGCGCGCGCGGCAGCGATGATCTCATCCTCGGTCGCGTCGGGTCGGCCATAGGCGATGTTATAGCCTATGCTGTCGTTGAACAGCACCGTGTCCTGAGGGACAATGCCTATCGCAGCGCGCAGCGAGGCTTGAGTGACTAAGCGCAGGTCTTGCCCATCAATGAGGATCTGACCACCATTGACATCATAAAAACGGAAGAGCAGCCGTGCCAGTGTGGATTTGCCTGAACCACTGTGACCGACTACCGCCGTGGTGGTGCCGGCTGGGACTTCAAAATCTACACCAAACAAAATCTGGCGGTTTGTCTCGTAGCGGAAATCGACCTGCCTGAACTGCAGCGCCGCCGCCTGAATGTGTAGCGGCTTGGCATCGGACACATCAGCGACTTCCCGGTGCTGGTCGAGCAAGTTGAACATTTTTTCCATATCGGCCAGGCTCTGCTTGATTTCCCGGTACAACACGCCCAGAAAATTCAGCGGTAGGTATAACTGGATCATGAAGGCATTGACCAGTACCAGATCACCTAGTGTCATCGTCCCGGCAATCACACCGAGCGTGGCGCGCCACAAAATGAGAGTGACCGCCGTGGCAATGATCAGCGACTGTCCAGCATTGAGCAGACTCAGTGAGGTCTGGGAGCGCACCGCTGCACGCTCATAGCGCTGCAAACCCTCGTCATAGCGTCGCGCTTCGTATTCTTCATTACCGAAATATTTTACTGTTTCATAATTGAGCAACGAGTCAATGGCCCGAGTGCTGGCCTTGGACTCCAGCTCGTTCATCGTGCGCCGAAAATGTGTGCGCCATTCCGTGACCACGACGGTAAAAGTAATGTAGGTGATCAGCGCGATCAGCGTGATGATAGAAAACCAGAGATCATATTGCAGCGACAGGTAAGCCAATACCATAGCGATCTCGACCAGGGTGGGCAAGATGCTGAACAACGTATACGACACCAGGGACGACACGGCACGGGTGCCACGCTCGATATCCCGGGTGACGCCCCCAGTCTGACGACCCAGATGAAAGCGCAATGACAATGCATGCAGATGGCGAAATACCTGCAGTGCGATGGTGCGTACTGCGCGCTGGGTCACTCGGGCGAAAAAAAATTCTCTCAACTCGGTGAACACCGTGGTGGACAAGCGCAGTACGCCGTAGGCCACTAGCACGCCGGCCGGCAGCACCAGCAGCGTCGCGGGTTGCGCGGGCGAGATCGTCAGACCATCAATCAGCTGTTTGAGAACCAGCGGCACACCGACGTTGGCTAACTTGGCTGACACCAGACAGCCCAGTGCCAGCAGCACCCGCCATTTCCATTGCCACAGATAAGGCAGAAGTGTCTTTATGGTTGCCCAGTCATTCCGGGTACGCTGATTTGCAGGTGCCTGTGGCGGGTGGCTGGTTGGACTGGCGTGGTGGCGCATGATGGTTAAGCAAAAGACTCAGATTCAGACAGTTTGGTTTATTCTGTGCGGGCGTTCGGGGATTGTATCGTCTATGCTGCTTCCGGACCGCTACACCAACAGGAGTACGCATGACCGCCCATCAGGAAATCACTTCGCTGCCCGACGGCATGCCAACATTGCGCGTGATGCCCATGCCATCCGATGCGAACGTGCACGGAGATGTATTTGGCGGCTGGATCATGGCACAGGTTGATATTGCTGGCGCATTGCCCGCGGTGCGGCGTGCGAATGGCCGGGTGGGCACAGTGGCAGTGAATTCTTTCGTGTTCAAGCAACCCGTATTCGTCGGCGATTTATTGTCGTTCTATGCCAAGATCGTGAAGACGGGCACCACGTCGATTACCGTCAATGTGGAGGTGTTTGCCGAACGAAATCGGCTGCAATCGGAAGTAGTCAAGGTCACTGAAGCAACGCTGACCTATGTGGCCACGGATGACCAGCGCCGCCCTCGCCCCCTGCCATCCTTGCCTTCAGATGCGTGAAGTCAGGCTGCCACCAGAGGCTGGTGGTCGCGTAGCTCACGCCGCAGAATCTTGCCGACATTCGTCTTTGGCAGCTCATCCCGGAACTCGATGAATTTTGGTCGCTTGTACGCCGTAAGTTCTTCCTGGCAGTAGGCCATCAAGTCTTCTGCGGTGAGCTCGGGATCACGGCGAACGACAAACAACTTGACCGCTTCACCGGTACCGGAATCGGGCACACCGATGACGGCACACTCCATGACGCCGGGATGCATGGCAACGACGGCCTCGACTTCATTCGGATAGACATTGAATCCGGAGACTAACACCATGTCTTTTTTTCGGTCGACGATCGTGACATAGCCTGCTGCATTCATGAATCCGATGTCGCCAGAGCGAAAAAATCCGTCGGCCGTCATGACCTCTGCCGTATCTTGCGGCCTGTTCCAATAGCCCCTCATCACCTGAGGGCCTCGGATCGCGATCTCACCTGTCTCACCGACTGACAGATGTCGACCTTCATCATCCAGTATCGCAATCTCTGTCGAGGAAATCGGCAAGCCAATGGTACCCGTGAATTCAGTGGCATCCGAGGGATTGGCGGTGGCAACGGGCGAGGTCTCGGACAGCCCGTAACCTTCGACGATGCTCTTGCCGGTAACCCTGTGCCAACGATCATTCACTGCTTTTTGTACGGCCATGCCGCCGCCATTGCAGAGCTTGAGCATGGAAAAATCAAGTCTGGCGAAATCCGGATGATTCAATAAGCCGTTGTAGAGCGTGTTCACCGCAGGGAAAATATTGAATCGATACCCCGACAGTGTTTTGATCAGACCAGGGATATCCCGGGGATTCGGTATCAGTATGTTCATCGCGCCGGTACGCATGCCAACCAGGCAGCAGACAGTGAGTGCAAAGATATGGTAAAGCGGTAGAGCACAGACGAAAGTCAACGAATCAACGGTCGGTGCTTTGTTCAGCGCAGGCATGAGCCACACTTCGTTCTGCAGCAGGTTGGCAATCACGTTGCGATGACTGAGCATGGCACCTTTGGATAAGCCGGTGGTACCACCGGTGTACTGCAAAAAGGCGATGTCATCCTGGTGCGGTTGTGCAGGCAGCAGCGTCTGTGAGGCACCTTCGCGCAAGGCTCGATTAAAGCGTATCGCATTTGGCAATTCGTAAGCAGGCACCAGCTTTTTCAAGTTGCGCACCACAAAATTGACGATACTACCCTTGATAGGACCCAGCAGATCGCCCATGCTGGCAACCAAAGCCACTCTGACTTGGGTTCGCGAAATCACCCTTTCCAGTGTATGCGCAAAATTCTCGAGCACGATGATGGACTCGGCACCTGAATCATTGAGCTGGTGTTCGAGCTCACGCGGGGTATAGAGCGGATTGACATTCACCACGGTGAACCCCGCTCGCAGGACTGCTGCAATGGCGACGGGATACTGCAAGATATTCGGCATCATCACAGCCACTCGTGCACCGGGCGCCAGTCCCTGCGCCTGCAAAAAAGCGGCAAGCTGGCGCGACAAGATGTCCAGCTCGGCAAAGCGCAGAGTTCTGCCCATGCAGACGTAGGCTTGCCGATCGGCGTATTTGCCAAAGGCTTCTTCCATCAGCTGGACCAGCGAGCGGTAACTGTCCGGATCGATATCCGCAGGCACACCGGGGGGGTAAGACTTCAGCCAGAATTTCTCCATGCGACACCTCGTTGACGCTTACGTCTCGGCCGACCCACTTCATGGGTCAGCGATAGTTGTTTCGCACTGATGCTAACGGAAAGTACACAGATTGTGTTTTTATTGCAATGCAATAGTCAGGTTCGCGACATCCCTGTAGGGGTGCTGCGCCATTACCCTGTAGCGCTCCAGCATCAGCCGGCGGGGTCCGATAACCAGCGCTCGATGGGTTTGGCACCTGCCAGCAAGGACATCTGTCCGCGCGCCGCCTGCGCGTAATAACCCAGCTCAGCGCATCCACCAAGCAAGCAGGTCGTGAGCGCAGCACAGGCTGCGTAGGCCGTGAACGCCGAACGCGAATGCGGAGTTGCGTGGTCAGCCATCGGAGAGCGCGGGCGATCTGTGTACTCGGTACGAGGTTCAGGCTTTTTCTACCTGCACCAAGACATCATAAAAAGTCGGTGCCCGTCCCATGTCAGTCAGGCGCTGGCTGGTCAGCTCATTGGCGTTCTTGCCGTCGGAGGCGAGTTTTTTCCACCAGATGGATAAGGCGACGACCAGACCCTCTCGCGCATGGTCAGTTACGTGCGCTTTGGCGACCATCGATCCGCGATCATTGAATATACGAACCTCATCACCGTCGGAGACACCGCGCTGCCTGGCGTCTGCAGGATGGATCTCAAGATAAGGCTCTCCTTCGGTGTCCCTGAGACTCTTCACATTGACGAAGGTGGTGTTGAGAAAGTTCCTCTGTGGCGGGGAAATCATGGCCAACGGATACTTGGCGGCCAGCGCGGGGGCGCTTGCCCTGGATTCATAGGGAGGCAGGTAGGCGGGCAAGGGATCCAGCCCTGCTTTCTTCATTGATTCGCTATAAAACTCGCACTTGCCCGAGGGCGTGGGAAAGCCGCCCCGCGCAAACGGCGCATCGGTAACGCTAAGCCTCATCCAGCCATCCTGCTTCAGCCTCGCCCAGTCGAAATGACGAGCATGCGGATGTGTCGGATCGAAGGCCTGCGCGGCCAGATCATCATCGCTGTCCTTGAAGCAAGGATCGTCGAATCCCATCGCGGAGGCTAGCAAGCGGAAGATTTCACTGTTCGGCTTGGCTTCGCCGAGCGGGGCGATCGCAGGATTATTCGCGACGATATACAAATGCCCGTAACTGGCGTGAATGTCTGTGTGCTCAAGCTGCGTGGTGGCCGGCAGTACGATATCGGCATAGTCGACTGTGTCTGTCTGAAAATGCTCAAGTACGACAGTAAACAAATCTTCGCGCGCAAACCCTTGTGCCACTTTGGCAGATTCTGGTGCGACTGCCACGGGGTTGGCGTTGTAGACGATCAGCGCTTGCACAGCGGGGCCGAAGGTCTCAGAACCGGGACGAAGCAGATCATCACCGATGGTGCTCATGTTGATGGTCCGTGGCGGCTTGGCGCCGTCTGTCGGCATCAGGTCAGGTCGCTGAAGTTGCTGATCTTTTTTCGGATAGGTTTCGCCCGACGACAACAGAATCCCTCCCGCCGGGTGTCGCCAGGCACCAACCAGCGCGGGCAGACACGCGATGTTTCGAACTGCCATTCCACCGCCATGTGCGCGCTGTACACCGTAGTTGACCCGAATCGCTACGGGTGCACCCTGGCGCGCGGTCTCGCCGTACAGCCGGGCCAGCATCTCGACTTGCGCCGTATCGATGCCACAGGTTTGGGCGGTTTTCTCAGGTGTCCAATCGGCAACGCGCTCTCGCAGCAGGTCGTAACCGAGGGTGTAGCGCTCGATGTAATCATGATCGAGTAAGTCATCGCGGATGAGCAGATGCATCAGCCCCAGCGCCAGTGCCGCATCGGTACCGGGTAACACGGGAATATGCTGATCACACTTTTCAGCGGTCAGTGAGCGATAGGGATCTATCGCGATTAATACCGCACCGCGACGCTTTGCTTCCTGCGCGCGCGACCAGAAATGCAGATTGGAAGCGATCGGATTGCCGCCCCAGATCAGAATCAGCTTGGAATGCTCGTACTGCTCGGTATCCATTCCCATCTTGGCGCCAAGGGTGTATTTGATACCGACACCGCCCGCAGACGAGCAAATGGTTCTGTCGAGTTGGCTGGCGCCCAGGCGATTAAAAAAACGCATGGCCATGGATTCGCCCTGAACGACGCCCATGGTGCCAGCATAGCTGTAGGGAAGTATCGCCCTCGAATCGCTCTGCGCCAGCGGTTTCAACTGTGCGGCGATGGTGTCAAGCGCCTCCTTCCAACTGATTCGCTCGAATTTTCCTTCGCCCTTTTTCCCTATTCGTCGCATGGGATACAAGAGACGGTCGGCGTGATAAGTTCTTTCGAGATAGCGCGATACCTTGGTACAGAGCACGCCTCCGGTGTTGGGATGATCGGGGTCTCCTCGCACGGCAGTCGCAACGCCGTCGGTGACGGTAACCAGCATGGCGCAGGTATCCGGGCAATCATGGGGGCAGGCGGCGCGTACGACTCGGGTATTCATCGAAACTCCGGCACAAGAATTATTTGTTTGATTTGCAAGTATGTCACCAAGCTCACCTGAAGGTAATATTACACAGACGGTCGCTCAGATGACCGGCCACCCATGCAGGCACAACACGGGTTGTTCGCAGGCACAAGACTAATCGAAGGAAGAGACCTCCATGAAGCTGATCGATCCTATTCTGGCTTTTCACGACGAACTCAAGAACATCCGGCGCAGTATCCACGCTCACCCCGAGCTCTCGTACGAAGAGTTCAAGACCTCGGATCTGGTGGCGGCCAAACTCACCGAGTGGGGCATACCGGTCATTCGTGGCCTGGGCGGCACCGGGGTGGTGGGCGTCATCAGCCACGGTAGCAGCAAGCGGTCGGTCGGGCTACGCGCAGATATGGATGCCTTGCCGCTGGACGAATTGAATACCTTCGAGCACCGCTCTCGCCACGCTGGAAAAATGCATGCTTGTGGACACGACGGCCACACGGCGATGCTGCTGGGTGCTTCTCATTATCTTGCCAAGAATCGCAATTTTGATGGGACCGTTTATGTGATTTTCCAGCCAGCAGAGGAAGGCGCGGGCGGTGCGAAGCGCATGATGGACGAAGGATTGTTCGAGCAGTGCCCGATGGAGGCCGTGTTTGGCATGCATAACTGGCCCGGGGCGCCGGCCGGGACGATGGGCGTCATTGCCGGACCAATGATGGCGTCATCGAATGAATTCGAATTAACCATACAGGGTAAAGGATCTCATGCGGCCCAGCCGCACCTGAGCACGGACCCGGTGATGGTCGCGGTGCAGATCGCACAAAGCTGGCAGACGATTATCTCCCGCAACAAGAACCCCTTGGATGCAGGCGTCTTGTCGATCACACAGATTCACTCAGGTAGCGCAACAAATATCATTCCGGATTCGGCGAAGATGATAGGCACCGTTCGGACGTTCACCATGGAGGCGCTTGATCTTATTGAGTCCCGGATGGGAGAGATTGCTTCGCACACCGCTACCGCTTTCGGCGCCCATGTGGAATTTAGCTTCCGTCGCAATTACCCTCCGCTGATTAATCATGAACCGGAAACGACTTTCGCAGCAGAGATCATGTCAGAGGTGGTTGGTAAAGACGGTGTGCTGAAAAAGCTGGAGCCCACCATGGGCTCGGAAGATTTTGCCTTTATGCTGCTCGAAAAGCCGGGCTGTTATGTCTTTATCGGGAACGGTGATGGCGCGCACCGCATGACGGGGCATGGCCTCGGTCCCTGCAATCTTCATAACCCGAGCTATGATTTTAATGATGAGTTACTTCCCATCGGTGCCAGTTACTGGGTGAGGCTCGCGGAGCAGTTTCTGGCCCGCCCTTCGCTACGATAAGGTGTACTTTCCCCTGCACGATTCGTGAGCATCCGGTAATCACCGTCTAGCCTCTTTTCAGAGCTCATGCGAGCCTACGTGCCCACGTAGTTTTAAATGGACACGTATAGATGAGCGATTCTGTTTTATCCCCGTCAGTGCCGGCGACCGGCAAATCTACCCGT